>NZ_JALJRK010000007.1:0-136890 GCF_024519725.1 Microvirga sp. Mcv34 | reverse complement strand
CGGGCGATCGTCTGCGCATCCCGCTCGATGGCGCCGAACACGGCGATCTGCGTTCCCGTATAGTTCGAGTTGATCAGGACGCGATGGTTCGACAGCGAGGTGATCAGGGTTTCCGCGCGGGCGCAGACCATCGTGCCGAGAAGGATCAGGAGGGCGCCGACGAGCCTCACGTGCGCACCTCCTGCACCGTGATGGAGAACGGCTCCTCCGGCTGCATGACCAGTTCGAGGCCGAAGCGCAGGCCCACCGCCAGCAGCAGGATGGCGAGCAGGAAGCGGAACAGCTCCGCCCGCAGGTGGCGGCCCATGCGCGCGCCGAACTGCGCGCCGAACACGCCGCCGACGATGAGCAGGATCGCCAGCACCATGTCGACGGCCTGGTTCGTCACCGCATGGAGGATGAGGGCCACGAGGGTGGTGCAGACGATCTGGAACTGCGATGTGCCCACGACCACGTTGGTCGGCACCCGAAAAACGTAGAGCAGCGCCGGCACCACGATGAAGCCGCCCCCGATGCCGAGCAGCGCACCGGCAAAGCCGATGAACAGCGACAGCCCGACGATCGGGATGATGCTCACATAAAGCTTGGACCGGTAGAAGCGCATGCGCAGAGGCCAGCCGAGATAGGGCGCGTGCTCGCCGGCCCTGCGCCGCGGGCGCACCGCGCCGCCTTTCCGGCGGCTCCAGAATTCCCGAATGCTCTCCTTGAGCATCAGGCTGCCCACGATGGTGAACAGCGTCACGTAGGAGACGACGATGACGAGATCGAGCTGGCCGGCCCGTCGCGCCGCCGCGAAGAACCACACGCCCAGCGCCGAGCCGACGAAACCGCCCGCGACCAGGATGGCGCCGAGCTTGTGGTCGAGGGCGTTGCGGCGCAGCGCGCCGAGCACGCTGGTGGTGGAGGAGGCGACGATCTGCGCCGATTGGGTCGCCACCGCGACGGCCGGGGGAATGCCGAGGAAGATCAGGAGCGGCGTCATCAGGAAGCCGCCGCCGATTCCGAAAAGACCTGAAATGAAACCGACCGCCGCACCCATTCCAAGAATGAGAAGAACGCTCACGGGCATCTCGGCGATCGGCAAATAGATTTGCACCCCGGTTCCCCCAATGGCCGGTGCAGCCATGTCGTTGTTACAGCATCATGCAGGCGATGTAACGGTCATGTTCTGAATGGAAGATGACAAAGCCCGCGTGCCGTTAACTCCTGTCGCCCTGGCTTCGATCCAGGACGGCGGTCTGGCCTTGAGCGGCCGCCGGCGGATTGTTCGCGACCGGGTCGGAGGCCCGCGGGCGCCAGCGTTCGAGAGCGGCCTTGGCGGCCTTGATCTCGGCTTGGCTCATGAACACGGCGATCTCCTCGCGCTTCTGCGCGGCTTCCGCGTCGCCCTGGTCCGCCGCGAGGGAGAACCACTGATAGGCCTTGGAGCGATCGGGTCTCGACCCGATGCCGCGGGCGAGCAGGACGCCCAGGTTGTACTGGCTGTCCCGCAGACCGTATTCCGCGGCCTCCGCGTACCAGCGAAGGGCGGCGGCGTAGTCCGGCTTGCCGTTCTTGCCCGAGGCGAGGACGGTGGCGAGGTTGTGCATGGCGCGGACATTGCCGCCCAGGGCCGCGCGCTCGTACCAGAAGGCGGCCTGCTTGAGATCGAGCGGAACGCCTTCGCCCTTCTCATGCATCATGGCGAGCCGTTCCTGGGCCGGAGGCAGACCGGCCTGGGAGATGCGCTCGAAGAGCCGGGCGGCGGCTTTCGCATCCCTTGCCATGCCGCGTCCCTCAGCGGCCCGCGACGCGAGTTCGTAGAGAGCCGCCGCATCGCCCGACAAGGCCGCGTGCTGCAGCGATGCGGGCGTATCCACGGGGATGCCGTCGATGGTCGCGGGATCGACGAGGAATTGCCCGGCCGGCACGGGACCAGCGGGGATGGATCCCGTGGAGAGGCTGGACGACTGGAAGAGATTCGTCTCTTCGGACGCGGAGGGATTGCCCGCCTGTTCGGCCTGCTTCGCCGGTTCCGGTTGCGCCGGTTCCTGCACGCTTGCCGGCCCCAGCGACAGGTCCTGCAGGTTCTGGGTGACGGACAGGATCTGGTAGGTGCCTGCGGCCAGGATCAGAAAAGCGAGGCCGAAGAGGAGCGGCCGGCGCCGGTTATCGAGGCTCCGGCGCAGACGCTCGAGAAAGGTCCCGGGAGGAGGCAGGGAATCGTCGGCTTCCGGCTCTTCCGCGTCGGCGAACTCCGCCCTCCAGGACGAAGGAGGCCGCGTGGCGGGCGTCACTTCCGGTGCCGTGTTCTGGGCGGCCCGTCTCGCTGCGGCGATGAAGTCGGCGCGCACATTCCCGAAATCGGGTTCGGGGGCCATATCCGGAGCCTGCGCCAGGGATGGCTCCCGGGAGGCGGCTTCCAGGGCCGGCGGAGCGGTTTCCTCGATCTGGGTGAGGGTGGCGGTATGAAGCCTGCGCACGGCGGCTTCCAGGCGATCGGCGGGCGGCAAGGTTTCAGCCGCTGGGATCGAGGATGTTCTGCCCGTGCCGGCGAAGGCGGCCGTGCCGTCATTCGGCAGGCGGGAAACGAGCGCCTCCAGGGCGTCGTGAACGGCGCGGAGCGTTTCCTGCGTCTTCTTGTCGGAGCGGCTGTGCAGGGCCTTCAGCTCGACGAAGCCATGCTTGACCGCATCGAGATCGCCTGACCCGGGCAGGGAGGGGCGGAGGTCGTTCAGCGCCGTCCGGGCCGCGCGCTCGGCAATGCCGACCGCTTCGTCCTGAAGGGTCCTGAGATGGCTGGTCGCCTCGGCGAGAACCGTGTGCAGAGCCTCTCCGGGCGTCTGCTCGAAACGCTCGGTCAGGGTTCTGATCTGACGTTCGAGGGAATCGAGACCCGCCGGTTGAGGCGGCGTCCGCTCGAGCTTCTCGTCGATGGAGCGGAGCACCTGCGCCATGTCGGTCGCCTCGGTCTGTCGGCCGAGTTCGCGCAGCTCCTGCTCGATGCGGTCGAAGCGCCGCATCAGAGGCTCGTGGGAGGACGTCTCCCGTTCGGCGACGGCATCGATCCGCGAGGATAGCCGTTCGATGGTTCCAGTGAGCGTATCGCTGCCGCCGACGCGGCTCTCCGACAGATTCGCCATCCGCTCGGTCAGGAGCGCGAGCTGCGCACTGATCGGGGCAAGGTCGGTCGAGACGGGATCCGGTCGGCGCACGAGAGCGTCGATGCGCCGGCTCAGGGTCTCCAGTTGCTCGGGAACCTTGCTCGTCTCCTGCGCGGTTGCGGTGACGTAGAGGGCCGAGCAGACATCGTCCAGGGAGGTCTTCAGGGCGGTGAAATCGCTCTTGCTCACCTGGTGGAGGCGCAGCTCCGAAACCTGGCGGCTGATCGTCCCGATCTCATCCGAGAGGCGGGCGATCTGCTGCGGTTCGGCCCGATGCGCCAGATCCTGGCGCATGTCGACGATCTGGCCACTGAGGAAGTCGACGACGGTGCGGTCGACGCCCGTCGCCGCCAGTGCGTCGATCTTGTCCTTGATGTGGTCGATTTCGCGGCCGATGCGCCGGTGCAGGCCATCGCTGACGTCCTGCGAAAGGGATTGGACCTGCTCGTAGAGAACGCTGATCGAGCCGGCGAGAGTGCGCAGATCCTTCGTGGTCGGCCCCTGTTCGAGCTCCTTGCCGATGGATCCGAGCGCCGCGCCGAGAGCCACGACCTCGTCGCGGGTCGCCAGGCTGTCGATGCCGGCGCGCAATCCGTCGATCTCGCTCCGGATGCCTTCGACGGCTGGGGCCCAGAGAGAATGGGGCTGCTCGAGATGCGCCGCGAGGCGGGACATGTCCGCCCGCAGGCCGGTCAACGTCTCGGACACGGGAGCGAGCGCCTTGAGCGCTTCCTCCATGGGGAACTCGATTCGGGCTGGCGCGGCCCGTTCAGAGGTCACCTTGCGCTCGACGGAGTCGAGGCGATTCTTCAAGGAGCCCAGGGCCTGGGACAGCAGGGCGGCGATCCGGTCCTGCTGGTCTGCCGAGCCGCGAGTGGCCTGATTCAGGCGAATCTCGGCCTGCTCGATCCAGTTGGCCATGGATTCGAGCGCGATGGCGGTTTGCGCGGCCTGGTCCTTGGCCTGGCGCTCGCTTTCCTGGGCCACGGCCGCCATCAGGGCCTCGTAATCCCGCCCGGGTTGAGTGGGGGGCGAAGCAGACATCCGGGGGATCACGGCGTCGAGGTCGCTCCCGGCCTTCCGGCGGGGGGAGGCAGGCTGACCTTGCGTCCTATCGAGCACCGAGGCGATCCATTCCTCAAGACTCATGCCGGCCCGGCGGGCCGCGGCGGCGAGCAGCTCGCGGGCGTTGAGGTCCAGGTCGTCAGGTCTCGCGAAGACGGGTCGTCTCATGATGGGACTCGCGGGGATACTCGTGAACTGGAGTGGCTGACACGGCCCCGTGCCGATGCTCGCCGGCCGGGTCGTGAGCCTGAAAGAGGCGAATCACACCGCTTCCAGACCCTTCGCCCGACGAGGCAACTTTTGTCCGGCGTAGTAAAAAACTCGTTAAGGACACAGGAGTTAGCGGCAACGATATCCGGATGTTAGCCGGTTGCCGTTGGGTCATCGCCAGGCCGGAGTGCTCTTTGCCTCTGCGGAACGACCTCGATGCAATACTCTTGCAAAATAACAGAAATATGTTCTATTATTGCATTACGAAGGGATAGGTGCGCGGCACAGATCCTCTGACAATAACAATCGATGGGGCGTTCCATGAATCAGTTTATCGTCACTCCGGATGCCGGCGAGGCCGGAGAGGGTGCAAAATTCTACACGATCGGCGATCTCGCGCGCGAGTTCGGCGTGACCCTCCGGACCCTGCGCTTCTATGAGGACCGCGGTCTCCTGTCCCCGCGCCGCGACGGCACGGCGCGCATCTACGATGCCCGTGATCGCGAGCGTCTTTCCGTCATCCTCAAGGGCAAGCAGCTCGGCTTCACGCTCACCGAGATCCGCGCCATGGTGGCCGAAGAACGGTCGGGAGCCGGAGCGGCGATGAACCTCAAGCTCTCCCTCGATCAGATCGAGAGCCAGATCCAGCACCTCGAACAGCAGAAGAAGGAAATCGAGGATGCTTTGGCCGAGCTCCAGGCGCGCCGCGCCGGTCTCGCTGCGGCCGCCTGAGCCTAAGGCACTCTTCAAAGAACGCGGGTTTATGCAACGCCCATCTGCTGGCAGATGGGCGTTGCCGTTTGTACGCTCGTTACCGAGATGATCTCATCGATCAAGGTGAAATCCCACGTCCGCTCCCATAATCGAGCAAATAAAGTTGAAACACAGGCACATGTCCTCGGGAGATGACTTTTATTCCGGATTTGAGGGCGAGCCGGAAATTCGTTTCACATATGCTGGGAAGGACGGCTCTCAGAGAGCCGTCAGGATATGGATCGGCTACTTCGACGCAATCATGAACAGAGTTGAACCGGATAACGGCATCTGGCGTGGACTGGCTCTACCTTACCATCTGAATGAAGGTTGGTATGTTGAAAACCCTTGGCAGATCCCATCTTTGAACGCTGTTATCGATCAATGGCAGAGCGTGGACATTGAAGCCCTTAAAGACACTGCTCAAGCAGTGCACATTCATGTTCTCGCCCTACTGAAGGACGCCCATGCACACAATGCAGTGGTTTGGATCGAGTATGACTAACCCAATGCCGACTTGGTAAGTTCTAAGTCACCCCAAAGGCTGCGAGTTCTTCTGCCAAAGGCCATGTCTGGTGCGCCTCGTTAATTTCGCGCCCCACGCGGGACGCTCTCCGACTTTCTTCGCTTCCACCAAAGATATTCCACCCTACCTCTTCCCAAAACGCCGATATAGTTTATATGTGAACTATATCTTTGGCCGGTGCGGATTCCTTCGGATGTTCGGCACCGGAATCCGATCTGGGAGAGTCCGAATGCCGGTCTACAAGGCCCCCGTCGAAGACGTCGTGTTCCTTCTGAACGACGTGTTCCCGATTGAGCGGTACAACAATCTGCCCGGTTTCGCCGACGCGACGCCCGACATGGTCGAGGCCATCCTGTCTGAGGGCGCCAAGCTGTGCGAGGAGGAGTTCGCGCCCCTGAACCTGTCCGGCGACCAGGAGGGCTGCACCCGCAACCCGGACGGATCGGTGACGACGCCGAAGGGCTTCAAGGCGGCCTACGACGCCTATGCGGCCGGTGGCTGGATGGGGTTGTCGGTGCCGGAGGAATACGGCGGGCAGGGGCTTCCCTCCGTCCTGAACACCATCATGCAGGAATTCGTCTCCTCGGCGAACCTCGCCCTGGGCATGTATCCGGGCCTGACCCAGGGCGCCATCGCGGCGCTCCTGGTGCACGGGACCGAGGAGCAGAAGAAGACCTATCTGCCGAAGATGGTGGAAGGGGCCTGGACCGGCACCATGAACCTCACCGAGCCCCATTGCGGCACGGACCTGGGCCTTCTCAAGACGAAGGCGGTGCCGAACGGCGACGGCTCCTATGCGATCTCCGGCACCAAGATCTTCATCTCCGCCGGCGAGCACGACATAGCGGAGAACATCGTCCATCTGGTGCTCGCCCGCATCGAAGGGGCGCCGGCCGGCACCAAAGGCATCTCGCTTTTCGTCGTCCCGAAATTCCTCGTCAACGGCGACGGGTCGCCCGGTGATCGCAACGGTGTCTCCTGCGGCTCCCTCGAGCACAAGATGGGCATTCACGGCAACGCCACCTGCGTGATGAACTACGACGGCGCGAAGGGCTGGCTCGTCGGCGAGGCGAACCGCGGCCTCAACGCGATGTTCGTCATGATGAACGAGGCGCGGCTCGCGGTCGGCGTCCAGGGGCTGGCGCAGTCGGAGGTCGCCTATCAGAACGCCGTCGCCTACGCGAAGGACCGCCTGCAGGGCCGTTCGCTCACGGGCGCGAAGTTCCCCGACAAGCCGGCCGATCCGATCATCGTGCACCCGGACGTGCGCCGCACGCTTCTGTCGATCAAGGCGTTCAACGAGGCGGCGCGGGCGCTCGTCGTCTGGACGGGGCTCAACAGCGACATCGCGCATCGCTCGTCGGACGACGCGCAGCGCCAGACCGCCGAGGATTACATGGGCCTGATGACGCCCGTGGTGAAAGGCGTGCTGACCGATCTCGGCTTCGACAACGCGGTCAAGGCGCAGCAGATGTTCGGCGGCCACGGCTATATCGAGGAATGGGGCATGTCGCAGTTCGTGCGCGATGCCCGCATCGCCATGATCTACGAGGGCGCCAACGGCATCCAGGCCATGGACCTCGTCGGCCGCAAGCTCGGCAAGGATGGCGGGCGCGCCGTCATGACCTTCTTCAACGAGGTCGGCGCCTTCTGTCAGGAGAATGCCGGCGACGAGACTCTGAAGGCCTACATCGCGCCCCTGCAGCAGGGCCTGGGACATCTGCAGCAGGCGACCATGTGGTTCATGCAGAACGCCATGGCGAAGCCCGACAATGCCGGTGCGGGCGCGACCGACTACATGCACCTCTTCGGCCTCGTGGCACTGGGCTACATGTGGGCCAAGATCGCGAAGGCCGCGCAGGCAAAGAAAGCGCAGGGCAATGGCGTGGCCAACACGATGGATGCGAAGCTGCTCACCGGCCGCTTCTTCATGGAGCGGCTGATGCCCGAGACCGGGATGCGTCTCGCGCGCATTTCCTCTGGCGCGGACACAACCATGGCACTCTCCGAAGATATGTTTTAAGATAACATTCTCGAAACGAGGGGGTTATCTATGGGTGCGTGGGGATTTGGTCCATTCGACAATGATGAGGCCGGTGATTGGCTGTCCTACTTCGATGATCAAGGACTGGGTGCGGTTCGCTGGGCCATCGAAGCGGTTTCCGATCAGGATTATCTCGAGGTTACAGAAGGTAGTATGGCTATCGCGGCGGCAGCAATGTTGGCTGCTCTTTGCGACGGAAATGAAGACGGAATACCGCGTGAAAAGCCTCGTGAGCTGCAGAGGATCAAGCAGGAAGAGAAATCCTATGAGATACTCAAGCAGCCGGCTGTCCAGGCGTTGGATCGGGTTTTGGCACCAGACTCGGAAATTGTAGAGCTTTGGTCTGAAACAGATAAGTTCTCAGAATGGAAACAGAGCGTCTTGGATATCCAAAGACGCCTCACATGAAATTTACGGGTGAGAGAGATGCCAGACGCCTTTATCTACGACGCCGTTCGCACGCCGCGCGGGCGCGGCAAGCCGGATGGCTCATTGCACGAGGTTCCCGCGGTCGATCTCGCCGTGACGGCGCTTGATGCGATCCGCAGCCGCAACGAGCTCGATCCGATGCTGGTGGAGGACGTGGTGCTCGGCTGCGTCGATCCCGTCGGCGAAGCCGGCGGCGACATCGCGCGCGCGGCGGCCTTGAAGGCCGGCTTCGGCAAGGAGGTGCCGGGCGTGCAGATCAACCGCTTCTGCGCCTCGGGCCTGGACGCGGTGAATTTCGCCGCCGCGCAGGTCATGTCCGGCATGAAGGACATCGCCATCGGCGGCGGCGTCGAATCCATGAGCCGGATCGGCATGGGCGCATCGGGCGGCGCATGGCCGGTCGATCCCGGCATCGCCATTCCGACCTACTTCCTGCCCCAGGGCATCTCGGCCGATCTGATCGCGACGAAATACGGCTTCTCGCGCGATGACGTCGACGCTTATGCGGTCGAGTCGCAGAAGCGCGCCGCGAAGGCCTGGGACGAGGGGCGTTTCGCCAAATCGGTCGTGCCGGTGAAGGACGTCAACGGCATCACGATCCTGTCCAGGGACGAACACATGCGGCCGCAGACGGACATGCAGTCGCTCGGCCAACTCAAGGCCGCCTTCGTTCAGATGGGCGAGATGGGTGGGTTCGATGCGGTTGCCATCGCGGCCCATCCGGACGTGGAATTCGTCAACCACGTGCATCACGCGGGCAATTCGTCGGGCATCGTGGACGGCGCTGCGGCGGTTCTGGTCGGGAGCAAGGAGGGCGGGGCGAAGGCGGGCCTGAAGCCGCGCGCGCGCCTCAAGGGTTTTGCTTCCATCGGCTCCGATCTCGCGCTGATGCTCACCGGCCCCATCGACGTGTCGGAACTCGCCTTGCGCAAGGCCGGCATGACCAAGGACGACATCGATCTCTTCGAGATCAACGAGGCGTTCTCGTCGGTGGTGCTGCGCTACATGCAGGCCATGGATCTCGATCCGGCGAAGGTCAATGTGAACGGCGGCGCCATCGCCATGGGCCATCCGCTCGGCGCCACCGGCGCCATGATCCTCGGAACGGTGCTCGACGAGCTCGAGCGCACGAACAAGCAGACGGCCCTCATCACGCTGTGCGTTGCTGCCGGCATGGGCACGGCTGCGATCATCGAGCGGGTTTGAGAGCGGGCAGGGGAGAACATCATGACGAACTTCACCAATTTCCGCTTCGAGGTCGATTCCGACGGCATCGCGCTTGCGACCTGGGACATGCCCGGCCGCTCCATGAACGTGATCACCCCCGAGGTGATGGGCGAGCTGGAGCGGATCATCGAGACGGTCGCCGGGGATGAAGCGATCAAGGGCTGCGTCATCACCTCCGGCAAGGAGGCTTTTTCAGGCGGCGCCGATCTCACTATGCTCCAGGGCCTCGGCGCCGAATACGGGCGCCTCGCGAAGGAGAAGGGCGAGGAGGCTGCCATGCAGTTCTTCTTCGAGGAATCGCGCAGGCTCTCGCTGCTCTATCGCCGCCTTGAAACGAGCGGAAAGCCCTTCGCCGCCGCCCTTCATGGCGTGTGCCTGGGCGGCGCCTTCGAGCTGGCGCTCGCCTGCCATTTCCGGGTTCTCTCCGACGTGGATTCCACCCGCGTCGGTCTGCCCGAGGTGAAGGTCGGCCTCTTCCCGGGAGCCGGCGGCACGCAGCGCGTGTCGCGTCTCATGCAGACGGGCGACGCTTTGCAGATGCTGTTCAAGGGCGAGCAGCTCCGGCCGCTCATGGCGCGCAACATGGGCCTCGTCCATGCGGTCGCGCCGCGCGACCAGATCGTGCAGGCGGCGAAAGACTGGATCAAGCAGGGCGGCTCCGCCGTCGCTCCCTGGGACCAGAAGAGCTACAAGCTGCCCTCCAACAAGGTTTATTCCGCCGCCGGCATGCAGATCTGGCCGCCGGCGAATGCCATCTACCGCCGCGAGACGCAGGACAATTACCCGGCGATCCGCGCGATTCTCGAATCCGTCTATCAGGGACTGCAGCTGCCGATGGATCTCGCCCTGAAGGTGGAATCGCGCTGGTTCGCCAAGATCCTGCGCTCGAAGGAGGCGGCGGCGATGATCCGCACGCTCTTCGTCTCCATGCAGGACCTCAATAAGGGCGCCCGCCGCCCCAAGGACGTGCCGCCGTCCAGCCTGAAGAAGGTGGGTGTCGTCGGCGCGGGCTTCATGGGCGCGAGCGTGGCCTATGTCACGGCCAATGCGGGGCTTGAGGTCGTGCTCATCGACCGCGACATGGAAGCCGCCGAGAAGGGCAAGGCGCATTCGCACAAGCTCGTGTCGGACCAGATCATGAAGGGCCGCGCCAAGACGGCGGACCGCGATGCGCTTCTGTCCCGCATCACGCCATCGGCCGATTACGGCGATCTCGCCGATTGCGATCTCGTCATCGAGGCTGTGTTCGAGGATCCCAAGGTCAAGGCCGAGGTGATCGGGAAGGTGGAGGCCGCGATCCGGCCGGATTGCATCTTCGCGTCCAACACCTCGACACTGCCGATCTCGGGTCTCGCCAAGCAGTCGAAGAGGCCCGACCAGTTCATCGGCATCCATTTCTTCTCGCCCGTCGAGAAGATGATGCTGGTGGAAATCATCATGGGCAAGGAAACCGGCGACAAGGCGCTCGCCACCGCGCTCGATTATGTGCGCCTGATCAAGAAGACGCCGATCGTCGTCAACGATTCCCGCGGCTTCTTCGCCAATCGCTGCGTGCTGGCCTACATTCTCGAAGGCCATCTCATGTTCACCGAGGGGCTGCCGGCGGCCATGGTCGAGCAGGCGGGCAAGCAGGCCGGCATGCCGGTCGGTCCACTTTCGCTCAACGACGAGGTCGGCGTCGATCTCGGCCTCAAAATCCTGCGCGCCACGAAGGTCCAGCTGGGTGAAGCCTCCATCGTGCCGCAGCAGGAGGAGCTGCTTACGGCGCTGGTGGAGAAGGAAGGACGCCTCGGCCGCAAGAACCGGAAAGGGTTCTACGATTATCCGGAAGGCGGACAGAAGCGCCTTTGGCCGGGCCTGAAGGACCTTCAGGCCCAGCATGTGGAGGCCGAATTGGTCGACATGCAGGAGCTGAAGCAGCGCCTCCTCGTCACGCAGGCCCTGGAGGCCGCGCGCACCTTCGAGGAGGGCGTGATCACCGATCCGCGCGAGGCGGATGTGGGCTCCATCCTCGGCTTCGGGTTCGCGCCCTATACGGGCGGTGCGCTCTCCTACATCGATTTCATGGGCGCGAAAGCCTTCGTGGAATTGTGCCGGAGCCTTCAGGCGAAGCACGGCGACCGCTTCGCGCCGCCGAAGATCCTCCTCGACATGGCCGCATCAGGCGACACGTTCTATGGCCGCGCCGGAGCGAAGAAGGCGGCTTGATCAAACACGCTGGATCGTTTCCAGAACATGGCGCGACCAGCCCTCTCCCCCACAGGGGGGAGGGGACATCCGCGCTACTCTCGTCCGACATTCTCGGATCTTCGCTGCGCTTCGTCCGGGACGACGATAAGGTGTCGCTTCAACATCGGGACGATCTGAAGGAGCCTTTCCATGAAACCGCACTTTGCCATGATGGCGGCCTACAATGCGTGGTGCAACGAGCGCATCTATGATGCCGCCGCGCAGCTTTCTGACGCGGATTACCGCGCGGATCGCGGAGCTTTCTTCAAATCGGTTCACGGCACCCTGAACCATCTGCTCGCCACGGACCGGATCTGGCTGAAACGTTTCATGGGGCAGGGCGAGGCGCCGAACCGGCTCGATGCGATCCTGTTCGAGAACCTCTCCGATCTTCGGAGCGCGCGGCAAAAGGAGGACGAACGGATCGTCTCCTATATCCACAGGCTGTCCGAGGCCGATCTCGCCGGCCGCATCCGCTACAAGACGATTACCAATCCTGCGGAGATCGAGCAGCCGCTCGCACCGGCCCTGGTCCATCTCTTCAATCATCAGACGCACCATCGCGGGCAGGTTCATTGCCTCCTGACGGGCTTCGGCCTCGATGCGCCGGCCCTCGACCTCATCCTGTTCCAGCGCCAGACCGGGATAGGCCTGGCATGAACCTCTGGCTGCGCGTCCTTCACCTGATTGTCGCTTCGTTCTTCCGGCCGAGGCTCCATCCGGTGCGGGACGCGTCGCGCCTCACGTACCGGGTCTGGCCGCACGACCTCGATACGTCGCTTCACATGAACAATGGGCGCTACTGGACGCTCATGGATCTCGGCCGTTCCGACATCATGATCCGCTCGGGCCTGTGGCGGCCCATCCTCAGGCACGGCTGGGTGCCCGTGGTGGGGGCGGGGCAGATCCGCTTCAGGCGGGAGCTCAGGCCCTTCCGGCCCTTCACCCTCGAGACGCGGATTCTCACCTGGTCCGACAGCCATGTGGTGATGGAGCATCGGCTGGTCTCGACGGCCCGGGACGGTAGCCCCATCCTCAACGCCATCGCCCTTGTCCGGGCCGGGATCTATGACCGCCAAGCGAGGAGCTTCGTGCCCATGAGCCGCCTGCTCGAAGAGGTCGGTATCCAGGAGACGGCACCCGCGGCTTCGCCCGAGGTCGAGGCTTTCCTCGTGGCCGAAGAGGCGTTGAAGAGCGCCGCCTGATGGTCCAAGGTGGGGGCCTGCTTCACCTACCGGCGAACCGAACCCATGCCCCGCACCATCGATTACTACTTCTCCCTCGTGAGTCCCTGGGCCTATATCGGCCATGCGCCCTTCATGGAAGTCGCGCAGAAGCATGGGGTCGAGGTCAATTTCAAGCCCGTCTTCCTCGGCCGGGTCTTCTCGGAAACCGGCGGCCTGCCGCTTGCCCAGCGCCATCCCGCGCGGCAGCGCTACCGGATCGTGGAGCTGCAGCGCTGGCGCGAGAAGCGCGGCTTGACCTTCAACATCAATCCGAAGCACTGGCCCTTCGACGTGAACCTCGCCGACCGCTTCGTCATCGCGGTCACGGCCTCGGGCCGGAGCCCGGACGCTTTCCTGCGACGCGCCTTCGCGGCCATATGGGAGGAGGAGCGGGACCTGAGCGATCCGCTGGTCCTGTCCGAGCTGGCCGAGCAGGCGGGACTCGACTCGTCGGCCCTCATGGAGGTGGTGACCGGCAGCACCACGGAGGCGATCTATGCCCTCAATCTCGAGAACGCCGTCGCGGGCGACGTCTTTGGGTCGCCCGCCTATGTGCTCGACGGCGAGGTGTTCTGGGGACAGGACCGGCTCGAACTGCTCGACGATGCGCTGGGCTCCGGGCGCGCACCCTATACCCCGAACCCCTGACGCCAAATGCGAACCATCGGACTCATTGGCGGCATGAGCTGGGAAAGCTCGGCCGAGTATTACCGCATCATCAACCAGGAAACGAACCGGCGACTCGGCGGCGTGCACTCGGCGCAATGCCTGATGTATTCCGTCGATTTCGAGGACATCAAGCGGCTGCAGCACGAGGGGGATTGGGAGAGACTCGCCCTGGCGATGAGGGACGCGGCTCTGCGCCTGGAGCGCGGCGGCGCGGATTTCATCGTCCTGTGCACCAACACCATGCACCGCGTCGCGGACGCGATTTCAGCGGCCGTGAGCGTTCCGCTGCTTCACATCGCGGATCCCACGGCCGACAGGATCAAGGCCGCTGGATACGATCGCATCGGCCTTCTCGGCACGGCCTTCACCATGGAGCAGGATTTCTACAAGGGCCGCCTGCGCGAGCGCCACGGGCTCGACGTGATCGTGCCGGACGAAGCGGACCGGCGGATCGTGCACGAGATCATCTACAAGGAACTCGTGCTCGGGATCGTCAGGCCGGAATCGCGCCAAGCCTATCGCGAGATCATCGCGCGCCTGATCGAGCGCGGCGCGCAAGGCATCATTCTCGGCTGCACAGAGATCATGCTGCTGGTCTCGGACGAGGACAGCGCCGTGCCTCTCTTCGACACCACGACGATCCACGCGGTCGCGGCGGTGGATGAGGCGCTGAAAGCGGATTGAAGCGCTCCGCTGTCGGCTCCATCCATGTCATCACCGGCACAAGGCCGCTGATGACACGCGTTGCTGGCTTACTCCGCCGCCGCCCGCATGGCGCGCCACTGCGTCAGCAGCGCCCGCAAGGCCGCCGGTTTCAGAGGCTTGTTGAGCACGTGGATGTTCATGGCGGCGGCCGCGTCGCGCACGACCGGCGTGCGGTCGGCGGTCACGAGGACGGCCGGGGTATCGACCTGGGTCTTCCAGCGCAGGGCCTTGATGAGTTCAAGGCCGTCCGTGTCGTCCAGGTGATAATCGGCGATGATGACCTCGGGCAGGGCCCGGTGCGTTCTCAGGGCCTGGTGGGCGGTCTCGAGATCCGACGCCGTCCAGGTGTCGCAGCCCCACCCTGAGAGAAGCAGGCGCATGCCTTCGAGGATGGCGGGCTCGTTGTCGATCACCAGCACGCGCAGGCCCGACAGCACCGTCGCGGCCGGCTTCGGCGCTTCCGGCGCCGCCGCCGTGGCCGGAAGGGCCGCCACCACCGGCACCTCGACGCGGAACACGGAGCCGCGGCCCACTTCCGAGTTCAGCGTAATCGGATGCTTGAGCACCCGGCCGATGCGTTCGACGATGGAGAGGCCGAGCCCCAAGCCCCGCGCGGCCTTCATGCCCTGGTCCAGGCGCTGGAATTCGCGGAACACGATTCGCTGCTTCGAGGGGGGAATGCCGAGGCCCGTGTCCCACACCTCCAGCACGAGATGGCCGCCGCGCCGGCGGCCGCCGACGATCACCCGGCCCGACAGGGTGTATTTGATCGCGTTGGAGATCAGGTTCTGGAGCAGGCGGCGCATGAGGCGGCGGTCGGACCGCACGGTCAGCGAGGAGGGTACGAAGGTGAGCTTCAGGCCCTTGTTGCGGGCGACGGGCTCGAACTCGCGCTGCAGCTGGCGGAACAGTTCGTCGATGCGGAAGCTCGACCATTGCGGCTTCATGGCGCCCGTGTCGAGGCGCGAGATGTCGAGGATGGCGGTGAGGATCTCCTCGACCGCATCGAGCGAGGCGTCGATGTTCTCGGCCAGCGTTCCGTCGCCGGCTTCGCGATCGCGCTCCACGAGGGAGACCGCGTAGAGACGCGCCGCATTGAGGGGCTGGAGAATGTCGTGCGAGGCGGCGGCGAGAAAGCGCGTCTTGGAAATGTTCGCCTCGTCGGCCTCAGCCTTCGCGCTTCGCAGGGCCTCGTTGAGACGGGTCAGTTCCTCGGTTCTCTCGCGGACCCGCTGCTCCAGCGTCTCGTTCGCGCGACGGCTCGCCTCCTCCGCCAGAACGGTTTCGGTCACGTCCGTGTAGGTGGTCACGTGGCCGCCGTCGGGCAGCAGGTTCGAGCGGATCTCGATGACCTTGCCGGAGGGATAGAGCTTGAGGCGCACCGGCTCCACGTCGTGGCGGAAGGAGTGCAGGCGAGCCTCGACGAGTTCGTCGATGCTGCCAGGCCCATACGAGCCGCGCGAGGCGTTGTAGTGAACGATGCGCTCCATGCTGATGCCCACATGCACGAAGTTGGGCGGCATGTCGTAGAGATCGATGAAGGCCTGGTTCCAGGCCAGCAGGCGCAGGTCGCTGTCGAGCACAGTGATGCCCTGCTTGGCATAGTTGAGTGCATGCTGGAGAAGGTCGCGGCTGTGCTGGATGGCCGCTGAAGCGTCGTCGAGGAGCTTCAGCGCCGCTTCCGTGGACACGGTGCGGCGGCGCAGTAGCAGCGACAGCGCGAGGCGCGACGATGCGGTACCGATGGCGGAGGCCAACAGGTGCTCCGCGTAGCGCAGAAGATGGACGTCGGCTTCGGCGCGGGGCTCCAGGTTCTGTCCGCGGCTATGGGTGAAACCTTCGAAGGAGCGGGTCGTACGCTCCTCGCCGAGATACCGCGCGACGGTGGCGCGCAGCTCACCGACGGTCACGCTGGCGCGGAACAGGCGGAAGCTCGGCGTCGCGGAAGCGGCGGCCTCGCCCAGGAAAACGTTGGCCTGGATCTGCTCCATGGCGGTCACCGGCCGCCAGAGCGAGAAGGCGACGTAGGAGAGGATATTGAGCGTCAGGCTCCAGACGACGCCATGGGTGAGCTGCGGCAGGTCGACCCCGAACAGGGATGTGGGCTTGAGAGCCGTGATGCCGAACGGGCCTGTGACGACCACGTCGGACCAGAACACGCCATCCCAGACGAGGCTCGGCAGAAGCAGCGTATAGGCCCAGGTGAGAAAGCCGACGATCAGCCCGATGCTGGCGCCGAGCGCGGTGCCGCGGGACCAGATGAGCCCGCCGATGAAGGCCGGTGCGACCTGCGCGATGGCGGCGAAGGACAAGAGGCCGATGGCGGCAAGCGCCGCCTCTCCGGAGGCCCGGTAATAGGCATAGCCGAGGAGGATGACCAGGACGATGGAGATGCGCCTCACGCCGATCACGAAACTGCCGGGATCGATGCCCGAGAAAGCGCGCCGCCGCAGGACGATCGGCATGACGAGATGGTTCGAGATCATCACCGCCACGGCGACGGAATCGACGATGACCATGGCTGTGGCGGCCGAGAAGCCGCCAAGGAAGGCGAGAACGGCGACGGTGCCCGCGTGGTCCGAGAGCGGCAGCGCGAGCAGGGTCATGTCGCGATCGACCGCGCCTTCGGGAAATGACGCGAGGCCCGCAAGAGCGATCGGGAGCACGAAAAGGTTGATGAGCACCAGATAGAGCGGAAACAGCCAGGCGGCGCGCTTCAGGTCGGCGATGTCGTGGTTCTCCACCACCGTCACATGGAACTGGCGCGGCAGGAGAAGCGCCGCGCAGGCGGAAAGCAGGATGAGCGTGACGTAGCTGCCGAACCCCGATGTCCGGCTCATCAGATCCGCCGTGGTGCCCTGTTCATGGAGCCGCTGCACGATGGCATCGTAGCCGTCGAACATCACGAAGGTGATGTAGCCGCCGACCACCAGGAAGGCGACGAGCTTCACCACCGACTCGACGGAGATCGCGAGCAGCAGTCCGTTCTGGTGCTCGGTCGCATCCGTATGGCGCGTGCCGAAAGCGACGGCGAAGCCTGCCAGCACGAGGGCCACCACGAGGGCGAGATCGCCGATGAAGGGAGGCTTCATCAGGAAGGTTTCATTGGCGGCCGTCAGGAAGACGTCGAGAGAGGACGAGACGGCTTTCAGCTGCAGGGCGATGTAGGGGATGGAGCCGACCAGCGCGATCAGGCTGACGAGAGCCGCGACCCTCTCGCTCTTGCCGTAACGGGCCGCGACGAAGTCGGCGATGGAGGAAATGTTCTGCGTCTTCGCCACGCGCACAACGCGGGCGACCAGGGGGTAGCCCAGTCCGATCACGAGGATCGGGCCGATATAGATCGCCAGGAAGTCGAAGCCGGAATGGCTCGCCAGTCCCACCGATCCGAAGAAGGTCCAGGACGTGCAATAGACCGCAAGGGCAAGGGCCGCGATGGTGGAACGGGCAGGGCCCTGGATGAACCGCCGCCCTCCATTGTCGCCCCAATGGGCCACGGTGAACAGGAAGCAGAGATAAACCAGAGCGGACAATACGACGGCCCAGGTGGCGACCATAGGCTCAACCCTCGAAAGCAAACATGAAACAGCTTTAGCGATTTACGAATGTGAACGCCACCACAGCAGACGTCACAGGTCCCGGTCCCATTCCGGCTCCGGCCCGAAGCGCTCGGCCAGGAACGCCACGAAGGCGCGGACCTTGGCCGGAGCCTGACGGCCCGATGGCAGGACCGCATGGATGGCGGGCTCGTAGGTGGGATAGGCGGTCAGGACCGGAACGAGGCTGCCGGAGCGCAGGCTGTCGCCCACGATGAACGTGGGCTGGTAGATCAGGCCCTGACCGGCCACGGCTGCGGCCAGGAGGGCATCGCCGTTATTCGCCCGCAGATTGCCCTGGATCGGCACCGAGATCTCGCCGTCGAGGCCGAAGGCCCAGCGGCTCGCCCCGATGGCGCTCGGCAGGGTATAGCCGAGGCAATTGTGCCGGGCGAGATCCTCCAGGGTCTGCGGGGTTCCGTGACCCTTCAGATAGGCCGGAGAGGCGCACACGACGGTTCGGCAGGCGGCGAGCCGCCGCGCCACGAGGCTCGAATCCTTCAGGCGCCCGATCCGGATCGCGAGATCCCACCCCTCCTCGATGAGATCGACGAAGCGATCCGCGAGACCCAGATCGAAGGAGACGGCGGGGTAGAGCCGACTGAACTCCGTCAGAGCGGGAACGACCTGCCGGAAGCCGAAGGTGAGGGGCACGTTCAGCCGCAGCGTTCCCCGAGGCTCGATGCGGTCGAGGCTGGCGGAGGCCTCCGCCTCCTCGATCTCGGCAAGGATGCGCTCGCAGGCGGCGAGATAGGCTCGGCCCTCCTCGGTCAGCATGAGCTTGCGGGTCGACCGGTGCAGCAGCTTGACCCCGAGCCGCTCCTCGAGAGCCGCCACGTGCTTCGTCACCATGGTCTGCGACAGGTGGAGCGCCCGTGCCGCCGCCGAGAAGCTGCCGAGCGTGGCAACGCGCACGAAGACCTGCATGCCGGTGACGCGGTCGAGCATTTAATGATTTCACTCTGTAGGTGTGAGGTAATATTCCAAAAGTGAGATTATCATATCAACGGTTTGAAATCATATGAAAGGCTCATCTCAGGAGATCCTTGATGATCGATAATCGTACCGCTCCCTACGCCGCCCTGATCCTTCGCATCACACTCGGCCTCGTCTTCCTTGCCCATGCCGGCCTGAAGGTCTTCGTGTTCACGCCGTCCGGCGCCGCCCAGTTCTTCGGCAGCCTCGGCCTGCCTCCGGCGCTGGCCTATCTGACCATCGCGGCCGAGACGGCCGGCGGCATCGCCCTGATCCTCGGCCTTTACACCCGTTGGGTTTCCCTGGCCCTGATCCCGATCCTGCTCGGCGCCATCGCGTTCGTCCACGGCCCGGCAGGCTTCTTCTTCAACAATCCGAATGGCGGCTGGGAATATCTGGCGTTCTGGATCGCGGCCCTCGTGACGCAGGCCCTCCTGGGCGACGGCGCTCTTGCGGTGCGGGCCGGATCGGCCAAGACTGCTCCCACGTTCTCCCCGCGCTCAGCCTGAGGCACCCCCATGGTCAAACCCATCCCACAGGAAGCCGCCGGAGTGCCGGCGTCCCGTCCCATCGACCCCGGCGTCAGGATCGGGCATGTCCACCTGAAGGTGGCCGATCTCGATCGGGCGCTCGCCTTCTATTGCGGCGTGCTCGGCTTCGAGCTGATCCAGCGCTACGGAACCCAGGCCGCTTTCGTGTCGGCGGGCGGCTACCATCACCACATCGGCCTGAACACCTGGGAGAGCAAGGGCGGCTCCCCGCCGCCTCCCGGCTCGACGGGGCTCTACCATGTGGCGATCCTCTATCCGACGCGGGCAGCCCTCGCGGATGCGCTCTACCGTCTGGCCGAGGCCGGCATTCCCCTGCAGGGCGCGAGCGATCATGGGGTCAGCGAGGCGCTTTACCTGAGCGATCCCGACGGCAACGGCATCGAGCTCTATGTCGACCGGCCCGAGGACCAGTGGCCGAGGACCGCCAGCGGCGAACTCGCCATGGTCACGCAGCGCCTCGACCTGCAGGATCTGCTGGCGGCCCGCTAAAGCATCGGACCCAAAAGTGGAACCCGCTTTTGGGATCCCATCCGATGCTTTCCTCTTTTGCCGAGAGCATCGCATCGAGCGGCCCACTGGGTCCGCTCGATGCTCTCAGGCTTGACGAAATTCCCAGATCGGGCAGCTTTAGCTGAGGGGGTAGCAAAGAGGTCCGGTCATGTGGAATGAGTTCAAGCAATTCGCCCTGCGCGGCAACGTGGTCGATCTCGCCATCGGCATCATCATCGGTGCCGCCTTCGGCAGGATCGTGGACTCCCTCGTCGGCGACATCTTCATGCCCATCATCGGGGCCGTCACAGGCGGCCTCGATTTCTCGAACTACTTCACGGCCCTGTCGGGCCACGTCACGGCCGGATCCCTCGACGAGGCCAAGAAGCAGGGCGCCGTGCTCGGCTGGGGCAACTTCATCACGGTCGCCATCAACTTCGCCATCATCGCCTGGATCCTCTTCCTCCTGGTCAAGGGCATGAACCGCCTGCGCCGCACGGAGGATGCAAAGACCGGCACGGCCGAGAAGCCCGCGGAAATCCCGGCGGACGTGAAGCTGCTGACGGAAATCCGCGACCTTCTGAAGACGGGCCGGACCACCTGACATCCATCACAGGTTTCGATCGGATCCTTCGTCATTTGTCATGAGACCTTTTCCGGACTTGCCTTGAGCGGGCGAACGGGCCATGCCTGTTCGCCTCGTTTCAAGGAAACCCTCCATGAATGTGTCCGTGCCGGTTCCGTCCGTTCTCAACCTGCGCCCGGAGGCGGAGCAGGCGCCGACGAGCGGCATCGTCGACGTGTTCACCTATGGCCGGCTGAAGCCGGGAATCATCCCGCTCTGGGTCGGGGAGGGCGACCTGCCGACACCGTCCTTCATCTGTGAGGCCGCAGCCCAGTCGCTTGCGAAGGGCGAGACCTTCTACACCTACCAGCGGGGCATCCCGGAACTCCGCCAAGCCATCGCCGGCTACCATGAGCGGCTCTACGGCAAGCCCTTCGATCCCGAGCGCTTCTTCGTGACCTCCGGCGGCATGCCGGCGATGCAGATCGCGTTCCGCATGCTGGCCGGCAACGGCGACGAGGTGCTGATCCCCACGCCGGCCTGGCCGAACTTCGCCGGTGCGATCACCATCGCCGGTGCGCGTCCCGTCGCCGTGCCGATGACGATCAACGCCAAGGGGTGGCATCTCGATTTCGAGCGGCTCGAGAAGGCGATCACGCCCCGCACCCGCGTGCTCGTCATCAACTCGCCGTCCAATCCCACCGGCTGGGTTGCGACCCATGCAGACCTGCGCGCGGCGCTGGACCTCGCCCGGCGGCACGGGCTGTGGATCGTGGCCGACGAGATTTACGGACGCTTCGTCCATGATCCTTCTCTCACGGTCGACGGACGCACGCCGTCCTTCCGCGATGTGATGGAGCCGGAGGACAAAATCGTCTTCATCCAGACCTTCTCGAAGAACTGGGCCATGACCGGCTGGCGTCTCGGCTGGCTGGAGGCGCCGCCCTCCCTCGGGCCGGTGATCGAGAACTTGGTGCAGTATCAGACCTCCGGCACGCCGGTCTTCGTTCAGCGCGCGGGCGTGGCGGCCATCGAGCAGGGCGAGGATTTCCTGGTCGATCAGATCGCCAAGGCCCGGTACGGCCGCGAAGTGGTCGGGCGCCTCGCGGAAACCGGCCTCGTCGAATTGCCGCCGCCGAGCGGCGCCTTCTACGCCTTCCTGAAGATCAAGGGTGCGACGGATTCGAAGGACATCGCCTTCCGCCTCATCGACGAGGCCAATGTCGGTCTCGCGCCGGGTTCCGCCTTCGGAGAGGCCGGCGAGGGCTATCTGCGCCTCTGCTATCTGCGCAAGCCCGAGGACGTGGAGGAGGCGGTCCGCCGCATCAGTGAAGCCCTGCCGAGGCTCGTGACCTGAGGAGACGATCCCGCTACGGAGGCGCGATCACGCCCTTCTTGAGAATGAAGCAGCCGTAGAAGCGGCGCTCGCCGGTCGCCACGATGGCATAGGCCTTCTTCGCGCGCTCGTAGAATGCGAAGCGTTCGACGGAACCCATTGGCCAGGTGTCGCGCCCGGCGTCGCGGCGCGCAACCGCATCGACCTCCGCCTGCGCTTCCTGCTGAATGACCGGGAGATTGTCGGGATTGCCGACGACCTCCATGCGCTCCGCCGGATACTCGACGAAACTGTCGAGGGGCATCAGCGAGAGGACGGCCCGGATGGCGCGCGGCGAGCCGATATTGTCCATGCGGATCACCCGGCCGTAGGCGGTCTGGCGCGCAAGGGAATCGGCAGGGAAATTGGCATCGCAGATGACGAGATCGTCACCGTGCCCCATGGCCTGGAGCACATACAGAAGATCCGCATTGAGCGCCGGGTCGATTCCGTGCAGCACCGTTTCCTCCCTGATCCCGATTGAATGCGCGCAATCTCAGCAGGCTTTCGCGATCTCCGCAACGCCTCACCCGATCAACGGCAGACCTTGGCCGCATGGCATCTGCGCATCTTCGGCATTTGACCTAGAAACCAAGGACGTCCATTCAGCAAAGTCGTGATGCGTCTCATCCTTGCCCATCTCATTCAGATCCTGGTTGCCGCTCTCGGCGGGCTCGTCTTCTACTGGCTCGGCGTTCCGGCCGCATGGCTGTCCGGTTCCGCCATCGCTGCGACGCTCTGGGGCCTGTCCGGCTGGGCCTTGCCCCTGCCGAAGGCGCTGGCCGATGCTGCCATGCTGACTTCGGGCGCCGCCATGGGAGCGGCAGTGACGCCCGCCGCCATCGATGCGATGGCGCGCTACCCGGGCAGCCTCATCCTTCTGGTCTTCGGCGTCATGGCCATCTCCGCGACATCGAGCGCCTGGCTCGTGCGCATCTCCGGCTGGCGCAAGGCCGATGCGGTGCTGGCCTCCGTTCCCGGCGCGCTGTCCACCGTCCTGGCCGTCGCGGCCGATCGGAAGGCCGAGGTCGCTTCCATCGCCATCGTGCAGAACTTCCGGCTCTTCGTGCTGATCGCCCTGCTGCCGAGTCTCGTGGTCATGACCGGAGGAGGGGGCAACACGGGGGCGCTGGTCGGCGCCGGACTTCCCGTCGAGAGTCCGGGAGGCATGGCCTTCATCCTGCTGGGCGGGCTCGCTCTGGGAACGGTGTTCAAGGCGCTGAAGGTGGCCGCGCCGATCCTGCTCGGCGCCACCATCGTCAGTTCCGTGAGCCATGGCACGGAATTCGTCACCGGCGTCATTCCCCCGGCGATCGCCACGGGCGGTCTCGTGCTGATCGGGCTCTTCATCGCCGACCGGTTCCGCAATCTCCAGCGCTCGACCCTCAGAAGAGCGCTCGTATCGGCGCTCGGCTCCTTCACGGTCGGCATGGTGGTGGCGGCGCTCTTCGCCAGCGTGGCCGCCTGGCTCGCCGGCGTCAGCTTCGCCAACGGCCTCGTGGCTTTCGCGCCCGGCGGTCTGGAGGCCATGACCGTCCTGGCCCTGATCCTCGGGCTCGACCCGCTCTATGTGGGCATCCATCACCTCGTCCGATTCCTAGGAATCGGACTGGTCCTGCCGTTCCTGATCGGCTGGCTGCAGCGGAGCCGACCGGAGGTGGCGGAATAGGCCCTAGGGCTTTTCGCTCCGCAGCCGCTCCACCGCTTCCATGCGCGGCTTGGCCGTTTCCCACAGGCGCTTGGTGACGGCCGCCACGAGCGCTTCCGTCAGCAGGAGAAGACCGGCCGAGGAATCCCAGTTCGACGGCGCCACGATGTGGGCCGGCAGCACGTGGCGGGCGACGCGGGCGATGGGCGAGAGCCAGGGATCGGTCAGGAGGACGACGGTTGCACCCTGTTTCGCGGCCGTCTCGCAGAGGGCCGTCACGTCCTCCTGGTAGCGGCGGATGTCGAAGGCGACGATGACATCCTTTCTGCCGATCTCGAT
Organism: Microvirga sp. Mcv34; assembly: GCF_024519725.1. Classification (GTDB taxonomy): domain Bacteria; phylum Pseudomonadota; class Alphaproteobacteria; order Rhizobiales; family Beijerinckiaceae; genus Microvirga. The sequence goes on along the minus strand of NZ_JALJRK010000007.1, from coordinate 113,126 downwards.
CATTCGGTCGCGCCAGAGGACCGGCTGCCCTTCGATGAAACTCACATGGCTGCGCACGATGCGCAGATGGCTTTCAGCGTAGCGTCCGAGCGCTCCGGTGAAGCGCCCACCCGTGAAATGGATCCGCCGGTGCGGGTCGCTCAGCAGAGTGACGACCGCGTCGAACTCGGTCGGGGCGATGTTCTCCACCGTCGCCCGCAGGTTCCCGATCACCGCTTCGGCGAAGGAGGCCAGGGCCGGCGCGCCGTGTCTCTTGTCCGACGGGCTCGCCTTCGCCAGCGGCGAGAGCAGCTGGGCCTCCAGTTCCTCGCGCAGGTGCTTCTGGAAATCCGGGAACCCGCTGAAGCCGAGGCGGCTTACGAAGCGTAAAACTGACGGAGCGGAAATTCCGGCCCTGGAGGCGAACTCGGCCACCGTGTCGAGACCCGCAAACGGATAATGGCTCAGCAGCAGATGAGCGGCCTTTTTCTCGCTGGGCGTGAAGCCGTCCATGTCGAGGCGGATGCGTTCGGCCAGGCTCGGCGGAGCCACGGCCGGAATGGCGTTGTCAGTTTTCATGTTGGAATGTTTCGTTTCCCCACCTTGACGGTTGTTGAAAGCTGTATCAAAAATTTCACAGAATAAAAATCGCCAAGAAACGTACCAAGCGTTCAAACGAGGGTGATTGCCTGCATCCCGCAGGTACAGGAGGGCCGCATGGCGCATGCGAGTCGGACGGCATTCGGTCAGGGTCCTGCCGCACAGGCGGAGGAGCCGGTTGTCGCCATCGAGAACCCCGAAGGGCGCTCGCCGCTCCTGCTCATCTGCGAACACGCCTCCAATCATCTGCCGGCCCGCTATGGCAGCCTGGGGCTGGGATCCGCCGAACTGGAAAGCCACATCGCCTGGGACCCTGGTGCGCTCGGCGTGGCGAAGGAGCTTTCGCGCCTGCTCGACGCCCCGCTGATCCATGCCACCGTTTCGCGCCTCGTCCTCGATCTCAACCGCGAGCCATCCGCCCCGGATTCGATCTGGACACTCAGCGAGCACACCAGGATTCCGGGCAATCTCGATCTCGACGAGACGGAGCGGGCGGCCCGCGTCCGCGAGGTCTACGATCCGTTTCACAATGCGGTCGACAGCTTCGCCAATGCCCGCAAGGCAAGTGGGCAACTGGCCGCCATCGTTTCCATCCATTCGTTCACGCCGGTCTACCGGGATGTCCCGCGTCCCTGGCATGTCGGCCTGATCTTCGACCGCGACGCGCGCTACGCGCGCAGCGTCGAGGCCGGATTGAAGCAGGATCCGGCGCTCGTCGTCGGCATGAACGAACCCTATTCACCGGCGGACCGGGTGTTCCACACCCTCGAACGCCACGCCGAGAGGCGCGGCCTTCCCCCGCTGATGATCGAGATCCGCAACGACCTGATTCGCACACAAGACGAACAGGCGTCGTGGGCTCGCCGTCTCGCGCCGCTTTTGAGGGAGGGGGCGCGGACGCTCTAGCGCATCGTGCGGAGGATTGGATCCGGTTTTCCGCGCCGAACGATGCGCCGCTTGAGAAGAAGAGCATCGGACAGGATCCTAAAGGTGGAGATCCACTTTTGGGTTCGATGCCCTGATGACGGGCATGGCGCGCAACGTGCCGTGACCCGAATGGCAGATCTTCTTGGAGGAAGAACTCGATGTCAGTCGGACAAGGAAGCCCCGGGGTTCATGCCCCACCGGCCGGAGCGCAGAGCGCCGGCATCACCTATACCACGGTGGATGAAAGCTATTTCGAGGCGCGGCGCCTGAAGCGCCATGCCCGTGTCTGGTCGCTCTGGGCGCTCGGCGTCGGGGCGGTGATCTCGGGTCATTATTCCGGGTGGAACCTGGGTCTCACCAATGGCTTCGGCGCGATGTTCTTCGCGACCATCATCATCGCGGTCATGTATCTGGGCCTCACCTTCTCGCTCGCCGAGATGTCGCCGGCCCTGCCGCATACGGGTGGCGCCTACTCGTTCGCGCGCACCTCCATGGGGCCCTGGGCGGGCTACATCACGGGGATCGCGGAGAACATCGAGTTCGTGCTCACCCCGGCCGTGATCGTGTTCTTCATCAGCTCGTACCTGTCGGCGATCTTCGATACGTCACCGGCCTTCCAGCCGGTCTACTGGGTGCTGTGCTACGCCCTGTTCGTCGGCCTCAACATCATCGGCGTCGAGCTCTCGTTCAAGGTCACCGTCGGCGTGACGGTGGCGGCGCTTGCGGTGCTCGCCTTCTTCTATGTATCGGTGCTGCTCTCGGGGCAGTTCGATTTCTCGCGCTGGGCCCTGAACATCGGCCCGGACGGTGCGGAGCTGCCGAACGGCAACGGCCCGTTCCTGCCCATGGGCATGGGCAGCATCCTGGCATCGCTGCCCTTCGCGGTCTGGCTGTTCCTCGCCATCGAGCAACTGCCGCTCGCGGCCGAGGAATCGCATGATCCGCAGAAGGACATGCCCAAGGGCATCATCGCCGGCATCCTGACCCTGATCGCCTCCGCGTTCCTCGTGCTCTTCCTGAACACGAGCATCGCGCCCGGCGCTGCAGGCTTGGGCAAGTCCGGAGAGCCGCTGCTCGACGGCTTCCGCACCCTGTTCGGCACGGACATCGCCAAGATCCTGGCGGCGGTGGCCGTGATCGGGCTGATCGCGTCGTTCCACACCATCATCTTCGCCTTCGGACGGCAGATCTATTCGCTGTCGCGCGCAGGGTACTTCCCGAGCTTCCTGTCGGTGACGCATGGCGAGCGCAAGACGCCGCACGTGGCCCTGATCGCGGGCGCGGTGCTCGGCCTCCTGGTGATGCTGATCATCTGGTTCGCCCGTGGCGCCGAGGCGGGCGCGACCGTCATCGGCGGCACGCTGCTCAACATGGCGGTCGCCGGCGCGATGCTGGCCTATTTCATGCAGGGCATGTCCTACATCGTCCTGAAGCGGAAGTTCCCGAACCTGCACCGGCCCTATACGAGCCCCTTCGGCGTTGTGGGTGCCGTGACCTGCATGGTCATCGCGGCGGTGACGCTCTACTTCCAGCTCATCGACTCGGTCTTCCAGACGGCCGTCATCGGCGTGGCGATCTACTATGCCGTGATGATGGCCTACTTCCTGATCATCGGGCGCCACAAGCTCATCCTCTCGCCGGAGGAGGAGTTCGCTCTCACCAAGGGCGAGGCGGAATACAAGACGTACTAGCGCATCGTGCGGAAAAGTGGACCCGGTTTTCCGCAAGAACGATGCGCCGCCTAAGGGATTGAGCATCGAATCAATCCCAAAAGTGCAAGTCCACTTTTGGGTCCGATGCTCGAACGCTTCCAAGGGAGCGCGCCTGACGCGCTCCCTCCCATTCTGCTGAAGGTGTTTCGTATGGACGCTCCCAAGATCAAGAATGCCGCCGAGGCCGCCGAGTATGTGCGAAGCCGCGATCTCCCCTTCGTGAAGGTCGGTGTGGTCGATGTCGACGGCATCATGCGCGGCAAGTATATGGCCCGCGACAAGTTCGAATCCGCTCTCGAGAAGGGCTTCGGCTTCTGCGACGTGGTTCTGGGTTGGGATTCCAACGATCAGCTCTACGACAACACGAAGCTCACCGGCTGGCACACCGCCTATCCCGATGCGTCCGTGCGGATCCTGCCGGAGACGATGCGGCTCATTCCCTTCGAGAATGACCTGCCGTTCTTTCTTGCCGAGTTCGACGGCTATGCGGAGGCCGCCTGTCCCCGCGGCGTGCTGCGCCGCGTGCTGAAGAAGGCGGAGGATATGGGCTTCGCGGTTTCGGCCGCCGCCGAGTTCGAGTTCTTCCTGTTCGAGGAAACGCCCCATTCCGTGCGCGAGAAGAATTATCGCGACCTGAAGAACATCACGCCGGGCTTCTTCGGCTATTCGGTCCTGCGCTCAGGCGTCCATGCGGATTTCTATCACGAGCTACTCGACCTCGCGAACAAGATGGATTTCGAGATCGAGGGACTGCATACCGAGACCGGGCCCGGTGTTCTGGAGGCCGCAATCCGCGTCGACGACGCGTTGAAGGCCGCCGACAAGGCGGCCCTGTTCAAGACCTATACCAAGATCCTCGCCCAGCGGCGTGGCTGGATGGCCACCTTCATGGCGAAGTGGTCCCGCGACTGGCCCGGCCAGTCCGGTCATCTGCACGCCTCCCTGCGCGATCTTCGTACCGGCAAGGGCGCGTTCTACGATGCGAACGGCAAGCATTCCATGTCGGAGACCATGCGCTGGTTCGTGGGCGGCCAGCAGCAGCTGATGCCCGAGATCCTCGCCATGGTGGCCTGCACGGTGAACAGCTACACGCGGCTCATCCCCGGTTTCTGGGCCCCGACCGACTCGGCCTGGGGGGTGGAGAACCGCACGACGGCGCTTCGCGTCATTCCCGGCTCCGAAAAGTCGCAGCGCGTGGAATACCGGGTCGCCGCCGCCGACATCAATCCCTACATCGCGCTCGCGGCGGCCATCGGCTCCGGCCTGTGGGGCATCGAGAACCGGGTCGATCCGGGCGAGCCCATCCAGGGCAATGCCTATGCGGTGGAGCACCCCAGGGAGCGGGCCCTGCCGCGCTCCCTGGGCGAGGCGGCCGAGCGCCTGAAGGGCTCGCAGGCCGCCCGCGAGCTCTTCGGCGACACCTTCGTCGAACATTACGCGGCAACGCGCGAATGGGAGGAGCGGGAGGCCCGCAAAGCCATCACGGATTGGCAGCTCGCCCGTTACTTCGAGATCATCTAAAAGATTTATCCAGATACAAGCACAGGAGAAGATCATGGTCCTCGCGGGCCATGGTCTTTCGGACATCACATCATGGCTGATACCGACATCGTCTGCATTTCCCCCATCGACGGGCGCGAGCTCGTCCGCCGTCCCATCATGTCCGAGGCCGCCATCGACGCGGCGATCGCGGCTGCCCGCGATGCCCAGAAGGCCTGGCGCAACGTGCCGCTGCCTGAGCGCGCCGCCAGGGTCTCGGCCTTTCTCGATGCGCTGCTCGCCATGAACCAGGAGGTGGTGCCCGAGATCGCCCAGCAGATGGGCCGCCCGGTCCGCTACGGCGGCGAGTTCCGCGGCGTCGAGGAGCGTGCGCGCCATATGATCTCGATCGCGGAGAAGAGCCTGCTGCCCATTCCGGCCGATGACGAGAAGCCGGGCTTCCGGCGCATGATCAAGCGCGAGCCCGTTGGGCTCGTGCTCGTCATCGCGCCCTGGAACTATCCCTATCTGACGGCGATCAACACCATCGTGCCGGCGCTTATGGCGGGCAATGCCGTGCTGCTGAAGCACGCGTCCCAGACGGTGCTCGCGGGCGAGCGCTTCCAGATGGCGATGGATCGCGCCGGCATGCCGAAGGGCCTGTTCCAGAACATGCACTTTTCCCATGACCAGACGAGCCGCATCCTCGGCGGCGGCCTCGTCGACCATTGCAACTTCACCGGTTCCGTCGGCGGCGGCCGCGCCATCGAGCGCGCGGCGGCTGGTACCTTCACGTCCCTGGGCCTGGAACTCGGCGGCAAGGATCCGGCCTATGTGCGAGCGGATGCGAATATCGACCACGCCATCGAGAACCTCGTCGACGGTGCCTTCTTCAATTCGGGCCAATGTTGCTGCGGCATCGAGCGCATCTACGTGCACGAGAAGCACTACGACCGCTTCGTCGAAGGGGCCGTCGATCTCGTGAACGCATACGTTCTCGGCAACCCGTTGGAGGAGGCGACCACGCTTGGTCCGATGGCGCACAAGCGCTTTGCCGATCTCGTCCGCGGGCAGAATGCCGAAGCCGTGGCGAAAGGCGCGAAGGCGCATATCGACGCGAAGGCATTTGCGGCGGACGTGGGCAACACGGCCTACCTCGCGCCGCAGGTGCTCACCAACGTGGATCATTCCATGAGCGTGATGCGAGAGGAGAGCTTCGGCCCCACCGTCGGCATCATGAAGGTGAAGGGCGACGAGGAGGCGATCCGCCTCATGAACGATTCGCCCTATGGTCTCTCCGCCGCGATCTGGACCTCCGATGTCGACGCCGCCGAGGCCATCGGCGAGAAGCTCGAGACCGGCACCGTCTTCATGAACCGCTGCGACTACCTCGATCCCGCGCTGGCCTGGACCGGCGTGAAGGACACCGGCCGCGGCGCGAGCCTGTCGCGGCTGGCCTATGAGTCGCTCACCCGTCCGAAATCCTATCACCTCCGTCAGATCTGATTGAAAGCACCATGACCACGTCTCCTCGCTCCAACTGGAACTACCCCACAGCCGTGCGCTTCGGCGCAGGCCGCATCGCGGAACTGGCCGAGGCCTGCAGGGCCGTCGGCATGCAGGCCCCGTTGATCGTGACCGATCCGTTTCTTGCGACGCAGCCGATGACGAAGGCGGCGCTCGACCAGCTGACCAGCGCCGGCCTGAGGGCCGCGATCTTCTCCGAGATCAAGCCGAACCCGGTCGAGACCAATGTCTACAAGGGCCTCGAGGTTCTGCGCTCCGGAAAGCATGACGGCGTCGTCGCCTTCGGCGGCGGCTCGGCCCTCGATGCGGGCAAGGTCATCGCCTTCATGGCGGGGCAGACGCGGCCCATGTGGGATTTCGAGGATATCGGCGATTGGTGGACCCGCGCGGATCCGAAGGGCATCCTGCCGATCATCGCCGTTCCGACAACGGCGGGTACGGGTTCGGAGGTGGGCCGCGCCGGCGTCATCACGCAGGAGGCGACGCACACCAAGAAGGTGATCTTCCATCCCCTCATGATGCCGAAGATCGTGATCTGCGATCCGGAGCTGACGGTCGGTATGCCGCCCCACATCACCGCCGGCACGGGGCTCGACGCTCTCGCGCATTGCATCGAGGCCTATTGCGCTCCAGGCTATCATCCGATGGCGGACGGCATCGCCGTCGAGGGCATTCGCCTTGTGAAGGAATACCTGCCCCGCGCCTACAAGGACGGCAAGGACATCGAAGCCCGGGCGCAGATGATGTCGGCCGCCGCCATGGGAGCGACCGCCTTCCAGAAGGGCTTGGGCGCGATCCACGCGCTCTCGCACCCGACCGGCGCGCTCTACGACACGCATCATGGCCTGACCAATGCGGTCTTCATGCCCTATGTGCTGGTCTATAACCGCAAGGCCATCGAGGAGAGGATCGAGCGCCTCGCCGCCTATATCGGCCTTGAGGCTTCGTTCCAGGCCTTCCTCGATTGGGTGCTGCAGCTGCGCAAGGATCTCGGCGTGCCGCATACGCTGGAAGGGCTGAAGGTCGATGCCGCCCGCTTCGACGAGATGTCGGAGATGGCACCGAACGATCCCACGGCCGGTGGTAATCCGGTTCCGATCACCAAGGAGAGCTCCCGCAAGCTCTTCGAGGATGCGTTGGCAGGACGCCTCTGATCGTCTCACCCCAATGACAAAGGCATCGCTGTTCGTCGCAGCGATGCCTTTTGCTTTGATAGGGCTTCTGTTTAAGCCGCGGCCTTCAAGGGAGCCTTGCGTTCGGCCCGGAGCGACTTGAGGGCTTCCGTCCAGCGGAAGAGTTCGTCGAGCATCGTTGCGGCCGAAGTCTTGTAGATGTCGGGCGCATTGAGGGTGCCGTTCTCGTCCAGATTCTGGAACACCATCGGCATGGGCACGCCTTCCGGAATCGGCATCATCTTCAAGGTCGTGACGATCTGCTTCGCGACCTGAACCGAGCGCAGGCCGCCCGAGATGCCGCCATAGCTGACGAAGCCGGCCGGGGCATAGTTCCACTCGCGGGACAGGTAGTTGAGCGCATTCACGAGAGCCGGAGGCGGGGCATAGTTGTACTCCGGGGTCACGAACACGAAGGCATCGGCGGAGCCGACGCTCGCGGCCCAAGCCTTGGTGTGAGCGTGATGGTAATTTTGCTTCATCGGGTGCTCGGGCTCGTCGAAAACCGGCAGGTTGAACGACGCCAGGTCGACCAGAACCGGCTCGAACTTGCCATGCTCTGCGGTATACTCGCTGAACCACTTGGCAACGCTCGGACCGATCCGCCCGGGACGGGTGCTTCCGATGATGATGTGAAGCTTGGGCTTCATGATATGTCCTTGGTTTGCATTCAAAGGCCGGAACCCTTAAGTTCCTTTTTGTAACCAAGGCTCATTAGGTAACTTCCCTAGCGTTATGCAAGGAGGCACTTTCATGTCACCCAGTCACATCCATGTGCCCACCGATTGCGGGACCGTGACCGAAATCCTGTCGCGCGTCGGCGATAAGTGGAGCGTCCAGGTTGTGGTTCAGCTGGGCGACGGGCCTAAGAGATTCAATGAGTTACGCCGGATCGTCGGCGGAATTTCGCAGCGGATGCTCACTCTGACCCTGCGCGGATTGGAGCGTGACGGGCTCGTGACGCGGACCGTCTACCCGACCATTCCACCCCGGGTGGATTACCAGCTCACAGGGCTGGGTTGCTCTCTGCTCAAGACTGTCCGGGGCCTGGGTGATTGGGCGATCGCAAATCGGGACGAGATCCTGGCCGCGCGACGCCGCTTCGATGCGGGGAGCGGTGACGACCATGAGGCCGGACAGACGCAGTCCGATGCCGCCTGAACGGCCAGTTCGTTTTTTTAAGATCCGGCATTCCGCTGTAACCACGTGACAGCAAAGGCACAGACGGGAGCAGCTTCAACCAGGACCGATGGAGCCTGACCGATGATGCCCCTCGTGCCCCGGTCCGTGGCCAGGAAGTCCTGCACGACCGTCCCGAAGTAATCGTCTGCCAAGCCTTCTACGATAGGCTCAGAGGTATCGAACTCTTCCACCATGTGCCACGTGACGCCTTCAGGCGTGGCGAAGGGCACCTCATAGCGGCGGATGCGCTTGCCCAGGATGGGAGCCAAGTGTTCGGCGTGGTGGAGAAGTGTCATAGTATCGAGCGGCGCACCCACCATCAGGACCTTGCCGCCAGCTTCAACGAGCTTCGCCAAGGGTGAGCCCTCGCCATAGCCGTAATTGAGAGGGTGATCCGCCGTCAGCCCTTCCGCACGGGCGCCGACGGCCGCCACAGAAGCCGCCGGATTGCCGCTGCGCTTCGCTCCGGGTGTCGTGCGGATGAACTCGGCCAATACTCCGTTGTCGCGAATGGCCCGAGAGGTGGCGGGATCATAGGGTGGGATGTGGTCGCGCCATTCCGGTGGAACCCGCCCGGTTGAGTCCAGCAACCCGTCATAAGCGCCGTCCCAATCCGTATAGCTCATGATTGTGCCCGCGGGGCCGACCGCATCGAGAAGGGCGCCGATAAGGGCATCCGGGCCATTGAGCAGCCGTCCGACGCGGCTCATGGCGGCATGCACCATGACCGTGTCTCCTGCGGCGACACCGAGATCGATGAGGTCCTGCTTCAGGGAGGCGCGGGTGTGAAACACGGGTGGGGGACCGGACATTCGCCCAGGGTCGCGAGACCCGGCAATGGTGTCAACCGGCAACCCTGCGCAAGATCACGAGTTGGAGCTGGCCCTGTGCTCCAGGATCTCCCAGAGAGCCCGGTCATGGAATGTCACGATGGCTCCATCGGCGCCGATCTCTCGCATTTCGTCGGCGCTCAAACCGGTGAGAACACCGAAGGAGAACAGGCCGGCCGCCTTGGCAGCCCTCATGCCTGAGGGGGAATCCTCGAAGGCGACGGCTTCCTCGGCCTGGATTCCGAGCCGTTCCAGGGCGGTGAGATAGGGCATGGGATCCGGCTTGCCGCGCTCGACCTGATCGATGGTGACCTTGACTTCGAAACGGTCCGTGATGCCCAGAATGTCCAGAACATGGGTCGCATTCAGAAGCGGGGCATTGGTGACCAGGGCGATCTTGACGTTGTGGGCGTCCGCCCAGTCGAGCAGTTCGACCAAGCCTTCCAGCGGCTTGAGCTCGCGCGCCAGGCGACGGAAGGCAGCCTCCTTGCGGTCGGCATAGACTTCGTGTTCCTCGACGGGCAGATGGGGCAGGAGGGACGCGAAGATGGACTCGTTCGTGTGGCCGATGATCGAGGTGCGATAGAGGTCGTCGTCGATGACAACCCCCTCGGGTCCCAGGACTTCCGCGAAGGCCTTGAGATGGACGGGATCGCTGTGCACCAACGTGCCGTCCATATCGAAGATCAGAGCTTTAAGCATGGGAACGTCTCTCAAGAATGGCGGGTCTCGGGTTAGAGGGATAGACCATATGGCCCCGGAAGGCACCCCGTTGGAATTGCAGCCCAGCTCTATAGATAATCGAAGACCAGTGAAACCGTATAAAGCGTGATCCCACCGATGGTTCGCATCCTTTCCCGCCTCATCGACGAGATGGCCCGATGAAGGTGATCGACAAGCTCCGGCTCTTCTACGAGGGGGACACACCGGAGGCGCATCAGTTCCGCTACGGTCTTCTGGTGTTCGATGTGGCCACCATCCTCTTCATCGTCCTGTCGTCCTTCCTGCCCCGCTCTCCGGCCTTCGAGTGGATGGACGTCATCATCGGCCTGATCGTCCTGGCCGACTTCTCCGCCCGTATCGCCATCAGCCGGACACCCTGGCGTGACCTTGCCCATCCGACGACGCTGGCGGACGTCGCGGCCATCGTGTCCTTTCTCGCTCCGGTCGTGGGGGAAGGCATCGGATTCCTGCGGATCCTGCGCACGCTGCGCCTGCTGAGAACCTATCAGCTGCTCGCCCGCCTGCGCTCCGACAGCGTCTTCTTCCGGCGCAACGAGGATCTGATCATCGCTTCGGTCAATCTCGGCGTCTTCATCTTCATCATGACCGGCTTCGTCTATGAGACGCAGCGCTGGACGAACACGAATATCGGCAACTACATCGATGCGCTCTATTTCACCATCGCGGCACTGACCACCACGGGATTCGGCGACATCACGCTCACCGGAACGCTCGGGCACCTGATCTCCGTCGTCATCATGATCTTCGGCGTCACGCTCTTCCTGCGTCTCGTGCAGGTGCTGCTCAGGCCGGACAAGGTCCGTTTTCCATGCCCCGTCTGCGGCCTGCAGCGGCACGACAGGGATGCCGTGCACTGCAAGGCCTGCGGCACGATCCTCAATATTCCGGACGAAGGGGCGATATGAAGGGATTACGCGTTCGGCACGATGGCGACGCCACGCTGGTCGGCGAATGAAATCGAAACAGGAGTCCCCGGAGCGATCGGTTCCTTGCGCCCGTATTGGACCACGAACAGGTTTCCGATGGCGCTGTCCACCTCGTATTCCACCTGGGTGCCGAGATAGGAGGCCTTCCGCACCGTGCCGGTCAGCGCGCCGGAAGGGGCAGCCTTGTCGTCGAGGAAAATGGCATCGGGCCGCACGGCGAGCTTGACGGTCCCTTGGCGGGCATTCCTGTGTGGAAGGTGAAGGCTCACATTGCCGATATTCACCTGGGCCGTCGGCCCGGCAACGCTCACGAGGTCACCGGAGATGATGTTGGCATCGCCGATGAAGTCGGCCACGAAAAGGTCGGCCGGCTCCTCGTAGAGTTCGCGCGGCGTGCCGGTCTGGGCGATGCGGGCGTTCGACATCACGATGATGTGGTCGGATACGGCGAGCGCCTCCTCCTGATCGTGCGTCACGTAGGCCACGGTGAGGTTGAGGCTCTGCTGGAGTTCGCGGATGTCTTCACGCACCCGGCGGCGCAGCTTCGCGTCCAGGTTGGACAGGGGCTCGTCGAACAGGAGGACCTGCGGCTCCAGCACAAGCGCACGGGCCACGGCCACGCGCTGCTGCTGTCCACCGGAGAGCTCGGACGGCGCGCGCTTCTCCAGACCCTTGAGGCCGATCAGGGAGAGCTTCTCCATGGCCATCTCATGGGCGTCCTTCTTGGAGGCACCCTGCACGGACGGCCCATAGGCGACGTTCTCCAGCACAGACATGTGCGGGAAGAGCGCGTAGGACTGGAACACCATGCTCACGTCGCGATCCGCGGCGGAGAGGTTCGTCACGTCGCGTCCACCGATCAGGATCTGGCCTTCGCTCGCCATTTCGAGCCCCGCGATCATACGCAGGGTCGTGGTCTTGCCGCAGCCGGAGGGACCGAGCAGGGTCACGAGCTGGCCCGGCTCGATGGTGAAGGAGACGTCGTCCACCGCCGTGACGTTTCCATAGCGTTTCGTCACGTTGCGGAACTGAACCGAAGCCGCCTGCTTCTTGGATGTCCCGGTCTGGGACAGGGAATGGACGGAAGACATCTTGTTCATGGCACAGCCTGCACGGCAACGGGGGAGGGGGCGGTGCTCGCGCTGCGGCGCCCGAGGCGCCGCTCGCCGACGGCCAGCTGGATCACCGCGATGGCGACTAGCATGACGAGGATGAGCACGGTGGAATAGGCGATCGCTAGACCGAACTCGCCCGCCTCGACGCGGCCGACGATGTAGGTCGTCGCCATGTTGTACTCGGCGGTGACGAGGAAGATCACGGCGCTCACGGCGGTCATGGCGCGGACGAAGGAATAGACCAGGGAGGCGACGATGGCCGGCCGCAGCAGCGGCAGCACCACGCGGCGCATGGTGGTCGACGAGCCGGCACCCAGGGTCAGCGACGCCTCATCGAGGCTCTTGTCGATCTGGCTCAGGGTGGCGATGCCCGAGCGCACGCCCACCGGCATGTTGCGGAACACGAAGCACATCACGAGGATGAAGCCCGTCCCGGTGATCTCGATGGGCGGCACGTTGAAGGCCAGGATGTAGGAAACGCCGACGACGGTGCCGGGAATCGCGAAGCTCAGGAGCGTGCCGAACTCGAAGGCGCGCTGACCGGAGAAGCGCTGGCGGGTGAGAAGATAGGCGGTGAGCAGGCCGATGGCGGCCGTCAGCGGCGCCGAGAGCGCGGCCACCTTCACGGTAGCAAAGAAGGAGTTCCAGGCCGAACCCGAGAAGTAGAAGCCCCAATCGGCGCGCTCGACCCTGAAGGCGGTGACAAAGTGCTCGAAGGTCGGCGTGTAGTCCCGGCCCATGGAACGCACGAAGGCGCCGACCACGATGACCGCATAGACGGCGACGGTGAAGAGCGCCCACGGAAGGGCCGTGAGATAGGAGGCGAGCGCCACCCGCCGCGGAAGCGGCAAGGGAATGCCGGCGTCGCCCTTGCCAGTGACGGTCGTGTAGACCTTCTTGCCGAGCCAGGCGTGCTGGAGCCAGAAGGCGCCGAGCGTGAACGCGAGCAGGATGATGGACAGGACGGCCGCGCGGCCCTGGTCCTGCTGCGCACCGACGACGGCGAAGAAGATCTTGGTGGAAAGCACTTCGTAATTGCCGCCGAGCACCAGCGGATTGCCGAAATCGGCGAGGCTTTCCACGAAGCCGAGGAGGAAGGCGTTGGCGAGGCCCGGGCGCATGAGCGGCAGAGTGACGGTCCAGAAGGTCGTCCAGCTCTTGGCGCGCAAGGTCTGCGAGGCCTCCTCGAGCGTCGGGCTGATGCCCTGCACAACGCCGATCAAGACGAGGAATGCGATCGGCGTGAAGGCGAGCAGCTGCGCGATGAAAACGCCGGGAAGTCCGTAGATCCAGCGCGAGCGCGGCACGCCGAACCATTCCCACAGCACGGCGGAGAGGGCACCCGAACGGCCGAAGAGCAGGATCAGGGCCAGGCCGATCACGAAAGGCGGCGTGATGATGGGCAGAACGCTCATCAGGCGCAGGAGCTTCTTGAACCGGAACCCGGTGCGCGTCGCGATCAGCGCGAAGGCGAGGCCGAGAGCCGTGGTGCCGACGCCTACGAGGAGCCCGAGAAAGAGCGTGTTCCAAGCCACGCCGCAGCGCAGGTCGCTCGACAGGCAATCGAGGCCCCAGATCGAGCGGTCCATGAATTTCGCGAAGAATTCGTAAGGGGCGAAATTGCCGTTGTTGTCGGCGAAGGCGCTCGCGAGAATGGTCGTTACGGGGAAGAACACGAAAACGATGATCAGCGCGATGACGACGCCGATGGATGAGGTGACGAACGCATCGCCCCGGCACCAGCCGTGAGCCGCGAGCCCGTGACATAGAACAATGAGGAAGGCGGTCGCCGTCAGGGCGGCGCCGTAGCCCATGCCGGCCTGGCTGGGGCCCGGCTCGCCGAAGAGGTTTCTGAGGATGTCCAAAGTCCATCCGTTGAGGCCGATGGAGAAGCCCTGGAGGACGACGAGAGCAAGGCCGAGAACACCGGAGGCAATGAGCCAGTTGCCCTTCGTTTCCGCCGATGGACGGATCACAGGAATCAGCGCCAGGCATAGAGGCGCCAGGATCGGCAGAAGCCACCAGGCACCTTTGAGGCCATGGATCAGGGCAGAGCCGCTGACGAAATAATCGGCCAGGGTGTGAACGGCATTACGGTCGAAGCCGTACCAGGGCAGGAGGGCAAAGCCGACCCAGCCCAGAACGATCCAGCCAAGGGTTGCCCGTGACATCTTCTGTTCTCGCTTCAGGGCCGGTTCGATGCCCGGCCCTCATATGATCAGGATATCGATGTGCGACGGCGAAGCGGTAAATCGTTTCGCCGTCGCTTGTCGTGAGTCCGACTATTTCGGCAGGTTCTTCACCTCGTTGTCCCACTTGGACAGAAGGCGCTTGCGCTCGGCCGAGGAGCCGTATTTCGCAAAGTCGAAATTGATCAGCTTGATGTCGTTGAGCTTGGGAGCCTGGGGCGGAATCGGCGTGTTCTTGTTGGACGGCACCTGATAGGACTTGGCCTCCGCGCCGAGCTTCTGCGCGTCGGCCGTGAGAGCCCAGTCGTAGAATTTCTTGGCGTTGTCCAGGTTCTTGGCGCCTTTGATGATCGACATGGAGCCGATCTCGTAGCCCGTACCTTCGCAGGGGGCGACCACCTTCACGGGCGCCTTGTCGACGACCATCGTGACGATATCGTGCATGAAGGCGATGCCGGCAGTCGTCTCTCCGAGCGCCATGGCCTTGGCCGGAGCAGCGCCCGACTTGGTGTATTGATTGACGTTCTTGTGCAGGGCCTTCAGGTACTCGAAGCCTTTGTCCTCGCCCATGATCTGCACGATGGTGGCGAGAAGCGTATAGGCCGTGCCGGAAGAATTGGGATCCGCGACCTGCACTTCATCCTTCAACTCGGGCTTCAAGAGATCCGCCCAGCATTTCAGGTCGCCGATCTTCTTCGATTGGGCGAGTTCGGTGTTGTAGCCGAAGCCGAGCGCGCCCGAATAGATGCCGACGGTGCGGCCCTTGGACTGCTCCCACTGGCGCACGGCCCAGTCCTGGAGCTCACCCATCTTCGGAGACTTGTACTCGTCTGTGATACCCTCTTCGGCCGCCTGCATGTGCGGGTCGCCCGTGCCGCCCCACCAGATGTCGGCGCGGGGATTGGCGGCTTCCGCCTTGACCTGCGCATAGACTTCGCCTGCGCTCTTGCGGGTCATGGAAACCTTAATGCCCGTCTCGCGCTCGAAAGCGTTCGTCATGGCGCGGCACCATTCTTCCTGCACGCCGCAATACATGACCAGCGCGCCTTGGGCCTGAGCCGCACCCGCCGACATGAAGGACAGGGCCGTCATAGTGCCTGCCAGCATGGTTGCCGCAGCGAGATTCTTCTTCACAGTCATTCTTTCCTCCCAGGATGTCGTTCTTGTTATTGATTGGTCGGCTAAGCTCTCCCCAATGAGACGGCGGGTCAAGTGCCTAGCCTGTGCATCAAATGTGAATCTTTAGAATAAGATGCCTCTCACGGCTCCTTGCGGATTCCCGTTGCCTGCGTGAGCGAATCCGCCAGTTCCGGCGTGCAGGCCAGAACGGGGTTGCCTTTCCTGAGGCCGTCCTTGGCCAGGAAGTTGTTGGTCCAACCGCCCGCTTCCTCGATGATCAGGAGGCCGGCCAGGGCATCCCAGGAATTGATGTGGAGTTCGCAATAGGCGTCGATGCGTCCGTCCGCGACATAAGCCAGGCCCAGCGTGCCCGATCCGGCCCGGCGAACATTGGCGCCGGCCTTCTTCAGATTGTCGACGACCGCCACGTAAGGCTCCGGCGGCAGGCGCGACGACCAGCCTGCCTCGACGGTCGCCTGATTCATCTGGGCCAGCCCACTCACCCGGATCGGCTCCCCGTTGAGGATGGCGCCTCGTCCCCGTTGAGCCGTGTAGAGCTCGGCATGCATCACATCGTAGATCACGCCGATCTCGACCCGGCCCTCGCGCGCGAAGGCGATGGAGATGGCGAAATGCGGGATCCCGCGGGCGAAGTTCGCCGTGCCATCGATAGGATCCACCACCCAGACGTCGCGTTCGAAGGAGCCGCCGCCTTCCTCGCCGAAGAACGAATCGCCTGGGAACAGCTCGCTCAGGCGGTTGCGGATCAGCTCCTCGACCTCCGCGTCGGTCGCCGTCAGGAAATCCTGCGGGCCCTTGAAATCGGGCCGCTGCGAGCGCGGCCGTTCCAGAAAGCGCTTGCGCGCCAGAACGCCCGCCTCGCGGGCAATGGCGCAGGCTGCGGCAAACCTCATGTCCAGGCTGTCTGTCGTCATCGCGGGGCGTCCTTCCGGATCAAATTCAGGCTGTCCGTTGTTATGAAGCGGTCATGGATCCTTGAGAGGGTGGAGAATCGTCCGCGGCCAAAGGCCGACAACGGTCCCAATTCTTTCAAAATGATCCTTTCTTAGCCGGCTCAAATCATCTACGTTACAAACTATCTCCTTAGGAATTCTACTCTCGTCGAATGCCCCAGACACCGAAAGCAGAACTCAGCCAGGTTGCGGCACTCCCTTTCCGGATCAAGGACGGCAAGGTCGAGGTGCTTCTCGTCACGTCGCGCGAGACCAAGCGCTGGCTCATTCCCAAGGGGTGGCCGATGAAGGGAAAGAAGCCCCACAAGGCGGCCGCGCAGGAGGCCCAGGAGGAGGCCGGCGTCAAGGGCGAGATCCGGAACAAGCCTCTCGGCTCCTACGATTACTGGAAGCGCCGCGCCGCCCATTTCGATCTGTGCCGCGTCAACGTCTACCCGCTCGAGGTCTCGAAGCAGCTCAAGTCGTGGCGCGAGAAGGGACAGCGCCAGTCCCGATGGTTCGCTGTCGAGGAGGCCGCCCATCAGGTCCTGGAGCCCGCCCTGGCCGACCTCATCCGGAGCCTGCCGGAGCATGTGCAACCCCTCGCGGCGGCGGAATAGCCGGCAGATTCTGCCGACCGAAAGGGAACGCAAAGCCCCTCAAGAAGTCTTTCCACTGACGAATGCGGCCAAGCGGCGGAGCTTGGCCATCTTCAGGCATGTGAGGAGATTTCCATGAAGGCGCTTGTTTGGCACGGCACCACCGACATCCGTTGCGATTCGGTTCCCGATCCGCAGATCGAGCATCCCCGCGACGCGATCATCAAGGTGACGAGCTGCGCCATCTGCGGCTCGGATCTCCATCTCTATGACCATTTCATGCCGGGGATGAAGTCCGGTGACATCATGGGCCATGAGACCATGGGCGAAGTCGTCGAGGTCGGCTCCGAAACCAAAGGCAAGCTTAAGGTCGGCGATCGGGTGGTGATCCCCTTCACGATCATCTGCGGCGAGTGCGACCAGTGCAAGCGCGGCAACTTCTCGGTGTGCGAGCGGACGAACCGCAACGGTCACATCGCCGCCAAGGCTTTCGGCCACACGACGGCGGGCCTCTTCGGCTACACGCATCTGACCGGCGGCTATCCCGGCGGGCAGGCCGAGTACCTGCGGGTGCCGTTCGCCGATACCACCCACATCAAGGTGCCGGACGGCATTCCGGACGAGAAGCTCCTCTTCCTCAGCGACATCTTCCCGACGGGCTGGCAGGCGGCCGTCCAGTGCGACATCCAGCCGACCGACACGGTCGCCATCTGGGGCGCGGGACCAGTCGGGCAGATGGCGATCCGCAGCGCCATTCTCCTCGGCGCCAAGCAGGTGATCGTGATCGACCGGGTTCCCGAGCGTCTCGCCATGGCGGAGGCGGGCGGCGCCATCACGATCAACTTCGACGAGGAGAGCGTGATCGAGCGCCTCAACGAGCTCACCAATGGCAAGGGACCCGAGAAATGCATCGATGCGGTCGGCATGGAGGCGCACGCCGCCGGCACTGTCGATGCCATGTATGACCGCGTGAAGCAGGCGACCATGATGGAGACGGATCGTCCGCATGTGCTGCGCGAGATGGCTTATGTCTGCCGCCCCGCGGGCACGCTGTCGGTTCCGGGTGTCTATGGCGGCCTGCTCGACAAGATCCCCTTCGGGGCGATCATGAACAAGGGCCTGACCATCCGCACCGGTCAGACCCATGTGAACCGCTGGACCGACGATCTCCTGCGCCGCATCGAGGAAGGCCAGATCGATCCGTCCTTCGTCATCACGCATACCGTGTCCCTCGATGAGGGGCCCGACATGTACAAGATCTTCCGCGACAAGCAGGACGGCTGCATCAAGGTCGTCATCAAACCCTGACAGGTGAGATCATGCGCTACGAAACCGAAAGAACGCGCCGCCGTGGTCACGCCGACACGGCAACCGATACCCTGGCTCGCGGGCTCGGCCTCTTCTCCATCGCGCTCGGCATCGCCGAGATCGCCGCGCCTCGTGCCTTGGCGCGCGCGCTCGGCATGAAAGGCCAGGAGGGGCTGATTGCCGGCTACGGGGTTCGCGAGATCGCCACCGGCATCGGCATCCTCGCCTCGAAGGATCCGACGCCCTGGATCTGGGGGCGCGTCGCCGGCGACGGGCTCGACCTTGCGACGCTGGCGACAGCCCTCGAAGGCAACAACCCGAAGAAGGGCAATGTCGGCATCGCCATGGCGGCCGTGGCCGGCGTGACGGCGCTCGATGTCTATTGCGCCCAGACCCTGAGCCGGGAAAGCCCCCATCCGCTGCCGCCGCTGCAGGATTACTCGAACCGCACCGGCTATCCGCGCGGGATCGAACAGAGCCACGGCGCCGCCAGCGATTTCGAGGTGCCGCGGGACTTCCGTACGCCTGAGGCGCTGCGGCCCTATACCCAGCCGGAAGCATCTCGACATCCGCAGCCGTCCATGTAACTTCGCGGCATGGCGAAGCCGCAAGTTTTTACCATCGGATACGAGGGAGCGGACGTGGACCGCTTCCTCACCACCTTGAAGGATGCGGGAATAGGCACCCTCGCGGATGTGCGGGCCGTTGCGCTCTCACGCAAGCGGGGTTTCTCCAAGTCCGCCTTGCGCGATGCCCTGGCGAACCAGGGCATCGGCTATCAGCATTTCATCAGGCTCGGGACGCCGAAAGAGGGGCGCCAGGCGGCGCGCGCCGGGGACGGCGACCTGATGCGCCGGATCTACTGCAACGAGGTCTTGGCGACCGAACCGGCCCAGGAGGCTTTTCGGGAACTGGAGGCGCTGGCCCAGGCTCAGCCGATCTGCCTTCTCTGCTTCGAGCGTGATCCTGCCAATTGCCATCGCCGGGTTCTGGCGCAGCGTCTTGCCGAAAGAGGCTTCGAGACGGTGGATCTGGCTGTTCTCTGAGGCTACACAAGACAGGGTGGGGGGCAGTCAGTCATGCAGGCAATCGTCACGGCCGTGAGCAGCAGCGCGAGCCACAGCTTCAGCAAACCCAACCGGGACCTCATCCGGCTTATCGCCGGTCTCGGCGTCGAGGGCGACGCGCATCTTGGCGCGACCGTGAAGCATCGCTCCCGGGTGGCCAAGGATCCGACCCAGCCTAACTTGCGGCAGGTTCATCTGATCCATGCCGA
The DNA here is from genome assembly GCF_024519725.1 of Microvirga sp. Mcv34. Lineage (GTDB taxonomy): Bacteria > Pseudomonadota > Alphaproteobacteria > Rhizobiales > Beijerinckiaceae > Microvirga. Next base: position 93,489 of record NZ_JALJRK010000007.1, on the reverse strand, counting down.
ACTCCATGACGAGCTGCGCGAGGCGGGTTTCGACATTTTCGCCGGCGACATGGGCGAGAACGTCACCACAGGCGGCATAGACCTGCTCGGCCTGCCGACGGGTACGCGTCTTCGCCTCGGCCCGAGCGCCGTGCTCGAGGTGACGGGGCTGCGCAACCCTTGCGTCCAGATCGACCGCTTCCGGAAGGGCCTCATGAAGGCTGTGCTCGGCAAGGACGAGCACGGGCATCTCATCCGCAAGTCCGGCATCATGGCGATCGTCCTGGAGGGCGGGGAGGTGAGGCCGGGCGATGCCATTCATGTCGAAATGCCGCCCGCACCGCACCGGCCGCTCGAGGTCGTCTGAAAGCGGGATCGGGCTGAAACAAAACCGCGGTTGCCAAGTTGAACGAACTGCACTACGTTTGTGCATAGGTTTAATTTCTAGAGAGGGAGGACTGCATGGCTTCTATCCGCTTGCTGAACGTTCCTCCCGGGTCGAAACTTTAGTTCCGACCGTGCGGGGCTCCAAGGCCCGCCAAACCTTATCAAGTCTTCACAATTTATGATCTTCGAGCGATCTCGGACGCCGTAAGCGGGCGTTCCTTCTGTCGCTCCTTGAAACTCCGAGGAGAGGTGCGCGCTCCGAGCGCCGCCTGTTCGCTTCCATGAACCAACCGAAGAAGAGCGGGGACGCCACCCGCGATGTCCTGAGATTCACGTTCCGGCACTGGCGCGAAGAGCCGCGTTACGTGGTGCTGATCGTCGCGACCATGATGGTCTCGACCCTGGCCGACGTGTTCATGCCCGTCTTCGCGGGACGGCTTGTCGACGCTATCTCCATGGGAGGCAACGACCGCGAGGCCGCCCTTCATGCGGCGCTCGTCGCGTTTGCCTTTATGACCGGCCTTGGCCTGCTCATGATCGTCATGCGGCATCTGGCATTCTACGGAATCGTGGAGCTGACCCTGCGGGTCATGGGACGCGTGGCGCAGGATGCGTTCGCGCGGGTCCAGCGCTTCTCGACCGACTGGCACGCCAATTCCTTCGCCGGCTCCACTGTTCGCAAGATCACGCGCGGCATGTGGGCGCTCGATCTGATGCACGATACGCTCCTCCTGGCGCTGTTGCCCTCGCTGACGGTGCTCGCCGGCTCGATGATCGTCCTGGGTCTGCGCTGGCCGGTGATGGGCGCCGTCGTCGGAATGAGCGCGCTCGCCTACATCGTCATGACGGCATTCCTGGCGACGCGCTATGTCGCGCCCGCGGCGCGGCTGGCGAATGCCTGGGATACGCGCGTCGGCGGCACCCTGGCCGATGCTTTGAGCTGCAATCCCGTCGTGAAGGCGTTCGGGGCCGAGACCCGCGAGGACCAGCGCCTCACCTGGGTTTTGCGCAAGTGGCAGAGCCGCACAAGCCGTCTGTGGCAGCGCGGCACCAACAGCGGCACGGTGCAGTTCATCGCGTTGCTCGGTATTCGCGCAGCCATCATCGGCACGGCCATCTGGCTGTGGTGGAAGGATCGCGCAACGCCGGGCGATCTCGCCTATGTGCTCACGACCTATTTCGTGATCCACGGCTACCTGCGCGATGTGGGCATGCACATCAACAACCTGCGCCGTTCCGTCAACGACATGGAGGAGCTCGTCGAAATTCATCGCGAACGCATCGGCGTGCCGGACCGCCCGGATGCGATGCCGATCCGCATCTCGCGCGGCGAGGTCGCGTTCGACCATGTCACGTTCCATTATGCCGGACACGAGACTCCGCTCTATCGGAACCTGTCGCTGACGATCCGAGCGGGCGAGCGCGTCGGCCTCGTCGGTCCGTCGGGTTCGGGCAAGACGACCCTCGTCAAGCTCATCCAACGTCTCTACGACGTGACGGGCGGGAGGATCCTGATCGACGGTCAGAACATCGCTCAAGCCGAGCAGGCGTCCCTGCGCGCGCAGATCGCCATCGTGCAGCAGGAGCCGATCCTGTTTCACCGCACGCTGGCCGAGAACATCGCCTATGGACGGCCTGGTGCCTCCATGGCGGAGATCGAGCGCGCGGCGCGGCTCGCCAATGCCCATGACTTCATCGTGGACCTGCCCAAAGGCTATTCGACCCTCGTGGGTGAGCGCGGCGTGAAGCTCTCGGGCGGCGAGCGCCAGCGGGTCGCCATCGCGCGCGCCTTCCTGGCCGATGCTCCGATCCTGATCCTCGACGAGGCGACCTCGGCGCTGGATTCAGAATCGGAGGTTCTGATCCAGCAGGCCATGGAGCGGCTTATGGTGGGGCGCACCTCCATCGTGATCGCGCATCGCCTGTCGACGGTACGCGCCCTCGACCGCATCCTCGTCTTCGACAAGGGCCGGATGGTGGAGGAGGGGGATCACCTCACGCTCTATCGCAAGGGCGGCCTTTATCGCCGCCTCTGCGACCATCAGGGGCTTGATCTCGCCAAGGCCCCCCGGTCCGACATGGCCGCCGAATAGGACAGCTGGACAAGATCCTTTTGGAATCTTAAGGAAAATCCCATGTTCGAAGTCAAAGACATCCCCCTCTCCGACAACAAGCGGGACTTCTATGCCTCGCTCGCCCAGCAGCTCACCGGACTCCTGGAGGGCGAGCCGGATGCGATCGCGAATGCGGCCAACATGTCGGCCCTGATCTATCAGTTCCTGCCGGATCTGAACTGGGCGGGGTTTTACTTCATGCGCGGACCGGAACTCGTTCTCGGCCCCTTCCAGGGCAAGACGGCCTGCGTGCGCATCGCGGTCGGACGCGGCGTCTGCGGCACGGCCGTGGAGCGCGGGGAATCCATTGTGGTGCCGGACGTCCATGCGTTTCCCGGCCATATCGCCTGCGACAGCGCCTCCCGGGCCGAGCTCGTCGTGCCTCTCGTCAAGGACGGCCGTGTCCTGGGTGTGCTCGATCTCGACAGCCCCACCCCGAACCGGTTCGACGAGGAGGACCGCGAAGGCTGCGAGACGCTCGTGCGGATCTACCTCGCGGCTTCCGCGCTGTCGCTTTAACGGGGCCCCATGCCGTCCGCCTATATCGACACCTATTACAGCCGCACCACAGCCAGGACTGAACACTATCCGTCGGCGGCAGGGCGCATCGAGGCGGATGTCTGTGTCGTCGGCGGCGGGCTGGCCGGCCTGACAGCCGCATTGAAGCTGGCGCGTAGCGGACGCAAGATCGTTCTGCTCGAGGCCCAGCGCGTGGCCTGGGGCGCCTCCGGCCGCAACGGCGGCTTCGTCTCCGCCGGCTATGCCACGGGCCTTGGCGCCATCGAACGCCGTGTCGGACCCGATCAGGCGCGAGAACTGTTCCGCCTGTCGATGGAGGGCGTGGAGATCGTCCGCAGCACGATCGATGAACTCGGGATTCGCGAGGCTCACCCAATCCCGGGGATTGCGAAGGCGCTGCGCCATAACTCGCGCGGAGCCCTCAAACTTGCGAGCGAGCGCCAGCAGCAGGAGTTCGGGCTGCAGCTGCGCTATCTGCCGCACGACGAGGTGAGGGAGCTTTTCGTCTCTCCCAAATATCACGAGGCGGTCCTCGACGAGGGCGCGTTCCATTTCCACCCGCTGAACTACGCGCATGGCCTGGCCCGCGAGGCGTCGCGGCTGGGCGTGGCGATCCATGAGCACTCGCCCGTGGTGGCCGCGGATCTCGACGGCGCCCGCAAGATCCTCCGCACGAAAGGTGCCGAGGTCGCGGCAGAGCATGTGCTGTTCGCGACAGGCGGCTATACCGGCGGTGTGCTGCCCGCGATAAAGCGCGCCTTCCTGCCGATTGCCACTTACGTTCTGCTGACCGAACAGGCGCCGGAACTGGTGCGAGGCGCTATCCGGACTCAGGCGGCCATTCTCGATGACCGCCGGGCAGGGGATTATTACCGGCTCGTCGATGGCGGAAGCCGTATCCTATGGGGTGGGCGCATCACGACGCGCACGACCGACCCCCGGGACATCGCAGCCCTTCTCAGGCGCGAGATGGTGACCACCTATCCGCAGCTGTCGGGCTTGCAGGTGGAGATCGCCTGGTCGGGCCTCATGTCCTATGCCAGGCACCTAATGCCGCAGATCGGCCGATGGAGGCCAGGTGTCTGGTACTGCACAGCCTTCGGAGGCCATGGCATGAACACCACCGCTATTGGCGGGACTGTCATTGCGGAGGCCATTGCGGGAGAGAGCGACCGCTATCGCCTCTTCGCGCCATTCGACTTGGCATGGAATGGCGGCATCTTCGGTCGCGCTGCGGTTCAGCTCACCTATTGGAGCTATCAGGTCGCCGATGCGGTCAAGGAATTTCGCGCGCGGTAAGATCCGGCAATGGATACAAAGTCACATCTTCGCGGCGGATGCGACGATCCAGAGACAGCTGACGCTGAACGCGAGGGCTACCACGTTCAGGAGATAGGCCAAGGCATCATTCGCCGGGTGGCGTTTTCCCGTTTCTTCCATCGCGCTTCCTTTCAGTCGGAAGGTCTTGCGATTTGGATAATGCCTAAGCTCGCGTCCTGTCCAGATGGTTAACACATAATTTTCGGTCAGCCGCCGATCAGGCCGTGGATCTTACCAAGACGCTGGCTCTCACAGGAGCAGTCGTTGCCGCTGGAAAGAGGCTCCGCGATCCAGCATACGCCCTTGGGCGTCACGCAGGTCGCTCCCTGGCTGGTTCCTGCTCGGGTGCGCTCGTAGGCGCGCAACCGATGCTCACGGAAATAGGTGCGCTCATTCGTGTGAAACGGGGCGGCGAGATCCGTCTCGGGCAGCGCATTCGCGTTGTCGGCCGCGAGGACGGCAGCCGGAACGAACGATCCGACAAACAGGGCGAGGCAGGCGGCGACGGATGTTTTCACTCACGGCTCCCAAGATCGAATCTGTTCAGCGGACGATGTGGTCTCTCCTCGCATCATTAACGACTGGAAAGCAACCCGGCTCCATGAAGAGGCGGGTCACAAAAACCTGATTACAGATAGAAGTCGCCCTTCGACAACGATGAGAGGCTGGCGATCTTGACTTTGAAATCTGCAACCGCGTCGCCATTCACGTCGGCCGACAGCATGCCGTCGGAAAAGCGCAGTTCTGCGGCCTTGCCGTGGAATGCGGATTTTCCGATGAAGTTGAAGGCCTGATTGCCCGCGACCTTCGTATTGGCATCGATGCTGCGCAGATCGATGCGATCCGATCCGCGACGGAAATCCTGAATCGTATCGAACGACGAGCCGTGGGAATCGCTCAGGGCCTGAAAGACGAACGTATCCGCTCCGCTTCCGCCGATGAGCACGTCCTTGCCGCCCTGACCGTGAAGCTTGTCGTTGCCCGCGCCACCCTCAAGCCTGTCGTTGCCGCGTCCGCCGAACAGGGCGTCGCTGCCGCCCAGGCCGTAAAGCTTGTCATTGCCGCCATTCCCACGAAGCGCATTGCCAGCCGCGTTGCCTTTCATCACATCGGCTGCGGAGCCGCCGGATGCGTTCTCGATGAGAGAGCGTGTGTTGCCTTGATAGAGAAGGGCATTGGCAATATTCCCGGCGGCCAGCTTGGAGCCGTCCCACTCCAATTTGGCGCGCTGCTCCTGAGACGTGATCGTCCAGGCCCCCGGTTGCAGATTGATCGTGAGGGGAGTGGTGTAGTTGGTGAAGCTGTAGGTATCGACGCCGCCGCCGTCCCAGACCGTCAGCAGGATCTGATTGCCACCGGAAGCGCCCTGGCCGACGCCGTTGATGAACATCTCACCCGTCGTCGGGCTCCAGCTATACGTCGTGTCGCTGCTGTTGGTCGTATAGTTCGCGCCGTAGATGTGCTGGATGGCAGCGATGTCGTACATCATGAGCGACTGGGCATAGCCCCAGGTCTCGTTGGTGTAGCCCGTGTCGGTCGAGGCGCCCACATAGGAGCGGTAGCTCATCACGGTATATTCCATGCTGTCCCGATCGAGCGGCATGCCGTTCTCATGGGAGTGCTCGAGCCCGAGGGCATGGCCGATCTCATGCACGATGGTGAGATATGCGTAGTTGCCCTTCATCGGGCTCGCGTAGCTGAGGCTGGAATTGTTGACCCAGACATCTCCGCCGGTCGCATTCGTGCTCGGGAAGTAGGCCCAGGCCGTATTTGGCAGGTCCGATTGCGCAAAGCGGAGATCGGCGGATGGGCCGCTTGCTCCGCTCAATTCCATGAATGTCAGGTTGCTGACAGCGGAATAGAGATTCAAGGCCGTGCGCGCGATGGCCTGCTGCGTCCCGTTGAACGCACCAAACCCCTTCGCGGCCTCGCCGTCGCCATAGGATGAGCCGTAGGAAGCGGCCGTGGTGGGAAAGCTGTAGGTCAGGTTGCTCGGCACCCATTTGGTGGAGCCGAGAACGGCATCGATGTAGGCATTTCCCGTGGAAGAGTATGTCTCGACAGCAGGCATGGTTCTTCAATCGAATAGAGATGGTGATAAGGCGAAGGTTCGTGCGAGCTGTCGCCTGCAAACACCAGGCAGCCGTGCGAGCTGAGAGTAAAATCCGCTGCTTTCGAAAAGCTTAAACGTAAGAGTTTATCGCGTTCGCGAACTTGTTGTTACATTGAAACAATAAACATTGACGAATGCAGGATCCGTCGGCCGCTTTTACTTACAGTGAACTCGCGCGTTCTCGCGCCAGAGCCTTTAAGCGATTTGCGATAGGACTAAAAGGGCATCTGCCGGGAATCGGACCCAATCGACAACATGCCGCATGGTGGCGTACCGTGGCCCTGCGCGTGAGCCCTGGAGCTTCGCGCCCCAGAATCGAACGCTCGATCAGTCTCGGATTTCATGTTTGGTGCTTAGGACGGGTGGCGCTCGCCCCGCTTCGAGGGCGTGAGCGGGAGGTCCGGCTTGAAATGAACCTGCGGCTTGAGAGACGGGGTTGTACCTGCGGGCCGTTTCCCGTTCACCCTTTTCCCGCGTGATGCAATCGTTCCGCGGGATGCGACGGCTTCCTGAGCCAGAAGGCGAATATCCTCGAGGCGCCATTCCTCGCTCAGCCACGTTCTGCCGATCACTTTCAAGATTTTTTCGAGCGCCGCATACGGATCCGCGATCTCGGGCGCGCTGGCCACGTTCTTCATGAGTTCCCCCATATGCCGGAGGTTTTCCCCCGGTCATTTTGGCCGGAATGCCTGCCCTGAGGGGCAGATGTTCCATGGGCTCAAGTATTGCAAAGCTGCAGCCTGAAGGGAACTGCACTTTCGGACAGGTTTTTGATGCAAAGAAGGTCGTGCCCGCGCATCGTCGGGGCGCTTGGCCTGGAGCGGGGTTCGAACCACCGTGTCAGGCGTTTGGCTGGTGCTGCCAGAGAGGATCGAACTCTCGACCTCTCCCTTACCAAGGGAGTGCTCTACCACTGAGCTACGGCAGCGCGCCAACGGGGAGGGCCGCTTACTGCCACAGGGCAGCCCTCCATGCAAGCTTGAAAATGATCTTTATTCGGCAGCCTGGATTTTTGGCTCCAGCGGAAGCCGGAGCGCCGTCCAGACTTCCACGAGGGCGGCCGCCAGGGCGTCGATATGGGCGTTCGAGTGGAACGGCCCCGGCGTGATGCGCAGGCGCTCGGTGCCGCGGGGCACGGTGGGATAGTTGATCGGCTGGATATAGATGCCGTGCTTGTCCAGAAGCCGGTCGGACGCCGCCTTGCAGGCCTCCGCGTCGCCCACCATCACCGGCACGATATGCGTGGCGGTGTCGAGGACGGGCAGGCCGACGCCGGACAGGACCGCCTTTGTGCGGGCCACCTGGCGCTGCTGCTGCTGGCGCTCGGCGGACGATGCCTTGAGATGCCGGATCGAGGCCGTCGCCGCCGCAGCAACTGCCGGGGGCAGGGCGGTGGTGAAGATGAAGCCCGGCGCGAAGCTGCGGATCGCATCCATCACGGCCTTGGTGCCGGTCAGATATCCGCCCATGACGCCGAAGGCCTTGCCCAGCGTACCCTCGATCACGTCGATCCGGTGCATGGCGCCCTCGCGCTCGGCGATGCCGGCACCGCGAGGGCCGTACATGCCGACCGCATGGACCTCGTCGATATAGGTCATGGCGCCATAGCGCTCGGCGAGGTCGCAGATGGCATGGATGGGCGAGATGTCGCCGTCCATGGAATAGACGCTCTCGAACACGATCAGCTTCGGCCGGTCGCCCGCCGCCCGGAGCAGCTCTTCCAGGTGATCGAGGTCGTTGTGGCGGAAGATCGCCTTGTCGCAGCCGGACTGGCGCACGCCCTCGATCATCGAGTTGTGGTTGAGCGCATCCGAGAGGATCAGGCAGTTCGGAATCAGCTTGGCCAGCGTCGAGATCCCGGTCTGGTTCGAAACATAGCCCGAGGTGAAGACGAGGGCCGCCTCCTTGCCGTGCAGGTCGGCGAGTTCGGCTTCGAGCGCCACGATGGGATTGCTGTTGCCGGAGATGTTGCGGGTGCCGCCGGCGCCGGTTCCGAGCCGCCAGGCGGCCTCCACCATGGCGCGGGTCACGTCTCGGTTCTGGCCCATGCCGAGATAGTCGTTGGAGCACCAGACGGTGATGGGGCGCGGGCCCTCCGGTGAGTGCCAGATCGCCTGGGGATAACGGCCGGCCAGCCGCTCGATATCGGCAAAAACGCGATAGCGCCGCTCGGCCTGGAGGCGATCGAGGGCTGACGTGAAGAAGTTCTGATAATCCATCATCTCACCGGGTGGGCAATGCAATGCCCGGGGATCCTGGACTTATTATGCCAGATCGCATTGATCCGGGTCAAAGTCCTGAACCGTGATATTGCGGTTGAGAGCCGCTTGCGAAGCCTCTATTTGATAAAGGCGACGATGGGTCGCGTGAACCATGACTGACGTGAAATCGCAAGAGAAAGCTGACCGGCTCAAGGCAGCCTTGAAAGAGAATCTTAAGCGTCGCAAGGCTCAAGCTCGGGGACGGCAGGCCGCGAAGGCGCCCGGAACCGAAACCGGGAGCTTGAGCGTTACGAACGAGCGCGACAAGCCGTCCGACTAGCCGGATGGGCTCGAGACGCGCATAGCGCTTGGCTCGCTAAAAATATTGTAAGGGGAATTCGATGGATCGCATTCGCATCCGGGGCGGCGCGCCTCTCAACGGCTTGATTCCGATTTCAGGTGCCAAGAATGCGGCCCTGCCACTCATGATCGCCAGCCTCCTGACGGAGGAGACCCTGGAGCTCGGCAACGTGCCGCGCCTCGCGGACATCTCTTCCCTCCTGCGGATCATGAGCAATTTCGGCGTCGATCACTCGATCGCCGGCCGCCGGCCCGGCCAGTCCTCGGAGACGGGGCAGACCATCCGCCTGACGGGAAAGAACATCATCGACACCACGGCCCCGTACGAGCTGGTCTCGACCATGCGGGCGAGCTTCTGGGTCATTGCTCCCCTGGTGGCCCGGTTCGGCCATGCCAAGGTGTCCATGCCCGGCGGCTGCGCCATCGGCACCCGGCCGGTCGACCTGCTCATCATGGCCCTCGCCAAGCTCGGTGCGGCCATCGAGATCGAGGCCGGCTACGTGGTGGCGACGGCGCCGAAGGGGCTGATCGGCTCCGAAATCGACTTCCCGAAGGTGACGGTGGGCGGCACCCATGTGGCCCTGATGGCCGCGACGCTGGCCCAGGGAACCACCGTGATTCGCAATGCCGCCCGCGAGCCCGAGGTGGTGGATCTGGCTGAATGCCTCATCAAGATGGGCGCCAAGATCCAGGGAGCCGGCACCTCTGAGATCGTGGTGGAAGGCGTGACCAGCCTCGGCGGCGCTTCCCATGACGTCATGCCGGACCGGATCGAGACGGGCACCTATGCCATGGCGGTCGCCATGACGGGCGGCGACATCGTCCTCGACAATACCCGGCCCGATTATCTCCAGGCTGCTCTGGACGTTCTGGGCCAGGCAGGCGCGGAAGTATCCCCGACGCATGGGGGCATCCGCATCCGGCGCAACGGCAACGGCATTCAGCCGGTCGACATCACCACGGATCCCTTCCCGGGCTTCCCGACCGACCTGCAGGCCCAGTTCATGGCGCTCATGACCCGGGCGAACGGGACGTCCCGCATCCGCGAAACGATCTTCGAGAACCGCTTCATGCACGTGCAGGAGCTCGCCCGCCTCGGCGCGCAGATCCGCCTGGACGGCGACAGCGCCTATGTGGACGGCGTGCCCGGCCTCAAGGGAGCGCCCGTCATGGCGACCGATCTGCGGGCCTCCGTGTCCCTGGTCATCGCGGGTCTCGTGGCCGAAGGCGAAACCACCATCAACAGGGTCTACCACCTGGATCGCGGCTTCGAGGCCCTCGAAGCGAAGCTAGCCCGGTGCGGCGCTCAGATCGAGCGCCTGAGGGGCTAAAACGACAGGGCCGGCATCGATGCCGGCCCTTCTCTTTTCGAAGGCCAGGAAGAAGAAGCGGCCTTGACAGGTTGCGCCAGGGCAGGGGGCTCTCTACCTAAACCTTAAAGTTCAACAATAGGTTGGTGGCCCATGGACCTCCTGAGACTTGTCGCCTTCGATCCGGAAGATCTTGCCGTCATCTCCGCTCACCTGCAGGATTCCCTGCTGCGTGTGGGCGATATCGCCTATCTGCCGAAGGAACGGCGTTTCGCCATTCAGACCCGCCGTTACGACTGGGAGGCCGACAGGCCCCAGCGCCGGCTCACCTGCATGCATTTCGAGAACGTCACGGGCGTCCGCGTCCGCGGCATCGACCAGACCAACAAGGATGCTGTTCTTAACCTTCTCGCCATTGCCTTCGAGGAGACCAATGCCCCATCGGGCACTGCCACCTTGATCTTTGCCGACGGTGGAGCCATCCAGGTGGACCTGGAGTGCATCGAAATGCAGATGAAAGATACCGGTCCGGTCTGGGCTGCCGAAAGCCGCCCTTCGCACGAGGAACAGCTTCAACCGGCGGGGCGCCCGTAATGGCGCAGAGGCTCGATGCGCGGGAGCCGTCCTTCCCGCTGGCTTTCGCTACCCTTCTCGCCGCCAAGCGGGAGGTGTCGGAGGATGTGGATCAGGCTGTCCGGGCGATCATTGAGGATGTGGTGGCGCGGGGCGACGAGGCCCTGATCGACTTCACCTATCGCTTCGACGGGTTGGCGCTCCAGCCCGAGACCCTGCGCGTTTCGGATGCCGAGATCGACGCGGCCGAGGCCCAGTGCCCCAAGGAGGCGCTGGAAGCCCTGGCCCTGGCCAAGGAACGCATCGAGACCTATCACCGGGCCCAGCGCCCGCAGGATTCCATGTCGACGGACCCGCTCGGCGTTACTCTGGGCTGGCGCTGGACCGCGATCGAATCCGTCGGCCTCTATGTGCCCGGCGGCCGCGCCAGCTATCCGTCCTCGGTCCTCATGAACGCCGTCCCGGCGAAGGTCGCGGGCGTTCCGCGCATCGCCATGGTGGTGCCGACGCCGAAGGGGGAGACGAACCCGCTCGTCCTGGCGGCCGCGCGCCTGGCCGGTGTCGATGAGGTCTTCCGCATCGGCGGCGCGCAGGCAGTGGCGGCGCTCGCCTACGGGACGGAAGCGGTTCAGCCGGTCGCCAAGATCGTCGGACCCGGCAATGCCTATGTGGCGGCCGCCAAGCGTCGTGTCTTCGGCCAAGTCGGCATCGATATGATCGCCGGCCCCTCCGAGGTGCTGATCCTGGCGGACCAGCATGGCAATCCGGACTGGATCGCCGCCGATCTCCTGGCCCAGGCGGAGCACGACCCAGCCGCGCAGTCGATCCTCGTGACGGATTCTCCCGCTCTCGCCGATGCGGTCGAGAAGGCCGTCGAGCGCCAGCTTGAAACCTTGCCCAAGGCAGAGATCGCCCGGGCGAGCTGGCGTGATTACGGCGCCATCATCCTGATCGACCGGCTCGAGAATGCCATTCCCCTCGTGGATCGGCTTGCCCCCGAGCATCTCGAAATCGAGACGGAGAACGCCGAGGAGCTCGCAGCCAAAGTCCGCAACGCGGGCTCGATCTTCCTCGGCAGCCACACGCCGGAAGCCATCGGCGACTACGTCGGCGGCCCCAACCACGTGCTGCCTACCGCCCGGTCCGCCCGCTTCTCCTCGGGCCTCGGCGTGCTTGACTTCATGAAGCGAACCTCGATCCTGAAATGCGACGCGGACGCGCTGCGTGCGCTCGGCCCCGCGGCGATCACGCTCGGGCGCTCGGAGGGACTGGAGGGGCATGCGCGGTCGGTTGCGATCCGCCTGAACCTTTAAGGATAAAGGGGAGGCGGATGGGGAGCGAAGCGCAGGAGCGGAGCCGGCTGGTTGCCGTCACGCTCGACGAGGCCTCCATCGGCCGCGGCAATCCCGATCAGGAGCATGAGCGGGCGATTGCCATCTACGATATCCTCGAGGCGAACCACTTCGCCCTGCCGAACTACGAAGGCGGCCCCTATGCCTTGCGGATTTCGTTGGTCGAAAAGAAGCTCTGCTTCGAGGTCACGGCACAGGACGGCGCCCATCTTGTCTCTCATCACCTGTCTCTGACGCCGTTCCGCAAGGCGATCCGCGACTACGAGCTGATCTGCGACAGCTATTACCAAGCCATCCGTTCCGCCTCGCCGGCGCAGATCGAAGCCATCGACATGGGACGGCGCGGATTGCACAACGAGGCGGCCGAACTCCTGATGAAGCGCCTGGACGGCAAGCTGATCCTCGATTTCGACACGGCGCGCCGCATCTTCACATTGATCTTCGCGCTTCACTGGAGGGGCTGACGCTTGGACGAGCCCCGCTCGAAACGGATCCATTCGGTTCTGTTCGTCTGCGCCATGAATGCGGTGCGTTCCGTCATGGCCGAAGCCATCGCGCGGCATTACTTCGGCCAGTCGATCTATGTGCAATCCGCCGGTGTCCGCAAAAGCGATGCGGACGGGTTCACGGCGTCGATCCTGTCCGAGATCGGCATCGACGCTTCCAAGCACAAGCCGCGCACGCTGCAGGAACTGGAGGAATGGGAGGGGCTGAATTTCGACCTCATCATCTCCCTCTCGCCGGAAGCCCATCACGCGGCACTCGAACTGACGCGCACCATCGCGGCCGAGGTGGAATACTGGCCGACGCCCGACCCGACCATCACGCAGGGCTCGCGCGAGCAGGTGCTCGACGCCTATCGCAACATTCGCGACGGTTTGATGTACCGCATCCGCCTGCGGCTCAAGCAGGGCTCAGCCAAAAGCCCTGATGACCGCGAGGGTGCCTAGGCCTGCGAGAAGGCCGACGATGTCGATCCGCGTCACCACCATCGCCACGATGGCCGCCGTCAGAGCGATGATCGCGGGCAGGCCGTTGTCGATCACCACCGGCAGGATCGTCGCCAGGATGATGGAGCCGGGCAGGGCGCGAAGTCCCCGCTCGATGCGTGGCGTGAGCCGCACCCGGCTCATCACGACGACGCCTGCGATGCGGCACAGGAATGTCACCAGCGCCATGGCGGCGATGGCGAGAACCGAGCCCCACGGGCTCGCGATGATCGTCTCGGCCGTGTTCATTCGATCAGCATTCCGGCCGCGACTCCGGCCAGAGCGCCGGCGATGATAAAACCGTAGCCGGGCACGAGGGCATGGACCACGAGGGAGACGAGGCCCGCCACGAGCCAGGGCAGGGCCGGTTTCGCGCCTTTCCACAAGGGCACCAGCATGACGCCGAAGAAGATCGGCATCACGAGATCGAGGCCGAACCGCCTCGGATCCGGCACGAGGGCTCCCGCGAAGAATCCGCTGAGCGTTGCAAGGAGCCAGACCACCCAGAGGATGATCCCGCATCCCAGAAGCACGCCGACATCGCGGCCGCCTTCGCCGTGGTAGCGGGTGCCGACCAGCCAGCCGGCCTCCGTGATCAGGAACAGGTTGAGGACCGTGCGGGCGAGCGGCTCGTTCCTGAGCCAGGGCTGCACGGTCGCGCCCAGGAGGATCATGCGCGCGTTCACGATGGCCGTGACGGTCATGATCGTGAGGATCGTCGAAGGCGTCCAGGCCTGCTGCCAGATTTCGAGCCCGACCATCTGGGAGGCTCCCGCATAGACGAAGGCTGAGAGGCCCAGCGTTTCGCCGAGCGACAATCCCTTCTGGGCGGCCGCCGTGCCGAAGGCCACGGCGAACATGATGAAGCCGGGAAAGGCGGGCAGCGCCGCGCGGGCGCCGTAGCGCAGTCCTGCAGCGGAGAAATGAGGGCGGATACCGGAAGACATGAGCGTCACGCTCTCTGCCTTTCCGCATCCCCGCCGTCAATTGGAGAAAAGAGATGATCTCGCGCAGGCGGGAGAAACTCTTGTCGTGGTCGTTCGGCGATCGGTCCGTCGGCTTTAGCCGACGGCGCCGTTCATCAGCGGATACACCTCGAGGAAGCCTTCGTAGATCATCTTGATCGACACGTAGAGAATGATCGCCAGACCGACATAGGCGATCCAGCGGAAGCGCTGGAGCAGGCGGGCGATGTACGAGGCCGCGATGCCCATGAGGGCGATCGACAGAAGCAGGCCGAAGGCGAGGATGTAGGGATGCTCGCGCGCCGCGCCGGCCACGGCGAGGACGTTGTCGAGGGACATGGACACGTCGGCAATGACGATCTGCCAAGCCGCCTGCGCGAAGGTCTTGCGGGGTGCCTTTCCGGCGATGGTGCCGTCCTTGTCGAGGTCAACGCCTTCCAAGGCCTCCTCGGCGGCCTCTTCTTCCTCATGCGTCGTGCGCAGTTCGCGCCACATCTTCCAGCAAACCCAGAGAAGCAGGATGCCGCCGGCGAGCAGAAGGCCCACGATCTGAAGAAGTTGCGTCGTGACCAGCGCGAAGGCGATGCGCAGGACGGTGGCAGCGAGGACGCCGAGGAGAATCGCCTTGTTGCGCTGTTCCTTGGGAAGGCCAGCCGCGGCCATGCCGATGACGATGGCATTGTCGCCAGCGAGAGCCAGGTCGATGCCGATTACCATCAGGAAGGCGACGACTTCGGGTCCGAAAAGCTGCGAGAGATCAAACATGCAGTGCCTCATATGTCGGTTGAGGGACAGCGCATGCGAACACTCAAAAAGACGCATCTGTCGCCGGTCCAGTCCGGAATTCCTCGGACCGGGAGCCGAAATGCAGGCAAAACCGTCTTTTTGAACGAACCCAGGCCGCCCTGGTTTTCATCCAGTCCGACATCGCCGCTCCTGTTCTCGAGGAGCGACCAGAGGGGCCCGGCCTGGCTACAAGGTTCCATCTAGACAAGACGAGGCCAGGGATCAAGTCACCTCCCACAGGGTTCGGGTGACTGTCCTATAGTTCAATAGACGTTTTCCCTGAGGATTGTTCATTCAAGCAGGTCTTGTTGAGAAGCTTTCTCGGCAGGACAACGTAAGCTTGATCCAAAGTGCGGCCTCGGGCCATATCGGTCGCAATAATCTTGGGCGCGCCAGCGCCTGCCGGGAGGTCGACTATGTCTGTTCTTCACGAAGGCTCCGAGCCGCCGCGTAGCCGCGGGCCGGTGCGCGCCCCGCAAAGCCTGGCGGGCGGTCTTCTCCTGGTCGCTCTTGCGGCCCTCGCGCTGTTTCTGACGCGGGATCTGGACCAGGGTACGCTCAATTCCATGGGGCCGGCCATGCTGCCCCGCTGGCTGGCCATCGGCGTCGGGCTTTCCGGCCTGGCCCTGCTCGCCGCCGCCTTCCTCAAGGAAGGCGATCTCCTGGAGCGCTGGACCCTGCGCGGCCCGGTTTTCGTCATCGGCGCCATCGTGGCCTTTGCCCTGACCATCCGCGGCTATTCCTTCGGGGCCTTTGCCATTCCCGGCCTCGGCCTGCTGGTCGCCGGGCCGCTGGCGATCATCCTCGGCGGGTTCGCCACTCCCGAAGCGCGGCTGCGTGAACTCGTCATTCTGGGCCTGAGCCTTACCCCCTTCTGCATGGTGCTGTTCGGCGATCTGCTCAACCTGCCGATCCCGGTCTTCCCGCAGGCGCTGACGAGCCTCTTTCCCGCCGACTGGTCGCAGAAGGCGGTGCTGCGCGCCTGCGCGGCCCTCATGACGGCAGGGGCCATCGTGGTGTTTTTCGCCACGCGTAACCGATACTCGGGCCCCGTGGACGTCGCCGACCACAGCGGGAGGATCTGATGGGTGACTTCTTCTCCAACCTGAGCCTCGGCTTCGGCGTCGCGCTCAGTCTGCAGAATCTGGGGCTGGCCTTCCTCGGCTGCCTCGTCGGCACCCTGATCGGCGTGCTGCCGGGGGTCGGTCCCATCGCCACCATCGCGATGCTGCTGCCGATCACCTTCGGGCTCGATCCCACCGGCGCGCTGATCATGCTGGCTGGCATCTATTACGGCGCCCAGTACGGCGGCTCGACCACGGCCATCCTGGTCAACATCCCCGGCGAGGCCACCTCCGTGGTGACGGCGCTGGACGGCCACGAGATGGCCAAGCAGGGCCGCGCCGGCGTGGCGCTCGGCATCGCGGCCATCGGGTCGTTCTTCGCCGGCACGGTGGCGACGCTGGTCATCGCGGCGCTCGGCGCGCCGCTCACGGGCCTCGCCCTGGTCTTCGGCCCGACCGAGTATTTCTCGCTCATGGTCATGGGCCTAGTCTTCGCCGTCGTGCTGGCGCGGGGCTCGATCCTGAAGGCCATCGCCATGATCCTGGTCGGGGTGCTCCTGTCCACCGTCGGCACGGACCTGGAGACTGGCGAGGAGCGCATGACCTTCGGCCTGCCGTTCCTGTCCGACGGCATCGATTTCGCCGTGCTGGCCATGGGCATCTTCGGCATCGCCGAGATCATGCGCAATCTCGATCAGACCGAGCATCGCGACGTGGTGCGCAAGGCCATCGGCCGGCTTCTGCCGAACCGGGACGACTTCCGGCAATCCTACAAGCCGGTGGTGCGCGGCACCATCATCGGCGCGATCCTCGGGATCCTGCCCGGCAACGGCGCAGTGCTCGGGCCGTTCGCCTCCTATACGCTGGAGAAGAAGCTCGCCAAGGACCCGCGCCGCTTCGGGCGCGGCGCCATCGAGGGCGTGGCCGGGCCTGAGAGCGCCAACAATGCGGGCGCGCAGACCTCGTTCATTCCGCTGCTGACGCTGGGCATTCCGCCGAATGCCGTGATGGCCTTGATGGTCGGCGCGATGACCATCCACGGCATCATTCCCGGCCCGCAGGTGATGACCAAGAACCCGACTCTGTTCTGGGGCATGATCGCCTCGATGTGGGTGGGCAACCTGATGCTGCTCGTCATCAACCTGCCGATGATCGGGATGTGGGTGCGCCTCCTGAAGGTGCCTTACCGGCTGATGTTCCCGGCGATTCTAATGTTCTGCGCCATCGGCATCTACTCGATCAACTCTCTGCCGACCGACGTAATGTTCATCGGCCTGTTCGGTTTCGTGGGCTATGTGCTGATCAAGCTCGGCTTCGAGCCTGCTCCAATGCTGCTTGGCTTCGTGCTCGGCAAGCTGATGGAGGAGAACCTCAGGCGCGCGCTCATCATCTCGCGCGGGTCGCTGGAAACCTTCATCGATCATCCGATCAGCGCCGGCCTGCTCGCCGTCGCGGCTATCCTGCTTGTGATCGCGCTCCTGCCTTCCATCCGGAAGGGAAGGGACGAGGTGTTCACGGAGTAGCTTGCCTTCAACCCGCCTCGCCACATGTGAGGCCATAATGTAAACCAGGGAGGAAACTGATGAAGACAATCGCACTGGCCCTTGCGGCCGTGGCCGGTTTGGCGGCAACAGGCGCCCACGCCCAAGGTTATCCCACCCGGCCGATCACCATGATCGTGCCCTTCGCGGCGGGCGGCCCGACGGACGTGATCGCCCGGATCGTCACCGATCACATGAGCCGTACCCTCGGCCAGCAGATCGTCATCGAAAACGTGGCGGGTGCCGGCGGCACCACGGGCATCACCCGTGCGGCCCAGTCGCAGCCGGACGGCTACACCATCATGATGGGCCATATGGGCACCCACGGCGCCGCGCCGGCCTTGTACCCGAACCTGAAATACGATCCGACCAAGGACTTCGCCCCCATCGGCCTCGCCGCCGGCACGCCGATCGTCATCGTGGCCAAGAAGGACTTTCCGGCCAACGACCTGAAGGGTTTCCTCGAGTACCTGAAGGCCAACAGCGACAAGGTGAACATGGCCCATGCGGGCGTGGGCTCCGTCTCGCACTCCACGGG
Organism: Microvirga sp. Mcv34; assembly: GCF_024519725.1. GTDB lineage: Bacteria > Pseudomonadota > Alphaproteobacteria > Rhizobiales > Beijerinckiaceae > Microvirga. The sequence continues at coordinate 75,378 of NZ_JALJRK010000007.1, read as the reverse complement.
CATCTTCTTCAACTCGGTGGTCAAGGCGAAGCCCACTATGGTCGCTTATCGCGGCACCGGCCCGGCTCTGAACGACCTGATGGCCAACACGGTCGACTTCATGACGGACCAGATCGTCAACGTGGCGCCGCAGATCCAGGGCAACAACATCAAGGCCTTCGCCATCGCGACCCCGGAGCGCTCCCCCGTGCTGCCGAACGTGCCGACCACCAAGGAGGCCGGCCTCGACGGGTATGAAGTCAGCGCCTGGAATGCGGTGTTCGCCCCCAAGGCCACCCCGCCGGACGTGGTCAAGAAACTCAGCGACGCGCTCATGAAGTCCCTCGACGACGAGAACACCAAGAAGCGGCTCCTTGACCTCGGCGGCGTGATCCCGACCAACGCCGAACGGACCCCGGAAGCCCTGCAGAAGCTCGTCGAGAGCGAAGTGGCTCGCTGGACCCCGGTCCTCAAGGCCGCCGGCGCCACCGCCGAGTAAGCCCTTCAAAGCTTGAGCATACGAGACGGCGGGCTCCCGGGCCCGCCGTTCTCATTTCAGATTCTGAAATGAGAACAGGACTTGAAATTACCCGCCCGGGCGATTACACCCTGCCTCACGTGCAGCCGTAGCTCAGTTGGTTAGAGCACCAGATTGTGGATCTGGGGGTCCCCCGTTCGAGCCGGGGCGGCTGTACCACTTCATAATCAATGGTTCAGCCCTCGCAGGTTCGAGGCGTGTCTTCCGGGCTATTGGCCCGGACGTCGTGTGACGGGCCGCGTGCCGTGTCCCTCCAAAAATCGGCGTCAAAAGCGGGCGTGACGGTTCATGCCGTCGACCCGGCCGTTTACCAACATCATCCGAGTACACGTCTTGGCGGAGTGCCGCATCGCTTTGGGGAAGACCAGTTGTCGTCTCACCAAGGTGGGGCTATCCCGTGACCACGAATTGACATAGGAGCGTGGCGAGCGGGAGACCTCGCAAGGCCTGCCCTCCATCAAACGGGCGAGGCCAGAGGTTAAGATGGGAACAGGACCAGCGCCTTCGGAGGCAGAGCGGGCACAGGCCGGGGTGTTTTATGCCTTGGCGGCGTTCTTCATGTGGGGTCTGGCCGTTCCGCTTCACTTCAAGCTCGTGTCTGCGGTGCCGGCCCTTCAGATTCTCGCTCACCGGATCGTCTGGGCCAGCGTGTTTGCCCTCGGCCTGATCCTCGCGGGTCGGCAATGGCGTAAGCTCATCGAGGCGCTGACTTCCGGTCGCCGGCTGCTGCTTCTGTGCCTTTCGGCCGGTCTCATCGCGATCAACTGGCTCATCTACATCTGGGCGGTCAATTCCGGGCATCTCGTTCAGACGAGCCTCGGTTATTTCATCAATCCGCTTCTGAACGTCGTGCTCGGCGTTCTCTTCCTGCGGGAGCGGCTGAACCCGGCGCAGGTCGCCGCCTGCGTGATTGCCGCGCTCGGCGTGTTGGTGCTCGCCATCTCGTCGGGGGAGATGCCCTGGGTCGCGCTGGCGCTGGCCTCCAGCTTCGGCTTTTACGGCCTCGTCAGGAAGATCGTGCCGGTCGCTCCGCTCATCGGCTTCTGCGTCGAGTCGCTTCTGCTCACTCCCTTGGCCCTGAGCTATCTCGCGTTCGTGGTCACGAATGGCCAGTCCGTGGCCTTCCGGGGCGACCTGCGCCTGGATGCGCTTCTTATCCTGACCGGGCTCAGCACCGCACTGCCGCTCATCTGGTTCGCGGCCGCCGCGCAGAGACTGAAGCTCTCCACCATCGGTCTCCTGCAATATCTCGCCCCGTCCGGCCAGCTCGCCCTCGGTGTCCTCGTCTATGAGGAGGCCTTCGGATGGATCGACGGCATGGCGTTCAGCCTGATCTGGATTGCCCTCGGGGTCTACACCGCCAGCGCCCTGAGATCCTCGTCTGCGGTTCCCAGACCTGCAAGCCGAGGTTAGAGCAACGGACTGGAGATTCCACTCCCGCACTTTTGGGCTGGCGCGAATTGCGATTCAGCTGCTGGAGCAGGAGGTGGATCACGGAACTGCGTGTGCGGTTGCCGGCATTGTCGAGGCATGTCACTTCTACCGAGCGACAGCACAGCGCTCTGACATCAGCGAAAGCTTCGCCACCAATTTGGTACGGCGACTGAAATTCCGAATGCTCAAGCGGCGTACCCGGCAACGCAGTCCTGCGCCTGCACAACGAAAGGCCGCGCATCGTATGTCCAACACGGCATAGCGGGTTATCTGAGTCACCTTCTTGATGCGGATCACACGCTCAAGCACGTGATCCGCCGTAGTCATTGCATTCTGCGGGAGCGTCAGGCGAGAGGCGAGATCCATCCCATCGATCCGTTCTTCTCTCTTGCGGCCTGTGTGATCGTTCGAAGGAGTTCGCTATGTTCATCAGACGATCCCACGACAGTACTGATACTCTAGGTGAAGTCGAAATCGGATGCGGTTAGCTTCGCGACATGCTTGACCGTGACGCTGTTGCTGTCATCGAAATGGATGACGCTATCTTTGCCCACCGTCTCGATCGTTGCGCCGGTGAAGCGCTCCAGAAGACGAAGGAACACTTTGTTGGGCAGGTGCTCCAATGCGCGGTCTGAGATATGAGAGAGGCCAAAGCCGTCCAACTCAATGGTGTCCCGCCCTCGGTGGAAGTCGTGGATGACGTCGTTTCCATTGTCGCGGCCGAAGACGAACGTGTCCGCGCCGCCGGTGGCGGTGCCGTCCGAGTCTCCGAAGTCTCCCCACATGTGATCGTCGGCACTGGCGCCGCTGACGAGGCGGTCATCCCCACCTTTGGAGCCCTTGTTCATGGTGATGGCGTCGCCGTAGAGAAAGTTCTCTCCGGAGGGTGCGCCACCCGTGAGTGTGTCGTTGCCACCTTTGGAGGAGGTCATGTCATTGGCATCGCCGAGGAGCACGTTGGAAAAGGAATGCGCCCCGCCGGTCAGATGATCGTCGCCTCCTTTGGAGCGGATCATGGTGTAGGCGTCGCCCCGAAGCCCGTTCCCGGCAGCGCGCTCACTTCCTGTCAGGATGTCGTTCCCACCTTTCGATGAAGTCATCTCATGGGCGTCGCCGGTAAGGTCGTTGTAATCTGAGCTTGCCCCGCCCGTGAGTGTGTCGTCGCCACCCCTGGAATGAGTCATGCCGTGGGCATCACCGAAGAGGCTGTTTCCGTAAGAGTTCTCTCCGCCCGTAAGGTGATCGTCGCCGCCCCTGGAACGGGCCATGTCATAGGCGTCGCCGTAGAGCCGGTTGTCGGTGGCGTGCGCTCCGCCGGTGACGGTGTCGTTCCCGCCTGTGGAGGACGTCATGGTGCGAGCGTCGCCGTAGAGACCCGAGTTGAAAAACGAGAACGCTCCCCCCGTCAGGATGTCATTTCCGCCTTTGGAGGAGGTCATGATATCGGCGTCGCCGTAGAGAAAGTTGTCGTCCGTGTGTGCTCCACCGGTGAGATGGTCGTTGCCGCCCTTGGAGCCGTACGTCATGATGCTGGCGTCGCCGAAGAGGCTGTTGACGATCGGAATATACTCACCCGAGACGGTTAGGCTCCCACCAGTCAGAGTGTCGTTCCCGCCCCTGGCGGGTGTGTCGGGCGGGGACATCGTCCCGTCGGTATCACCGTAGATCTGGTTCGACTCGTTGTCAGTGCCGTTCAGAGGAGGGGGCGGATTGTTTCGGAAGTCTCCAACAATGTATGCCATAGCTTGATCCTCACGGTGTGAATGAGACTAGACACAAACCGGGAGCGCCGCATTTAGCTTCTGCGACATCATGTGGGGGCGCGACGCATGGAGAACGGCATGCGAAGTCCCGATGCTTTGGGACGAACTCGGTTTCGGTTCCCCGACTCGGCTAGAGCAGCCAATATTGTTCAGGTTTCGCCGTCACTCAGGATCCAACCAATGCTGGTCGAGCATGGTTGCGAATTGCGGCCGTTTCGCAACCATGAACAAGCCCTTAAGGAGTAGTCGAGGCCCACCCGATGTAGTGTGCGGACCTTCGCGTCACGCCGGGCAATAGCTCAGTTTAGATCGGGGAGCATCAGAAATGGCGACCACCAGAGCAAGCAGGCCAGCGGACGAAGCGCGATATTAGGAAACGGCTTTTGCGCGAAGATGCGGCAAACCGGAAACGTGAGGCATCGGGCGTACGTCCGAACTCACGTCCGATTCTTGAGGATGTGCTCTGGCCACCAAGACAAGAAAGGCATCGGGGTGCGCTTCAACGGAAGCGCCCTGGAGAGGTCTTTCCAGGGCGCGGGTGTGTGCCAGTGATTGAAGTGTCAGCTCATTTGAGCATGGACGCGACATTGTCCTTCGTCACGCGGTCGATGCCCGCATAGACGATGTCCTGGACCTTCTCGCCTTTCTTGAGCTGCATCAGGATGTCCATGGCCTTTTCGCCCATCTCGTAGGGACGCTGTCCGACGAGAGCATTGGCATAACCGTCGCGCAGCAATTCGAGCTGCACCTTCAGGGTATCGGCCACCACGAGGCTGAATTTGCCCTGGTCCATGGCTTCCTTGTTCTTGTTGACGAAGCTCTTGTAGGCCTCGGGAACGAACATCGGCCAGCCGCCGACCGGCACGATGGCGGCGAGATCCGGATTGGCGGTCTTGAGGTCCTGCATCTGCTGCACGGCGAGGGCGAGGTCGTCATTGCAATAGGTGGGTGAGCCGGAGACTTCGGTCCACTTGGAGCCTTTCAGCGCATCGCGCACGCCTTCGACACGCTCCTTCAGGTTGGCGGCGGCCGGACCACCCGACACCATGGCGTATTTTCCGCCGTCCGGACGCAGCTTCAGAAGCTCCTCGCCGAGGGCGCGGCCCATGGCCCGGTTGTCGGTGCCCACATGCGCCTGACGCGCGGAGTTCGGGGCATCGGCATCGAATGTGATCACCGGAATGCCCGCGTCGCGCGCGGACTTGATCACACGCACGGCGGCCGCCGCGTCGGAGACGGAGATGGCGATGCCGTCGACCTTCTGGCTGATCAGGTCCTGGATGATCTGAGCCTGGCTCGCCGGTTCATGCTCGACCGGCCCCTTGTAGATGCATTCGACATTCCCGAGCTCTTTCGCACGCTTCATGCATCCGTCGCGGGAGAGATCGAAATAGGGATTGTTCATCGCCTTCGGAACGATGGCGAACTTGTAGGTCTGCTGCGCCATAGCCGGCGCGGTGAGCGCCGCGGCAGCGACCGCGGCAAGGATCAGGCGTTTCATCATGTCTTCCTCCTGGTTGGTTCTCGGTCCCATTGATGGGGTCTCATGACCGGCTTCTGTCGTCCGGCTTTTCGTGTCCGCTTGGGAGGCAGGCAGTGCTGGCCTCCGACAACGGTGTTCAGGATGTCATGCGCAGGGTCCGCAGGCGGTCGACCAGGACCGCCAGGATGATGATCCCGCCCACGAGGACGATCTGCCAATAGGCGTTGATGCCCGCGAGGACGAGGCCATTGCGGATGACTTCGATGAGAAGGGCGCCGATGACCGCGCCCGCTGGCCCTCCGATGCCCCCGCTGAGATTGGCGCCGCCGATGACTGCCGCGGCGATGATCGTTAGTTCGTAGCCGGTCGCGAGATTGGCCGGGGCTGAGCCGAGCCATCCCACCATCAGGATGCCCGCGAACCCGGCCGACAGGGAGGACAGGACGTAGACGGCGATCTTGACCCGCTCGACCGCGACGCCCGTCAGCGCCGCAGCCTTCTCGTTGCCGCCGAGCGCGAAGATGTGCCGCCCGAAAGCCGTGTGGTGAAGAACGATGCCGATGATGGCCGCGAGAACGAGCAGATAGATGATGGCCACCGGCACGCCGGCGATGTTGCCGTCGGTGATGTCGTAGAAGAGATTCACGTCCGGCCCGGTCGGCGCCTGCCCGCGTCCTTCGGTGACCGCATAGGCGAGGCCGCGGACGATCGACAGCATACCGAGCGTCGTCACGAAGGGAGAGAGGCCGACACGGGCGATGAGCACGCCGTTCGCGAGGCCGATCAGCAGCGCCACGCCGAGGCCCGCACTGAGCGAGACCACCATGCCCGCAAGCGGTATGTTGTCGAGAAACGTGCCGCTCACGGCCTGCATGACGATGGCGCAGGTGATGGCCGAAAGGGCCATGGTCGAGCCGACGGAGAGGTCGATGCCGCCGGTGACGATCACGAGGGTGACGCCCAAGGTCACGATACCGACGAAGGAGAAGTTCTTCGCCACGTTGGCGAGGTTTCCCGGGCTCAGGAAAGCCGAGCTCAGGAATGACATCACGATCATGATGACGATGAGCGCGACCGCCACATAGGCCGTCTGGCTCGCGAAGAAACCGCGACGCCACCAGCGCGCCCGGCCCACATTCGAGAAGTCGCTTGCGTCGGAACTGGTTGCCGGAGAGAGTTCACTCATCACGCCGCTTCCTTGGCGCCCGTAATCAGCGCGGTGACTTCCTCGGGGCTCGATTGGTCGATGGGCTTGTCCGCCACCTTGGTCCCGCGCCGCATCACGACCACGCGCTCGCAGACGGAGAAGACATCCGGCATACGGTGCGAAATCAGGATCACGGCGATGCCCGCATCCTTCAGGCGGCGGATGAGGTCGAGCACCTCGGCCACCTGTCGCACGGAGATGGCCGCCGTCGGCTCGTCCATGAGGATGAGCTTGGCCTTGGCGAGGCGCGTGCGGGCGATCGCCACCGCCTGCCGCTGGCCACCCGACATGGCGCGGACCACATCGTCGGGTCGTGTCTCCGATTTGAGTTCGCGGAACAGGGCCGCGGTGCGCTGGTTCATGGCGGCATGGTCGAGGAACGAGAACGGCCCGACCTTGCGCCTCAGCTCGCGCCCGAGAAACACGTTGGCGGCGGCCGTCAAGTTGTCGGCGAGAGCGAGGTCCTGATAGACGACCTCGATGCCGACCGAGCGGGCATCGACCGGCCGCGTGAAATGGACTTCCTGATCCTCGAACAGAACCTTGCCGTGCGAGGGCGGGAAGTTGCCCGCGATGATCTTCACCAGGGTCGATTTGCCGGCGCCGTTGTCGCCCATCAGGCCGACGACCTCACCGGGTCTGATCGTGAGATTGACGTGGGACAGGGCCCGGATGGCGCCGAATTCCTTCCCGACGTCTTGCAGGACGAGGAGTGACAAGACGTTCCTCCCTCTATGTCAGGCTCTCGCCTGTGCGGCGTCTGTGCGCCATGGTTGATCTAAGCACGGGACCGCAGGCGATGTCATCTGCGCCTTCGGGGGAAAAGACGCGATTGGACGAGCCCTCTTCGTGTGCGGCGTCATGCAGGTTCCTTGCTCCCGTCGAGCCTGTAGAAGCGGATGGCATTCTGGCCGAAGACTGCATCGTGATGGTGGTGCGGCACGAAGGCGTGGCACATGGCGAGCCACTCCTCGTAGGTTCCCGCAAGCTTCAGGACCGGCCAGTCGCTGCCCCAGATCAGGCGCTCGGGACCGAACAATGCGAGAAGCGCATCGGCGTAAGGTTTGATCGCTTCCGCATCGCGCCGTTCACCAGCTTCGGTCAGGAGGCCCGATAGCTTGCAGTGAATGTTCGGAAGAGCGGCCAAGCCCACCATGGCTTCGCGCCATGCAGCGATTTCACCCGCCGCAATGCGCGGCTTCGCGCCATGATCGATAACGATAGAAAGATCGGGATGGCGCTTGGCGAAGGTCGTCAGGGCCCTCAGGTGCTGCGGCATCACCAATGCGTCGAAACACAGATCAGCTGCCTTCATGGCCGCGATGGCGGGATCGAGACGCGGATCGTCGATCCAGTCGACATCCGGAGTATCCTGCAGCATGGGCCGCAGGCTCTTCAGCTTCGGATGGGCCGCGAGCCGGGCAATATGGCTCGCCGCATCGGCCGCCTTGAGATCGACCCAGCCGACGACGCCGAGGATGAACCGATGCCGGTCAGCCAGATCCAGCATGAAGTCGGTATCGGCCGTATTGGGAAGCGACTGCACGAGGATCGTGCCGCCGATGCCACATGCGTTCAGCAGGAGCTCCAGATCGGGCGGGACGAAATCACGATGGATCTCCGCCAGGTCCGGCGGAGGCCATTGCCCTTGTCGGTTGCGCATCAGCCAGAAATGCTGGTGAGCATCGATCCGCATGGAGCCTATTCGCCTTCACGCGGGAGGGGAGCGGCTTCGTCCAGCAATCCGTCCTTCCTCAGCGCCGTCCAGAGTTCTTCAGGGATGGACCGCTCGAACCAGGCCACGTTGGTGTGAAGCTGCTCTGCGTCGCGGGCTCCCGTCACGCAGGAGACGACGGCCGAATGGGCCAGGGGAAAGCGGAAGGCCGCGGCCGGGAGCGGGACGTCGAATGCGTCGCACGCCGCCTTCAGAGCCTGAACGCGCCGCACGACCTCCGGCGGAGCATCCGCGTAGTCGAACTTGTTGTTGCCGGCGAGGATGCCTGAATTGAACGGGCCGGCAATGACGATTCCTGTTCCAGCGCGGGCGCATCTGTCGAGCAAGGGAAGGCTCATCTGCTCCAGCAGCGTATAGCGGCCCGCGAGCATGACGACATCGAGATCCGCTTCCCCCATGGCATCGTGAACCACCTCGGCCTCGTTGACTCCCAGCCCGATGGCCGTGACATATCCGCTGTCGCGCAGCTCCAGGAGCGCCCGGAAACCGCCGCCTGCGGTCAGCTGGCGCCAGTAATGCTCATGCCGGTCGCCGTGGGTGTAGCGGCCGATGTCGTGAATGTAGAGGATGTCGATCTTGAGCAGGCCGAGGCGCTGCCGGCTGTCCTCGAAGGACTTCAGGATCGCGTCGTAGGTGTAGTCGTAGACGGGACGGAACGGGAGGGGATGCACCCAGCCGTTCTCTTCCGCGCTGACGGTTTCATCGGGCACCATCAGGCGCCCGGCCTTCGTGCTGAGGATATAGTCGTCCCGCTCGCGGTCGCACAGCAGGGCGCCGAGCCGACGCTCGGAGCGCGTGTAGCCGTAATAGGGAGCCGTATCGAAATAGCGGATGCCATGAGCCCAGGCTGCTTCGGTGGTGGCTTGGGCCTCCGCGAAGCTCGTGGGGCTGTAGAGCCCTCCCATCGGTGCACTGCCGAGGCCGAGCACCGTGAGGGACAGGTCGCTGCGGGAGAGGGCGCGACGCTCGGAGATCTTCATGGCGCGCCCTTGATCGTCGCGCGGCAGGAAGCAGTCCGTCGCTCGGCCGCCTCGGGCCGGTCCGGCGTGCCGGTGCAATGGTGGAGATGGGCTGTCACGCTGCGCATGCTTCCTCCCTCTGCAATTTGTCTCTGAACCCGAGCCCCATTCTTCGCAGGGCTTGAGGCTTGAATTGGTCAGGCCAATCCGCGAGCAATAGGAATATGGCCGGCGTTGACGATCGGTCAAGTCAAAAGGAATGGTCCCGGATTGTGCCTCGATCCGCGTTGTCAGTGGTCTGAGGTGGAATTATGGTCAGGCCAATTGCAGGTCCGCGCTCATGTCCATTGCCCTCCGATCGATCGAACCCCGGCGTCTCTATCAGCAGGTGGCCGACCAGATTCGTGCCCTGATCCAGGCCGGCCAGTTTCAGGCTGGAGGACGTCTTCCCGCCGAGCGGGACCTCGCGCAACAACTGGGGGTTTCTCGCCCGTCGCTCCGGGAAGCTCTCATCGCTCTCGAGATCGATGGCAGCGTCGAAATCCGGTCCGGGTCCGGCGTTTATGTCTGCGCTCCGGTCGAGCCGGCAGCCGGCACGATGCATGCGATGGGGGAGAGCCCCTCGGAGCTGATGCAGGCACGGGCGGCCATTGAGGGGACGGTTGCGGCCCTTGCCTGCGCCCGTATGACCCCGGAAGGGCTTGCCTCCCTTCAGGCGACGATCCAGGGGATGCGGGCTGACATCACGGATGGACGCGATCCGCTCGACCAGGACCGTCAGTTCCACCTCGCCATTGCGGGCCTCTCTGGTAATTCGGTGCTCATGCGCATCGTGCGCGATCTGTTCGACGAGCGGCACAGTCCGATCTCCGCTCAGCTGAGAAACCGGTTCGACAGCCGCGAGGGCTGGCACGCGGCCCTTCAAGAACATGAAGCCGTCTATGCAGCCTTCGAGAATGCCGATCCGCCGATGGCGCAGGCTGCGATGCGGATGCATCTCGAGGCGTCGAAGAGGCGGTGGCTTGGGACCGAAGCATTGGGGTGAAGTCGCTCCTTGCCGAGGAGGCGGTTTAGGGACGTCGACACTCCCGCAAAGAAAAGGCCGGGATTCGATCCCGGCCTTGAAAGTTCAAATCACACGCTGTGAGCAATGTTTTCACAGAGTCTGATTGGAATCGCAATTCAATGACAATGAAATCTGGTGCGTCGGCTCGGTGTGGTTCGAGAGCCCGCACCGTTCGGGGCCAGAAAAGATCTTCCGTCCTATGTCGATGGTGGAAACCTCGGTGGCAGACAGCTTATGCCATCGCGGCTCGGCGCCGCATCCGGGCCTGAGGGGTTGGAGCGCCTCGTCGGCGATCACCGTGCCATTTATGTCTCTCAGCTCGGCGCGACAGAATAAATCGATGCCATTTCATCTGCCCCAGATTGAGTCAGCCATTTCGCTGTACTCTTAGAGTAAAATTCTGAATTCCAGTGGAGAGATTGCCGAAAGATGGCAGGAGAGAAACGCAGTATACTTACGGAATGATCTAACCGTTCAGTTTAAACGTTTAGATCCCATGATTCATCGACATTTACGTCCCGATAACCATGAAAGGTGTTCTGCTGGCTGAATAAGGCAACATCGTGGCGCCGTGAGAAAAAGCTCACTCTAGAGCCAAGACTTCGATCTCTCGTAAGATAATATGATCATTAGGAGATTATAAACACGTCACGGATCTCGGTAGAAGCGGCTTGGACGCTGAGGAACGTGCCTGGTGGATATCGCTCGCTGATCGCTGGGCCAGGTCAATGGCTGGCGTACCTCTTCGCAGCTTGGCGGCTACTCCCATCCGCCAAGCCCCTGCGACAGCGCTGTCACGCTGCATTCAATTCGTTCCTGTCGCGAATAAGCACAAGACAAAAGCCGGCTATGCCGAGCGCAGGGCAGACACTGCGATCTGCGACTGATCCTCCAGGATGATCGCCGCTCCTCTTTCCGCGATCATCAGGGTCGGCGAGTTCGTATTGCCGCTCGTGATCGTCGGCATCACGGACGCATCGATGACACGCAATCCCTCGACGCCACGAACACGCAGGCGCGAATCCGTAACGGCCATCGGGTCACTGTCGATCCCCATCTTGGCGGTTCCGACAGGATGGAAGATCGTGGTCCCGATGTCCCGCGCTCCGTTCAGGAGTTCCTCGTCCGTCGTCAGCTGGGCGCCGGGCTTGTACTCCTCCGGGCGATATTTCTGAAGGGCGGGCATCGAGACGATGTGCCGGACCAAGCGCAGCGAATCCACCGCCACGCGCTGGTCTTCCGGCGTCGCTAGATAATTTGGACGGATGAACGGCGCATCCTCCGGCGCGCCGCTGCGGATCCTGACGCTTCCCCGGCTGGTCGGCCGCAGGTTGCAGACGCTCGCCGTGAAGGCCGGGAAGGGATGGGGATCTTCCCCGAACCTGTCGAGGGACAAGGGCTGGATGTGGAACTGGAGGTTCGGCGTGGCATATTCGGGCGACGAGCGCGTGAAGGCCCCGAGCTGCGAAGGAGCCATCGTCAGCGGACCTCGGCGAAACAGCGCATATTCCAGCCCCATATGGGCCTTCTTGAGAAGGGACCGGTAATCCTCGTTGAGCGTTCGCACCCCATGTACTTTGTAGATCGGACGCAGCTGCAGATGATCCTGCAGGTTCTCGCCGACGCCCGGCAGGTGGTGGACCGTCTCGATCCCGTGCTGCTGGAGATATGCGCCGTCCCCGATCCCCGACAATTGCAGGAGCTTCGGAGACGCGATGGCGCCCGCTGACAGCACGACTTCCTTACGGGCGAAGATGCGCTTCAGAGCACCGTTCTGGAGGATCTCGACTCCGATGGCTCGCTTGCCTTCGAACAGGATGCGCGTGGCATGGGCCTGGATTTCCAGCTTCAGATTGGGGCGCGGCAAGGCGGGCTTGAGAAAGCCCCGCGCCGAGGACCAGCGCCGTCCACTTTTCTGGTTGACGTGGAAATACGAGATGCCCTCGTTGCTGCCCGTGTTGAAGTCGCTCACGCGGGGAATGCCGGCCTCGACGGCGGCTTCGATGAAGGTGTCGAGCAGGTCCCAGCGGGTCCGGGGCGCCTCGACGCGCCACTCGCCACCAATGCCATGGTGCTCGCCCGCGCCGAGGTAGTGATCGAGGTGCTGGCGGAAGATTGGCTTCACGTCGTCCCAGCCCCAGCCCACCAATCCCATCTGACGCCAGTTGTCGTAATCCTCGCGCTGGCCGCGCATGTAGATCATCGCGTTGATGGCCGAGCAGCCGCCCAAGACCTTGCCGCGTGGATAGTTCAGGACGCGGCCATTCAGGCCCGGCTCGGCCTCGGTCTTGAACATCCAGTCGGCTCGCGGATTGCCGATGGCGAAAAGATAGCCGACCGGAATGTGGAACCAGATCCAGTTGTCCTTGCCGCCGGCTTCGAGAATGCAGACCGAATTGCGGGGATCCTTGGACAGGCGGTTTGCCAGAACGCACCCGGCAGAACCAGCTCCGACGATCACGTAATCGAATGTATCGCTGCCCGACATGGTATGGCTCGATGAAATGAGCGGGCGCTCGATCCGAGCGCCGGCAGAGGTTACGTCGCTCGTACCTTAGGAGGCGTTCTTGCCCCGACGCCGCATCAGTTCCAGGACCTCGCCCACGATGCCTCGGCGGAACAGAAGCACGCAGATCACGAAGATGATGCCGATCAGCACCGTCACGGGGAAGGCGGAGGCCGCAAGATAGTTCTGGAGGGCGATCACCAGGCCGGCGCCGACGATGGGGCCGATCATCGTGCCAATACCGCCGAGCAGGGTCATGAGAATGACCTCGCCGGACATCTGCCATTGCACGTCCGTGAGGGTCGCGAACTGGAACACGATGGCTTTCGTGCCGCCCGCCAAGCCCGCCAGGGCAGCCGACATGACGAAGGCGCCGAGCTTGTAACGGTCGACCCGGTAGCCGAGGGAGACCGCACGTCGCTCGTTCTCGCGGATCGCCTTGAGGATGTTGCCGAAGGGCGAGTTCACGATGCGCCAGATGGAGAAAAAGCCGAACAGGAAGATCGCCAGCGTGACGTAGTACATGGTCAGGGGCTGGTTCAGGTCGATGAAGCCGAGCAGATGGCCGCGTGGCACGCCCTGAATGCCGTCCTCGCCATGGGTGAAGGGCACCTGCAGGCAGATGAAGGCGAACATCTGCGACAGGGCGAGCGTGATCATGGCGAAATAAATGCCCTGCCGGCGGATCGCCACGAAGCCGATGACGAGACCCATGACAGCGGCTCCCGCCACGCCCAGCAGGATGGCGGTCAGGGGCTCCCAGCCCCAAACCTTGGCCGCATGGGCGGTGAAATAGGCCGCTCCGCCGAAGAAGGCCGCATGGCCGAAGGAGAGCAGGCCCACATAGCCGATGAGCAGGTTGAACGCGCAGGCGAAGAGCGCGAAGCAGAGCACGCTCATCAGCATGACGGGGTAGAAGAAGAAAGGAGCCGCCATCAGGGCCGCGATGGCGACCGCTCCGAGCACCATCGAGGACGTGCGGAGCCTGGGCTGTTCCGCGAGATATTGGGTTCCGACAGCCATGATATCACTCCTCCCGCCCGAAGAGACCTGCCGGCCTGACGAGCAGAACGATGGCCATGATCACAAAGATAACGATACTCGAGGCTTCCGGGTAGAAGACCTTCGTCAGGCCCTCAAGGACGCCGAGCACATAGCCGGTCACGATGGCGCCCAGGATCGACCCCATGCCGCCGACGACGACCACGGCGAACACGATGATGATGAGGTTCGAGCCCATGAGCGGGCTCACCTGATAGATCGGGGCCGCCAGGACGCCGGCGAGACCCGCCAGCGCCGCACCCAGGCCGTAGGTGAGGGTCAGGAGCAGCGGGACGTTCACGCCGAAGGCCTGGACGAGCGTGGCGTTTTCCGTCGCGGCGCGGAGATAGGCGCCGAGCCGCGTCTTCTCGATGAGGAGCCATGTGCCCAGGCAGATGACCAGGGAGGCGATCACCACCCAGCCGCGATAGATCGGCATGAACATGAAGCCCAGGTTGACGGCTCCCGTCAGCTGCGGGGGAGGGGAATAGGGCTGGCCCGCGGCGCCGAACCAGTAGCGGAAAGCGCCTTCGAGAATGAGGGCGAGGCCGAAGGTCAGGAGAAGGCCGTAAAGGGGATCCACGCCGTAGAGACGGCTCAGCATGGTTTTCTCGATCACGACCGCGATGGCGCCGACGATCAAAGGGGCCAGGATGAGCGCCGGCCAATAGCCGATCCCGAGCCAGCTCAGGAGCAGGTAGGCAGCGAAGGCGCCCAGCATGTATTGCGCGCCATGGGCGAAGTTGATGACCCGGAGCAATCCGAAGATCACCGCGAGGCCGAGGCTCAGCATGGCATAGAAGGAGCCGTTGATCAGCCCGATGAGGATCTGGCCGTAGAGAGCCGGGGCGGGTATGCCGAAAATGGTGCTCATGATGCTCTACACCCCAAGAACTTCGTGGAGTTCGTCCATGCGCGCATCGAGCTCGTGCCCGGGGAACGAATTCACCATACGCCCATCTTCCATGAGGTAGAAGCGATCGGCCACTTTCTTCGCGAAGCGGAAGTTCTGTTCCACGAGCAGGATGGTCATTCCACGCTTCTTCAAGGCGACCAGCACATCGCCGATGCGCTGGACGATGACGGGAGCCAGACCCTCCGTCGGTTCGTCGAGAAGGATGATCCGCGCACCCGTGCGCAGCACGCGGGCGATGGCGAGCATCTGCTGCTCACCGCCCGACAGCTTCGTGCCCTGGCTCGAACGGCGTTCGTGCAGATTGGGGAAGAGGCTGTAGATCTCCTCCACGCTCATGCCGCCCTCGGAGACGGTCGGCGGCAGCATCAGGTTCTCGGAGACGTTGAGGCTCGCGAAGATTCCGCGCTCCTCGGGCACGTAGCCGAGACCCGACTGCGCGACCTTGTGGAGCGGCAATCCCAGAAGATCCTTGCCGCGCAGGCGAATGACGCCCTCGCGACGGCGCAGGATGCCCATGATGGCGCGCAGGGTCGTGGTCTTGCCCGCGCCGTTGCGGCCGAGAAGGGTGACCGTCTCGCCCTCTCGGATGTCGAGATCGACCCCGTGAAGAACATGGCTTTCGCCGTACCAGGCATTCAGCCCGCGGACTTCGAGAAGAGGAGCGCTACTCATGCTCGGTTCCCATATAGGCTTCGCGCACGCGCGGGTCCTGACTGACTTTCTCGTATGTTCCGTCGGAGAGGATCTCTCCGCGAGCGAGAACGGTGACCCGATCGCAGAGATCGGACACCACGTTCAGGTTATGCTCGACCATCAGCACCGTGCGATCGCGGGCGATGCGCCGGATCAGGTCGGAGATGCGACCGATGTCTTCATGGCCCATGCCGGCCATGGGCTCGTCGAGCAGCAGCATGGCGGGATCGAGAGCCAGGGTGGTGGCGATCTCCAGCGCTCGCTTGCGTCCGTAGGACAATTCAACGGCGGGAAGATGTGCATAGGCCCTGAGGCCGACCGCGTCGATCAGTTCCATCGCGTGCTCGTTGAGCGTCGAAAGGGACGCGGCGGAGCGCCAGAACTGCGTCGCGAGACCCGAGGGACGCTGCAGGGCGATGCGCACGTTGTCGAGCACGGTCAGGTGCGGGAACACGGCGGAAATCTGGAACGAGCGGACGAGCCCGAGACGGGCAACCTCGGCGGGCTGCAGGCCCGTGATGTCCGAGCCCTTGAATGCGATCTGCCCCCGGGTCGGCGTGAGGAATTTTGTGAGCAGGTTGAAGACGGTCGTCTTTCCGGCGCCGTTGGGGCCGATCAGGGCGTGGATCGTGCCCTCATTGACGGACAGCGTCACGTCCTTCACGGCCACGAAGCCGCGAAACTCCATGGTGAGGCCGGTGGCGCTCAAGATAGGTTGCGTACTGACCATTGAATGGGCCGACACTCTCTGGGTGAGGATGCAACGGCTGGCTCGGGCGCGAGGCTCGAGTCCAGCCGTTGTCGAAGGATGAGGTGGGGGCGGCTCACGCCGCCCCGTGCAGCCTGAGGGTTACTGCGTGAGCTGGCAGCCGCTCTCGGCCATGGACAGGTAAGCCTGGTCGCCCGGCACCTTGGCGAGCTGCTTGTACATGTCCCAGTCGCTCTTGCTCTCTTCCGGCTTCTTCACCTGGAAGAGATACATGTCGTAGACCATGCGGCCGTTGGGCAGCACCTTGCCGTTCTTGGCGAAGACGTCCTGGACGGGCATTTCGTGCAGAAGCTTGGCCACCGGCTCGGTCGCGTCGGTGCCGGCCTTCTCGACCGCCTTCAGATATTGCAGGACGGCCGAGTAGGTGCCCATGTGGATCATGTTGGGCATGCGGCCGGTCTTTTCCTGGAACTTCTTCGCGAAGGCGCGATTCTCGTCGCTCTGGTCCCAGTACCAGCCTTCGGTAAGGGTGAGGCCCTGCGCGGCCTTCAGGCCGAGGCCCTTCACTTCGGCCAGGGTGAAGAGGAGCGCCGCCAGACGCGTGCCGCCCTGGGTGATGCCGAACTCCGCCGCCTGCTTGATGGCGTTGGCGGTATCGAGGCCCGCATTGGCGAGGCCGATCACGTTGGCGCCGGAGCTCTGGGCCTGGAGCAGGAAGGACGAGTAATCGGTGGCCGCCAGCGGATGGCGGACGGAACCAACTACCTGGCCGCCCTTCGACTTCACGAATTTCGAGGTCTCGCCCTCGAGGGAGTAGCCGAAGGCGTAGTCGGCCGTGAGGAAGAACCACTTGTTGCCGCCGTTCTCCACCAGCGCGCCGCCGGTGCCGACCGCGAGGGCGTGGGTGTCGTAAGCCCAGTGGAAGCCGAACGGGGTGCACTGCTTGCCCGTGAGGTCGCTCGTGGCGGCGCCGGTCGTGATGGTGATCTTCTTCTTGTCCTTGGACAGGCCCTGCACCGCGAGGGCGACGGACGAGGTGGTCAGCTCCATGATGGAATCGACCTTCTCGGTGTCGTACCATTGCCGGGCGATGCTGGCCGCGACGTCAGGCTTGTTCTGGTGGTCCGCGCTCACGATCTCGACGGGCACGCCCAGAACCTTCCCGCCGAAATCCTGCACGGCCATGCGGGCGGCCTCCACCGAGGACTTGCCGCCGAAATCCGCATAGACGCCGGATTGGTCGTTCAGGATGCCGATCTTGACCACGCCGTCGGAGGCCTGCTGCGCAAGGGCCGACTGCGCCGCGACCGTGCAGCTGAGAGCGAACAGAATTTTGCTGAGAACTCGCATCGATTTCCTTCCCTTCGTGCCGAGGCCGGTTGATCCGGCCATTGTTGGGGCCGTGGCGTCCGCGGATGCCCGGCAATGGTCAGAAAGGTACCGCGACTCGTGTCTTGTGCAATGCGAGAAGAGGTCATCCTTAAGTCGCAGCTATCCTTCTGTTTCTGCCTCATTTTCAGGCACGGGCGCCGCCGTCGGCCATGAAGCCCGGCCGCGCGGCCCGTAACCCTGCTCCGCAGCCCCTGCGGTTCACAGAGCCGGACTCAGCCACTATATCTCGCTGAAGCTTCCCGACCTTCCCATTGTCGAGATTGGAGTCGTTCAAGATGACCGTTCATGCAAAGCCTGTGGATCGCCGTGTGGTGGACCTGAAGGACCCCTCGCTCCTGGTGGGGCAGGCCTATGTGGCGGGCGAGTGGATCGATGCCCCGGACGGCAAGACCATTCCCGTCACCGATCCCTTCGACGGTGCCCTCATCCTCGAAGTTCCCGATCTCGGCCCCGAAGCCGCCCGGCGGGCCATCGACAAGGCCCACGCGGTCCAGAAGGAATGGGCCAAGCGCACCGCCAAGGAGCGCAGCCAGATCCTGCGCCGCTGGTACGACCTGATCGTCGAGAACGCCGACGACCTGGCGCTCATCCTCACCACCGAGCAGGGCAAGCCACTGGCCGAGGCCAAGGGCGAGGTGATCTCGAACGCTGCCTATATCGAGTGGTTCGCCGAAGAGGCCAAGCGCATCGACGGCGACGTCATTCCCGGGGCTTCGCCGTCCCAGCGCATCGTGGTGCTCAAGCAGCCGGTGGGCGTGTGCGCGGCCATCACACCCTGGAATTTCCCCAACGGTATGATCACCCGGAAAGTGGGCCCGGCGCTCGCCGCCGGCTGCACCATGGTGCTCAAGCCCGCCGCTCAGACCCCGCTCTCGGCCCTGGCGCTCGCCGTGCTGGCCGAGCGGGCCGGGGTGCCCAAGGGCGCCTTCTCGGTGGTCACCGGCGAGGCCAAGCCCATCGGCGAGGAGTTCTGCCGCAACCCGAAGGTCGCCAAGATCACGTTCACCGGCTCCACGGGCGTGGGCCGCTGGCTGATGAAGGAAGCGGCCGATGGGATCAAGCGCCTGTCGCTGGAACTCGGCGGTAATGCGCCGTTCATCGTGTTCGACGATGCCGATCTCGATGCGGCGGTCGAGGGCGCGATGGCGTCCAAGTTCCGCAATGCCGGCCAGACCTGCGTCTGCGCCAACCGGATCTACGTGCAGGAGGGCGTGGCCGAGGCCTTCGCCGCGAAGCTCGCCGCCAAGGCCGGAAGCCTCAAGCTCGGCCGGGGCACGGAAGCCGGCGTGACCATGGGGCCGCTGATCGACGACCGCGCCGTGGCCAAGATGGAGGAGCACGTGCAGGACGTGCTGGACAAGGGCGGCAAGCTCTTGGTGGGCGGAAAGCGTTCGGATCTCGGCAGCACGTTCTTCGAGCCCACGGTGATGACGGGTGTCACGCAGAGCATGAAGGTGACGAAGGAAGAGACCTTCGCGCCGCTGGCGCCGATCATCACGTTCAAGGATGAGGCGGACGTGATCGCGATGGCGAACGACTCGGAGTTCGGCCTGGCGTCGTATTTCTACGCCAAGGACATGGCCCGCGTCTGGCGGGTGGCGGAGGCGCTGGAGAGCGGCATGGTGGGCGTGAACACGCCCGCGCTCGCCAACGAGATGGCGCCGTTCGGCGGCGTGAAGCAGTCGGGGCTGGGCCGCGAGGGCTCCAAGTACGGTATCGAGGGCTTCCTCGAAATCAAGTACATCAACATCGCCGGTCTGTAAGAGACCGCAGAAGGCCCGGCCGTTTGCAGCGGCCGGGCCTTTCGTTTGCTCCGTCGAATGCCGGGCGCTTCTATCCGCCCAGCGTCATCGCCACCGGCTGGTGATCGGATGAAGTGGTTTCGACATCGACGCTGACATCCACGATCCGGTCGGCGAGATCCTCCGAGACGAAGATGTAATCGCGGGAATGCGGCCCCTGGGGCCATTGCACGTGATCCGCGACGCCCGTGGTCGGTGGATGCGGGATCGTGTCGTGCCGCGCCGTCCAGGCATCCACGAAAGCCGGAACGTTCGACGTGAAGGGGCGCCGCATGTCCATATAGACCGGATCATGCGGCTCGATATTGAAGTCGCCGCAGACGATGGAGCCGATAGGCGCGGGCAGTGTGCGGTAGGGCCCGTCCGTGGCATCGCGGAAGGTGAGCCGCGCCCGCTTCACAGCGTCCTCGTGCAACTCCCGCAAACGCCCGACCTGAGCCTGCCGATGCTCGTGCGAATGATATTCGAGATGGCAGGTGGTGATGCGGATCGGTCCCGCATCCGTCGCGACGATCGCCTCCAGCGCCTGCCGCTGCATGCTGCGGACCTCGGTGGCGGGCCAGGGCAGCATGTGGCTCGTGACCTGCAGCACGGGCAGGCGCGACAGGATCATGTTGCCGAAAACCTGCGGACTGCCGTCGCCGTCCCGCATCTCGACGGCGGGGCGGAAGATCGCCGCATAGCCGGGCAGGAGCGACGCCAACCGCGCGGGCTGATCGTCATGGCCGTCATGCGGGGCGAAGCCGTGGGAGATCTCCTGGAAGCAGAACACGTCCGCATCGCAGAACGAGCGCGCATCGTCGACGATCCGCGCGAGATCGACCCTCC
This sequence comes from Microvirga sp. Mcv34, assembly GCF_024519725.1. Classification (GTDB taxonomy): domain Bacteria; phylum Pseudomonadota; class Alphaproteobacteria; order Rhizobiales; family Beijerinckiaceae; genus Microvirga. Next base: position 55,327 of record NZ_JALJRK010000007.1, on the reverse strand, counting down.
CGTCGCAGCCCAGGCCCCATTGAATGTTCCAGGTGACGAGCTTCATCGGGTCCGGTCCTTCATCCGCGTCTTGCGTCCAGCAGCAGGCGGGCGAGTTCGGCGAAGCCGTCGCCCGAATGGCCCCTTGTGACATAGGCGGGCTTGCTGGTCAGGCGATGCGCGAAAGACTCAATATTGGCGACGCCGACGCTCAAGGGAAAAGCCGCGAACATCGGCTCGTCGTTCGGCGAGTCGCCCGCATAGACCACGGCCTTCCTGGCCTCTTCCCAATCCATGCCGAACACGTCGGACAAGAGGGTCTTGGCCATGCTCAGCTTGTTATAGTCGCCGAACCAGCCGTTCACATGGATGGAGCTGACCTTCGCCTGCGCGCCCGCACGCTCGAAAATGGACACGATTCTGTCCACCTCCGATTCCGGCAGCGCGGGAACGTCCTCGCAGAAGTCGATAGCAAGGTCCGCCACGCGATAAGCTTGGTCGCTGGCGAGCGCCGAGCCGGGGACACTGGCGAGCACTTCCGACTCGATGGCATCGAGCTTCTCACGATTGCGCTTCAGCTCCTCCCGGCTCGCCCAGAATCGCTGCTCCATCGTCTTGCGCTCGCGGTCATAGCGGAAATAGAAGGCGCCGTTCTCTCCCACCACCGCATCCACCGGCCACATGCGGGCGATATGATCGCACCATCCGGCCGGTCTGCCCGTCACGGGAATGACGAGGAAGCCGGCGCGATGAAGCTCCTCCAACGCACCATACGCCGAAGCCGTCAGCATTCCTTCGGACGTGATGGTGTCATCGATATCGGTCAGCATCACACGAACGGCGCGTGCCGTTTCCAGCGGCATCTGTGAGAGGGGAAGCATGGTCATCCTTGAGAGGGTAAGAAGATCGTAAGACGGCTAATTGCCTGTCTTTAAGCATGATCCTGTGGAGAGATCCAAGAGCTTTGATAGCGACATAGGCCGCCTGTGCGCAATCCGCCGGTTGAGGCTTCACGCGGGGGATTTCTGACGTAAAGTGACGCCATGCCAAACGATGCCGAAATCCTCCTCGCCCTGTTCGATGCCGCTCTCAAGGCTGCTCTCCCGGATGGTCAGTTCGACGGTCGCCTGCCTCCTCGCCCCAAAGGGCGAACGATCGTCCTCGGCGCCGGAAAGGCCTCGGCCCGCATGGCGGCCGCCTTCGAGGAAGCCTGGAGCCGTGTGGGAGGAACCTGCGAAGGGCTCGTGGTCACCCGGTATGGACACGCGGTGCCGACGAAAAGCGTGGAAATCGTCGAGGCTGCGCATCCCGTCCCGGACGAGGCCGGTCTGAAGGCCGCCCGGCGCATCCTGGACCTGGCGCGCGATGCTGGCCCCGATGATCTCGTCGTGTGCCTCATGTCCGGCGGAGCCTCGGCGCTCCTGTCGCTGCCAGCCGAGGGCGTAACCCTCGCCGACAAGCAGGATCTGAACCGGGCGCTGTTGAAATCGGGTGCGCCCATCGGGGAGATGAACCTGGTGCGCAAGTCCCTCTCGGCCATCAAGGGCGGCAGGCTCGCGGCCGCCATCGGCAAGGCGCAGCTCGTCACCTATCTGATTTCGGACGTTCCTGGCGACGATCCCGGCAGCATCGGGTCCGGCCCGACGATACCCGAGCGCGTCGACCCCGATGTGGCTCTCGGGATCCTGCGCAAATACGGCATCGCCGTGCCCGAACACGTCATCAGGACTATCCGCTCCAACGCCGTCACCCAGCCGGTGGAGGGCGGCGCGGTGCATATGTTGTCGACCCCCAAAATGGCGCTCGACGCGGCCGCTGCGCGAGCCCGTGAGCTGGGGCTGACGCCGCTCGTCCTCGGCGATGCGCTCGAAGGCGAGGCGCGGGAGGTGGGCCGCGTCATGGCAGGCATTGCCCGTTCCGTCCTGCTGCATGGAGAGCCTGTGAAAGCGCCATGCGTCCTGCTCTCCGGCGGCGAGACGACGGTGACGGTGCGGGGGCAGGGCAGAGGCGGACGCAATGCCGAGTTCCTGTTGTCCCTGGCCCTGTCCTTGAAGGACGAGGACAAGATCTCGGCCATTGCCTGCGATACGGACGGCATCGACGGCTCCGAGGACAACGCGGGCGCCTGGTTCGACGGAGGCCTGTTCGAGAGCGCCCGCGCGAAAGGGATAGACCTCGCGGCGCACTTGGACAGGAACGACGCCTACACGGCCTTCGCGCAGCTCGACAGGCTCGTCGTGACCGGTCCGACGCTGACCAACGTGAACGATTTCCGGTGCATCCTCATCCGCTCGTGAGCGATGCGGGATGGCGGCTCAAATGGAATAGCTGAGTCCCGTCGTGTTCATTTCCGGCAGGAGCATCGTGACCTTGGTCCCATGACCTTCCTGGCTCTCGATCTCCAGGTCTCCGCCGTGAAGCTTGAGAATGTACCAGGCAAGGCTCAGGCCGAGGCCGGTGCCCGGCAGTTTCTTCACGTTCTGACCGCGGAAGAAGGGTTGCGTGATGAGAGGCAGATCCCGTTCCGGGATGCCGATTCCCTGATCCTGGACCACGAGGCGGATCATGCTGCCCCTCTTGCGGGTGGTCACCTCGATCGGCTGATCCGGACGAGAATATTTCATCGCGTTCGACAGGACGATGACAAGGGCCTGTTCCAGAAGGATCTGGTCACCGATCACGATTTTCGGCAGCCCGCGAAGCTGGAGGTGAAAAGGGCGGTCGGGTTCCTGTTCGCCTTGTTCTCGACACGTCCGGCGGATGAGCTCCCCCAGGTCGAATTCGCCCGAGTTGAGCACGATCCCGCCGGCGGTTGCGCGGGAATAGGACAGGATCGTGTCGATCAGTTCGTCGAGGCGCAGGCTCGCACGCCAGATCTTTTCGGCTTTTGCCCGGATCTCTTGGGTGCTGAGCCGGTCGGCTCGCCGGACGAGGCCTTGGGCCAAGGCATTGATGGCCGACAGCGGCGCCTTCAGTTGGTGGGCCAGGAGGGTGACACGGTCCATGGAATGAGCCGAGCCCCTCGATGCGGTCCGGCCATTTCTACGACGAGAGGTTTTGGGACCCGGGGAATGTCTGGAGGGTGGGGACAAGGACAGGCTCTTTTTGACTATATAACGTTCTATTCGAGCTCCAATTAGTGCGCCCGGATCAGTTGTCCATCCTCTCTCCTGCGAGATTGGCCAGGAGTGTCAGCGGCCGTTGAATAAGATTTGGATATGAATGGCGAGCGTATTGTTGCCAATAGTCGTATGATGTCCGGTTGATAATATCTCGAAATTTTAAATTTATACGTAAGTATAAATCAATGAATATCGAATTTGGCGATGATAAAGAGGTCACTCTACATGTTCGCGATCAGGATTGTCGCAGCCTGCATTTCGTTGAAACCAACCGTCCAAAGCGGCGTTGCCTCCCCAGACGACAAGTTTCAGGAGAAGCATCATGGATAACGATCGCGCCGAAGGCAGCATGAAGAACGTGAAGGGCCGCATCAAGGAAGGCCTGGGCAAGGTCCTGGGTGATTCCAAGATGGAAGCCGAAGGCAAGATGGATAAGGCCGAGGGCAAGATCCAGAACACCGTCGGCGGCATCAAGGATTCGCTGCGCAAGAATCCTTAATCGCAGATGATGGAAAGGGCCCGGCATTTGCCGGGCCTTTTTCATGTGGAGTGTTCGGCCTTGCGGATCAGGAAGCTGATCCGGGAGGCTTCCTGTTTTTGCTCTTCCAGAATGTCGCCTGTTTCCCGGATCAGGTTGGGCACGTCGATCCCCGCGAGCGGATCCGTGCAGATGACGTGCAGTCGCTCGCCGGCCGCCAGCGAACGCAGGGCCTTTCGAGTGCGCAGGACCGGGAGCGGGCATTTCAGGCCGGAGAGATCGAGCTCGGTCATCGTGCGCCTTCCTGCCGTGCCGACAGGCCCGCCTCGGCCAAATCCTCCGGCGTGTTGATGTTGAAGAACGGGTCCGTGGCCTCGATAGGCCATGAAGCCTGTGCATATCCGTGACGCCCCGCCCAATCCCGGATGCGGCGGGTCCCCTCGGCCAGGAGCGCCCGGCGCAGATCGTCCTGCAAGGCGACGGGCCAGAGGCCGACTGCGAAATGGATCCGCGAGCCCGACGACGCGCAGGCGAGGGGTTGCGCCGATGCAAGGCGCGCATGATGCAGGCGCTGGACCAGGTCGGCCGGGATGAACGGCGTATCGCCCGGAACGCTCACGACCCATGCGATGCCGGGACGATGAGCTGCGGTCCATTCTAGCGCCGTCAGAATGCCCGACAGCGGACCCAGATGACCTTCGATCAAATCTGGCACGACGGGATAGGGAGAAGTCCCGAAACGGCTGATGTCGCCATTCGCATTCACAATCAGGCCGTCGCATTGCGGCGCGAGGCGCTGCGCCGCATGGTCGAGAAGCGTCAGCCCGTCGACCGTCAGGAGAACCTTGTCGCCGCCTCCCATGCGCCGCGACAGGCCACCCGCCAGCACGACGCCAAGCGTGGGAGGCGGCGTCATGCCGGACCCGCTCACTCGATCACGATGCGTGGCGCGGGCCGTGCGGCTGCGCCGCCTGCGAGCGAGGACCAGACCTGCCGCGCCATGTCCTTGTAGATCGTCGCATGCGGCCCGTCGGGATCGGCGACCACCACGGGGCGCCCCGCATCCGAAAGCTCACGGATGGTCATGTTGAGCGGAACTTCGCCCAGGAAGGGAACGCCCAGGCGCTGGGCCTCCTCACGCGCGCCGCCATGGCCGAAGATGTGGGAGCTCTGGCCGCAATGGGGGCAGACGAAGGTCGCCATGTTCTCGACGATGCCGAGGATCGGGATCTCCACGCGCTTGAACATGGAGACACCGCGCCGCGCATCGATCAGCGCGAGGTCCTGCGGGGTGGAGACGATCACCGCGCCGGCCAAGGGCGTCGCCTGCGCCATGGTGAGCTGCGCATCGCCCGTGCCGGGCGGCATGTCGACGACGAGAACGTCGAGATCGCCCCAGGCCACTTCGCGCAGCATCTGGGTGATGGCCGACATCACCATCGGGCCGCGCCAGATCATGGCGGCCTCTTCCTCGACGAGGAAACCGATGGACATGACCTTGAGGCCGTAGGCCTCCATGGGTTCCAGAACCCGGTTCTCGAGCAGGCGCGGCTTGCCGTGGATGCCGAGGAGCTTCGGCATGGAGGGACCGTAGATGTCGGCGTCGAGCAGGCCGACCTTCAGGCCCATCGCCTTTAACCCGAGTGCCAGGTTGCAGGCGGTGGTGGATTTGCCGACGCCGCCCTTGCCCGAAGCGACGGCGATCACGTGCTGCACGCCCGGGATACGTTGGTTCCGCGGCTGCGCCGCCGCGTGCGGGCGCTGCGGCGCGGAGGGAGAGGAGGCAGCGCCGGAGCCGGCGGGCCGGTCGGCCGTGAGGCTCGCGAAGACGCCCTTCACGGCCGGCAGGCCCTGCACGGCCGCGACGGCGGCCTGGCGCACCTGCTCCATGGCGGCGGCCTCGCTGGGCTGAATGGTGATCGCGAACATCACCCGGCCCGCATCGTCCACCACCACGTCGGACAGGCGGCCCGACGCGACGAGGTTGGTTCCGCCTGCATCGACCGGAACGGTCGACAGAGCCTGCAGCACGTGCTCACGGGTAATTGCCACGATGAAGTCTCCTGAATGGCTCCGAGGTTCTGACCTTCATGTATAGGCCCGGAGCGCATCCGTTAAGACGCGCCCGCGGGGCCTTGTGCGATATCCCGAACCAAACCGCACCTTGTCCGTTGTTCACCGGACCCCTCGGGAGCCGGTTCGACCGGTCGCAGGGCCGCCTTCGATGATCGCTCCCGGGAACCTGTCGTACAAGATCTGAGGAGACGAGGATGCACCAGCACGGCCATAACGATCCGAACGCCGGAAAGCTCTATGAGCTGATCAAGGACGTGAAGATCGCCATGATGACCACCGTCGATACGGACGGAACGCTTCACAGCCGCCCCATGCACAACCAGGAGGCGGACGAGCATGGCGATCTCTGGTTCTTCACCCAGATCCAGTCTCCCAAGACGACGGAGCTCTCCCGCGACAACGAGGTGAACCTCGCCTATTCCGATCCGAGCAGCCAGACCTACGTGTCGGTGACCGGCAAGGCCGAGATCGTGCGCGACAAGGCAACGATCGAGGAGAAGTGGTCGGAGCCCCTGCGCGCCTGGTTCCCGAAGGGCGTCGACGATCCGCAGATCGCCCTGATCCGCGTTCATCCGGCCAAGGGCGAATACTGGGACAGCCCGTCCTCGACCCTGGTGCATCTCTACGGCTATGCCAAGGCCGCCATTACCGGCGAGCAGCCGAAGCCCGGCGATCAGGCGAAGGTCAACCTGAGCTGATTTCCGCCGCAGCGCGAAATATTCAGGGGCCGCGTGCGGCCCCTTTTTCTTTGCTCTTATTCGCTCCTTCCGCTGTGGAAGTGGCTTGAGTATGATCTATGTTAAGAATTGGCTGGGGAGCGCATTCGAACACGGACACACAACGATAAAATCATAAGGGGCAGTCTCTCGGAGGAATCGATGAAGTTCATCTGGCTTGCTGCTGTCTCAACGGTTGTTCTTGCGTCCTCAGCTTTTGCCCAGCCTGCCGTCCAGGGAGGCGCCGGGAATACACCATCGGCGACGCAATCGCCGACGGGCAACCTGGAACGCCTGAGCGGCTTCCGCGCCACCGACACGCCGCCGCCCAAACCGATTCCACAGGAGGGCCGCAGGGCCGATGCTCTCAGGCGCAATCTCGAGAAGATCAAGCTGCCGGACGGATTCAAAATCGATCTTTACGCCGTGGTTCCCGATGCCCGCCATATGGCCGTCGGGCCCAATGCCGGCGTCGTTTTCGTCGGAACCCGCAAGAGCAACGTCTACACGGTGACGGATCGCGACAAGGATCGCGTGGCCGACGAGGTCGTCCCGTTCGGGGCGGCCGTCACCTTCAAGATCCCCAACGGCGTTTGCTTCTCGCCCGATGGGATCCTCTACATCGTCGAACAGAACCGGGTGATCCAGTTCCCGGCCGCCGAGTTCTTCTACGAGGGTGGCGCCGATGTTCCCATCTTCCAGGTCGTGAAGCAGGGTGATCTCATTCCGCCCGCCGAGGAAAGCTTCAATCATACCGCCCGCGTCTGCCGGATCGGACCAGACAATAAGCTCTATATCGCCCTTGGCCAGCCCTTCAACGTGCCGCCCAAAGACAAGCTCGATCTCTACAAGAAGGTCGGGATCGGCGGCATCATCCGCATGGACCAGGACGGCAAGAACCGCGAGGTCTATGCGACGGGCATCCGCAATTCGGTCGGGATGGACTTCAATCCCGCCGACAAGTCTCTCTGGTTCACGGACAACCAGGTCGACGGCATGGGCGACGACCAACCTCCCGGGGAGCTCAACCGCATTGCCAGCATGGGGCAGAACTTCGGCTTCCCCTGGTATGGCGGCGGCACCGTCCGCACGGTCGAGTACAAGGACGATCCGGTCCCGGCCGGGGTGATCGGCCCGCAGGCCGAGATGGCTCCGCACGCGGCCGATCTCGGCATGATGTTCTACACGGGCAAGATGTTCCCGCAGACCTACCAGGGTGGCATCTTCTCGGCCCAGCACGGCTCCTGGAACCGCACCAAGCCTATCGGCGCGCGGGTTATGTTCACGCCGGTCAAGCCGGATGGCACGGCGGACAAGCCGCAAGTCTTCGCAGAGGGATGGCTGACGGAGAACGGTGAGTATCTCGGGCGGCCGGTCGATGTCGCAATGCTGCCTGACGGGTCTCTCCTGGTCTCGGACGATACCGCCGGAGCGATCTATCGTATATCCTACGAAGGACGCTGAGCATTTCTCGATGGGCGCCCCGTGCGGGCGCCCGCTTCTCCCGGGACCGTCCATGATGAAATCGATCCATGCTCTTGCCCTGGCGGGTCTCCTCCTGGGTGGCCTCGCGGCCGATCCGGCCTTTGCCGGAGACGCCCGGGCGGGGCGCCAGAAGCTCACCACCTGCCAGGGCTGCCACGGCCTCGACGGCCTCTCGAAGAACCCGGAAGCGCCCAATCTGGCCGGTCAGGTCGAGAGCTACATCGTCCGCAGCCTCGAAGCCTATCGCTCGGGTGATCGCAAGAACGAATCCATGAATATTGTAGCAAAGGAGCTGTCGGACGAGGATATCGCCGACGTGGCGGCCTACTACGCCTCGATCCAGGTGGATGTCCTGCCGCCCTGACGGGACTGCATGGAAGTCCTGTAGCCGGCGCTCTTTCATACCGGGCACGCCTTCGCTATTGTCTCGCCTCCTTTGAGTGGCAAGGAGCAGGCGATGGTGGACATCGCGACCCGGGTCTACAACCATACTTGGAAGATCGACCCGATCGTCCGGTCCGTTCTGGATACGGATTTCTACAAGCTCCTGATGGCGCAGACGATCTTTCGCCGCCACAGGGACGTGCAGGTCACGTTCGGCATCCATAACCGCACCACCCGCATCCGCCTGGGCGATATCATCGATATCGGTGAGCTGCGCGAGCAGCTCGACCATGTGCGCAGCCTCTCGCTGACGCGGGGCGAGTCCACATGGCTGCGCGGCAATACCTTCTACGGCAAGCGGCAGATGTTCTCGCCGGAATTCATGGACTGGCTCGAGACCTTCCGCTTTCCGGAATACCTGCTCGAGAAGGAGGACGGCCAATATGTGCTGACCTTCCACGGCCGCTGGATCGAGACCACCATGTGGGAGATCCCGGCCCTCGCCATCCTCAACGAGTTGCGCTCGCGCGGCGTGCTCAAGGGCATGGGCAAGTTCGAGCTGCAGGTTCTCTACGCCCGCGCCATGACGCGTGTCTGGGAGAAGATACAGCGACTCAAGCAGATTCCCGATCTGTCGATCTCCGATTTCGGCACGCGCCGCCGCCATGGCTTCCTGTGGCAGGATTGGTGCGTGCAGGCGATGATCGAGGGTCTTGGCCCTTCCTTCCTCGGCACGTCCAACTGCCTCATCGCCATGCGCCGCGAGGTCGAGGCCGTGGGCACGAACGCCCATGAACTGCCGATGGTCTATGCGGCCCTGACCGACAGCGACGAGGAGCTCGCCGAATCGCCGTACCAGGTGCTGGCGGATTGGCAGCAGGATTACGAGGGCAACCTGCGCATCATCCTGCCCGATACCTACGGCACCACGAACTTCCTGCAGAACGCGCCCGAGTGGGTGGCGTCGTGGACGGGCATCAGGGTGGATTCCAAGGATCCGATCGAGGGCGGCGAGGAAGCCATCGAGTGGTGGCGTCAGCGCGGACAGAATCCGAAGGAGAAGCTCGCGATCTTCTCCGATGGGCTCGATGTGGATTTGATCGAGCGGATCCATCGGCATTTTCGCGGGCGCATGCGCATGGGTTACGGCTGGGGCACGCTCCTCACCAACGATTTCCGCGGCTTGGCGCCTGACGGTGCGCTCGACCCGATCTCCATCGTGTGCAAGGTCATCTCGGCCGACGAAAGGCCGACGGTGAAACTCTCCGACAATCCAACGAAGGCCATGGGGCCGAAGGCGGAAATCGAGCGCTACAAGCGCATCTTCCACGTGGGCCAGCAAACGGCCAAACCTGTTCTGGTGTGACGGACATGATCATCGATCTCAACTGCGACATGGGTGAGGGCTTCGGCCCCTGGCCGATGGGAGACGACGAGGCGATGCTCGACATCGTCTCGTCGGCCAACATCGCCTGCGGCTATCATGCGGGCGATCCGTCCATCATGTTTCGCACGGCCGAGATGGCGAAGCGGAAGGGCGTCGCAATCGGGGCGCATCCGGGCTTCAACGACCTGCACGGCTTCGGCCGCCGCGCGATCCGCGGCGACAGCCCGGCGGAGATCGAGCGCATGGTGGCCTATCAGATCGGCGCCATGCAGGCCCTCGCGGCGCTCGCCGGGCACAAGGTCACCTATGTGAAGGCGCATGGCTCGCTCAACAATATGGCGAACGAGGACATGGATCTCGCGCTCGCCATCGCCCGCGCCATCAAGGGCGTCGATGCCGGCCTCGTCAATGTGTGCATGCCCGGTCTTCTGATGGAAAAGGCGTCGGACCAGCTCGGCGTGAAGGTCGCGCGCGAGATCTTCGCCGACCGCACCTACGAGGACGATGGTACGCTCACCAGCCGGAAAAAGCCCGGTTCCGTGCTGCACGACGCGGAATTCGCCGCCGAGCGCATTCTCCGGGCCGTCCAGGACCGGGCGATCACGACGGTGTCGGGAAAGCGGATCCCGGTCGAGATCGACACGATCTGCGTGCACGGCGACGAGCCGAGCGCCGTCGTCATGGCCCGCACGGTCCGCGCGAAACTGGAGGCGAACGGCATCACCATCGCGCCGTTCGCAAAGGCCAGGGCGTAGAGGTCCTTTCGCTTCCGAGACCGGAGTGGTGAGTGTCATCCCCGGCGAGCCGAAGGCGAGGGAAGGGGATCCATGGCGCTGCGCCTGTCAGTGGTTTCCCTTCCCCTCCGATGGCTTCGCCATCTCCGGCCGGGAATGACACTGGGGAGCTCTCACCACGTCATGGCCTCCCCGGATCAAGTCCGGGAAGGCCATGACGTGAGCGGGTGTTGGCCGCAGACGCGTGAGCGTCAACCTTCAAATGCTCGCGCGAGAAACGGCTCCAGGGCCGCCAGCGTTTCGTCCGGCGCTTCCTCGGCGAGGTAGTGGCCGCAATCGATGCCGTGGCCTTCCACGCTGTCGGCCCAGTCGCGCCAGACGGCAAGAACGTCGTACCAGCGCTCCAGGCCGTTCTTCAGACCCCAGAGAGCCTGCACCGGACAGGCGATGCGGCGCCCGGCCTTCTGGTCCTCTTCGTCGAGACGCATGTCGATGGTCGCGCCGGCCCGGTAATCCTCGCACATGGCGTGGATCGTCTCGGGGTTCGTGTAGCAGCGCCGGTATTCGGCCAGCGCCGCTTCGTCGAAGAGCGAGCGTCCCCGGCGCAGGTAGAACACGTCCGGGTCGGATGCGATCAGGCGCTCGGGGATGGGATGGGGTTGAGCGAGGAAGAACCAGTGCCAGTAGCCCATGGCGAAGGCCATGTCCGTACGCTGGAAGTGCTCGGCCGTCGGAATGATGTCGAGAACCGACAGTGCGATGATCCGGTCCGGGTGGTCGAGCGCCATGCGATAGGCGCAGCGCCCGCCGCGGTCGTGGCCGACGACGGCGAAGCGCTCGAAGCCGAGAGCCTGCATCGCCCCGACCTGATCGCGCGCCATGGCGCGCTTGGAATAAGGCTCGTGGTCGGGCGTGGTCGGCGGCTTCGCGCTGTCGCCGTAGCCGCGAAGATCGGCGCAGACGATCGTGTAGTTCCGGGCCAGATTCGGCGCCACCTTGTGCCACATGGCATGGGTCTGTGGATGTCCATGCAGCAGAAGGACCGGCGGTCCGCTTCCGGCGTGGCGGAGATTGATGACGGCCTCGGAGGTTTCGATCCGGCGATGGGTGAAATTCTCGAACATGCTGCTGTTGTATCGAAGACGATCCGGGGCGTCACCAGGAACGGCGTTCCCCGTTGTCGATGTGAATGATGCCGTTTCGATAGATCTTCAGGCCGCCGACCTGAGGAAGTCCCCGCAGATAGGCCATGACGCCGCGCGCGCGGGCTCGCACCCGGAAGTCGACTGCCCGGCAGGCGAGATGCAGGGAATGGCGCGCGCCTCCGGCGCGCCGGTTGCGGCCGCGGCTGCGATGGGTCGACTCGACGCTGACGGGGCCGAACTTCTCCGCCACGGAGGCCACCACTTCGCGCAGATGGCCCGGGATGCAGTCCGTCGGGGCGGTATCGCGCAGAGTGATCGTTCCATGCGCCACCAGCGAGGCGAATCCGGAAAGCGCTTTGGTGTCCGGCAGGCTTCCGGTGACGTCGGCATCGTCGAGGCGGTCGTTGGCCGGCAGGCTGGCGTATTGGGCGGGAGGGACGATCCCGCCGTCGCCGTCGTCGGCTTTGAGTGCGGCCGGGAATGATCCTGCCAGAAACGCGCCCGTGATGATCGCAACCCCGGACAGGCGACGAATGCGGGAATCGGTGCTCATCGGGTTATCCCTTTCCGAGCCCCTACACAGTTGCAGCCGCCGGACCCAGGGTCCGGGCACCGTCGCTGCTTGTTGTCAGATCCCCGACGGGACCGATCGCAGCGTTAGGCAATGCTACCTAAAGTGAGCGTGGTCTTAGGCAAGAACGCCTATCCGGATTCGGCCGCAGGCGGGCTGCCGATCGCCGGCAAAGCTTTGCCCGGCAAGGATTCCCAAGAGAGGAAATTTTGGGTGAGTTACAGGGTAACGGGTCCTGAATCTTGCAGAAGAAGGCCGGAATGCACACATCAAGTCCCGTTGGCCAGTCATGGGACCGGCCGCTCGGAGATGGGAATGACCACTGCTCGCAGCGCTGCTTTCGACGCTATCAGGATGGCCGGTCCGACGCAGGCCGATGCGATCGCGCGCGTCACGCTCGTGGCGAAACTGCTCGACAATGCCGTGCTGATTCCCGGCTTGAACCGGCGCGTCGGCTTCGATGCCCTGATCGGCCTCGTGCCGGGCATCGGCGATGCGGTCTCGGCGGTGCTCGCCAGCTACATCATCTGGGAAGCCCGTCGGCTCGGCCTGCCGCGCTGGAAGATCGCGCGCATGATCGGCAACGTGGCGTTCGACACGGCCATCGGGGCGATCCCGCTCGCGGGCGACGTGTTCGACGTGTTCTTCAAGGCAAACCAGCGCAACCTGCGCATCATCCACGAGCACCTGGGCATGCCCAAGCACGGTCCGGTCGAAATCGACGGCACGGCCGTCCGGGTGGACGAGCGCTAACGGGGCCTCCCTGCCTGTTCACACCACGTCATCACCAGCCTTGTTCCGGTGATCCCGTTCGGAGAGGCGAGGTGCTTCACCGTATCGGGACGGCCGGCACAGGGCCGGCCATGACGTGAGGGGGGCCAGGGCGTCGTTCTAGCGATGGCTCGAGATGAACTGCTTGAAGCGTTCTGATTTCGGAGCGCCGAACACCTCGGTCGGTGCGCCTTCCTCCTCCACCACGCCCTTGTGCAGAAACACGACGCGGTTCGACACGTCGCGGGCGAAGCCCATTTCGTGCGTCACCACCAGCATGGTGCGGCCCTCCTCGGCGAGGGAGCGCATGACGCGCAGGACCTCGCCGACGAGTTCCGGGTCGAGCGCGGAGGTCGGCTCGTCGAACAGCATCACCTTCGGGTGCATGGCGAGCGCCCGCGCGATGGCGGCGCGCTGCTGCTGGCCGCCGGAAAGGTGCGAGGGATACTGATTACGCTTGTCGACGATGCCGACCTTCTGCAGCAGTTCCTCGGCCTCGGCGATGCATTCGGCCTTCGGGCGCTTCTGCACGTGCACCGGCGCTTCGATCACGTTCTCCAGGATGGTCATGTGGGACCAGAGGTTGAAGCTCTGGAACACCATCGCGACGCGCGAGCGGATGCGGTCCACCTGGCGCTGGTCGGCGGGCTCCATGCCCTTGCGGCCTTTTTTCAGCCCGATGGTCTCGCCGCCGATGCGGATCTCGCCGGAATCCGGGACCTCCAGCATGTTGATGCAGCGGAGCATGGTGGACTTGCCGGAGCCGGAGGCGCCGAGGATCGAGATGACGTCGCCTTCCCTCGCGCTCAGCGACACGCCCTTGAGCACCTCGAGATTGCCGAAGCTCTTGCGGAGATTGTTGACGGAGACGGCAGGAGCGGCCTCGGAGGCTGCGGGTTGGGTCGACAAGGATGCAACTCCGTTAGACATGGGCGGCCTCCAGGCGCGGCTCGATGGCCGGGGGGCGGCGCAGATGCGGCGAGAGCCACCATTCGATGGCCATGATGATGCGCGTGATGATGAAGTTGAGGATGAGGTAGATCAGGCCCGCCACGATGAAGACCTCGACCGCGCGGAAGGTCTGCGAGATGAGCTTCGCGGCAAGTCCCGTCACTTCCATCATGGTGATGATGGAGGCCAGCGACGTGGCCTTCACCATGAGGATGATCTCGCTGCCGTAGGCGGGAAGCGCCTGACGGACCGCGATGGGGAAGACGATGCGGCGGAAGAGCAGGAAGCCCGACATGCCGCAGGCGCGCGCCGCTTCGACCTGGTTGTGCGGCACCGATTGCAGGCCGCCGCGGATGATCTCGCTGGCATAGGCGGCGGTGTTGAGGGTGAGCGCGAGCACGGCGCACCAATAGGGCTCGCGGAAGAACGTCCACAATCCCCATGCCTGCAGGGTCGGGCGGAACTGCCCGAGGCCGTAATAGATCAGGAAGATCTGCACGAGCAGGGGCGTTCCCCGGAACACGAACACATATCCTTGAGCCGGCCAGTCGAGCACCTTGATACGCGACATGCGCATAAGGGCCAGGAGCATCGCCAGCACGGCTCCGAGGGCCACCGACGTAAAGGACAGGTTGAGCGTCAGCGGCACCCCGCCCATCAGGGTCAGGAAGGTGTCGCGCATGAAGGCGAAATCCATCAGGAAGCCCTCCGCATGCCACGCATCGAATGAGCCTCCGCGCGCTGGAACAGGTAGGTCGAAACCCAGGTGATGAGCAGGTAGAGGATCGCCGCCGTGACGTAGAAGTCGAAGGGGCGGCGGGTGGAGCCGGCCGCGATATGCGACTGGCGCAGCAGCTCCACGAGGCCCGTCACGGAGATCAGGGCCGATTCCTTGAGCACCAGCTGCCAGGTGTTGCCGAGGCCGGGAATGGCGTAGCGCAGCACCTGCGGGGCGATGATGCGGCGGAACATCAGCCAGCGATGCATACCCACGGACCGGGCGGCTTCGATCTCGCCGCGGCTCACCACCTGATAGGCGCCGCGGAAGACCTCTGCCTGATAGGCGCCCGACACGATCCCGATGGCGAGCGCGCCGGTCACGAAGGCCGGCACGCCGATGAAGCCCTCGGCGCCGAACAGGCTGCCGATGGCGCCGAGCGCCGCGCTGCCGCCGAAATAGAAGAGGTAGATGACGAGAAGATCGGGAATGCCGCGCAGGACGGTGGTGTAGCCGTCCGCCAGGCTGCGGGTCACGAGATTGCCGCCGATCTTCCCCCAGGCCACCAGGGTTCCGACGATGGAGCCCGCAAGGAAGCCGCATATGGCGACGGCGATGGTCATTCCCGCCGCGGTGAGAAGGGCCCATCCCCAACCGTTGGGGCCGAACCCGACGAGCTCGAAATAGCTCAGCTGCTGCACGCTTCAACTTTCCTGAATATGTTTCCCCTCATCGAGGGCGCGAGGGGAGACAGGATCTGTCAAATCCGGCCTTCGACCGGATCGTGTCCCGGGTCCGTGTAGCAGGATCCGGGACTTACTTTCCAGTAGCCAGAAACACCGGATGGCTTCCGAAAGCTTGCCCGCCTTCGGCAACGATGCCCGATGTCAGGCCTGCGGAGTCGCGTCGATCTTGAACCACTTCTCGGACAGCGTCTTGATGGTGCCGTCCTTGATCGCCGCCTGGATCGCCTCGTCGAAGGACTTCTTCAGGTCCGCGTCGTCCTTGCGCATGCCGACGGCGACGCCGCGGCCGAGCAGACCGCCGCGCATACCCGTGCCGGCAATCACCATGTCCTTGAACTCGGGCTTCTCCTGCGTGGCCTTCAGGGCCGCCTGACCGGCGAAGATCGCATCGAGACGGCCGGCGGACAGGTCGAGGTCGTGCTGCTCCGTGGTCTTGTACTCGCGGATCGTGACCGTGTCCTTCAGGTAGGTCTCCACGAACTGCGCGTTCACGGTCGAGGTCTGGACGCCGACGGTCTTGCCCTTCAGGAGCGGCTTCCAGGCCTCGATCGCCTTCTTGGCGCCTTCCGGATCCTTGTCGAGGTTCACCGTCGTACCGGTTCCTGCCAGCTTGGCGAGGGGAGAATCCTTCATCACGCCGAAGCCGTGCGGGGTGGCCGCGTAGGGAACCGAGAAGTTGATCGTCTCGAGGCGCTTGTCCGTGATGTTCATGCCGGCCATGATGGCGTCGTACTTCTTGGCCTGGAGCGCCGGGATGATGCCGTCCCAGTCCTGGGCCACGATCTCGCATTTCACCTTCATGCGGGCGCAGAGGTCGTTGGCGAGATCGATCTCGAAGCCTTCGAGCTTGCCGCCCGCGCCGGTGAAGTTCCACGGCGCGTAAGCGCCTTCAGTCGCGATCTTGACGGTCTTTTCCTGGGCGGAGGCGCCGCCAACGGCGAGCACCGAGGCCAACAGGCCGAAACCCAATGTCTTGAAGAATGTCATCGTCTTCCCTCTGGTCAGCTTGGACTGATCCTATTGTCGGATGAAGGTCGTAGCCTTCATCGCGCGTCCAGAAGCTAACATTCAAAAGCCAAGCCGGCGCAAGTGCTAAACATGCTGAATAAAGCGCCCAAGCTGGCGAATTCGGTCGCAGTTAGATGAGCCAATACAAAAAAGGCGCGGCCGAAGCCGCGCCTATCATGGGTCGAAACGAAGATCAGCCCTTGGGGGAAATGTCCACCTTGAACCATTTCATGGACAGGGTCTTGACCGTGCCGTCCTGGATCGCAGCCTTGATCGCCTCGTTGAAGCTCTTCTTCAGCTCGTCGTCCCCCTTGCGCAGGCCGACACCGACGCCCGCGCCGAGCAGGCCGCCGGTGATGGACGGGCCGACCATGACGTAATCCTTGAATTCCGGCTTATCGAGCGTGCCCATAATGGCCGTGGAATCCGCCAGGACAGCGTCGATGCGGCCGGCCGCGAGATCGAGGTCGTGCTGCTCCGTGGTCTTGTACTCGCGGATCTCGGCCGTGCCCTTCAGGTACTTGTCGGCGAAGTTCGCGTGGATCGTCGAGCCCTGGACGCCGACGGTCTTGCCTTTGAGGATCTCCTTCGAGGCCTCGATGGCCTTCTCTGCGGCAGCCTGCTGGGTGCCGAGGTTATAGGCCTGGCCCGTGCCCGCCATCTTGGCGAGGGGCGAGGACTTGGCGACCATGTATCCGTTGGGGCCGTTCACATAGGGACCGGCGAAATCGATGGTCTTCTTGCGCTCGTCGGTGATGCTCATGCCGGCCATGATGGCGTCGTACTTCTTGGCCGTGAGCGCCGGGATGATGCCGTCCCAGTCCTGGGCGACGATCTCGCACTTCACCTTCATGCGGGCGCACAGGTCGTTGGCGAGATCGATCTCGAAGCCTTCGAGCTTGCCGCCCGCGCCGGTGAAGTTCCACGGCGCATAAGCGCCTTCCGTGGCGATTTTGATGGTCTTCTCCTGGGCAGAGGCTGCACCCATCGCGAGAGCGGAGCCGAGAAGAGCCAAGCCGACGGTCTTAACGAATTTCATAGTCGTTCCCTTGTTCGTGGACCCCGGCTCGCGCCGGGGCCTGATGCAACGGCGGCCTGTTCCGGCCGCGCCGTGACGCAGTAACAGCCAAACTCGCCAAAAAGGCAAGAGGACGCCCTTACACGACCTTCAGGGTGATCTCGCCGAGGCCCTCGATGGCGCCGACCATGGTCTGGCCCTTCGTCACCGCGCCCACGCCGTCGGGCGTTCCGGAGAAGATCACGTCGCCGGGCGCGAGCTCGAAATAGGAGGAGAGATAGGCGATCTGCTCGGCCACGGACCAGATCATGTCGGATAGGTCGGCGGTCTGCTTCGTCGTCCCGTCGACCGACAGGGAGATGGCGCCGCCGGCCGGGTGTCCAACCTGCGAGACCGGATGGATCGGCCCGACCGGGCCCGAATGATCGGCCGCCTTGCCGAGCTCCCAGGGGCGGCGAAGCTGTTTGGCCTCGTCCTGGAGGTCGCGGCGGGTCATGTCGAGACCGATGGCATAGCCGAAGACGTGGTCGAGGGCCCGCTCGACCGGGATGTCGCGCCCGCCCTTGGCCAGGGCCACCACCATCTCGATCTCGAAATGGTAATTCCCGGTCTTCGGCGGATAGGCGTGGTCCGCCGTTTCGCCTTCCCGGACGGGCTGGAGCGCATCGGCCGGTTTCATGAAGAAGAAAGGCGGCTCGCGGGTCGGATCGCCGCCCATCTCCCGCGCATGGGCCGCATAGTTTCTGCCGACGCAATAGACGCGGCGGACCGGGAACAGGTCGGCCGTGCCGGCAACGGGGAGAGCGGGAATCGAAGGCGCGGGAATGACGTAGGCCATGGAAGCTCGCGATAGGTCGGAGGGTGATGGGACAAGGCCCGAAAGCAGGGACCTGCTGCCTCCTTCCTACACTTTCGAAGGGGTACCGCAACCCGCCGCGGCCGGGATGCGGATAGCCCTTTCGGCGAACATGGAAACGGCGGGCCCTGAGGGCCCGCCGCGAAGCCCCCCTTAGCGGCGGCGGACCGCGCCGCCCGGGAGACGCTGGGCGTCGGCCGCGTGGTGCTCCAGGTGCGGAACCACCGAGGCCGCGAACTGGCGCAGCGCCGGATCGTTGCCGGCCTGGGCGTAGCCCGAATGCAGGGCCAGGGCTTCCTGGTGCGCCATGCGCTGGGCCTGGCCGTAGAGGCGGTCGAATTGCGGGCCCGATGTCGAGGCGAGCTGGTTCAGCATGGCCATCTTGTCCGGCGAAAGCGGAACGCCGAGGCGGACCGGGCTCACGGAACCGGTCGCCTGCACGTCGGCGGTACGTCCCGCCGCAGCGCCCGTGGTTGCTCCGACGCCAGCCCCGACGGCCGCGCCGACCGGGCCGCCCACCAGGGCGCCGACGCCCGCACCGGCCAGAGCGCCGGTGGCAGTGCCTCCGGCTGTTGCCGGAGCGCCGCTCGTCGCTGCACCGGCCGTGGCGCCAGCCGTCGCGCCGACGCCTGCGCCTACGGCAGCCCCCACCGGGCCGCCCACCAGGGCGCCGATGCCGGCGCCCGCGAGCGTGCCGCCCACGGTCCCGCCGAGGAACTCACCGGACGCGGAATAGACCGGGCGGCCGCCGTTCAGGGCCTGACTGGTCATCCCATGATCCCGGATCATGGTCTCGGCATAGCGGCGCACCACGGGACTGCGCGAGCGCTCGAGGGCAAGCTGGCTCGAGGCGATCTCGAAGGCATCCGATTGAGCCGCCATCGTGCGGTAGGTCTGGCTGTCCATGACCTGAGCCGAGGCCGGAACGGCCGCGACGGATGCGAGCAAGGCTGCGAGAGGAAGATACTTCTTCATCAGGGAAAACTCCTGTTGTCGGGATCGCAGAACACCGTGCGAAGCCGAGCAGGCTTGCGAAACTCATGGGTGGCTGCTGCATCCGTTCAACGGAGTGCGATCGGAGCGGTTCCAGAAAAGCTAAGGATATATTGCCAGTCGGCCTGATTATGCGCGCCTCGTACGGAATGGAGGCCTTGAAGAGCGCAGTACAGTCCAGGTTTATACTGGGCAGGCGCCCTCAAGCGGCACTGCAGTAATCTTGGAAAATGGCAAAGCTTGGCCGAAGCGACGGATCAAAGCTTGTCCGTCGGCTTGCGAATGCGTGCGAGCGAGAGCATGCCCATGCCGCCGACCGTCCCGTCGGGCCTCAACCCCCGAAGTTCGGCCGTGAGGAGAAAGCCCGTCTCGTCGTGCCCGATGGTGAAGAGATGATAGCCGGCCGTATGGGTCAGGGTTCCACCGCGGGCGGAGGCCGAAGGCGCGCCGATCACCGGAATGGGGCCGCGCGGCCCGTCGAGATGGGCGAGGGAGCCCACGTGGTTGTGCCCGTGCAGCACGAGTTCCGCGCCGACCCGGCACAGCATCTTCTCGAAGCGCCGCGCATCGGTGAGGTTTCGCCCCGCCTCGGCGCCGCCCACATGGGGCGGGTGGTGGATCAGCACGACCCGGAAGCAGCCCGGATCGCGCCCCAGCTCCCCGAGAATGTCCTCGACGGCCTTCATCTGCCTGGATCCCACCCGGCCGCTCGCCACGAAGGGCAGGGTCGGGATTGCGGAGGACAGGCCCACGATGGCGATCGGGCCATAGCGGCGCAGGTACGGGAAGGTGCCCTCGCGGCCGTCGTCGCCCCGGGTCCAGGGCGCGACCTCCCGCATCAGACCTTCGAGCGAACCGCGGACATAGGCGTCGTGGTTGCCCGGCACGAAGGTGACGCGGGACGGATCGCCCAGGCCTTCCAGGAAGACGCGGGACGTCTTCCATTCCTCCGGCAGGCCGATGTTGCAGGTGTCGCCCGTACAGGTGATGTGGTCGGGCTTCTGCGCATGGATGTCGGCTACGAGCTCCGCCAGGAGCTCCATGTCGTGCAGGTCCTGCCGGCTGCGGTGCCAGTTGTACCAGCCGGTCAGGCGCTTGCTCAGGAGCTGCTTGAGGCGCGGCCGGGGAAGGGGTCCCACATGGGGGTCGGTCAGGTGAGCGATGCGGAACATGGCGGCCGGGTTGATGCGAGCGGAAGCGAGAGTTCGCGCGCCTGGTCCCGTGCGTCAAGCGCTGCCGATGAAGATACCGGCGAGAAGCACCAGAACGCCGCCGAAGACGACCTGCATGGTCGCGCTCCAGAACGGCGTCTCCATGTAGCGCGTCCGGATCCACGAGATCGCCACGAGCTCGACCGCCACGACCACGGCCGCGATGCTGGTGGCGAGCAGGAAGGCGTTGGGCCAGGAATCCGGTACGAGATAGGGCAGGGTGTGGCCGAGGCCGCCGGCCGCCGTCATGACGCCGCAGATCAGGCCGCGCAGCCAGGGGGAGCCGCGGCCCGTGATCTCGCCGTCGTCGGACAGCGCTTCCGTCAGGCCCATGCTGATGCCCGCGCCGACCGAGGCCGCGAGGCCGACGAGGAAGGTCTCCCAGTTGTTCTGGGTGGCGAAGGCGGCCGCGAACAGGGGGGCGAGGGTCGAGACCGAGCCGTCGATGAGACCGGCCAAGCCCGGCTGGACGTATTGCAGCACGAAGAGCCTGCGGCGGGCGTGCTCCTCGGCGGCTTCCGCGTTTTCGGTCAGGTGAGCGGCGTGCAGCTCGCTCGCCTTGCGCTCATGGCCGCGCTCGACCTCCGCGAGCTTGGTGAACAGCTCCCGGACGGACACGTCGAGGGTCTGCTGGGCGGCCTTTTCGTAGAAACTCGCCGCCTGCAGCTCCATGACCTCCGCCTCGCGGCGCATGCGATCGAGGTCGAGATGGGGGCTCCACCAGACGGCCCGGCGCTTCAGGAAGCCGCGCACGTCCTCCCGGCGGATGGGCGGAAGATGCTCGCCGAAGCGGGAGCGGTAGAAATCGTAGAGGGAATTGCGATGGGCCCGCTCTTCCTCGGCCATGTCGTTGAAGATGTCAGACGAGGCGGGGAAATCGACCCGGAGGCGGTCCGCGAAATCCTGGTAGATCCGCGAATCTTCCTCTTCGTTGGCGATGGCGAGCGCGATGACTTCGCGCTCGGAGAGTTCGGACAGAGACTTCATGGTCGCTCCTGTTTAGAAATATTCTAAACAGGAGAATGGTCCTTCGCCAAGCCCTTCTGCGAAGGCAGGAAGGGCAGACGTTAATCTCAGTACTGGGCGCCCGGGATCAGGGTCGAGTAGATCGAGCGGTCCTCGAGGTTGAGGGCCGGGGACCAGGAGAAGCGGGCGGAACGGTTGAGACGGGACAGGATCAGCGCGAGAAACATTGGAACACCTTTGGTTGACGCTGTCTTAGACCTTCGTATAAGGCACGTCACGTGCCGAATTGCCGGAACAGCTATGCAATTGATGAATGACTACATTCATCCTTCCGTAATCTTGTTATGGTTTGATGGTTCGATGTCTGACTCTCATCCGGCCCGTGGGGCATCGCGTTTCGTCTCCTGGGGCCTTCATACCTATTGGCGCTTCTCCCGCGGCCTGACGCTGGGGGTACGCGGCGCGGTTCTCGACGAAAGCAACCGGGTCTTCCTCATCCGGCACACCTATGTGCCCGGCTGGCACCTGCCCGGGGGAGGGGTCGAGACCGGCGAGACGGCTCTCGAAGCGCTCGGCCGCGAGCTCCGGGAGGAGGCCTGCATCACGCTCGACGGGACGCCCGACCTGTTCGGAATCTACTTCAACCGCAGGATCTCCCGGCGCGATCACGTGCTGGTCTATGTGATCCGGCGTTTCACGGTCGTCGAGGTGAAGCAGCCGGACCGGGAGATCGCCGAGGCGGGCTTCTTCCCCCTCGACGGGCTGCCCGAGGGAACGACCGTCGCCACCCGCGCGCGCTTGGCCGAGATCCTCAACGGTCGGCCTGCTTCCGTGAACTGGTGAGAGAGGGTTTGCGCCGCGTTCCCGACGCTGCTATGGCCTAAAACGCCTGAGGAAACGCCGAGCTCATGACCATCACCCGGATCTTGCGACGACGACAGGGCTGAGATTCCGTCAGCCGCCATTCCCGTATTCTCGTCCCGAGTCCGTCATGACCGAGCTTTCGCTCCTGATCCGCACTGAACAACCCATCGATTCCGAGGCCATCGAGCGCCTGCACGAGCGCGCTTTCGGCCCGGGACGCTATGCCCGCACCGCCTCGCGCCTGAGGGAAGGGGCGTCCCACCGGCTCGACCTGTCCTTCACGGCCATGGTCGGTACGCTGCTCGTCGGCTCGGTGCGCATGACGCCGGTGAAGGCCGGCGAGGTGCCGGCCCTGATGCTCGGCCCGCTCACGGTCGAGCCGGCCTTCGAGAGCCGCGGCATCGGCGCAGCCCTGATGCGCCGCTCCCTCGATGCCGCCAAGGCCAAGGGCCATACCCTGGTGCTGCTCGTGGGCGACGAGCCCTATTACAGCCGCTTCGGCTTCAAGCGCATTCCGCCGCAGCAATTGCAGCTCCCCGGCCCGGTCAATCCGGCGCGCTTCCTGGCACTGGAACTGGTGGAAGGCGCGATGGCCGGCGTGAAGGGGCTGGTGAGCCCGCTGCCCGAGGGCGCTTGATCAGGTCCTGCGCCGCCCCTCGATCAGCCACGCCGCAAGTGTCGAGCCGATCAGGAGCACCAGGCCGACGAAGCCGAGGGCCATGGGGAAGACCGAGACGCCACGGACGATGGCGCTGTCGCTGGGCCTGATCCCGATCCAGTCGCCGCCCGACAGGCGGGTGCCGGAATGCACCGCCAGGATGCGCGGCACCGTGATGCCCTGATCGCCCGCCATGGCGACCCGCCTGACCGATCCGCCCGTCGCCTCCGCGATCGGCCCTAACGCCTCCGTATTGCTGAACACGTCCATCAGCTCGCGCGGATTGGCCGGCCCTATGCTCACGAAGGCGACGAGGTCGCCCGAGCGGAGCGTGTGCAGGCCGAGCTCGCGGCTTTCCACCTGGGCGGTGAAGAGGCCGGGACGGCTCTCGGTGAGCGGAATGCTGCTCTCCTGGCCGCTCGGCGCCGTGAGGGTCACGGGATCGGCGGTCTCCGCCATGGTCTGGCGTTCGATGCGGATCTCGCGCCCCTGCGCGCTGGCGCGCAGGGCCTCTTCCTCGAGAGCAGGCTCCTTCATGAGCCAATGGGCGAGGCGGCGCAGCAGGTCGAGATGCGGCCCGCCCTCCTGGTAGCCCCGCGCCCAGAGCCAGGCATGGTCGGAGAGCAGCAGCGCCACGCGCCCCTTTTCCTCCCGGCGCAG
Organism: Microvirga sp. Mcv34; assembly: GCF_024519725.1. GTDB lineage: Bacteria > Pseudomonadota > Alphaproteobacteria > Rhizobiales > Beijerinckiaceae > Microvirga. The sequence continues at coordinate 31,830 of NZ_JALJRK010000007.1, read as the reverse complement.
CACGAGGAGCGGCAGGTCGTTGGCGCCCGACATGAGGGTGTCGCCGGACTGCACCTGCGAGCCGATGATGCGCAGCCACTCGCCCCAGGCTGGCGGCGATTGCTCGGATCCCGGCAGATCGCGGGTGACTGGATGGCGGTCGCCTGTCTCGGTGATGTGCGCCTTGTAGGGCTGCTCGACGATGCTGCCGTTGGGCTGGCCCGGGATGATCGGTGCGAGCCTCGTCTGCGCGAGGCTGCCGTAGCTGGCGAATTCCGGCCCCGCCGCCACCAGGATCGCCCCGCCCTCGCGCACGTAGCGCACGATGTTCTCGAAATAGCTGGAGGGCAGGATGCTCTGGTTGGCGTACCGGTCGAAGATGATCAGGTCGAATTCCTTGATCTTCTGCTGGAACAGCTCGCGGGTCGGGAAGGCGATCAGCGACAGCTCGTTGATCGGCGTGCCGTCCTGCTTCTCCGGCGGGCGCAGGATGGTGAAGTGGACGAGGTCCACGTTGGCGTCGGATTTCAGCAGGTTGCGCCAGGTCCGCTCGCCCGCATGGGGCTCGCCCGAGACCAGCAGCACGCGCAGCTTCTCGCGGATGCCCTCGATGGGCACGACCGCCCGGTTGTTGGCCTGGGTCAGCTCGTCCGGCAGGCCTTCCACTTCGAGCTCGACCACGTTGGTGCCGCCATGCTCGATGCGCACGTCGAGGGAGAAGGGCGTGTCGGCCGGCACCTGCTGGCGGGTGAGGACCTGCCCGTCGCGCCGCACGGTCACGAGAGCCGAGCCTGTGCCGCCGCGCTCCATGATCTGCGCCCGAATGGTCTGGTCCTTGCCGACGATGCCGAAGCGCGGGGCTTCCAGGAGCTTGATCTGCCGGTCGCGCTCGTCCGGCCGGCCGGTGATGAGGGCATGGAGCGGCGCCTTGAAGCCGAGGCCTTCCACGGAGGACGGGATGTCGTGCACCACACCGTCGGTGACGAAGATGACCCCCGCGAGCCGGTCCGGCGGCACGTCGGCCAAACCGTTCGACAGGGCGGTGAACAGGCGCGTGCCGTCGTCGCCGTTGCCGTCGTCGGCCTCGATGAAGCGGGGTTCCACGTCGGCGAGCGAGCCGAAGCGGCGCTCCAGCTCGGCCCTGACCCGGTCGGTCATGGCGGGCCGGTCGCCGAGGGTTTGGGAGGTCGAGCGGTCCATGACCACCGCGACGATGTCCTTCACCTTCTCCCGGTCCTCCTGCACGAGCGCCGGGTTGGCGAGGGCGAGGAGGACGAGCCCGAGGGCCACGGCCCGCAGGATTGCCACGGGGCCACGCGACAACAGCGCGAGGAGCGACAGCAGGACCACGACCGCGCCGAGGGCCCAGAGGGCGTAAGCCGGGACGAGGGGGGAGAAGCCGATGGAAAGCAACGATGATCCCCCTACTGCCCGAGGCGTTCGAGCAGGGCCGGCACGTGGACCTGATCGGCCTTGTAGTTGCCGGTCAGCGCGTACATGACGATGTTCACGCCACTGCGATACGAGAATTCCCGCTGGCGCTGGTCGCTGCCGACGACCGGAAAGAGCCACTCGCCCCGCTGGCCCACGGCCCAGGCGGCGGCGAGATCGTTGGATGTGATGATGATCGGCGACACGCCGTCACCCGAGCGGGCGGGGCGGCTCGCTTCGCCCTCGGGGACGGGCGGCAGGGCCTCGACCCAGGTCTGGCCCGTGGCGTAGCGGCCGGGGAAGCTGTCGAGGATGTAGAAGGTCTTGGTGAGCACGTGGTCGGACGGCACGGGCTCCAGCTCGGGAATGTCCAGGCTCGTCAGCATCCGGCGCAGGTATTGCCCCTCCGCCGTGGGGGCGCCGTCAGGGCGGTTGCCGAAGGCATCGCGGGTGTCGAAGATCACCGTGCCGCCGCCCTTCATGAAGGCGTCGAGCCGCCGGATCGCGGCTTCCGACGGCATCGGCCGCGAGGCCACGATGGGCCAGTAGATCAGCGGATAGAAGGCGACCTCGTCCCGCGAGAGATCGATGCCGATAGGCTCGCCGGGCGACAGCGCCGTGCGCTGGCTCAGCACCTGGGTCAGGCCCGCCAGGCCCGCCTTGCTGGTGTCGTCGACCTGCGGGTCGCCGGTGATGACATAGGCCAAGCGCGTCACGAGGGCCGGATTGCTGCTCTCCATCGTCATGGAGGACCGGCGGTCCTGCGCGTTCGCGTCGGAGGCCGGGTTGAGAAGCAGGATCGCGCCCAGGACGAGGGCCGCCGTCGCGCCGGCCCGGCGCAGGCGGCCGGTCAGGTTCGACAGATGGCCGCCGAGCCACAGGGACGCGAGGGTGTCGATCAGGAGGAGTGCCAGGGCGAGCATGAAGAGCGGCATGCGCAGGTCGATGGTCTGGGCTCCGGCGAGCGGGGCGACTCGTGCGTTGAGCGGCGCGTAATCGAGCGGCGCCAGCCTGTCGCCCGTCAGGAGCGCATTCACCGCGAGGTTCGAATCCACCGGCCCGTAGAAGCCCGGCGGGTGCTCGCCGTTGGCGCGCGCGGCATAGGTGCGCGGAATGGCACGGGCCGTCGCCGGGGGCGAGGTGTAGAGGCCGTATCCGTCGAGAGTCAGGCGTGGGGCCACAGTCTCGTTCTCCGCGTTGCGGGCTTCCGCATTCACGTCGCCCGGCGCGCCCGCGAGGGCCGTGGTCCGGCGCAGCATGTCGACGAAGAGGCCCGACAGGGGCAGGTTCGACCAGGTTGTGTCGGCGGTGACGTGGAAGAGCACGATCAGGCCGTCGCCGCGCCGGTCCGCCGTTACGATGGGCGTACCGTCGGCGAGCGACGCCCAGGTCTTCGCCGGCAGGTCGCCGTCCGGCTCCGCGAGGATCTGGCGGCGGATGCCGATCTCCTCCGGCACCGGAAGGCCGAAATAGGGGCTCTCGCGGGTGAAGGGCGCGAAGGTCTTGGGCGTGTCCCAGGAGAGGGTGCCGCCGAGGCTGCGGCCGCCCCGGCGCAGGCGCACCGGCACGAGGTCGTCGTTGCCGGCCGCAAGCCTTGAGCCCGCGAAGCGCAGCAGCATGCCGCCCCGCTCGACGAAGGCCGTGACCTTGCCGAGGGTTTCCTGGTCGAGGCCGCCCACATCGGCGAGCACGAGCACGGAGACCTGCTCGTCGATGAGCTGGTTCACCGCGTCGGCCACCGCGCCGCGGCCGTTGCGGATCTCCGAATAGGGCGCAAGCGCGCGCTCGATGTAGTAGAGCGGCGAGAGAAGCGGCTGGGCCTGGTCGGAGGTTCCGCCGAAAACGAGGCCGACGCGGCGGCGCTTGCCGCGCTCGTCGAGGAGATGCACGGCGCCGGCGGAACCCTCGCCGAGGATCTCGATGCGCGCGATGGCGTTGCGGATCTCGGTGGGCAGATCGAACGCGACGCTCGTCTCGGTGGCGTTCGGATCGAAGGAATAGCGCATGTCGGCAAGCGGCAGGCTCTTCAGGTCGAGGGCCCGCACGGTCCCGGCATCGCGTCCGTTCGGCTCGGGCCGCACGATCCTGACATTGAGCTGGCCGCCGGCATTCTCCGCGCCGGCGACGGCGAGGGCGGGAGCGCGCTCCGCTTTCAGAACGGTGATCCGCTGCCCGTTCGCCATCTGCGCCAAGCCGTCGATGAAGCCCTGACCGTCAACGCCCGCGACCCCGTCGCTGATCCAGACGATATGGGCCTCGGGCGTGGATTCCAGGAAGCGCCTGATGGCGTCGAGATGGGCCTGCCGGTCCTGCAGATGGGGCAGGGGCTTGAGGGACCGCAGCCGCTCCAGGGCCGTGGCCGGGCTCGTGGGCTCGATGGCGGCGGGCGCCTCCGCGGTCGCCACGAGCGCGACGGTGCGCCCGTCGCGTCCCGCCGCCTCGATGCGCTCGGAGGCGAGGTTCATGCGCTCGCGCCAGTCGTGCGCGGCGGCGAAGCCGTTGTCGAGGACCATCAGGAGCGGCGAGCGGTTGTTGTCCTCCGCCAGCGGGTTCCAGATCGGCCCGGACGCCGCGAGGATCAGGAACGCGGCGAGCAGCAGCCGCAGGAGCAGGAGCCACCAGGGCGTGCGCGCGGGCAGTTCCTGCTCGGGCCGCAGGTCGGCCAGGATCTTGAGCGGCGGGAAATCCACGCGCCTCGGCTGCGGCGGCGTGATGCGCAGCAGCAGCCAGATCGCCGGCAGGGCCGCGAGGGCCGTCAGGACCAGGGGAACGGTGAAGGTGAGGGGAAGGCCGAACATCGCCTATCGTCCTCCCGGACCGGCGCCGCGCGACGTCGACACCAGGGTCATGATGCGCAAGGCGGCCTCGCTGGCGGGGCGGTCGGTGCGATGGATCGTCAGGGTCCAGCCCCGGCGGCGTGCAAGCGCCTGCAACTCCTCCCGATGCTGCTCGATCCGCAGGCGATAGGCTTTGCCCCAGGAGACCGCATCGCCGATGCGCAGGGAAAGTCCGTCCTCGAGATCGTGCAGGACCGCCTGCCCCTGGAACGGGAACGTCTCCTCGACGGGATCGACGATCATCACAAGGTGGCCCCGCGCCCCGCGCGACGAGATGGCCTCGACCATGGCGGTGATGTCGCGCAGGGGCGACAGGAAATCGCTGATCAGCAAGGCCTCGTGCTGCGGCGCCACGGGCGCCTGCGGCGGCAGGTCCTCCTCCAGGGCGGAGCGGTCGGCCACCAGGGTCTGGGCCATGGCCTCCGCGATGCGCCGGGTGGCGCGCGGCGGCATCAGGCCCAGCATGCCGACCCGCTCGCCGGCTTCGACGAAGCAATCCGCGAGCGCGAGGCCGAGCACGATGGCGCGTTCGATCTTGGGCGCCTGGGCCAGGTCGGAGACGAAGCCCATGGAGGCGGAGCGGTCGATCCAGAACCACATGGTCTGGGCCGTCTCCCATTCCCGCTCGCGCACGTACAGCCGGTCGTCCCGGGCCGAGCGCCGCCAGTCGATGCGCTGCGCCGCTTCTCCGGTCACGAAGGGGCGGAACTGCCAGAAGGTTTCTCCCGTCCCGGAGCGACGGCGGCCGTGGATGCCGTGCGCGAGGTTCGCGGCCACGCGCCGGGCCTCGAGCACGAGATGCGGCATTCGCCCAGCCAGGGCGAGCGCGCTCTCCGTTTCGCTGCGCCCCGGCGAGCGGGCGCTTTCGGGAAGGACCCGGACGCGGGCCATGATGTGATCCTAGCCTGCAAGCCGCGAGGTGAGCCGGCCGACGACGCTCTTGATCGTTTCCCCGTCGGCCCGGGCGGAGAAGGTCAGTGCCATGCGGTGTTTGAGCACGGGTTCGGCGAGTGCCACCACGTCGGCGATGGAGGGCGCCACGCGGCCCTCGATCAGCGCGCGGGCGCGCACCGCCAGCATCAGGGCCTGGCTGGCGCGGGGGCCGGGGCCCCACAGAATCCTGTCGGTCACGCCGTCGACGGCCTCGCCTTCCGGGCGGGCCGAGCGGACGAGGTCGAGGATCGCATCGACGACGCTCTCTCCGACCGGCAGGCGACGGACGAGCCGCTGCGCGTTCATGAGCGCCTCGGCATTCATGACGGCCTGGGGCTTGTGCTCGTCGGCGCCCGTGGTCTCGATCAGGATGCGCCGCTCGGCGTCGCGGGTTGGATAGCCCACGTCGATCTCGAGCAGGAAGCGGTCGAGCTGGGCCTCGGGCAGGGGATAGGTGCCTTCCTGCTCGATGGGGTTCTGAGTCGCGAGCACGTGGAACGGTTGGGGCAGGTCGTGCCGCTCGCCGCCCACGGAAACTTGATGTTCCTGCATGGCCTGGAGCAGGGCCGACTGGGTGCGCGGGCTCGCGCGGTTGATCTCGTCGGCCATGAGCAGCTGGGCGAAGACCGGACCCTTCACGAAACGGAACGAACGGCGGCGGTCGACGCCCTCGTCGAGGATCTCGGAGCCGAGGATGTCGGAGGGCATCAGGTCGGGCGTGAACTGGATGCGGCGGGCATCGAGCCCGAGCACGGTGCCGAGGGTCTCCACGAGCTTCGTCTTGGCGAGGCCCGGAACGCCCACGAGCAGGCCGTGGCCGCCGGCGAGAAGCGTGATCAGGGTCAGGTCGACCACATCCTCCTGGCCGAAGATGACCGTGTGAATGGCCTCCCGGGCGCGGCCCACAGTCTCAAGGGTCGCCTCCGCGTTGCGGATGATCGCGTCGTCCAATGCGGTAGGCGCTTGAGCAATGCTGGCCGTCATGAGGTCACTCTCCTCGTTCGCAATTGCCCCCGGTAGTTAGTCTGCCTTTGTTCCATGTCGAGATGCAAGGGTCGTTGCGCCGCATCATGGGGAGGAACGGAGTGGACGGGACCGCCGGGGGCCCTATGCTGTAGCAAGTAACAATCGATGGCCGTTCGTCGATCCGTCCTTTCAAGATTCCTGTTCACGCTTGCGTCATGACCGAACATTCAGCCCCCATTCCCGGGAATGCCCTGGCCCGTCTCGCCGAGGCGCTCGGCCCTGAATCCAAGCGCAAGGGCCCGCCGCCGGTCGAGCGCTGGAACCCGGCCTATTGCGGCGAGATCGACATGCGCATCGCGGCCGACGGGACGTGGCATTACATGGGCACGCCGATCAACCGCCCGGCTCTCGTGAAGCTGTTCTCGACCGTCCTGCGCAAGGACCCGGAGCGGTACGTGCTCGTCACCCCGGTCGAGCGGGTCGGGATCATGGTCGAGGATTCGCCGTTCCTCGCGGTCGAGATGGCCGTGGAGGGCGACGGCGAGAGCCGGCAGATCGCCTTTCGGACGAATGTGGACGATCTCGTTCAGGTCGGACCCGACCATCCCCTGCGCTTCGACCGGGACGACCGCGACGGCGTGAAGCCTTACGTTAAGGTACGAGGCGATCTCTGGGCCCTGGTGACCCGTTCCCTTGCGCTCGACCTCGTCGCGATGGGCGAGGAGCAGGATGTGGCAGGCGTCGCCACCTTCGGCATCAACGCCAATGGCATCTTCTTCCCCATGGCTGCCAGCGACGAACTGGGCGCGCCCTGATGCGGCTTGCCCCCCACGACGCGCCCGATTTCCTGACGCTGGCCGCCGAGCGGCTGCGGCAAGAGCCGCCGCCTCACGACGAGGCGGTCGCCAATCCGCGCGGCGATCACACCATCGACAATGTGCCCCTGGCCCATCCCCTGACGCCCAAGCCGGCTGCGGTCCTCGTGCCCGTGGTCATGCGCGAGGAGCCGATGCTGCTCCTCACCGAGCGCTCCGCGCAGCTGCGCCAGCATTCCGGGCAGATCGCCTTTCCGGGCGGGCGGGTCGATCCCGAGGACGTCTCCGTCCTGGCGGCGGCCTGCCGCGAGGCCATGGAGGAAATCGGCCTCGACAGCCGCTTCATCAGCCCGCTCGGCTATCTCGACCCCTATTTGTCCACGACGAATTATCTGGTCATGCCGGTGGTGGCGCGGGTGTCCCCCTCCTACACCCTCAACCTCAACCCCGATGAGGTTGCCGAGGCTTTCGAGGTGCCGCTCTGCTTCCTCATGGACCCCGCGCGCCACGAGTTGCACTCCCGCGAATGGAAGGGCCGGGTGCGCCGCTACTATGCAATGCCCTACGAGGGACGCTACATCTGGGGGGTGACGGCGGGCATCATCCGCAATCTGTACGAAAGGCTCTATGGTTCATGACGCGGGCAGTTGTTCAAGGATTGGTTCTGTTCTTTCTGCCCTTCGTCCTCTTCGGTTCCTATCTCGTCATCCGCCGCCGCAACCCCTTGCTGTGGTCGCACTGGAGCAGCCAGTCGCTCTGGCTCACCATCGCGGGTCTCGGTTTCGTGGTCCTGTCCCTGATCGTCACGGGCCTCGTGGACGAGCGCCGGACAGGCACCTATGTGCCGACCCGCGTCGAGAACGGGCGCGTGATACCGGGACATTTCGAGTGATGGACATGCTCGACCGACAGGCCCTGGCCGGCCTTCTGGAGCGCCCGGCGCTGCGCCGCCTCCTGGAGGTCTTCAACGACGATGCGCAGGAGACGCGCATCGTGGGCGGCGCCGTGCGCAACGCCCTTCTCGGCAGGCCCGTCACCGAGGTGGATTGCACCACGACCCTGCTGCCGGACGCCATCATCGCCCGAGCGGAGGCCGCCGGCTTCAAGGCCGTGCCGACCGGGATCGAACACGGCACGATCACGGTCGTCGTCGAGGGCGAGCCCTACGAGATCACGACCCTGCGCGAGGACGTGGAAACCAACGGGCGGCACGCAATCGTGCATTTCGGCCGCGATTTCTGGCTCGATGCCCGCCGTCGCGATTTCACCATCAATGCCCTGTCCCTCGGCCTCGACGGGCGCCTCCACGACTATACGGGCGGCGTGACCGATCTGGCGGCCCGGCGCGTGCGCTTCATCGGAGACGCACACACCCGTATCCGCGAGGATTACCTGCGCATCATGCGGTTCTTCCGCTTCCACGCGGAATACGCGCAGGGCGATCCGGACCCGGAGGGCCTCGCCGCGTCGGGAGCCGAGCGGCAGGGACTGGCGATCCTCTCGAAGGAGCGGATCAGGCATGAGCTTCTCAAGCTCATCGTCGCACGCCGGGCGGAGGACACTATCCGCCTCCTGGCCGATCACGGTTTCCTCACATGGCTCTTGGACGGCGCGGCCGAGTTCGGGCGTTTCACCCGGGAGGCTGCCTCCGATCGGGACGATCCTGTCTCGATCTGGCGGCTCGCCGCACTCGCCGTCATGATCGAGGAGGATGCGGAGCGGCTGCGAGAGCGCCTGCGGCTCTCCAACGATGAGCACAAGAAGCTCGCCGCCTATGGCAGGCTCCTGTGCCTTCTCAAGAGCTGGGCCTCGCCCCTGGACGCCGCCGCCATCCGGCGTCTGGCGGCGGACCATGATCTCGACACCCTCCGGGTCGTTCTGACGGCCACGGCCGGAGAGCCCCGTCCGGTCGTCGAGGCCGACGCCCGCGAGGCGCTCGCCCGGTTCTGGGTCGGCACCGAGCCGGTGCCGGTCTTTCCCTTACGGGGCGCCGACCTGATCGGGAACGGTGTTCCGAAGGGGCCCATGATCGGGCAGCTGCTCGCCCAGGCCCGCCAAGCCTGGCTGGCGGAGGGCTGCCGGACGGATGAGCAATATGCCAGGGACTTACTGAAGCGAGTGCTGGAGCGGGTTTAGGGCCACCTCACTGTCGGCGGCATGGAGGAGAGGATCGACGCGATGTTGCCGCCGGTCTTCAGGCCGAAGATCGTGCCCCGGTCGTAGAGCAGGTTGAACTCCACATAGCGCCCGCGCCGCACCTGCTGCTCGATGCGGTCCTCTTCCGTCCAGACCTTGGTGACGTTGCGCCGGACGATCTCGGGATAGACCTTGAGGAAGACTTCGCCCACTCGGCGGGTGAAGGCCAGGTCCTCGTCCGGATTTCCGGTCCAGTGATAGTCGTAGAAGATGCCCCCGATGCCGCGCGGCTCGTTGCGGTGCTTGAGGAAGAAGTACTCGTCGCACCACGCCTTGTACTTCTCGTAGGAGCCCGCCGGCGCATGGCTTCGGCAGGCCTCTTCCAGGGCTTGGTGAAACGCAATGGTGTCCGGGTCGTCCTGGGTCCGCCGCCGGTCGAGCACCGGCGTGAGGTCCGCCCCGCCGCCGAACCACGGCTTCGTGGTGACCACGAAGCGGGTGTTCATGTGCACCGTCGGAACATTGGGGTTCCAGGGGTGGGCGATCAGCGAGATGCCGCCGGCCCAGAAGCGCGGATCCTGTTCGGAGCCCGGGATCTGACCGCGGAACTCCGGCGCCAATTCCCCATGGACGGTCGAGACGTGCACGCCCACCTTCTCGAACACGCGGCCGCGCATCATCGACATGACACCCCCGCCGCCGGGGGCTCCGCTATGGTCCTTGCGCTCCCAGGGCGTGCGCTCGAACCGGCCGGGCTCGGAGGCCTCCGGGGGGAGGGGGGCCGTCACCTCGTCTTCCAGGGCTTCGAACGCGGCGCAGATCCGGTCGCGCAGGGTGGCGAACCAGCGGGGAGCCTCCGTCTGCAGGCGCTCGATATCGGCTTTGTCGGTCATGATGATGTCGCTTCAGGTTTCTGGAAGAATGGCTTGCGGGAACGTGTTCGTCTGCCGCAGGGCCTCGCCGAGGATCATGGCGGCGGTCACGGCGACGTTGAGGGAGCGCAGGCCGGGCTGCATGGGAATGACCACCCGGGCATCGGCCGCCCGGTGGACCTCCTCCGGCACGCCGGCGGATTCCCGTCCGACCAGGATGATGTCGTCGGGGCTGTATGCGAAATTAGCGTAGGGGACGGCGCCCTTGGTGGTGGTCAGGATCAATCGGCCCTTGGCGTCCTGCCGCCATTCCTCGAAGGTCCGCCAGGAGATGTGCCGCGTGATCGCCGCGCGGTTGAGATAATCCATCCCGGAGCGGCGCAGGTTCCGGTCCGACACGTCGAAGGCCGCGGGTTCGATGATCTCCACCGGCACGCCGAGGCAGGCGGCGAGGCGCAGCATGGTGCCGGTATTCTGCGGGATGTCCGGCTGGTAGATGGCGAGACGGGGCATGGGCCCGTCATCGGGGCATCGGGCCCTGCCGTCAAGGGAGCTGTTGAGGGCGAAACCACGGCGGCATTTTGCGCCACAGGCTGGAACAACTCCAATCCGGCTATGGACAGCAGGGCTTGGCCGTGCCAAAGAGCCACCGCGCGGCGACTCCCAGTCGCATTGCGCGCGCGTCGCCGCGCATGCTTGTTCCATTGTGGACCTCGTGTGCCAAATGCCTTGGTTCCCAAGGCATTGCCGATGCGCGGTTCTCGTTTTTTGACCAATGCTGGAGAGCCAAGTGGCCGAGACCACCACTCATGTCGCTGAGCCGACACGGCGCGATTTCCTCTACATCGCCACGGGCGCAGCTGCCGTTGTCGGCGGAGCCACCCTGGTATGGCCCTTCGTGCAGTCCCTGGCGCCCGACGCGGCGACGGTGGCCGCCGGCGCACCCGTCGAGGTGGATCTGACCCCCATCGCCGAAGGGCAGATCGTCAAGGTCTTCTGGCGCGGCAAGCTGATCTTCATCCGTCACCGCACGGCCGAGGAGATCAAGGCGGCAGAGGACGTGAACGTCGCCTCCCTGCGCGATCCGCAGCCGGACTCGGCCCGCGTGAAGGAGGGCAAGGCCCAGTGGCTGATCGTTTACGGCAACTGCACCCATCTGGGCTGCGTGCCGCTCGGCCAGCAGGGTGAGTATCACGGCTGGTTCTGCCCCTGCCACGGCTCGATCTTCGACACCTCCGGGCGCGTCCGCGGCGGCCCGGCGCCGATCAACCTGCCGATTCCGCCCTATACCTTCACGTCGGACACGAAAATCGTGATCGGCCAAGAAGCCACGGCGTAACTGAAAGCGACGATCAGGCGATATCCATGAGCGCACATCCCACAACCTACGTCCCCAAGAGCGCCTTCGGTAAGTGGTTCGAGAGCCGTTTGCCCATCGCAGGCCTCATTCACTCGTCCTTCATTGCGTTCCCTGTTCCGCGGAACCTGACCTATTTCTGGACCTTCGGCGCCATCCTGGTGTTCATGCTCGCCGCGCAGATCGTGACCGGCGTGTTCCTGGCGATGTACTACACCCCGAACGCGGGTCTCGCCTTCCAGTCCGTCGAGCACATCATGCGAGACGTGAACTACGGCTGGCTGATCCGCTACCTGCACGCCAACGGCGCGTCGATGTTCTTCGTCGCCGTCTACGTGCACATCTTCCGGAACTTCTACTACGGCTCCTATAAGGCGCCCCGCGAGGTTCTCTATATCCTCGGCGTGATCATCTTCCTGCTGATGATGGCCACCGCCTTCATGGGCTACGTGCTTCCCTGGGGCCAGATGTCCTTCTGGGGCGCCACCGTGATCACGAACCTCTTCTCGGCGATCCCGGTCGTCGGCGAGACCATCGTGAGCTATCTCTGGGGCGGCTACTCGGTGGGCAACCCGACCCTGAACCGCTTCTTCTCGCTCCACTACCTGCTGCCCTTCATGATCGCGGGCGTCGTGATCCTGCACATCTGGGCGCTGCACGTGCCGGGCCAGAACAACCCGACCGGCATTCCGATCAAGTCGGGCAAGGACGCGGTTCCCTTCACGCCCTACGCGACGATCAAGGACGTCTTCGCCGTCGTCGTGTTCATGATCTTCTTCGCCTATTGGGTGTTCTACATGCCGAACTATCTCGGCCATGCGGACAACTACATCCCGGCGAACCCGGCCGTGACGCCTGCGCACATCGTTCCGGAATGGTACTTCCTGCCGTTCTACGCGATCCTGCGCGCCATTCCCGACAAGCTCGGCGGCGTTATCGCCATGGGCGCGGCCATCGTGATCTGGTGCTTCATGCCCTGGCTCGACACCTCCAAGGTGCGCTCCACGGCCTACCGCCCGCTCTACAAGCAGTTCTTCTGGATCTTCGTGATCGTGTGCTTCCTGCTCGGCTGGCTGGGTTCCCGCCCGGCTGAGGGCTGGTACGTGATCGCCTCCCAGATCTGCACGGTCTACTACTTCGCCCACTTCCTGATCATTCTGCCGGTGCTCGGCTTCGTCGAGCGTCCGCTGCCGCTGCCGAATTCGATCCTCGAATCCGTCATGGGCGTTCAGAAGGGTGGAGCGGGCATTCCGGCCGGCGCCAATCCCGAACCGCATTCCAAGGGCTGACGCGAGAGTCGAGGAAACATAACTATGATGAAGCGTACTCTTCTCATCGCAGCCGCCGTCCTCGGCCTGGCCGCTCCGGCCTTCGCGGCCGGCGAGACCCCGGTTCCGCCGATCCACAAGTGGAGCTTCGCGGGTCCGTTCGGCACCTTCGACCGGGCGCAGCTCCAGCGCGGCTTCAAGGTCTATCGGGAGGTCTGCGCCTCCTGCCATTCCTTGAACTACGTGGCCTTCCGCAACCTGCACCAGCCCGGCGGTCCGGAATTCTCCGAGGCGCAGGTCCGTGCCCTGGCGGCGGAATACAAGGTCCAGGACGGCCCGAACGAGGCCGGCGACATGTTCGAGCGGCCCGGCCGCCCGGCCGATCACTTCCCGGCTCCGTTCCCGAACGAGAACGCCGCCGCGTCGGCGAATGGCGGCAAGGCTCCGCCGGACCTGTCCTTGATGCCCAAGGCCCGCACCTATGAGCGCGGCTTCCCCTGGTTCATCACGGACGTGTTCCGCCAGTATTCCGAGAACGGCGCAGATTATGTGACGGCGCTGCTCAACGGCTACGAGGAGGCTCCGCAGGGCTTCAACGTGCCCCAAGGTGGTCACTACAACCACTACTATCCGGGCCACGTGATCGCCATGCCGAAGCCGCTCAGCGACGGCCAGGTCGAGTATCCGAAGAATGAGGCGGGCCAGCCTCAGGTGCCCGAGACCGTGGATCAGTATGCCCGCGACGTCACGGCCTTCCTGATGTGGACGGCGGAACCGCACCTCGAGGCTCGCAAGCGCCTCGGCTTCCAGGTCATCCTGTTCCTGATCGTCCTGTCCGGCCTTCTCTACTTCACGAAGAAGAAGGTCTGGGCCCGGGTGGGCGGCGAGGTCGAAGGCCACGCGACGCCTCCGATGACCCACAATCCCTAAAGACCAGGATCAAGGCCCCGCTCCGGGGCCTTTTTCTTTTCGGGTGACAGGATGCCGGGCCGGCTCTATCCCGGTCCCCATGTTGCAGACGATCGCCGACGATATCTGGGGGCAGCCCTGCCTCGCCTATCACGTCCAACCCAGCCTGGAGCCCGAGACCCGGGAGGCTCTCGCCCAGGTGCAGCGGAGCTTCGTGGAGCTCTGGCCCGAACCCCTGCATGTGGGTCCCAATGCGGGCCTGCACGTCACCATCTACCCGCTGGTGATGGTCAAGGGCGATTTCGACAAGGACGCCTACTGGCGGAGCGTCGCCGGGCCGATCCGCGCGATCCTGGGCGAACTCTGCACAGGCCATCGGCCTCTGGAACTGCGCTTCTCCCGCCTCAAGGTCACGGACACCGCCGTCATCGCGACGGCGACCGAGGAAACCGGCCTGATCGAGGCCATCCGGAACAGGATCGTCCGGGACATTCCTCCGCCGCCCGGCCGGAAGCCGATCATCTACGACCTGATCCACACGACCCTGGCGCGGTACCAGACCCATGCCTCGGTTCCAGATGAGGTTGTCGAGCGCATCGAGAGCCTGCCCGTCTCCATCACGGCGCCTGTCAGGCAGATCAGACTCGTGCGGGAGACCCTTTTTCCCTGCCTCGTGACGGACGAAATCGCCGCGATCCCTTTGACTGGACGGTGAGCGCTTAAGACAGTCAGGCTTGGGACATGCCTTGCCGTCGGCTATGAAGAGCCGTGGGCCCAGACAGGCGAGGATTCGAGATGGCGAAGGCGGTTCTAGGCATCATCGGCGGATCGGGGGTCTACGACCTGCCCGGGCTCGAGGACATGCGCGAGATGCGTGTCGATTCTCCCTGGGGCGAACCCTCGGACGTGCTGCGCGTCGGGAGCATCGGCGGCACCGAGGTCGCGTTCCTGCCGCGCCATGGGCGGGGCCACCGCCTCTCGCCCTCGGACATCAACTACCGAGCCAATGTCGACGTGATGAAGCGGGCCGGCGTCACGGACCTGATCTCGATCTCCGCCTGCGGCTCGTTCAAGGACGAGTATTATCCCGGCTTCTTCGTCCTGGTGGACCAGTACGTGGACCGCACTCACAAGCGCGAAAGCTCGTTCTTCGGTCTAGGCTGCGTCGCCCATGTGCCTATGGCGCATCCGGTCGGTCCCCTGCTGCGCCAGCGCATCGCCGATGCGGCGGTGGCCGAGCACATCCCGTTCACCCTCGACGGTACGCTCGTGTGCATCGAGGGGCCGCAATTCTCCACCTATGCCGAGTCGATCACCTACAAGAACCTCGGCTACGACGTGATCGGCATGACGGCCATGCCCGAGGCCAAGCTTGCCCGCGAGGCCGAGATCACCTATGCGACCATCGCCATGGTGACAGATTACGATTGCTGGCATGAGGAGCACGACGATGTCGACGTGGCCTCCGTGGTCGCCGTCGCGCACCAGAATGCCCGCAAGGTGGCCAGCCTGGTCGCCCGCGTCGCCAGGGATTTTCCGGCCGAGCACGAGCCTTGCCCCGTGGGTTCGGACCGGGCGCTCGACGGCGCCATCATGACGGCACCCTCGGCCCGCGATCCGGAGCGGATGAAGAAGCTGGACGCGGTGGCGGGCAGGGTTCTGAACGCGCCGTCGACCTAGCGCATCATCCAGCCCATATGACTGACGCCGAAGATGGTGCCGATGATCCAGCTGATGAGCGCCAGGACGAAGCTCACGATGATGGCGGCCGGGATCACCGCGAGCGAAGCCTTGACGAAGAAGAGAACAAGGCTTCCAAAGGGAATATCGATATCGGTCAGAACGGTTCGGGAGGGTTGTTCGGCCATGGCACGGCTCCTCGGATAACCTCAACAATTCTACCTATGGCAGGCTCAAACATGGACCAGCGTCTCATCACCGACCTGAAGGCCGCGATCCGGTCGATCCCGGATTACCCGAAGCCCGGCGTCGTCTTCCGGGACATCACGACCCTGCTGGGCGATGCGCGGGCCTTCCGCCGTGCGGTGGACGAGCTCGTCCATCCCTTCGCCGGCGGGCGCGTCGACAAGGTGGCGGGGATCGAGGCGCGCGGGTTCATCCTCGGCGGGGCCATCGCGCACCAGCTCTCCTCGGGATTCGTGCCGATCCGCAAGAAGGGCAAGCTGCCGCACGAGACGGTGCGGATCGCCTATTCGCTCGAATACGGCGTCGACGAGATGGAGATCCACACGGATGCCATCGGCCAGGGCGAGCGGGTAATCCTCGTGGACGACCTCATCGCCACCGGTGGCACGGCAGTGGCCGCGACCCAGCTGCTGCGCCAAATGGGCGCCAATATCGTGGCCGCCTGCTTCATCATCGACCTGCCGGATCTCGGCGGCGCTCAAAAGCTGCGCGACCTCGGCGTCGAGGTGCGCAGCCTCGTGAGCTTCGAGGGGCATTGAGAGTCCGCCGATGGCAAGTGACCGCATCCTCGGAGCGCTGGAATTCCTGCGCGAGGCGGAGAGGCTCAAGAGCACCCTGCGCAGCGGCTATACCTCGACCGGGCGCCCGGAGAGCACGGCCGAGCATACGTGGCGGCTGTGCCTCATGGCGCTCGTGCTCTCGGACGAGTTCGAGGACATCGATCTCCTGCGCCTCATCAAACTCTGCATCGTGCACGATCTCGGCGAAGCCCTGAGCGGAGACATTCCGGCCATCGTGCAGACCGAAGGGATGGACAAGTCCGCCCAGGAGAGGGCTGATCTGCAAATCCTGACCCGGGCACTTCATTCCGACAGGCGGAGTGAGATCCTGGCCCTGTGGGAGGAATACGAGGCCGCCTCGTCGCCCGAGGCGATTCTCGCCAAGGGGCTCGACAAGCTCGAGACGATCCTCCAGCACAACCAGGGCCTCAACCCGGCGGATTTCGACTACGCGTTCAATCTCGGCTACGGGCGGAAGCAGACGTCGGCCCATCCCGTTCTCGCCGGGATCCGGGCGGTTCTCGACGAGGAGACGCGCGCGCGGGCCGAGGCTTCGGAGGCGGGCTAGCTTATCGCATCTTCCCACGCAAAACCGGTGCCGGCTTGTGCGTTCGATGCTTTAGGCTCGCCGTTCCCAGAACACCATGCCGTCGAAGGCGAACACCTCTTCTCCATGCTGGTTTGTGCCGGTGTTGTGGTGGAACACCAGTCCCCAGCCGGGCCGCGAGGCCGAGGCGCGCTTGGATGACACGGTCGTGCGGTAGGTGATCGTGTCGCCCGCATAGACGGGCTTGAGCCATTTCAGGTTCGAGAAGCCGGGGGAGGGGCCGAGCCGGGCGGGCCGGCCGCCATGGGCCAGCGCATAGGCCCGGATGCGGTCGCGGTAGCCGACCATCTGCTTCATCCAGGCGCTCGCCGTATGCCAGCCAGAGGCGCAGAGCCCGCCGAACAGGCTGTCCTTCGCGGCCTCCGCGTCCACATGGAAACGCTGCGGGTCGAACTGCCGGGCAAAGCCGATGATGTCGTCCGGCGTGAAGGTGTGGGAGCCGAGCTCCTCCGTCTCGCCGATTACGAGATCCTCGAAATACGGGTTGGAGGAGATATGCGGCAGCTCACGCGCCGGCGTGTGGTCCGGCATGGCTGCGGCGGCCGCGGACAGGACGCCTGGACCGGATCCCCTGACGGGTTCCGCATCGCGGCGGCCGAACATGATCCAGTTCTTCTGCGCGAAGACGGCCTCGTCCTCTTGGTTCAACATCTCGAACTGGAAGCGCACGAGGCCGAGGGAGGGGCGGCTGGCCGAAGGGCGGCTCTCGAGGATCGTCATGCGCGAGCGCAGGGCGTCGCCCGGCCTGACGGGCTTCAGCCATTTCACCTCCTCGATCCCCGGAGAGCCCAGGGACGTGGAATCGAGAATCACCTCGTCGGCCAGCAGGCGCATGTTGATGCTGCAGGTGTGCCATCCGGAGGCGATGAGCGTGCCGATGAAGCTGTCCTTGGCCGCGACCTCATCCACGTGGAAGGGCTGCGCGTCGTATTCCCGAGCGAAGGCGAGCAGTGCCTCCTTGGTGACGACGGTCGGGCCGAGCATCCGGGCGGAGCCGGGCGTGAAATCTTCGAAAGCGTAGCGGGGCATGGTCTCGATCGATGCGGTTTGAGCGTATCGCCTCAGGGTCAGGCCGGGAGGGGACTGAATTGTCCAGCCGCGTTGTGCGCCAGGCGGATCGGTTCGGGCAAGCGATACTTTGGAGAACAGCGCAGGACGAGCTCCGCCGCCGTGGGAATATCGGCCAGGTGCCCGGGCGAGATGAACATGGGGTTCTTGGCCGTGCGGGTGCGCAGGGCCACGCCGATGGTCTCCTTGCGGTCGACCAAGGGGGCGGCGGAGCCTTTCTCCTCGCCCAGGTCCTTGTAGCGTCCGCACAGGAGCGTCTTGCCGCAGCCGATGGTGGGACGCTGCAGCCACAGGCCCATATGGCTGGCGATGCCGATGCGGCGGGGATGGGCGATGCCCATGCCGTCGAAGAGAAAGACGTCCGGCTCGGATTTCAGTTTCTCGAAGGCCTCTTCGAGGACCGGCCCTTCGCGAAAGCTCAGGAGGCCCGGAACATAGGGAAAGGGCGTCGGGCGCTGCGCCAGTACGGTCTCGACCGGCAGGAAGCCCGGATAGGTCACCACCACGATGGCCGCCTGCGACTGCTCGTTCTTCACGCTCACGTCGACGCCGGCTACGAGCCTGACCGCATCCAGGTCGATGGGTTGGTCAGACACGACCTCCGTCCTCAGCTGCTGCTGAAGGGCGATGGCTTCGGAGGGGGAGAGATTCCAGTCGTGCCGATGGTGAAGCTGCATGGTCGCGCATTGAAGATGACATGTCTTCAACGATCAAGGTTCAGGAACGATCCGTCCGCAGCGTAAGGCCAACTCCCACAGGACGGTCGCGTTAAGGCCAAGTCTATGATGCCGCTACGGAAAAGCCCTTAGGGATATGAACTGAATGTTCGTGCCCCCGGGATAGGGCTATGTCCTCGTTTGTCCAAGAACGATTTCCCATAACGAGGATGTCATGCGTACCGAAACTGCCGCGAAGGGCCAGATGCCGCGCGGGCCAAGAGCAAGAAATCTGCGTTCCATCGGGCGTGCCGCGGCGGGACTTCTCACCCTCGGTGCCGGCGCAAGCTGGACATTGCCGGCCCAGGCCCACGTGAAGTGGTTCGCCCCCTATATCGTCGATGCCGCTCCGCAGCCGATCGGCGCCACACTGACCAATCCATGGTTCTGGACCGGCATCGGCCTGGTGCTCGCCTTCTTCCTCGCCACGCTCGCGGTCGAGCGCATGGCCTTGGGTCGCGCTGTCCAGGCGGGCCTCGACAGGATGAGCGCCCCGCTTTGGAGCCGCTCGGACGATTTCATGCGTTCGTCCATCGCGGCCTTCTTCGTTGCCATCTTCGCGGTCGGCGGCATCTATCTCACCCCGGACCTCAAGACCGATTCCGAACTGATCTCGTGGGCGCAGCTCCTGATCGCCGCCTGCGTGTTCTCGCGCAGGACCATGCCGATCGCGGCGGCCGGCATCATCGCCCTATGGGTCGTGGCTCTGCGTGAATACGATCTCTTTCATCTGCTCGACTATCTGGCGCTCGGTGTCGGCGTTGCGGCCTATCTGGTGCTGGCCTCCTCACACGACGAGAAATGGCGTGACCGCCGGTTCCTGGCTCTGCGCTGGGGCATCGCAATCGCGCTCATGTGGTCGAGCCTGGAAAAGTTCGCCTATCCCAACTGGTTCTACCCGCTCGTCGAAGAGAAGCCCTTCCTGACCTTCGGCATGCCGCGCGACGTGTTCATCCCGATGGCGGGCGTTGCGGAATTCACCCTTGGCTTCGGCCTGCTCTGGACCCCGCTGGTGCGCCGTCTCTCGGCCGTGTCGCTGCTGCTGATCTTCTTCACCGCCGTCTATCCGTTCGGCCGCATCGACCTCGTCGGCCATGCCCTGATCATGGCGGCTCTGTTCCTCGTTGCCGCCGATCCCTGCCGCGAGGCCAAGGCCATTGCCGTCAAGATGCCGAATACCCTGCCGCGCTTCGGCAGTCTGGCTTCGGTCCCGACGGGCTTGGCCGTCGCCCTCGTGTTGCTGGTGAGCGGCTATTGGGGGCTCCACGGGGTCTTCTATGGGGCCGAGGGTGGTGCCGGTCAGCAGATCGAACTGACGACACATTCCCACAGCAAGGAATATCCCCATGGCCCGCAGGTGAAGCCGCTGGCAGACCATGGCCACCATTGACGACTTGATCTGCAGCAAGGATTGCTGGAGCGGGATGGGAGCATGATGCTCCCATCCCGCTCGGCTCAAGAGGAGTTCCGCTTTGGCCCATTCAGCCGCCACAGGCCGCAGCATCCCGATCATCAGCCCGGCCGAGGGCGTCTCGGAGGAGCTGATCCGCGAGCTTGTGGAGACGTTCTACGACCGGGTGATCCGCGATCCGGAACTCGGTCCCATCTTCCATAAGGCGCTCTCCGGCCGCTGGAGCCGGCACCTGGCCCTGATGGTGGATTTCTGGTCCTCGATTGCGCTGCGGACCGGGCGCTACCAGGGCAAGCCCCAGGCAGCGCATTTCGGCCTTCAGCTCACGCCGGAGCTCTTCACGCGCTGGCTGACGCTGTTCGAGGCGACGGCTGGCGAGATCTGCGAGCCGGACGTAGCGGCCTTCTTCGTGGAGCGTGCACGCCGCATCGCGGAGAGCCTGCAGATCGGCCTCGGGATCGGCCCGAAGGCGCTGCGCCTGCCGTGAAGAGGATTATCGCTCCCACCATTCGAGCTTGTCGGCGCCTCGCTTGGGGAGCAGGGCCGAAATACCAATCATGAGAAAGCCGCAGGCCATGAGAACGCCGACGAAGAATTCGGCCTGGCCGAGCCCGGGAGAGACGAAGGTATCGAATAAAGCCTGCATGGATCATATCCTCAATGCAGGCCTTGTCGCATGGCGGCCCTGAACGGACGGAAAAGCGCGCGTTCAGGAAATTGACAGGTTGGGGAGGGGGATTATCGACCTCGCTTGTCATCACCGCCCTTGTGCCGGTGATCCCGATGGGAAGAGCGCTGCGCTTCTCGGATCGAGATGGCCGGCACAAGGCCGGCCATGACGTGGAGAGGACGTAAGAGAGCTATCCTCTCAAGCGTGGCGGAGGCCTCAGGTATTGAACCGGAAGTGCATCACGTCGCCGTCCTGCACGGTGTATTCCTTGCCTTCCAGCCGCAGCTTGCCGGCATCGCGCGCGCCCGCTTCGCCCTTGAGGGAGGTGTAGTCCGTGTATGCGATCGTTTCGGCGCGGATGAAGCCCTTCTCGAAATCCGTATGGATCACGCCGGCGGCGGCCGGAGCCTTGGTGCCCTTGGTGATCGTCCAGGCGCGGGCTTCCTTGGGGCCGACGGTGAAGTAGGTGATGAGGCCGAGGAGATCGTAGCCGGCGCGGATCACGCGGTTGAGGCCGGGTTCCTCGAGGCCCACGGCTTCGAGATAATCCGTCTGCTCGTCGGGTGGCAGAACGGCGATCTCGCTCTCGATCTTGGCCGAGACGACCACGGCCTTGGCGCCTTCTTCCTTGGCCCGCTCGAAGACGCGCGCGGAGAACGCGTTGCCCTTGTCGGCGGAGGCTTCCTCGACGTTGCAGACGTACAGCACGGGCTTGGAGGACAGGAGGCCGAGCATCTGGAACAGGCGCTCTTCCTCGGGCTTGCGCTCCACGATGCGGGCGGGCTTGCCGTCGCGCAGGAGCGGCAGGCAACGGTTGACGAGGTCGAGGGTTTCCTTGGCTTCCTTGTCGTTGCCCTTGGCCTTCTTCTCGAGCGCGGTGACGCGCTTCTCGAGGCTGTCGAGGTCCGCCAGCATCAGCTCGGTCTCGATGGTCTCGATGTCGGCGATCGGATCGATCTTGCCTTCGACATGGGTGATGTCCGTGTCCTCGAAGCAGCGCACCACATGGGCGATGGCATCGACCTCGCGGATATTGGCGAGGAACTGGTTGCCGAGCCCTTCGCCGCGGGACGCGCCGCGCACGAGGCCCGCGATGTCCACGAAGGTGAGGCGGGTCGGGATGATCTGCGCCGAGCCGGCGATGGACGCGAGCTGGTCGAGCCGCTCGTCCGGCACGGCCACGTCGCCCACATTGGGCTCGATGGTGCAGAACGGGTAATTGGCCGCCTGCGCGGCGGCGGTCTGCGTCAGCGCGTTGAAGAGGGTGGACTTGCCCACGTTCGGCAGGCCGACGATGCCCATCTTGAAGCCCATGGCCTCACTCCTTGTCATGGCCGGCGTCCGCCAGCGTGAATGTCTAGAGCGTCGGCTGTGAACTCGAGCTCACAGCCGATGCTCTCATCGTTTGTTTTTCGCATCTTTCCACGCAAAACCGGTTCCCGCTCTTGCGTTCGATGCTCTATTTCTCGGCGGCCTTTTCGCCCGGCCGCTTCACGTCCGTCCAGCCTCTCGCCTCCATGGCGAGGTGGACCTTGTTCTGAAAACTGCCGTCCTCTCCCTTGGCCAGGAGGGCGGCGCTGTCCGCGATGATCCGGCACAGGTCGTCGACCCAGGCCTCCTCGCTCTTCCCGAAATCGCCCAGAACATGGTTCTGAACGAGCGCCTTGTGGCCCGGATGGCCGATGCCGAGGCGCACGCGGCGATAATCGTTGCCGCAATGGGCCGAGATCGAGCGCAGGCCGTTATGGCCGGCATTGCCGCCGCCGATCTTCACGCGCAGCTTGGCCGGGGGAAGGTCGAGTTCGTCGTAGAAGACCGTCACGTCGTGGAGCGGGATCTTGAAGAAGTTCTGCGCTTCTCCCACGGCCTGACCGGACAGGTTCATGTAGGTCTGCGGCTTGATCAGCAGAACCTTCTCGCCGCCGATCACCGCGTCGGCCGCTTCCGCCTGGAAACGCTTGCGCCAGGGGCCCGCATTGTGCGCGCGGGCGATCTCGTCCACGGCCATGAAACCGATATTGTGACGGTTCCTGGCATAGCGCGATCCGGGATTGCCGAGGCCGACGAAGAGGCGCATCGCTTGGTCCTGCTCATAAGAAACGCTCCGGCCTTGCGGTCGGAGCGTCGAAGCCGGTCAATGGGCTTGAAACGCCCGATGAGGCCTTTAGGCCGCTGCGGTGCCTTCAGCAGCCGCCGGAGCCGCGTCCGTTTCCGTGAGGCCGGTCGGGGCCACGACGGTGACGAGGGTCACGTTCTCCGTGGAGGTGGCCTTGGCGCCCTTCGGCAGGGCGATGTCGTTCAGGTGGATCGAGGAGCCGATGTCGAGACCATCGACCGAAGCCTCGATGTAGTCCGGGATCGCGTCGGACGGAACGAGGAGTTCCACCGAGTGCTCGACGATCTGGAGAGCGCCGCCGCGCTTGAGGCCCGGGCTCTTCTCCTGGCCGACCACGTGCACCGGCACCACGACCTTGATCGCCTGACCCTGCGCAAGGCGCAGGAAGTCGACGTGGACGGGGAAGTCGCGCACCGGGTCGAGCTGGTAGTCGCGCGGAATGGCGCGGACCGTCTGGCCGTCGACGTCGATCTCGAAGATCGTGGTCAGGAAGTGACCGGCGAAGATCAGCTGCTTGGTCTGGTTGAAGTCGAGAGCAATCGCCTGGGCGGGCTGACCGGCACCGTAGATAACGGCGGGAACTTGGCCTTGGCGACGAACGGCCCGGGCGGCCCCCTTGCCGGCCCGGTCGCGCGCCACGGCCTTGATTTGCTTAATTTCGCTCATGGTCGTGGTCCTTAAAATGGGAGTTAAAAACCGATGGCCGCCCGGGCTCTTTTAAAGAACCAGCCGGCGGCCATGAGGTCCGCGCCCGTGCCTCCAAGGGTGTCGAGCGGGCGCGAGGCGGCTTATAGATAATAACTACCGAAAATGCAAGATTGCTCGACTCAGTCGAACAGGCTCGACACCGAGCTTTCCGTCGCCGTGCGGCCGATGGCCTCGCCCATGAGGGGCGCGATGGAGATGACCCGGATGTTGTGGGCCACCTTCACGGCTTCCGTCGGCATGATGGAATCGGTGATCACGAGCTCCTTCAGGCGGGAGCTGGCGATGCGGGCCACCGCGCCGCCCGAGAGCACGCCGTGGGTGATGTAAGCGTAGACTTCCTTGGCTCCATTGGCCAGGAGGGCGTCGGCGGCGTTCACCAGGGTACCACCGGAATCGACGATATCGTCGACGAGGATGCAGGAGCGGCCGGACACGTCGCCGATGATGTTCATCACCTCGGATTCACCCGGGCGTTCGCGGCGCTTGTCCACGATGGCGAGCTGGGCGTCGATGCGCTTGGCGAGCGCGCGGGCGCGCACCACGCCGCCCACGTCGGGCGAGACCACCATGCGGTTGCCGCCTTCGAGGTGATCCTTGATGTCGCGCGCGAGCGCCGGGGCCGAGAACAGGTTGTCGGTCGGGATGTCGAAGAAGCCTTGGATCTGGCCGGCATGGAGATCCAGCGTCAGCACCCGGTCGACGCCCGCATGGGTGATGAGGTTGGAGACGAGCTTGGCCGAGATCGGTGTGCGGCCCGACATGCGCCGGTCCTGCCGCGCGTAGCCGAAATAGGGGATCACCGCCGTGATACGCTTTGCCGACGAGCGACGAAGCGCATCCGTGATGATCAGGAGTTCCATCAGGTGGTCGTTCGTGGGGAACGAGGTCGACTGGATGATGAACACATCCTCGCCGCGCACATTCTCCTGAATCTCGACGAAGACTTCCATGTCCGCGAAGCGCTTGACCTGGGCCTTGGCCAACGGGACATTGAGATAGGCGGAGATGGCCTCCGCCAGCGGACGATTGGAATTTCCCGCAACGAGCTTCATGCAAGCAACTTTGGCTTCGAGTGACCGATAACACCCGCTGCGCAACGCCATAATCCCTGCACGGCTGGGCGCAAGGCTCTTAGCAGCGATACGGAGCCGTCACAATAGATGGAAGGCTTCCAATCCGCTGCAAGTTTGGCCCACTGCCATGCGCTCACTGCATCGCGACCGCAGATTCCTCGCCTGAGACCTCCGCCGTTTGAATGGCTGTTCCGGGAGCGGCCGGGGGTTCGGAGGCTGTTTCCGATTTCGAGGCGGTCAGGAACTCGGCGATCTCGTCCATGCTGGCCTGCGCCAGCTTGGCGAGCGCCGCCTTGTCGAGGGCCGAGATCGACGACGCCGGGACGGGACTCGAGCCGGCCAGGCGCTTAGCCCGGCGCTTCTGGGCATCGAACACGTCCCAGACATAAGCCACCTTTGTCTCCCCGTCCTCGGTCGAGGTCGAGAGATAGCCGCGGACCCGGTAGCGCGCCTGGGCGCTGGCGCCCACGAGATCGACCTTGCGGTCGGTGGCGGCATTGGTCAGTTCGTCGACCAGGGCGGTGCGGATCGGAGCTGGGGCCCCGTCGATGCTCTCTAGGGCGACGGGGACACCCTCCGGCGAGCCGTTCACGATATGGCATGCGGTCATGCAGGCCACCCTGCATCCTCCCAAACCAGCCGCAAGCGCGATGACAGCGACCTGTCCCCAGCGTTTCAAACCGGCCATGAGTTCCCCCATTCTTGTTCTTCGTAACGAAGTATTAAGCTTAACGGAGGCAGCCGTCCAGATCAGCCGCGCTTGCGCCAGGCGACGGCCATGAAATCGAGCCCGAGCGTTACGAGACCGGCCACGAGCCCCCAGAAGGCCGAGCCGATGCCGAAGAGGGTGAGACCGGAGGCCGTGACCACGAGGGTGACGATGGCCGGGAAACGCTTCGAATCCTCCGAGAGGGCGGAGGTCAGGGCGCCCATGAAGGCCCCCATGAGGGCGAGGCCCGCGACAGTCTTGATCAGTTCGGGCGGCAGCGCGGCGATCAGGCCGATGAGGGCGGCGCTGAAGGCGGCGAAGACGAGATAGCTCAGGGCGTAGAAGGGCCCGACCATCCAGCGCTTTCTTGGATCGGGATGCGTGTCGGGTCCGGTGCAGATCGCGGCCGAGATCGCCGCGAGGTTGCTCGTATGGGCGCCGAAGAAGGCACTCACGATCGAAGCGAGCCCGGTCACGGCGAGGATCGGGCTGGAGGGCGGCTCGTAGCCCGAGGCCGATCAGGGCCGTGACGTCCCAGGCGGGCGCAATGAAGGTGAGGGTGGACAGGGTGAAGTCGGACGTGAGCGGCCGGGCCATGCCGCCGCCGAAGGCGATGCCGAGGCCGACGAAGAGCACCGCCAGGACGGCGAGCGCCGGATTAAACAGGCGCGTCACGAGGAAGATGCCGACGAGGGGCAGGACGAGGCCCGGCGCGCCTTGGGCGCTTTGGAAGACCCCGACCACGAATTGCAGCAGGACGCCGGCCAGCATCGCGGCCGCGATGGAGGTGGGGATGCGTTCGATCATCCGCCCGAAAGGTCTGATGAGGCCCGCGAGCACAATGAGGCCGCCCACCAGGAGGAAGGCCCCGACGGCCGCATGGATGGAGATGCCCGTGGAGGCCGCGATGAGGGCGGCGCCCGGCGTCGACCAGGCAGTCACGACGGGCATCCGGTAGCGGACGCTCAGGTATCCGGCGGTCGCCGCCATGGACAGGCACAGAGCCGCGACCCAGGACGAGGTCTGCGCCGCATCGGCTCCCACCGCCTGGGCGGCCGCGATGATGATGGCGATCGTGCTGCCGAATCCCACCAGGGCCGCGACGACGGCTGACGTAACGATCGACAGGCGCATGATGGGCTCCGCTGACTTCCCGGGAGCTTAGCCGTTTAGCCGGGGTATGGGAGATAGTCTATGCGGGCATTTTGAAGCCGGAGGATGAGGAGCCGGGCATAGACTCCCATCAAAGGCAGTGGTAACTCAATTACATATTGATTTGGGGCTGAAACATGTCTTTGACCCGTAGTGGATCTGAGTGGATCCTCAATTCCAACGAACTCCGTTTCGGCACAACCCTTACGAGCGGAAACACTCTTTTCCTCGGAGTCCGATCCGGATTCAATGGAAGCAACGATCTGGTTGGCCAAATCGTCTCTCCTACCGGTGTGGCTCTTGGTGGAAGCCTCGTTCTCAAATCCTATACGTCAGGAGAGATCTTCGATCTTGCCGTGACCTCCCTGACCAATGGCCGCTTCGCAGTCGCTTGGCAACGTGTGGTGCGCGGACCAGATAGCAACTCTACGACGGATGACATTGTCACGCTGGAAACGGGGATCTTCAATTCCGACGGATCCGTGTTCAACGCTTCCGTCCAAGTTGCCTCAAGTCAAGTTGGTTCAGGTGGCGTACGCAATCCTACCCTCACAGCTCTCGCTGATGGCGGCTATGCCATGAGCTATGATCACGGCGGCACCAAAAGCATCGCCTTCGACCGCAGTGGCGTCGCGGGAACGGTCTCCGGCATTTCTCCAGCACACACCAGTGTAATCGCTGGGTTGAGGGGAGGCGGCTACGTTACGGTGACCACTAGTCAGGCCGCATCAGGTTCGGGAAACGAAATAAAAGCCTATCTGCGGCAGCCTGACGGCTCGATCACGGAGACGCTCATCAAGACGATCTCGACGGAGGTTCCACAGGCACAGGTGGTTGGTCTGGCGGACGGAAACTTTGTTGTCGCATGGCGAGAGGTGAACACCGACGGATCCGTTGCGGCCAAGGCACGGATCATCAGCTCTCAGGGAGCGCCTGTCGGGAGTGAGGTTACCCTCCATTCTGTCGCGGATGGAAACGTGAGCGGCATCACGCTTGGGGCATTGCTGGACGGAGGTTTCGCCCTTGTCCTCGACACCTCCGACGCCAACGACTCTAACGTCTGCGTCGCAACCTATTCGGCGACAGGCGCTGTCGTCACCGCGCCCATGCTCGCGCATCTGAGTGCGGAGGATTATCAGGCTACAGGAGATCTTGGAATCTTAAGCGATGGCCGCTTATTGGTGAGCTGGCACTCCTACACAGGAGGAAGCGGATTTCACTTTCAGGTCTTTGATACTGGTTATGCTATCCCTCCTGGTACTGATCCTTCGAACACTTCTGGCTTCATCCGGATTGGTACCAAGGGCAAAGATGCGCTCGCGGGCGGCTGGGGCGATGACAAGTTCTACGGAGGATATGGCAACGACACGCTCAAGGGCCTGAACGGCGCGGACGTCTTCGTGTTCAACGCCAAGCTCGGCACGGCCAAGACGGACCGCAAGGTGAACTTCGACACGATTGCCGACTTCAAGCCCGGCGAGGACAAGATCTGGCTCGACAACGCCATCTTCAAGAAGCTCGGCAAGGCGGGGACCGAAACCATGCCCGTGGCCCTGAACAAGAAGTTATTCAAGATCGGCAAGCAGGCCGGGGACAAGAACGACTACGTGGTCTACGACAAGAAGACCGGCATCCTCTCCTACGATGCGGACGGCTCCGGCGCCAAGGAGGCGATCGAGATCGCCAAGCTGGCGAAGAACCTGAAGCTGAGCCACCTCGACTTCGCGATCGTCTGAACCTTGGCTGCCCACGTCATGGCCGGTTCGGGTCGGCCATGGCATTCAACGAGGCATCGCCCCTGGCCGGCCGTCTTGGACAAGAGCCAGCCCGTTGAATGGCCCTCTGCCATCCGACCCGTCGGGGTGGGAACGGGACTTTCCTGAACGACCGGGAATCCCTAAATCTCCCCCATGAGTCGCAACACCACCAACGACGTTCCGCCCGATATTCTGGACAACGAGGAAGACGACGAGGCCGTTGCCGTCGAAAGCGGCTCGGATGTCGAGTTCGACCTGGAGGCCAATCCGGGCTCGGTCCAGCGCGGCACCGAGGTCATCCGGCATTTCTGGAACACCCTTCCCAATGCGCCCGGCGTCTACCGCATGCTCGATGGCAAGGGCGACGTGCTCTATGTGGGTAAGGCGAAGAGCCTGAAGAACCGCGTCGGCTCCTATGCGCGAGGGCAGGCGCATTCCAACCGCATCGCCCGCATGATCGGCGAAACCACCTCGATGGAATTCGTCACCACGGCGACCGAAACCGAGGCGTTGCTGCTCGAAGCCAACCTCATCAAGCAGCTCAAGCCCCGCTACAACGTGCTGCTGCGGGATGACAAATCGCTGCCCTATATCCTGCTCACCGCCGACCACGAGGCGCCGCAGCTCGTGAAGCATCGCGGCGCGCGGAAGCGCAAAGGGGATTATTACGGACCGTTCGCCAGCGTCTGGGCGGTGAACCGCACCATCAACGCCCTGCAGCGGGCATTCCTGCTGCGCTCCTGCAACGACAGCTATTACGAGAACCGCACCCGGCCGTGCCTTCTCTATCAAATCAAGCGCTGCTCGGGGCCGTGCACGAACGAGATCTCGCACGAGGACTACGCCGAGCTGGTCTCGGAGGCCAGGGCCTTCCTGTCGGGCAAGTCGAACGCCGTGAAGCAGCGCATCACGGACGAGATGCAACAGGCCGCCGAGGAGCTGGAATTCGAGCGCGCCGCGCGCTGCCGCGACCGCCTGGCCGCCCTGTCGGCCATCCAGGGCGTGCAGGGCATCAACACGCAATCGGTGGAGGAGGCTGACGTCTTCGCCCTCGACGAGCAGGCGGGGCAGTTCTGCGTCGAGGTGTTCTTCTTCCGCAACTGGCAGAACTGGGGCAACCGGGCCTATTTCCCGAAGGCCGACAAGTCCATGAGCCGGGAGGAGGTCCTCGGCTCGTTCATGGCGCAGTTCTACGACGACAAGCCTGCCCCGCGGCTGATCCTGCTCTCGCACGAGATCGAGGATGCCGAGCTCATGGCGGCGGCCCTCTCCACCCGGACCGAGACCCGGGTCGAGATCCATTCGCCCCAGCGCGGCGAGCGGCGCCAGCTCATCGAATACGCCCTGCGCAATGCCCGTGAGGCGCTCGGCCGGCGCCTGGCCGACACGTCATCGCAGCAGAAACTCCTCGTGTCCCTGGGACAGGCTTTCGGCCTGCCGAAGGCGCCGCGGCGCGTGGAAGTCTACGACAACTCGCACATCATGGGCACCAATGCGGTGGGCGCCATGGTGGTGGCGGGCGTCAACGGCTTCATGAAGCAGCATTACCGCACCTTCAACATGAAGTCCGAGGACCTGAAGCCGGGCGACGATTACGGCATGATGCGCGAGATGCTGCAGCGCCGTTTCGCCCGCCTGGTGAAGGAGGAGCCGCGCGGCGCCGAGGCGGACGGGCATCCGGGCGACGATTCCTTTCCCGCCTGGCCGGACCTGGTCCTGATCGACGGCGGCAAGGGGCAGCTGGAGGCGGCCAGGCAGGCCCTGGCCGAGGTGGGCGTCAGCGAGGACGACGTGGCCCTGGTCGGCATCGCCAAGGGGCGCGACCGGGATGCCGGGCGCGAGACTTTCTTCAAGCCGGGCCAGCCGCCTTTCAAGATGCCGCCGCGGGATCCCGCGCTCTATTTCGTGCAGCGCCTCCGCGACGAGGCCCACCGCTTCGCCATCGGGGCACACCGGGCCAAGCGCAAACGGGAGCTGGTGAAGAACCCGCTCGACGAGATCGCCGGCATCGGGCCCACTCGCAAACGGGCGCTCCTGCACCATTTCGGAACCGTCAAGGCGATCCAGCGGGCAGCCCTGGAGGACCTGATGAAGGCGCCCGGCGTCAATGCCGCCACGGCTCGAGCGGTCTACGACTTCTTCCACGAGCGGGGATAGACATGGATATCGGCTGGATCGGGCAGGCTCTCCTCACATTGCCGTGCTCGGGGCACGACGGCGGTGCGCAACGGCCGCCCCTCCGATTGACGGACCGACCATCCTCATGCTTCCTGCAGGTGTCATGAAGACCGTTTCCTCCCTGGGCCGCTCGAAGGCTTTCAACCTTGCGAACATGCTGACCTACGGTCGGCTCGTCGCGGTGCCGGCCGTGGTCGCTCTCCTGTTCTGGCCCGAGGACCACTGGTCCCGCTGGCTCGCCCTGGCGGTCTTCGCCATCGCGGCCATCACCGATTACCTCGACGGCTACGTGGCCCGCACCTTCGCCCAGCAATCGGCCCTGGGGCGGATGCTGGACCCGATCGCCGACAAGCTCCTGGTCGCCGCGAGCCTGCTCATGCTGGTCGCCGACGGCACCATCCGGGGATGGGCGCTCTGGGCCGCCATCGTCATCCTGTGCCGCGAGATCCTGGTTTCGGGCCTGCGGGAATTCCTGGCCGAGCTGAAGGTGAGCGTGCCCGTCAGCCGGGTGGCCAAATGGAAGACGACGCTTCAGCTCGTGGCCCTCGGGTTCCTGATCGCCGGCCCGGCCGGCGAGACCGTCCTGCCCAACAACATCCTCATCGGCACGATCCTTTTGTGGATCGCCGCCATCCTGACGATCTACACGGGCTGGGATTACTTCAAGAACGGCATCCATCACCTCATGGACGAGGGCTAGGCCATGAAGCTCGTCTATTTCGCCTGGGTACGGGAGCGGGTCGGCAAGACCGACGAGCAGGTGGCCCTGCCGGAGGGCATCGACACGGTGGCCGATCTGGTGCGCTGGCTGAAAGGCCGGGGGGAGGAATATGAATACGCCTTCGAGAACGAGGGCATCGTCCGGGCCGCCATCGACCATGTCCATGTGAAGCCCGACGCGCGGATCGCGGGCGCGCAGGAGATCGCCTTCTTCCCGCCGATGACGGGAGGCTAGCTCCTGCCAGGGAGCGGTTCGCCATGGCCGTCACCATCCGCATCCAGGCCGAGCCTTTCGAGACCGCCGGCGAGACGGCCGCCCTGACCGAGGGGAGGACGGATATCGGCGCCGTGGTCGCCTTCACGGGCCTCTGCCGGGACGAGGGCGGGCGGCTCGCGGCTCTCGAACTCGAGCATTACCCAGGAATGGCGGAGGCTGAGATCGGCCGCATCGCCCATGAGGCGCAAACCCGCTGGCCGCTGCTCGGCCTCACGGTCATCCATCGCTTCGGCAGGATCCGGCCGGGCGAGGAGATCGTGCTCGTGCTCGCGGCCAGCGCCCATCGCCAGGCGGCCTTCGAGGCCGCCTCGTTCCTGATGGATTACCTGAAGACCCACGCGCCGTTCTGGAAGCGCGAGCATCTCACGGACGGGACCGTCGGAGCCTGGGTCGACGCTAAGGAGGCCGACGACCGGGCCATGGAGCGGTGGCGCTGATCCAGCGCGCCGAACGCGAAAGCGGGAACCGGATTCGGGTGAAATGAAGCGCCGGACCAAGAGCTTGAAGCATCAGGCGTGATCTCGACAATCCGATGGTTTGGGCTTGACGCAACGTGTGGACGGCGTGAGCATCTCGTCCTGGAACGACATACGGAGGCGTCTCATGCGCAGCGTCGTCGTCTTTCTAGTGTTGTGTCACTGACGGGTGATTCCGAAATCTGGTGGGCTGTGCGATGCTG
>NZ_JALJRK010000079.1 GCF_024519725.1 Microvirga sp. Mcv34 | reverse complement strand
GAATAGGTGTCCGGCTTCACCTTGGAACAAGCGTCCGGCTTCATCGGAATCCGCACCTCACCACCGCAGCCTTGCGGCCGATCGTGGCGAGGTCGCCTTGATGACGGTACCGGAACGGCCCGAGCTTGGGTCTTCCTGTGATCCTTGCCGCAATGACCTCCGCTATGTAACGGCCCATCTGTTTCGCCGCCGGGGCAATACCGGGCACCATCCGTCCGGTCTCGTCGGCCGCCGCCGCGGTGTCGCCGACCACAAAGATCTCAGGTCGGCCAGGAACCGTCAGGTCCGGGCTGACCTTCACCCGCCCAGCCCGATCTCTCTCCGCCCCGATCCACTCGGCTGCCGGCGAGGCGACGACCCCCGCAGCCCACACGATCGTGCCGGCCTGGATCCGCGATCCTTCCAGATCGACCCCACGTTCGTCGCAGTGGGTCACCCGGGTCGCGGTCATGACCTCCACGCCCATTCGCTCCAGAGCCCGCTGCGCATAGGCCGAAAGATCTTCCGGAAACGTGGGGAGCAGGCGTGGGCCGGCTTCGATCAGGATCACGCGGGTGGCGTGTGGGTCGATGCGCCGGAACTCGGCCGGCAGGGCATGATGCGCCACCTCGGCGATGGCGCCAGCCATCTCGACGCCCGTGGGACCGCCGCCAACCACCACAAAGGTGAGCAGCCGCCGCCGTTCCTCGACATCTTCGATCAGTTCAGCTTGCTCGAAGGCCATCAGGATCCTGCGGCGGATGGCGGTCGCGTCCTCGATCTGCTTCAAGCCTGGAGCAACGGACGCCCACTCCGGATGGCCGAAGTAGGAGTGCGTGGCACCCGTGGCAAGGACCAGGTAGTCATAGGGGACGGTCACAGGCCCGGCATGAACCAGGCGCTGATCCGTATCGATGCCGGTCACGTTCGCCATCAGGACGGTTGTATTCGTCTGCCGCTTGAGGATGCCACGGATCGGCCAGGCGATGTCCGCCGGCGACAGGGCGGCTGTCGCGACCTGATAGAGCAAGGGCTGGAAGTAATGGAAGTTATGGCGGTCGATCACGGTTACCTCGACCGGGAGCCGCGCCAGAGACTGGGCGACCGTCAGTCCTCCGAACCCAGCTCCAACGATCACGATCTTCGGCATAGTGTTGGTCATGGCGCTCCCGTTGCCTGTCGAGGTCCACCGGACGGGTGGATCCTCGGACTGCCGATTGAGGCAAGGTCCTGATGTTCCCTCCTCAACGGCAAACGTAACTGCCCCCTTCAATCAGTCTCCAGGCTACTCGGCGAGCCGTTCGTCAGGGATCTCGCCTGTCGCGGCAGAGCTGGCCTCGAAGGCAGCCGCTGCCGGTGGAGCATTCTCCGCCGTCGCGTCGGAGCGCCCCTGCCCTTGCTCGGCAAGCTCCCGCTCGGCCCGGAACCAATGGTCCTCAGGGTTGCCGGCGCGGCCCTCACTTTCCCAGATCTCATAGGCCCGCTGCCGGATCCTGTCATCCTGGCTGGTAGCGATAGCTGCGGCAGACACCGTGTCGGACATGATCATCTCCCTTGTCCTGGACACCCGTTAATGATCAGGCCAAGAGGATGTTCACCGCTCGCCGTTATGGATGTGGCTGCCACAAGGGAGGCTCACCTGCTGGTGCCAGTTTCGGGCCTTCCGGCAGCCGGTTCGATTTCGCGCAAGGCCGTGTGGACGGCGCCTGCGTGGCAAGAGGGCAAACCGGAAGCCGCTATCGTCCTCTTGCGAGGCACTGGCTGATCCACTCCTGGGCTGCGTCCAGATCGGCAAAGACGGGATGGTTGATCCCATCCAGCCGGCCAAAACCTGCCTCCAGGTACCACTGCCCCGGGGCCACCTCATTCTCGTCCGAAAGGTGAACCAGCACCGCCACCAGCCGCTGCTTCTCATCGAGGACTATCATGCCGTCTTCATCGAAGCCTGTCGCAACCTTTATCGGCTGAAGGGTGAGGGTCATGCGGCAGCCTGATCAATCTCCAAGTGCAGGTAAGTGGGATCGAATTCGCCTGCCTGCTTCAACTTCTCCCAGTCAGGAATGTTCAGCCGGTCGCCCTTCAGCTCGATCAGACCGTCAGCCCGCATCTGCTGGAGCACCCGGTTGACGTGAACGGTCGTGATGCCGAGCGCATCGGCGAACTCGCCCTGGGTGATCGGCAGATCACAAGAGTAGCCTTCGACCAGACCGACGGCCCTCAGGCGCACCAGCAGCTCGCACAGCATATGAGCCATGCGGTTGTAGGCCTCGCGCCGTCCGACATTGGTCACCCATTCCCGGAAGATGGCGCCCTCGATCAGGGTCTCGCGCCAGAAGGCGGCGGTGATGCGCGGATAGCGGGTGCAGAGGTTACGCAGGTCGTCATGGGTGATGAAGCCCACCCGGCACTGGGTCAGCGTGCCGATGCTGATGTCCAGCACCTTCAGGTGCAGGCTCTGCAAATCGGGAATGTCACCGGCCATGCCGAAAGTGACGATCTGGCGCTTGCCGCCTGCGGTGATCTTGTAGGTGGCGGTAAAGCCGCTCAGGATCAGGCAGGACCGGGAGGGACGGTCGCCCTCGCGCACGATGTCCTGATCCTCCTTGATGACAGCAAGCTGCATCGACAGGTTTTGAAGGGCTTGGCGCTCGTCATCGGTGAGCGTGAAGATGCTCTCCAGCTTGCGGATGAGGGGATTGTCTTGGGAGGGGAAAGAAGCATGCATGTGACACTCCTCCTGTTGCAGGCGGGAGCACACGTCTCTCTCAGGTATCAGCGCCTAAGGTTCGGTTGCTGATAATGATTATCCTATAGCACATAAATAAATCTCTGTCGCTGATCTAAGTTAATTCCGCAAAAAACATCGTGTCGATATTGTGTTTGGATCATAAAACCGAATTCATCTTTGATCCTCCAGCAGAAATTCACGCTTCGGTTTTGTTTCGATGTGCGCGAGAGGACGAGCGTCATCCCTGATAAGGAGCCTGACAGATCAGTCTGAATCAGGCCAAGCATCTGGAGGTGTTGGTGGAGGAAGAGGAGCACAAGGCTCAGCAAGCAGCCCCCATTCGTAGCCCCGAGCCAGAGGCGTCATCTCCTTCATGGGACAGCGAACAAGGCGTGAAGCCAAGCGTTGACGGCTACGATCCCGAGCCTTGGAGTGCCTGTGCCGCGCTATTTCTTCGACACGTACGACGGTGATGTCCTCGTTCCCGACGACGAAGGGCAGGAGTTGGAGGACCTTGAGGCGGCTACAGCCATCGCTCAGGAGGAACTGCCACACATGGCGCGGGACGGACTTCCTGATGGCGATCAGCGCACGTTCATCGTCAGCGTCAGGGACGAGGCGGGACAGGTTGTGCTCCGAGCCGCACTCTCCCTGGTTGTGGAATACCCTTCCGCGATGGCAGACCGTCGGTAGAGGTAATCTTCCCGTCATGTCTGCTCCGACCTCAGGAGCGTCTTGAGGAGCCGCACGAGCGTCTCAGGATGGACGGGCTTGCTGAGGAACAGGGCTCCCTCCGGCAGATCGCCAGGCTTGGGTGCAGCCCGTCCCGATGCAATCAGAATTCCAATATCCTGCTTGTCCGAACGGACCCGCCGGGCCAGCTCGAAGCCGTTGATGCTGCCGCGCGGCATCTCCACGTCGGTAACCACGGCGTGGATGCCGAAGACGGCGCTCAGAACCCGCAGCGCTTCGTCCGCATGGGCGGCTTCGATCACCTTGAAGCCGGCATCCTCCAGCACATCGACAAGGGTCATTCGCACAAGCGCCTCGTCCTCGACAACCAGAACGAGAGCACGCGGGAGGGGGTTCGGGCCAGGCATGCCCGACGAAAAAGGGAGCAATGGTCTTTGTTCCTAATACCAAGATCTCGAATAATGCCTCCTAACTAGGCGAAGATCGGCTGGGGTCGACCCTGAGGGGATCGGCCGAGACAACTTGGCCAACGCCTCCTTCTGGAACCTGACACAGCCGCCGAGCTTTTCCAGCCTTGCAGTAAGACAGTCCCAACAGGCATGTGAGCAGGAGGCATGATGCCCAAGAGGAGCGACGGTCCCAGCCCTGAACTGAAGCGCATGCACGAGTACCAGCGGGCACTCGCCGCCTTCGGCCGAGTAGCGTCTGAAGTTCTGCCACGCGAGAGGCTGTTGCACTACGTCACTGCGCAGGTTTCCCGTGTCACCCATATCAAGCACGCGAAGGTGCTGTGCTACCGTCCGGACCACGGTGACCTGCTGATGGTG
This sequence comes from Microvirga sp. Mcv34, assembly GCF_024519725.1. Taxonomy (GTDB): domain Bacteria; phylum Pseudomonadota; class Alphaproteobacteria; order Rhizobiales; family Beijerinckiaceae; genus Microvirga. Next base: position 15,560 of record NZ_JALJRK010000079.1, on the reverse strand, counting down.
GCAGGGGTGGGCTGGAAGCCCGGCGTGGTGGGGCAGACGACCTTCCCCCTCGACAATGCTTCGGTGGCCGGACGATGCATGCAGACGGCGTCTCCGGTGATTGTCGAGGACCTGCCGAACGACCCTGAGTTCCGCATGCACCCGAGCCTGCGCGACCATGGCATCGTCTCGATCGTGAACGTGCCGGTGCGGATCGACGGGCGCACCTGGGGCGTGCTGGAGGTGGATGCGGAGGAACCACGCTCCTTCGACGAGGGTGACGTGACCTTCCTGGCCACCATGGCCAACATCCTCGGGGTGGCCCTGCTGCGGCTGGAGACCGAGGCCAAGGCAGCCGAGGCGGCAGCCGTCCACGCCCGGGAGAAGTCCTTTGCCGAGGTGGTTCTGCGCGAGTTCCAGCACCGGGTGAAGAACAACCTCCAGACCATCATCTCCTTCCTGGCCCTGCAACGGCGGCACGCCTCGACACAGGAGGACCGGGACCGCTTCGTGAGCGTCATGGACCGGGTGCATGCGATTGCCCTGGCTCAGGATCAGCTCTCGTTCGAGGCGGGCATCAGCAACGTGGAGTTCGGCGATTACCTGCGGGCTCTGTGCGCCAACATCGACCCGCAGCGGGAGACGGTGGGCATCGAGGTTGAGGCCGAGCGAGGGGCGCTGCTTCCGCTGGATCGGGCTGTGGCGGCTGGGCTGATCGTCAACGAGCTGGTCACCAGTTCCCTGAAGTACGCCTTTGATGAGGATGGCGGCACAATCCGGGTCAGCTTCACGACACGGTCTGAAATCGGTGAGGCCTGCCTTGCGGTTGAGGACAATGGACGTGGCATGGGACCGCCTCGCAAGGGTGGGCTCGGCCTTCAGCTCATCGACGCTTTCGCCAACCAGCTCGATGGGCAGGTGGAGCGGGAGCCGGTCGAGAAGGGCACGCGCACCTGCGTCAGATTTCCCCTGCCGCTGTGACGATGATGTTCGGCCCCGATAAATCGGTTCGTCATGTGGAGAAGGTGGAAGGTCTCCCATCGGTCAAACTGGGAAGTTCCCGACTTGTATTGAGGGTCCGCTGTTCACCTGAACCTGCCCTTCTGCGGCCGAGAGGGCGTGCGTAGCCCGGTCACTCTCGTGCCGCCCGTATCTGAACCGAGACGAGCCAGGGCTGGAGCAGCGAATGCCCTGGTTCTCGCCGTAAAGCCAGTTGGCTCATGGCAAGCCGGCACTTATGGCTTGATCGAGATCGATGCCCGTCCGCTGGTGACGTCGGTGATCATCCGAACGATGTGCGTGGCGGTCGCTTCGGGAAGATCGGCCGTGATCGTCACGCCCGTTTCGGTGAAACCCTCATGGCGGAGATGAACGCCCGCAATGCTGGCAAGCCGCGCCCTCACCAGCGCAGAGTCGGAGAACGGGACGAAGATGGTGGCTTCCTGAATGGGCACGATCTCGACGAGAGTGGCGGCGCGCAGGCACGCCGCGGCCGTGCCGCCATAGGCCCGAACCAGACCGCCGCTGCCCAGGAGGACGCCGCCAAACCAGCGCGTGACAACGACAGCGACATGATCGAGCTGAAGCCGATCTATGGCCTGCAGGATCGGCTTGCCGGCGGTACCGCTGGGTTCGCCATCGTCACTGAACCGGTAGGTCTGGCCGATCCGCCAAGCCCAGCAGTTGTGGTTGGCATCCGGATCGGAGTGGGAGGCGACAAAGTCCTTGGCCGCCGGCTCGCTTGCAAGTGGGCCGGCCACGGCGATGAACCGGCTCTTTTTGATCACCTGCTCGAGGGATGTGGTTCGGTCCAACGTAAACATGGGCTTCGCATTACACCCTCTGCGCCAGTCAGTCAGCCGCTGACTCGGTCGGCCGTCCAGGCTGATCGGACCGTCCCTACACGATGCCCCAGGCGCGGTAGCGGGAGCGGCCGGTGAGCTCGCGTGGACGGGCTCCGCCGAGCTGAGCGAGCATGAGGTCGACGGCCTTGGGCGTGACCTTCAAGAGCTTGGCCCCGAGCGGCACCGTCACCAGGGGACGGGAGAGAAAGAGATCGACCAGCTCGGGCAGCTTGGAGTTCGCGCGGCACTGGCGGGTCACCCGATCCATGAGTTCCCGAGCCAAGATCAGGCGATCGAGATCTTTGTGGCCGATGGCGACCGCCTCCTCCACCACCGTGCAGAAGCCTTCGAGCTTCTCCAGCGCCCCGTCCCTCCCCTGCGGCCGGAACCTCGACTGCTTGAACCCAGCCGCGAGGGGCAGCAGATGAGAGGTCAGGCCGCGCGCCCGCAGGATGGCGGCGGCCATGATCAGCCCGAGCCAGGGCAGGCGGGTGTAGAGGTTGAGATCGAGCCAGGCGTTCCAGGCGACCGCAGCAGCCGCCACGGCCGGCCAGTGGGCGGTCCTCTTCACCACGTCGAGCCAGAGGTCCTCGTTCTCGGCCTCATCGACGTCAGGGTCATAGACCAGGTGCGAGCGGCGCTTCGGCAGCGGGGTCTCGCCGGCGAGGATCGTGTTGGTGCGGTCCAGGAGAGCATCGATCTCGGCAAAATGCGCTTGCCACGGATCGGCATCGTTGGCGAAGGGCGGGTAGGCCTCCTCGTCCTCTGGATCCGGCTTGCCCTTGGGCCGCGTGTGATCCCCCTCCCCTCGTGCCGGGCCGATACCGCGCAGGGCGGCCAAGCCGTCGATCGAGAGCGGCCAGGGCGCGGATCGGGCGAGAGCGGTGCGCCTCGCCCGCAGGGCCGCGGCGGCGCGGGTGAGTTCGTGGGTGGGGTGGCGCACGTCCATGCCGGCATCGTGCAGGACGAGGTCGCCGACATCGACGAGATGGCCATCGAGGATCAGGGCGCGCACGGCCTCCGTCATGTCACAGCGCGACTGCCAGCCGGCGGAGAGGCCCGAGGCCTCCAGCCGGGCGTCGAGGCGCAGGATGCGGACGGCGACCTGCTCGAGCCGGCCGGCGATCCCCTCCCACGGCAGGTCCGGCAGGTCATAGGCTCGAAGGCTCGAACCTCCAGCGGCGCCGGATCGTCAAACTCCAGCTCCCTGCCCTCAAAAGCCACGCTTGCGCCCCAACGGCTAAGTTATTGATATTTCGAACTATAGCTTGGGTGTTGGAAGCGAAGCAACTGATACCTACGGTCTGACGAACGGATTTGAGCCATCTCGCGAGACTGTGTCTGCGCATCATGCCAACCGAGGGCGTTTGATGGTGGAGCAGAACGCCCCGTTCGGTCCTCTGGGGGCCGCGGAGCTCCGGAATTCCTTGTTTTTACGCCACTTTCGGCGGCCGGTGAGAAGCCCTGCCCTTCCTGGTTGGTCAACGAAATCTTTCACGGGTCGTCTGCAAACGATCCTTTTCTCGTGATCGCAAAGTGTGTACAAAGAGCCAAAATCGCTACTGAAATCGACCCATGGCTCCCTCCCCTACTTGGCAGCGCCTGATTGGCTACGCCCGCGTCTCAACCGAGGAGCAGACAACCGACGCTCAGCTCGACGAGCTCAAGGCAGCCGGCTGCGAAGTCATCCACCAGGAACACGGGTCCGGCGCCTCCCGGGCCCGGCCGGTTCTCTCCCAACTCATCCGTGAGATCTCGAAGGGCGACGTCCTCGTGGTCGTCCGGCTCGATCGATTGGCTCGGTCGGTCAGCCACCTGCTCGAGGTTATCGAGACGCTTGAGGAGAAAGGCGCCCATTTCCGATCCCTCCGGGATCCAATCGACACGTCGACCCCGCAAGGCATGTTCTCTTTGCAGGTCCTGGGCGCTGTCGCTCAGCTGGAGCGATCGCTCATCTCGGAGCGCACGAAGGCTGGCGTGAAGGCGGCCGTGGCTAAGGGGAAGAGGCCGGGGAATCCCGGTTTGCGTGAGGGACGGCCGGAGGCGATCCGCAAGACCGCCCTCGCCCGCGACCGCGTCTATTTGGGCGACCTATTGACGGCGGCCAATTCTTTCCTTCCGGTCGTCCGTCAGATGCGGCCGGACCATAGCTGGCGAGATGTCGTGCAGGTGCTGAATGCACGAGGCCAGCGGTGGACGGATCAAAGTCTCCGGAGGGCGATCAAGCGCTTGGTTGCCGAGCGGATGGCTGAGCCGGAGTTGTTGCGGAAAGCCGGAAGACGGCCGCCGGACGATCGCATCATGACCCTGATTGCCGGCATCGCGATCTCCAACCCGACCCTCACCCTGCGTGAGATCGGCGCTCAGCTGGAAGGGATGCGAGAGCGGACGCCACGAGGCGGGAGAGAATGGAAGGCCAGCTCGGTCAAATTCCAACTCGATCGGGCCCGCAAAATTGGTCTCGCAGTCCCTGAAATCCAGTGATCGCGATGCTGTCACCAGATTTTGCGTTCGAAGCCGACACTTGGATAGCTTGTGCCACCGTTGGGAGATCCTGATGCCCTGCTGGCAGGTCATCAGGATCTACAAGCCATGGATTCGATAGCCGCGATGGCGCTTCCGACGGGGCCATTTCACCACAGATTCGAGCGCCCTACCCTGACCCTCGTGGATTTCTACACGTTGGCGGTGAGGCTTCCCGATATTACCCTACTGACCTACGCATGCCGCTTAAGGATCCTGCCTGCTCCCATTCGCTCACCACGTCCAGCCCGGGTCCTCAAACTCCATCAGCTCGCCGCCAATCCAATAGTAGGCATGATCAAGAGGCGAGCTGCCTCTTGATCATGCCTTTTGGCCGGAGGCCCCTCCCCTGCCCTTGGCGAGCCTGCGCTTCCCGAGCCGCGTAGCCGCTACCGCGAGATAGGCCAGTTCATGATCCGGCATGCCATCCAGAAACTCGTCGATCTCAGGCCGTGTTGCCTTCGGGCCGAGAGCCGCCAACGATACCGGCTCCGGTGGCCGGGTCTCCTCACGCACCGGCCTCGACGGGGAGGTCCGGCGTGTCGGTTTGGAGGGTGGTGGAAGTGCCCCGAACAGGTCCCCTCGTCGCTCATCGCGAACCGGGTTTCGCGCCATTCCCCCTCCAGCCCGTTTTCCTTCCATTAACCATAGTGGCCGCCACGCCGTCGTCCTTCAACCAAAACGGTGATGGTGCTGATGGATGCGCGAGACAGTGTCCCCTCTCCCTACAAAAGGTTGCTCTGTTCAACGGAAGGCGCCGGACGGTCAGCTTCATGATGATCCGACCCGTCATCCGCCGGGGCATCGGACGTCGTCCCGGTCCCATGGCAGGCAGTCGCATAAGAAGGCTGTACAGGCGCGCCAGTGTCGAGTGCAGATGATGGCGATGGACCACCATATCGACCATGCCGTGTTCCTTCAGGAACTCGGCCCTCTGGAACCCGTCGGGTAAGTGCTCGCGGATCATCTGGCCGGTCACCCGTGGCCCAGCAAAGCCGATCAGGGCTCCTGGCTCGGCCATATGGACATCACCCAGCATCGCATACGACGCCGTGACGCCGCCCGTAGTCGGATTGGTGAGAACCACGATGTACGGGAGCTTTCGCTCGCGCAGCCGCTGGATGAGAATCGTGGTTCGCGGCATCTGCATGAGGGACAGGATGCTCTCCTGCATCCGGGCTCCACCCGAGGCGGTAAACGCCACACAGGGAGTGGCTCGCTCGATCGCCGTTTCGGCGCCCCTGATGAACGCCTCCCCGGCGCCCCCCCGAGCGAGCCGCCGATGAAATCGGGATCGTGGGCAGCCACAGGCATCGGAAGGCCTTCGACGGTTCCTGTGCCGACTTTGATCGCGTCCGGCAACCCGGCTTTCGTGCGGACCTCCTTCAGCCGGCCGCTGTAGCGCTTGGTGTCCCGGAACGTCAGCGGGTCGGAGTCCACGTCCGGGACGGGCGCATCCGTCCACTGGCACCCATCAAAAGTCAGCATCAGGCGCTGGATCGCGGACAGGCGCATGTGGTGACCTGAGCCTGGGATCACCCATTGGTTAACCTCAACATCCTTCTGGAACACACTTGTCCAGAGTCCAGGCATTTGATCCAGAGGTTGTCAGGAGCATCCCGCTTGAACAGGGTTTTGATCTTTGGCGCGACATCGGCTACCCAGCTCCTGCGGCGCTCCTTCGCAATCTGCCGGCGCAGCACAGACCGCGGAAATGTAGCAGGAGTGCGACCCCACGCTGGACGGGCCCTCGCCTCTGATCTCGCCTACCTCGAGGCTTCGTGCCGCGCCGCGACCGGAGGCCCCGTCCCAAGGCCAGTCGACCCGGAGTTCGTCCCGAAGTTCATTGGCCATCACATGTGGGATCCGCATCAGAAGACTGCCGATCCGGCGCACGGAATGCCCGGCGACGTGATTGAGGAACTCAGGCAGCGCAAGATCCTGAAAGCCAATGGACCACACGCGTACAAGACCGTATCCCGACCGCTGTCCAACTGGTCGATCCTGCGCCAGTGGAAAGGCGTTGACGCCCTGTTTGACCATCCCGGCATCAGAAGGTCGGTCGTCTGGCGATGAGGGCCTTAAATCGCGAATCCCAGCGCAAGAGTCGTGAGCCCGTTACCCGAGATGTTCTCGAGCGGCCCGTTGCTTCCTGCGGCGGATCGAAGGCACTCGACATCCGCGACCAGGCAATTCGGCTGGTTGCCATCGTGGCCTGGGGCGGCGGCGCAGCGAGGTTACGACGCTGAGGCACTCTCAAATCACGGTGGTTGATCCGATCGAGCTCAGACCAGCCGATCCAGCGTCTCCAACCGTAACCCGCATTCGTATCGCACAGGGGCGAACGAAAACGACCACCGCGGGGCAGGGGGCTTTCATGTTCGCTGCAGGCCACGCTGCCGTAGCCCTTCATGGCTGGTTGCCTTTTGCGGGGATCACATCGGGCCCAATCTTCCGGGAAATCCAAAAGGATGGCTCTGTCATGTCGAACCAGCTGACCCCGCAATCGGTCGATCTCATCCTTAAGAAGCGCTGCCGGATGGCCGGGCTGGACCCAGCAGAGTTCAGCGCCCATGGGCTACGTTCCGGCTTCATGATCCAAGCGGGACGTGATGGCATCCCACTGGTAGATGCTATGCCCCAGTCCGCCCACAAGTCAGTCCAGCAGGCCGCTGGGTACTACGACGAGCAGAAACATGCTCAGAGCATGCCGGTCCAGGTCGGACTTTAACCTCAGCCAACCACCGCGTCGCTTGACCCCAGGCCCACGGGGTGGTCAGCTGACCACAGAACGGACCGCCCAAACCAAGCACCTCGTAGAGGCTGGCGGACAATCACGGAAGGCAGGCCAGTAGCCTATGCGGCGCCCCTTGCTCGATCACGCAGGTTCCAGTCGCACAGCCGTCCACGTACCAAATTCGACTCGTGCTCATCATGGCCTAATAGCTCCAAGTTGAGAGCTCCAAGTTGAGCTACCGGTCGTGGTCAGCTGACCACAAACCCCTGTTCGATCCACCGGCAGCGGGCTGGGCACGCTATAGTCTTCGAAATCCGTAGCCAGCATGAGTAATCGTAACGTGATATCGCGTCAATTGCTGGCATGGATGCTCTTGTTGTGGTCAGCTGACCACAGGATCCCTTGTGAGCCGACATATAGAAAGCCAACCTCCACCATATTGTGTTGGTTGGGCTCCCCACCCGTTTTGAGAGTGCGATTGTCCTCCTGAAATTCCTGGGCTGTCGCTGCTTTGTAGTCAGCGGATAACAAAATCCACAGGTGTGCCGGCGACATTTCGAAACTATCGGGCCAGATACCCTCTCTCGCTCGTAGTGCCGGTGAGAGCGATGCGGAGCAGGAGGTTTAAGTGGTCAGCTGACCACGACCTGAGTATCCGCGAACGCATTAACAGGTTTTTAACGTCTCTACGGCCTACTCACGGACGAAAGCAGTTCTTCGCGCTGCAGACCGTTACTACGAGAGGCGAACCGTGGCCCAAGCGTTATTGAAATCAGATCTGAAGACCGCTCTTGAAGACCTGATCGCTGAGCATGCCAGCGGGCTATCAGAGAAGCTGAATGAACAGCGCCTAATGCTGTATCCGCCAACTGCGCGTAAAACATTGCGGAAATTTACGTCGGGTGAAGTGGCTCGCCTCGTCGGCATCAACGACAGCTATCTTCGGCGCCTTTCCTTGGAAGGGAAGGGGCCTGAGCCTGAAATGGCACCTAACGGCCGCAGACTCTACAGTCTTGAGGAAATCAATGCACTGCGGGCCTATCTCGACGAAAGCGGCAAGTCTGAACGCGGCTACGTCAAGCATCGCTTAGGAAGCGAGCACCTTCAGGTCATCTCCGTTGTGAATTTCAAAGGTGGAAGTGCCAAGACGACGACGGCTGCTCACCTGGCACAGCACTTGGCTCTCAGTGGGTACAGAGTCCTGGCGATCGACCTAGATCCGCAAGCAAGCCTATCCGCTCTCCATGGCTTCCAACCAGAATTCGACGTTGGTGAGAACCAAACCCTCTACGGCGCAATCCGTTACGATGACGAGGTCAGGGAGATCAGCGAGGTGATCCAGGAAACATACTTCCCTGGACTGCACATCATTCCAGGCAACCTCGAGCTCATGGAATTTGAGCACGAGACACCCAAGGCCCTAACGAGCCGAGATCCGAACCAACCGCTCTTCTTTGCGCGGATGGGCATTGCACTTGGCCCTGTGGCTGAAGATTACGACGTCGTGATTATCGACTGTCCTCCGCAGCTCGGATACCTCACCCTATCAGCCCTATGCGCCAGCACCGCGATGCTCGTCACAGTGCATCCGCAAATGCTGGATGTCATGTCTATGTGCCAGTTCCTGACTATGACCTCAGACCTGCTGAGCGTCGTCAGAAACGCCGGCGCCGCTCTCGAGTACGACTGGTTGAAGTACCTCGTTACCCGCTATGAGCCGGGCGATGGGCCACAGAACCAAATGGTCTCGTTCATGCGGGAGCGATTCGGGGAACATGTCCTGAACTATCCGGTACTCAAGAGCACAGCGATTTCGGATGCAGGGATCACCAAGCAAACCCTCTACGAGGTTTCGCGCGAGCAGTTCACGAAGTCGACGTACGACCGGGCGTTTGAATCCCTGAACAACGTAAACTCTGAGATCGAGAGCCTCATCACAAAAGCTTGGGGGAGAGCATAATGACCCGTAAAATTATCGCCAGCATGCTTTCGGGAGCGATTGACCCTGCTGCCCCCACCGAAAAGCCCACCCTCGCTGACAATGTACAGCGGCATCCCTCTTCACTGGCCCCTCGCAAGCGATCTCCTCTTGCACAGGGAGGGAGCATCGGCGGGAACAGCGCCGTTGGCGCGATCAACAAGGCCCTTGAGACTGTACTGTCCGCGCAAGGGGACGTAAGTGAGCTACGTGCGCAGCTCGCCTCTGGCCAAGCGATCGTCGAACTCGACCCTGAGATCATTGAAGGATCCTTCGTTCGAGATCGAATGGACGGGTCTGATGCTGCCCACGATTCTCTCGTTGAGGCTATCAGAGCCCGTGGTCAGCAGGTTCCTATCCTCGTCCGTCCTCATCCGACCAAGCTTGGTCACTACCAAGTTGCCTATGGTCACCGCCGACTGAGAGCAGTTACCCAGCTTGGAATTAAGGTCCGGGCTGTCGTCAAGCAAATGAGTGACGACGAACTCGTCGTTGCCCAAGGTCAAGAAAATAACGCACGTCTCGATTTGACTTATATCGAGCAGGCAATGTTCGCCTTCCGCCTTGAGCAACGCGGGTTCTCGCGCGCAACAATCACCGAGGCTCTTTCGATCGATAAATCCAATCTCGCCAAGCTAATCAGTGTTCCCAACAAGGTTCCTCATACAGTTATTGAGGCGATCGGCCATGCGCCTGGTATCGGACGGGGACGATGGCTGGAACTCACAGATCTCCTTCAAGATCAGGCTAATCTGGAGCGGGCGCGATCAATCATCAGCCTTGATGAATTTGGGAGCATAGAGAGCGCGGACCGTTTCCAGCGCTTACTGACAGACCTCTCCGAGAGTGCAGCATCCACTAGCAATGGTGCGACACGTCCTTCCGCGGACAGCCAGCATGCTCCCACCTCACAGATACCGGCTTCTAAGGCCACGCCAATTTACTGGAACGACCCTGCCGGCCGAAAAATTGCTCGAATCGTAAAGGATCATAAGAGCTTCACGCTAAAGCTTGATCGGAAGCTTGCTCCTGAGTTTGGTGATTACCTCGTCTCAAAGCTCGACGAACTCTACGGCAGCTTCCAAGCTCAACACCAGCAGGATAGTACTCACGAATGATGGTAGCAGAGGGCAGGGCGCATGGTTCTGCCCTCACGATATTATCTCCAGATGCTCTGACCCGCCCGCTAGTCAGATTTTCCCCTTCCACAACGATCTCAAGGAGCTCGTCGGGAAGGGGTCTCTGAAGCTTCAGAGCATCTTCAGTCGGCGCGTTGAGCCAGATGTAAAACTCCTCAGACGTGGTAACCGGTATCGCTTTCGGATGGATTGGTCCGACCGCGCCGCTGGGCTCTGACGTAAGAAGCGAATAGAGCAGGTGTTCACTTTCAACGGGATCAGCCTTCAGTTCACGCACGCCGGTCTAAGAGAGCCAAATACCAGCAAAGGCGGAGTAGGGGAGGGTATGAGCTGGTAAGAACTGCTATATGCAGGCGATATTCTGTACATAGCTGGATGCTGCGTTCAATTGATCGTTTGAAAAGGTCTTTCAAGCCATTCTGTTAACCAGCGGCTGGGGAAAGGGCTATCCTATAGCCCAGAAAAATGGCTTAAGAAACAATAGCTTCTGTCTCGGTTGCGAGCTTGTGCGAACCACTTGGAAGCTCTGAGCGGGTGTGCAGCCAGCGGTGCTGAAACTCGCGGCGAATGCCGTCCAGCAATATCGCACCGAGCCTCACATCATGATGTAGCAAAGCCTTGTTTTGCTTCTCCCCGGCGAGCTATATCTGATGAGATCAACAACTTAGCTTGAGGGCGAGCGTGGCGATCGGGAGCAGGGAAGGGGACTTTGACGACGAGCCGGTCCTGGTGCCCCGCACCTACGATCTGCCCGACCTGCCGTGGGAGCGCATCGCTGGACGGCTCGAGGCGATCACGATCCGTATCCTGCGCTTCGATGCCCGCCTCGAGGCCTCCGGGCTGGCCGCCGGCTGGCAGTCGCGCTGCGACATGACCGAGGCGGTGCGGGCCCTCCTCCTCGACGGCCATCTCGTCGATGTCGGCGACCTGGTGCTGCACGACGCCGGCATGGACGTGCGCCATCCCACCCACGAGCTCACCCGCGCCGCCGCCGCCCTGCGGGCGCGGCGCACCGCCCTGGCCCGGAAGGCGCCCTGGCCCCTGTCCATCGACGGCCTGGCCGCCCTGCGCGGCATCGGCGGCGTGGCGGAGACATCGGTCAAGGCAAAGGGGAGCAGGAAGCCGGATCCGGACGATGAGGCGGCGTATCCGCTCTATGCCAACGATGCCGATCCGTGGAAGGCGCATTTCGCCGAGATCGATGCCCTGCTCGCGCGCACCAGCAAAGTGTTGGCTGGCGAGACCCCGCTGCGCAAGAGCCGCTCGCATCTGGTCTACGATCCCGATCAGGATGAGGCCGAGGCCGAGGACCTGTGGCTCGAGGTGGTCCAGCGCACCAGCGGCTGGCCGGCGATCGCCGCGGCCGCGGTGGCGTGGACCGCCTGGCTCGATCTCAACCTCTACACCCGCCTGCCGTGGCTCGGGCTGATCATGGCGGCATCGATCCTGCGGGCGCGGGGCCTCACCGCCCATCTGCTGCCGCTGGCGGCCGGCTTCAAGCAGTCGAAGTTCCGGCCGCAGGGCAGGGAAGGGGCCGCCGAGACGCTGGAGGGCTTCTGCCAGGTGCTGGAGGAGGCGCTGGGTCTGGCGCACAAGGATCTCGACCGGCTCATCCTCGCCGGTGAGCTGATGGGCCGGGTCACGGCCAAGACCCGCTCCAATTCCAAACTCCCCGGGCTGGTCGAGCTGTTCCTGTCGCGCCCGCTCGTGACGGTGCCGCTCGCGGCCAAGCTGCTCAAGGTCACGCCCAAGGCCGTCGATCTGATGCTGGCCCAGCTCGGCGGCGCGCTGCCAAGGGAGCTCACCGGCCGCACCCGCTACAGAGCATGGGGCATCGTCTAAGCCCATCGGAAGGTGATCTCACCTGCACCACCCGATGGATCGAACCAGCGTCGGGGCCGTTATGCCGGTGTCGTGCCAAGCCCACGAGCAGGCAGGCTCCCATGGGCTGGCCACACCGCCCCGCAAGTCATCAGACGATTGGAGACAGACGGTGAAAGGGATCACGTTGCGCTCACCCGGCGGCCTCGATCGGCTGGAACTGATCGAGATGCCCGATCCCGGGGCTCCCGGCCCGGGCGAGATCCGGGTCCGCGTTCACGCGAGCTCGCTCAACTACCACGACTACGGCGTCGTGAGCGGACGGATGCCGACGGCAGACGGGCGCATTCCGATGTCGGACGGCGCCGGCATGGTCGAGGCGGTGGGCGAGGGCGTGACCGAGTTCAAAGCTGGCGATCCTGTGGTCTCCTGCTTCTTCCCAGGCTGGCTCGAAGGCCTCCCAACGGTCTCCAACTTCTCATCCACGCCTGGTGACGGGGTCGACGGCTATGCCCGGCAGGTGGTGGTGCGGCCGGCGACTTGGTTTACCCGAGCTCCGAACGGGTTCACTCATGCCGAGGCGGCCACGCTCACGACCGCCGGGCTGACCGCTTGGCGGGCCCTGGTGGTCAACGGCGGGCTCAAGGCTGGCGATGTCGTGCTGGTGCTCGGCACCGGCGGCGTCTCGATCTTCGCCCTCCAGATCGCGAAGGCTATGGGGGCGACGGTCATCGCCACCTCGTCCTCGGACGAGAAGCTGGAGCGGGTCCGGGCCTTGGGCGCCGATCACACGATCAACTACCGCCGACAGGAGGACTGGGGCAGGCGTGCATGGGATTGGACCGGCGGCAGAGGGGTTGATCATGTGATCGAGGTTGGCGGCCCGGGCACGCTAGGACAGTCGATTGCCGCGGTGCGGGTCGGTGGACACATCGCGCTCATTGGCGTGCTGACCGGCCGAGCCGGCGAGGTTCCGACCGGTGCCCTGATGGCCAAGCAGGCCCGGCTTCAGGGGCTGATCGTGGGCAACCGACGCCAGCAGACGGATTTCATCCGAGCACTCGAGGCCACAGGCCTGCGGCCGGTGATCGACCGCAGGTTCGGATTGACCGAAATTGCGGATGCGTTCCGGTACGAGGAATCGGGAGCGCACTTCGGCAAGATTTGTCTGGAACTCTGAAACGTCTCGGCGCATACCATTTGACCGTCTCAGAAGGCCTCTGCCATGGCGTGCGAAGATCTCGTGGCCCCGTGTTTCATGGACGAGCAAGCTCCGCTCGCTGTCCCCGAGTTGAACCGCGAGCGCACGCTCAGGTACCTGGAATGCTGCTACCGGCATGGGCTGTCCTGGGAGGATGCCCAGGAGCAGATGCGGGAGTTCCTGCACCAGCGCGGCGTGCCGCATCAGGGCATCGTGCGGCAACTCGCTCTCGCCAAGCCGCTCCTCCAGCCGTGGCTCGACTAGGTCAGGGACACGGTGGCACGAGAGTTACAGGGCCACACAAGCCAATTCGGCCGCAGAGGGAGGGGCAGGTCACCGCCCACAAGCGGACCTTCAATGCAAGTCAGGAACCGTCCAGTTTGACCCAAACCAAACGTCGTGCTGGTTCGATCAATAGACGCTCCTCTGCGCGAAATCAAACTGGTGTGTGAGCCGCCAAAGCATTGGCGTTTGGCGGCATGGGCTGCGGAGCGCTGCGCCCTACCTTCCTCTCGGGCACGCCCCCATTGGGAACTCGGCGATGACGGCTTCCGCTCACATTTACCTCGCCCTCATCCGTAAGGCACTGGACCTCGCTGGCGAGGAGCTTAGAGGTCACCGGGTGATCGGCGAGATCATGATCCATGGGCGAAGTACAATCCTTGCACGCTATAGCTGGTCCGACGATGGCACCCGCATTGAGGCTGATATTGCTCTCGAGGGTAGGCACGGAATCGTTCGGCAGGCAGTTGTGGGAGCGGGACGAAGCGTCGGGCTCCCCCACGATTGGGTCGAGGATGTGCTTCCGGCCGCATTCGGTCATGGGCCATCCGCGTCGGCCGGGTTCCCGACGGGCATGTACCCGTCCTGGGAGCGCCCCGGACTTCGTGTTCTCTCCGCGCCGGCCAGCCTGCTCGTCCCAATGACGTTCCTTGCCTCGCTTCGCCTGAGAGACGACATATGCTACGACGACCTCGAACCTGCCATCCGGATCGCGGCTCAGGCCGGCGTGAAGAGTGCCAAGCGTCTGAAGCGCCTCGTCGCTCCTTACCTTGAGAGAAGAGTCAAAGAGGACGGCGAACTCGCTCGTATCCTTGAGAAGAGGCTGTCCCAGTTCGAATATGCACTTGATCGTTTTGGCTGCGGGTTGGTGTTGAACGCGACCCCGAAGTCCCTGGCCGACGTCGCTGCGATAGCCAGGGAGGATGGCGACTGCTTTGGCCTTGCCTCGACCGAGTTCGGGGAGGCTTTCTACCTGGAGGAAGATAAGGCAGCGCAACAGGCCATGCTCGATCCGGTGCCTGTCCCGACCGGAGAGCCGAGGGATAATGCCTGGCTCGGAGCGATGGGTGAGCACCTCGCTCAGCGCTGGGGGCTGGAGGTGCCGCCGTGGACCCAAGAGGCGGCCTTCATGGGCGGACAGAAGCCCTACTTCTGGCCAGACGAGACACTGGCGCGGGACATTCAGATCGTCGAGACGCCCCCGGCGTTCCGCAGACGGCTGCTGTTCACGTATGCGGAACCGTTGATGAACGCGAAGTTCCCCAATAACCGAAAGGTCAGGATGCCGTTCTGGCATTAAGGCAATCTTATCTGGAGTTATCGCCTGGATATGCCGCTGCTCTGTGGGGTTGGCAGAGCCCATTGCGTGAGCACCCTTGCGCCCGGAGTGAGGGTCTTTGAACCGTGGCAGGAACCCTCCACCATGGACCGCTCTAGGTGCACCTAGTTCTGGGAGGTCCCTGCCACGTCAAGCCTTGTCGAGGGGCCGGCGCGTCTTTGGCTCGACGATGACGCTTGGCGGCACGGCCTCCGATCCCGTCTCGACCAGATGCTGCAGGTCACCACGCGACACGGCATCAGCGGTTGCAGCCGGAGTGGCGCGCTGGATACCATGGGTCGCCGGTGGTTGCGCCGTGTCGGCGGCAGCCGCCTTCTCATCCCGGACGTCGGAGAGGGTCATTGGAGCAATCAGTCCAAGGCCAACCGCGTGCTCGGCCATCGCTAGACTGTCGGCCGCCAGGACGAGGCTGCTGCCTGCACCCGCCACCACCTTGGCGAGATCCTCAATCTCCTTGATCCTCTTCGGACTTCGGGAGACATTGCGGATGTAGACCGCCAGCACCCGGCCGGGATGCTCGTTAACGATCTGGCGGTAGATCTCAGGATCATGCTGACCGCTGTCGCCGATCAGCACAAAGGGCAGACCACGGTAGAGCGCCAGCATGTTGTGGATTAACTCGCGCTTGTGGTCCTCGGCCTTGCGGGGCTGCGGATTTCGCGGATCGTGAGCAGCCGTTTCACGCGATGGTGAGCGCTCATTTCATGGGATCGTGAG
>NZ_JALJRK010000078.1 GCF_024519725.1 Microvirga sp. Mcv34 | reverse complement strand
GACCCGGGAGAGTAGGTCATTGCCGGACCTGCCAAGGACAACGCCAGCTGCCTCTTGACCTCTTTTGACCCTCACACCGCGGTGTCTCCTTCGAGCGCCGCGGTTCGTGTTTGCGCCCTCGCCGGCCCAGCCCCGCTTGGCCGGCCCCGAGTGACGCGGGGTGGAGCAGCCCGGTAGCTCGTCAGGCTCATAACCTGAAGGTCACAGGTTCAAATCCTGTCCCCGCAACCAAAACCACTCAAAACCCCTGCACGCCAACCGCGTCAGGGGTTTTTGCGCGTCCGAAGCATCCCCGCCACACAACGCCCCACTGCGGCGAACGAAACCCAGCCCACGCAACCAGGCGGGGGCCGACGCGGCGCTGGCTACGACACGCCAGAGCCGCTTCCACTACCGTCGAACCAGGAGGCGCCCTTCCCTCCTTCTAACCTGATCGGCATCCGTCCTCTGCCGCGCACACGCGATGCGAGGTCATTGCATTGACATGCCGAACTTGCCGACGATCCCTTTAGAGCTTGTGTCACCCTGAGGGCCGATCGTGGCCCTTTGGTCGTCCTGTCTGCAACAACTCAGACTTCGAGGAGAAACCCATTCGACCGGGCTGGACCGGCGCCTCACTCATTCGGATTAACCCGCGTCCGAAACCGCTTAGTTCATCCGAGTTAATTTGCATGATGCTAGGAAATCTCGGAAGAGAGTTACCGAATATTCCTAATGAAAAGTTAAAACGCCTTCACGGGTTCGGTTCGCCGACGGGAACGAACAGCCCATGTTTCCTTATTGGGGGGAAGGCTTCCACATGAAAAGAGTCACAGTCATCGGTTTTGCGCTTCTGGCGAGTACATCGCTCAGCTCCGCGAACGAATCTTTCATCGCCCAGATCGGTGAGAGCAATGCAGCGATCGTCGGGCAGCAGAACGGACGCAACCAGCAGGTCAGCATTCAGCAGGGTCGCAGCAACCGGGCCATTACGGCTCAGAAGCAGTCGGGCTCGGGCGAGAACGGCTCGCTCTCCGTTCAAGACGGCAAGAGCAACGAAGCGGCCATCAGCCAGCTCGGTAGCAACAACAAGCAGGGCACGTTCCAGCGTGGTTACCGTAACGCGGCAGCCACCGTTCAGACCAATGAAAGCAGCAATGCGAACGGCTCCTTCACGGCTCAGTCCGGCGCCGGAAATCGTTCCTTCGCCGCGCAATCCTCGGGCAACAACAATCAGGTGACCTCGCAGGACGGGTATCGCAACAGCGCGGTCACGGTGCAGGCGGGCGGCAACAAGTCGAATGGATCGGCCACGGTCCAGTCCGGCGCGCAGAATTCCTCGGGCGCTCTGCAGCTCGCGGACAACGGCGCCGTCAACACCCAAAGCACCCTGCAGATGGGCTTCGGCAACGTGGCCGGCACGGTTCAGTCCGGAGGCTCGGCCAACACCTCGGCCACCATCCAGCAAGGTGTCGGCAACGTCTCCGTCGTGACCCAGAGCGGAAATGACGGCAGCAACGACCAGGGCACGGTTCAGCTCGGCGCTCTCAACGTTGCAGCGACCTCGCAGAGTGCGGCCGGTTCGAACCTCTCCACGACACTGCAGTCGGGCATTAAGAACACCTCCGCAGCGGTGCAGAGCGGCGATGCGAACAACCAGAGCACAGCACAGTTCGGCATCGGCAACAATGCCGTGACCGCGCAGGTCGGCTCCGCCGGAAACGTGAACACCTCCACGACGGCTCAGGTCGGCGCGGGCAACCAGTCACTGGCTGGTCAGACGAGCGTCGACGGCGCAACCAACACGCAGAACACCCTGCAGGTCGGCACACGAAACCTCGCCACCACGGGCCAGTCGGGCCAGGCGACCAATAACTCATCGACGCTGCAGTTCGGAGCCCAGAACACCTCTCTCGCCCTTCAGGCGGGTGACAAGGGTTCCAACGACCAGACGACTTTGCAGGTCGGTGAAGGCAACTACGCCGGCACGATCCAGACCGCGGGCGCGGGGCGCACGAACGGTTCGGGCATTGTTCAGTTCGGTGAGGACAACATTGCGTCGAGCCTCCAGACCGGCGGCAATAACCAGCAGGGCACGCTCCAGGTCGGCGTCGAGAACTTCGCTGCGACGCTGCAGAACTCTGGGATCCTGGGCAGCAACAACACCTCCCGCATCGGCCAGATTGGGGCCGGCAACGTGGCGACCGCTTCGCAGAGCAGCGCCGGGGCGGAAAAGAAGGTCGGCGACAACGTCCTGACAGGCGGATCGACTCAGACGCTGAAGACGGAATCGCGTTCGGTTCCGGGTGTCGGAAACGGCCAGATCCTTACCCTTAAATACACGGGGAAGAACGAATCCACTGCCAACCGGAAGGATCCCAATAACTACGTCAAGGAATCCGGAGATCCGCTTCTCCACACAAGCCAGACGACGGACATCGGTGGCGCGGCAGGCAGCAATTCTCAGCAGACGCTGCAGGCTGGCGTCAACAACGTCGCTGCGACGTTGCAGAACAACGGTGTTCTTGGTGGCGCGAACGTCTCGAATACCGCTCAGGTAGGTTACGGCAATCGCTCCATCGCAACTCAGAACAGCTCCGGCGCAGGCGCTTCTGAAACCAAGGCTGTGACGGGTTACGGCACCCAGAAGGCCTACGCAGGTACTGAGAAAGTCTTTATCTTAGACGTCAACAAATTCGTGGACGTTGCCGACTCGAGCAAGCCTTTCTACGAGACCTCCACGTTCTCGGGTGGGCGCGCCGGTGTAAACGCGCAGGACACGATCCAGATCGGCGCCGAGAACGTCTCCGCGACGCTGCAGAGCACGGGTGTCAAAGGTGGCGACAACTCGTCGTTGACGGGCCAGTTCGGCACGGGCAACCGAGCGCTGACAACTCAAACCAGCACGGGACAAGGCGAGACCGCCACCCCGACCACCGTATCGGTGCTGAGCCTTCCCGTGAAGGGCACGGCCGTCACCGAGGGCGGAGTCGCTGGTAGCAATACGCAGAATACCGCTCAGATCGGGTCGGTCAATGTCGCGGCAACACTTCAGACCAACGAGGTGCGTGGCGGGGCGAATGCGTCCATGACGGGTCAGATCGGCGGCGGCAACGTCGCGGTCACCACGCAGGTGAACCGCGGCGCCTCAGCGGCAAAGTTCGAGAGGACCGTGTTCGGAGCACCCGTTTCCTTCCCCACGGCAAATGGCGCAAATGGTGGCAATAACTCAGGTACCACCCTCCAGGTCGGCACGAAGAATATCGCCCTCACCGCCCAGGACGCTTCTAGCACCAAGCTTGCTGGTTTTGATCTGTCGGCGGGCGCCAACAATGCCGACACTCTTCAGATCGGTGGCGGCAACACGGCCGTGACGGCGCAATCCGGGACGCGGAGCCTCGGTGATGCAACGAGCGCCAACAACGACTCGATGATCGCTCAGGTCGGCGTGGGCAACGGAGCCTACGTGGCGCAGACCGGTGGCCTGAACACGCAGGGTTCGATCCAGATCGGCAAGGACAACTTCGCTGCCACTTCGCAGTCGAACGCTGTGGACTCGCTTGGCCTCAACACCGGTGTCACCATCCAGGCTGGCCGCGGTAACAAGGCCCTGACGGCGCAGATCGCCAACCCGCTCTCGGGCGGAGCCAACACGATGCTAGTCGCCCAGCTCGGAGTGGACAATACCGCGATCACCGCTCAGCAGGTCGATGGCCTCGGCGTCAACACCTCGCTGGCCTTCCAGGCGGGACGCGACAACTCCGTCGTGACGGCGCAGAACGCATCCTCCGGCGCCAACACCTCGCTGGCCTTCCAGGCCGGCATCGGCAACCAGGCCTTCATCAGCCAGTCTGCCACGAACGGCTTCGCAAACACCTCGGTGTCGGCACAGTTCGGCAAGGGCAACATCGCCGCGGTTGTCCAGCGCTAACACGCTCACAGGGACGGCGGGCCTTGGCCCGCCGTCCCTTTTTTCGTCCGAAACTCAGCGTTCAACGAGGCCGGCCATGTTCCTTCACTCCGGCGTGCCGCGGAAACGTTTCCGGGCTCCTCTCGTTGCACTCCTTGCCCTCTGCCTCCCGCAACACGCCTCTGCCGAAGAAAACGCCTCGAACGTTCACTGCAGAATCCGAGCGGCCGAGAGTTCCGACCTCATACGCCTCGACGCGGTTGCCGTCTCTCCTGTCTCCACGACCGGAACGTATCGGCTCCGGGTCATGAAGAGAAACACGAGCGGCTCAAGCCAAAACTTGCAAAGCGGCCGCTTCGCTCTCACGGCCGGACGCGAGGAAATCCTGACGACCGTGATCCTCGACGCTTCTGCCCACAACGCCTACGCGGCCCGACTCGATCTCGAGTGGGACAAGGAAACCCTCACATGTACAGCCCCATGAAAGCTGCCGTCATGAAGATCGCCGGATATCGCCGCCACTTCGGGGCGCTCGCCATCGGTGCTCTCGCCTTGAGTGCTGTGGGCCTTCTCGCATCGCCGGCCGCAATGGCGGAGCCCGCCTATATCAGCCAGGTTTCCGGAACGCTCCGGTCGGCCGAAAACTTCGCGATTCCCACCGCCCGCGGCGCGGCCGGTCCTGCCGCCCGCGCGACCGCAGTCGCTCATCCCACCGCTCCTGCGGTGCCCTCCCCGATCCCGGGAAGCGGTGGCAACACCGCATTGTCGATCCAGGCGGGCATCAACAATACCATTTCGCAGCTTCAACTCGGCGCGCGCAATCAATCCGCTGTTGCAGTCCTGGGCGGGCACGAGAACAATGTCGGCGTCTTGCAAGCCGGCAACGGTCTGCGATCACAGGTAGCCCTGGTCAACACGCAGGGCCTGAATGTCGGCGTGCTGCAGCCGAACAACTCCGCCCCCGTCAACGTTTTCATTGCCCGGCTTCCCAATGGCGGCCTTCTGATCAAACGCTGACCCGCCTGAACTGTCCGCCCGAGACCACGCCGTGCCGGGCCAGCCTGTCCGTGGTTCTCGCCCGATCAGGAACGCGCATCTGACGGCCTGTTGCTAGGGTCGGCGGTCGATTATGCGGTTTGCGCAGGCAATCAGTAGAACTTCTGGATAACGCAGGACGAACAGAGGCTACGTTCGAAGGCGACCCTGTTTCGCGGGCGTGGCTGGCGTCCATCGGCAATGGTTACGGGGCCCTTCGCCACGCCTGACGATGCCGCCTGGGGAGCGGTACGCATGAGTTGGACGAGAAGATCCGCCTCCCATCCGTGCTGCGATAGGCGGGCGCGCCCGAAAGAACCGCCGATGACAAATCCTGTCCGCACTGTGCCGGCGGGAGCCCATTCCGCAACATCCTTTCCGGTAATGGCGCGGACATAATGAACGGTCTCCATCGGGAGAGCACGACGTCCCGCCAGCCAGTCGCGCACACGGGCAGGACCCGCATTGTAAGCCGCAGCGGCCAGTCCCTGGTTGCCGAACTGGGACCATAGATCGCGCAGCAGTTCGGCTGATTTCGGCAGGGCCTCTACCGGGTCGAAAGGATCACGCAGGCCCCGCATGACTGCCGTTCCGGGCATAAATTGCGCAATGCCCTGAGCACCCGCAGGGCTGAGAGCATGACGATCGAAGCCGCTCTCGCGGTGGATCAGACGCAGGAAATATCCGACCGGCAGAAACTGCGATTTCGCTGCATCCTCCGCAAGGCGCTCCAGCTCGGCGCGGCTGATGTCAGACTTGGTGCTCACATTCGCAGATTCTGCAGCCGCGCACGTCGCGCTGACGAGAACGACTGCGAATGCCGCGAGGAGTCTGCGACCAGACCGCGATGAAGACACATGAGCGGAGTACCGGTGTTCCTGAACACGTCGGACAACCTGGGATTGGAGCAAAGTCTTCAGATCCATTCGAGCAGTCGTCTCTCTTCATTGGGGCTTTGGCAGAACTATCGCCGAGCCACGTTAATACCCGCCTATCTCCATCAGGTTCACGACCTGATGCATCATGGTGCGATCAGTCGATGCAAGCGAATTTGGTGGGACAATTGATTCCGGACACATAAGCAACCATCGGCTCGACGAACAACCCGGCCGGTACGGGCCAGGAGGTTTCTCACGCAGTGCGACTCGCTGGTCAACGAGATGCGGCGAGAGGCCGCGAGGGATTTTAACCTAGAATTGCATCGTTTGTTTACAAAGAAAAACCCTTTCTTAATTTGAGACCCAACTTGTCTAACTCTACGTCAGATACAACGAGACAATGAATGACCGAGGAAGAGATCGACGCTGTTGCAGAGGAGCTCGCAAAGGCCGGCGGCATCTCCTGGTACCCCGGCCAGACGAGTGGGCCTTTGCTTCGTCCGGTGGGAGAGCGCTACCGAAACCGTGCTCGCGCGGCGATCAGCGCGCTTGATCGGCTTCGTGCGCGGCCGAGGGACATATCGCCCCCGTCGACATCATCAGACCAGGCTGAAACCTTCGATGTGCGTCAAGTCGGCGGAACGGATGCATTGGTCGTCGGAGCGATCGTCATGTATCGTCCGCCCGGAGACAAGAGAGCAGTGCCCTGCAGAGTCGAAGGCATCGAGGACGGACGGGCATATCTCATCCCCTGCCCCAAGCCCGATTTTGGATGGATTTCATTGGAAGATCTCTCGCCGTCGCAGTAGGTCCTGATGTTGCCAATGCGTCGGAATTGTTCCATTTTCCAACGTTGAGAGCAGAGCCTTGCTCACGTCGAGCCGAGTGCATGATGCACCCGTCGGCAAGTTCGGGCGATCGACTTCACTGCCCTGGGCCTACCAGAATATCCCGAAGGTACCGAGATGCAGACTTTCCCAACCCAAAGTCCAACAATGCGCTGCTTCTTCCATCTGGTGAATGGCGAGCAAGCCATTCTGGACGAGGTCGGGATCGCGGTTTCCAACCTGGAAGCGGTGAAGGCCGAGGCGATGTCGGCCATCGGCGAGCTTCGAAGAGAAAGCGAAGGAATGTCGAACGACGACTGGAAGGGTTGGATGCTAAACGTCGTATGTCTAGAAGGGAATCTTCTCTATTCCTTGGATCTCGACAGCGACAGCGCGCATGACCAGGGTGATCGGAAATAATGACTTCCCAGATCGTTCTCAAAAGACCATTCCGTGCTGTCGCGGGGACAGCGGGCGTTCCGACGATTATCGTGTGCGAGAACTCGATCGTGCGCCTCGGTCTCGTTCATCTGCTGTCGAATACCAATTTCCAGGTTGTCGATTTCGATGCGACCAAGGACACACAAGCGAATTCGTTCGAAGAGGCTTCGGCGGCGCTCATCATTGTGGGAGCAGGCCCGGATGTATGCGAATCCTCGAAGACAGTCGCGCAGTTGCGAGGCGGAGACTATTCGGCAAAAATCGTCGTTCTCGCAGATTCAGCGGACGTGACGGCCATTCGAAGCATATATCGCGCCGGGGCGGATGGCCTCCTCCTGTCGACTACGCGGCATGATGCTCTGATCAAAGCGCTTGAGCTGATCGTGATGGGTGAGCGTCTCTTCCCATCGACCGCCCTTCTTGATGTCACGCACGAAATCGAACAGACGAAGATCGCAGGTGTGCCGGTAGCCTCAACGGAGCAGACCGGCCCGCACGTCCTGGAGACTCTCTCGGACCGCGAGAGAGAGGTTCTAGCCCGCTTGACGAAAGGCGCTCAGGACAAGGTCATCGCACGCGACATGAATCTCGCTGAGGCAACGGTGAAGGTCTACGTCAAATCATTGTTGAAGAAGCTTGGAGCGCAGAACCGCACCCAGGCTGCCGTGATTGCGACTTCCCGGCTGGCTTGACGCCGATGGCGTTCGTGCCGCGATAAAGCCCGGAGACCGAGCCCGGATAGAGCTACGTCAGGCTTACATTCTGCGCGAGGGAGTGGGTGGCTCGCCCTTGAAGTGAAGGGCGGCCTCGGCGTGGAGCCCGCTCCGAATGAGCCACCATAGCCCCACGAGCGCACTGAGAATCCGCGTCAATCAGAAGGCGAAGCCGCTTCTGCACACGCTGCGCCGTGCGGGAGAGTGTACGCAGCATCGGTCCCGAGGGTGAACATCCCCTCGTGACCGATACATGGGAGCATCGGACGCGACGACGAAATCACGTCCGATGCGTTCACGATGGTTTGTTATTGACAGGCTTGGCGGCTGCGATCGGCTGCAGCGCCTCCGCCGGGATCACGGCACGCCCCTCGCGTTCGAGCGACCGGATAAAGGCATCACCGGCTTTCTTGTCGGCGAACGCCCAGGAGCCGTTCTGCACGCCCTCGAGGATCAGTGCATGAACGGCAAGCTGGATTGCCTCGCGCACGGCCAGAGTCGGTGGGTGGTTGCGTGTGAAGCCGGATTCGATTTCCAGCAGCTTGTCGACGGCCACGAAATGGAAGGCGCCACCGCTGACTGCAACGGAATAGAGCGTCTTCGTGGTTGTCACCGAAGCGATCACGCGGCCGGTCTGAATGCTGACGGCGCGGAGCGCCACGGTGACGATATCCTGCCGATACTGAGTACCGCCGCCGATCCCGAGGTAGCGAGCACCGAGACCACCCGTCGTCTCGTTGGAGTCATAGCCGACAATGCCGCCCTGCAGGGCAATTCCGGCAAAACGCAGCGGGGGCAAGCCGGGCGCCTGATCGCCGAGTGCTGCCGTCCTGGTGTTCTGAATGATCTGGCGCTCCTGCAGCAAGGCCTGCAGTTCATTGCGCTCCACGACGTCGAACCATTTGCCGCCGCCGGCCTTGGTGAGCACATCGATCAGAATGGCGCTGCCACCTTGAGTGACGGCCCGCGAGAATTCAGCGAAGTTTTCGCTGGGCTTGTTCTGTCCGGTCAGATCGGGAAAGCTGTAGACTGCCACATCCAACTTACGCGCCGGGGCTGGCAGTTGGTCGAGAACCACACCGGTTTTCGTCTCAGGAACCAAGGTTGCGGGCTGGGCCATCGGGTCTTGCACACTTCCCGATGAGGCACAGCCTGCGAGGCCCGCTGCCATGAGCAGACCGGCAGCCATTGCTGCCCGACGCAAGTACATTTTCATTCTCGTAAATTCCCCGCCGCGCGCGAAAAATGTCGGCTTCTTGATCTTATGGATTGGCCGGGATCGTCGGTTGAGCGCCGCCGCCGATAATGATGATGGGCGACGTGCCACCTCCAACGCCACTCAGGTCGGGGAAGTTGATCTCAGGGATCTGCTGCTCCTGGCTCTTTGCAGCCTTTCCCTGCGACTGAGCCTGCTGCAGAAGGAAAGCGCCGTTCAACGGATTCCCGCCGAAATTCGGATTCTGAGGACGATAGATCATCTCAGAGGCAAGAGCCCCTGACGCGACGAGCATCCCGCCGATCGCGATTGCGTAGAATCCGAAATTCCTCATGCCCCCCCCTATGTGCCGCGCTCCCATCGGGCTCATGACCTACGACCGTCTTATCGATCCGGACTGAAAGGTCTCGCCTGATTGTGGCGCAACAGACACTCGCGTTCGGCGATACACATGAAACCGCCGATTCACATTCCCTAGCGTAAATTGAAATAGCACGACCACAGGAAAGATTGTGTCTTAATTGTGCAACAGCCCAGCGACAATTTTCTCAGAATGGCAGTTTTTCAGAGGCAAATTTTCAAGCTTCGATCGAACTGCCGCGCCTGACAGGACAGGCTAAAACATACGAGATGTTCGCCAAGCGCTGCTTGAACGGCGCCACTCAAACGATCGCGCCATCCTGACGACTTCGCTGAACGCCGAGGCTTCATCATCGTCCGGAGACCGGGCTTCTCAACGGCTGACGCCGCCCTGCGTTGCAGCCGTTGCACATTCCGGCGACGTGGCATTCTCCGGCGTACAGCGCGTGGACTGGCTGGGCATGGGCACGGTCTCCGTCACGTTCGGTTCACGGACCACGGATGGTGCCGGCCGGACCTTCAGCTTTGGGTCCACCTGCTGGATTTGTGTTTCCGAGCTTCGCGAAACCGGTCTCTCAGCCGCACAGGCAAGACCGGGCAACATTCCAGACAGGAGAACAAGAGCGAGATGTCTGCGCATAGCCGGAATCCAAGATCGATCGTCACCTACCTCGCCAAAATGTGCTTTTCACTGCCAAAGGTCCAGAGTGGAAATCGGCCAAGTGGTGGGATTCTGTTTCGGCCGGCGGTCCCGAAGGGCGGTTTCGCCCGTCAACGCTTCTGAATGACGAAGGCCGCGTTGCCTCGTCCATTCTGCAGGATCGAGGCTGTGCTACCGCCGCCGCTCTGCAAGATCGCCGCCTGATTGTTCACACCGTGCTGGACGATCTGCGCGGCATTTCCCTCCTGCGAGAAGCTGCCGCTCGGGTTCGAACTCGTCGTCGCGACAGCGGGGATCGTTTCGATGCTCTCCTGAAACAGGCGGGCCGCGTCGATCTGCTTGATCACCCCGCTCACGACAGGAGGCATCTGCTGTATTACAGCTTCGCTCGATGCAGCCGGCAGGCTGAGGAGTGCGCCTGCTGCGGCAAGGGTCGAACTCAATATCAGTTTACGCATTGCCTCAGTGCCTTCCGTTACGACCCAGAGCGGTCTTACTGAGGCAAGTAAGCTACCGTTCAGGAATGCAGTAAAGCGAAACCAAATCTTTACCTTAATTCGCGACCGTCAATCGGTTGACCGCCCTGCGATATGGTCGGCCGCTCGGTGTTCGATATGGAGCGCCTGGAGCAATCCAAGTCCGATTGCGGCGGGCCCTCTGGCATCGGGCACCCCGCTCCTCCAGACCCAGGACCTGCCTGGCAAACCGAGCCCGACATCCGCATACCGCCTCAAACTGTCAAAGAAGTGTCCCGTGCGATCAAGCACAACTCAGCGAGTTGATGAATTCTGATAGCCATCAACAAATGGGTTCTGACAAGACCGGATCGTTTGCGATCCTTGAGGGGCTGATGCGGAGGCATCCATGGCGACCTTGTACGGGGACGACTGGCCGAACTTGATCCGGGGAACATCCAGCCGCGACGTGATTTACGGCTTCGGCAGCGGTGACGATCTCTACGGCAACAATGGGAACGACGACATCTACGGCGGCTGGGGCTATGACATCGTTTACGGTGGCAACGGCGACGATTATCTCAATGGTGGAGACGGCCCGGACGACCTCTATGGTCAATCGGGCAACGACACTCTCGTCGGCGGCTACGGCTTCGATTTCCTCTTCGGAGGGAGCGGGAATGACCGCCTCTCCGGTGGGCCCGATGACGACAACCTGTATGGTGGCTCGGGGCGCGACACCCTTTCCGGAGGCTCGGGCGCCGATCTTCTCGAGGGCGGGTCGGGCCCTGATCGACTGACCGGCGGCACGGGAGGCGACGCGTTCGTCTTCTCGCAAGGCTCGTCCGGAATCACGACCGCGAACACGGATACGATCACGGACTGGAGCGCAAGCACCGATTGGATCGGGATGCCGATCGCCGGAACGTCTTCGAATTACCGTGAGGCCAGTACGACTGCGACATCCATCGCCGATGCGGCCGTCCAGGCGCAGGCGAACTTCACCAGCAAGAGCATCGTGCACGTGTTCCTCTACAATCCTCAGACCGATACCGGCTACCTGCTCTCCGACCTCAACAAAGACCATCAATTCGAAACGGGTGTTGTCCTGACGGGCGCAGGCAGCGCGGCTGACATGAGTTACCACTACATCATCCATATCTAACCGGATGATGCGTTCCGCACGCGCCCACGCCATGGGCGAATGAAGAGACAGCAACGAAGTGAAAAGGCAGACAGCTTAGTTCCGGAGGTTGTCATGCGGAAGATCGCAACGCTCGCTGCGGCCGCCCTGATCGCGACCAGCAGCGTCGAGAGCGCCCATGCGCAATACTGGCGCGGACCCGGCGGGGGCTACTACCGCGGCGGCTATAACTACGGCTGGGGCTGGGGCGGCGGCGCAGTCGCTGCAGGTCTGATCGGCGGGGCCATCCTCGGAGGCCTGATCACAGCCGCAGCGACACCGGCCTACGGTTACGGGTACGCATACCCGGCCTTCGGCTACGGCTACTACGGACCCTGGCCTGGCTATGCCTATCCCCGCCCCGTCTACTACGCTCCATACTACTACCCGCGCCCGGTTTTTTACGGGGGAGCAGGTTTCTATCCGCGGCCCGTCTATTACGGGCCTCGATATTACGGCGGGTACCCCGGCGTTTATGGCCCGCGCGCATTCGGTCCGAGGGTCGTATATCGTCGCTATTATTGAAAGCGAAGCGCATCGCGCCTGGAGGCGCCCTCGCGTCCGGGGGCGATGCTTCACGTCCAGGTGAAGCGACCGTGTGGGAAAGCCGATGAAGTCTTCCGCTTGCGCCGTCTCAACGCAAGGGGAACGGCAACCGGTAGACGATCCGGCCGCGTCGGCAGAGTGTCGACGCGGCCGGCGCATGTCAGTAGGTGCAGACCTGTTCGCGGCGGAAGAATACGCGCCCATTCGTGCCTACGATGCGACGACGAACCCAATAACAACTCTGAGCCGCCGCGACGGTTGTCTGGTAATAGTCAGGATAATAGCCGTAATACGGGTAATTATAGCCGTAGTAGCCATAATCGTACCAAGGATAGTTCCAGGCGCCGAGAGCGAGACCGGTGGCAACGGCCCCTCCCCATCCCCAGTACGGATAGCGGCGGTAATAGCCGTAATACGGGTACCGTCCGTAGTAGGGGTAACGCCCATAATAGGGATAGCGACCGTAAATGCCGCGGTTATAGGGCCCATAGGCACCGGCGACGCCGCGATAGTAAGGCGCGCGTACGCCATAGCCCAAGCCGTATCCGGGCCGCCCGACCCCAGCCACGCCGATAGCGCCGCGACCGGGTCGAGCAACGGCGATCGACCCGGTGGTCAGGCCTCCTATCGCTCCCGGACGGAAGCCTCCCACTCCACGAAAACCGCCCGCGCCGCCGGGGGGAATGAACATCCTCGGCCCTGCTCCGCCGATGGTGCCGCCGCGGAATCCGCCTGCGCCGCCGAATCCACCCATCCTCATGCCACCACCGAATCCGCCTCCACCGCCGAACCCGCCCATCCTCATGCCGCCACCAAACCCGCCGTGGCCGCCGCGTTGGGCTTCGGCTTCGCCTGGAACGAGAAGAACGCTGATCGCCAAAGCGCCGATCGCCAAGAAAACCCTGTTCATTGCCAACCTCCCTGTCGCGCTTGCGACACCTCAAGTGCGAGGCCGAGACGTAACGATCATTCTACTCTGATCATTTCCCGCGGGACTGCTTGATCCTTTGAGACAAATGCTTGGCACTTTTGGCGGATGGGATTGCGCGATTCCGTCACATGCGGAACGCTGCGCCGTCATTCCAACCGGCGGCGCGGCCATGCCGGGGCGTTTCGCCCCGCCGCGGGAGCTTGACGGGAGCTCGGAGCGGGATGGATCGCCGTATTGCCGGTTTGATCGCTTGGGACCTGTTGCCGACCCTTATGAAGGCTAAGGATGTGAGCCGCATGGGCTAGCACGCGTTGGGCGCAGGTTCGGCGGGTCGCTAGACTGGATTCATGTGCTGCATCGTTCCGTCCCGGAGCACGAACTGATGCCAAAGAGCGATCACGGAATGGAGCCCGGCCAGGATGAGGATGATCGTGCCACCGGTCTCATGAATTTCTGCGATCGGCCCGGGGGCTCCCTGAGCGGCTGCCGCCATGGCCGGCAGGGGCAGGCCGAAGAACGTCACCGGGACGCCCAGGCGCGAGGCCGCGTACCAGCCGGTGAGCGGCAGCCCGATCATGAAGAGGTAGAGCACACCGTGGCCGATCTTCGCCGCGAGATTGAGCCATGGCCCCTGCGGATCCTCGATGCGGGGGTGACTGCCCCACCAGCGGGCGACCAGCCGCGGCAGGACGAGCAGGAGGACGGAGAGGCCGAGCCCGAAATGCAGCAGCGGCGGGTTGAGGCGAACCTGCCGCCCGCCTTCGGAGGTCAGCCAGGCGGCCAGGATCAGCAGAGCCATGGCCCAATGGAGAATGATCAAGGTCTTGGAATAGCGCGGCATCGATGCCATCCTTCCGTACGAATCCCCGGCAGCTTCCTGCCCAAGCGAGCGCATCTTAGCATCCGGCTTTCCCTCGACGATGAGCTGGATCAAAACCGCCGCCCCTTATGAGACGATCATCCGGAATCCGGCGCAGCCTAAGTCAGCCACCCTTCACGGCGCCGGCCGTCAGGCCGGCCACGATCTGCCGCTGGGCCACGATGGTCAGGATGAGAACGGGCAGGGTCACGATCAGGGCGGCGGCGGCCAGGGGTCCCCAGCTCAACTGCTCGAAGGACAGCATGTTGTAGACCGCGACCGGCAGCGTCCTGGTTTCACGGCCCGCGAGCACCACCCCGAACACGAAGTTGTTCCACGAGAAGATGACGGCGAGGATGAATGCTACGGTGATGCCGGGCTTCGCAATCGGCAGGGCGATGTGACGGAAGACGTCCCAGCGGTTCGCGCCGTCGATGACGGCCGCCTCCTCCAGCTCGATCGGGGTCGTTTCGAAATAGCCGATCATGATCCAGATGACGATCGGCACCGTAATGACGAGGTGGGCGATGATCTGCGGCAGCAGCGTGCCCATCAGGCCCAGCCATTGGAACAGCAGGAAGAGCGGGATCAGATAGGACAGGCCGGGCGTCATACGGGCGATGAGCACGACCACGGCGGCCTTGGTGGCCTTCATGCGGGCGATGCCGTAGCCGGCCGGCACGCCGATTAGGAGGGCGAGCCCCGTCGCGGAGCCGGTCACGATAAGGCTGTTGAGGAAGAAAAGGCCGAAGCGGTTGGACTCGAACACGCCCGTGTAGTTCTTCCAGGCGAAGCGTTCGGGGATCAGGATCGGCGGATAGGCCGCATTGTCGACCTCGAATTTCAGCGAGAGCGAAATCATCCAGAGGAAGAACAGGATGGCCGGCGAGACCAGCACGAGGCCGACGAAGAGCAGGCCGAGCGTGTCGGCGGCTTTGCGGAGGTTCATACGCCCCCCTGAAGGTCCATCCACTTCGTGCGCTGGCGAAGATGGAGCATGAGAAGGGACAGGGCGATGACGATGGCGAAGAACACGACCGCGATGGCCGATCCGTAGCCGACGTCGTAATAGGCGAAGGCGACGCTGTAGAGATAGAGATTGATCGTCTCGGACGCGGTACCCGGACCGCCCTGGGTGATGGCGTAGATGATGTCGAAGCTCTTGAGCGCATCGATGGTCCGGATAATCACGGCCACCATGAGGAACGGCGCGATCATCGGCAGCGTGATGTAGCGAAAGCGCTGCCAGATGCTCGCTCCGTCGATGGCGGCGCTTTCGTAGGGCTCCGTCGGAATGGCCGCGAGACCGCCCAGGACGATGAGCATCACGAGTGGCGTCCATTGCCACGTTTCCACGAGCACGAGCGATGGAATCACGGTCGAGGGATTGAACACCCAGGCCTGCGGGCCGATGCCGACGAGCGACAGAAGATAGTTCAGGACGCCGAGCTGCGGGTGGAACATCATCGTCCAGACCAAGGCGACCGCGACGGGCGTGGCCATCATGGGCATGACGAAGATGCCGCGCAGGATGCCGCGAAACGGCAGGCGGGAGTTGAAGATGAGAGCCGCCAGGGTGCCGAAGATCAACGGCAGGACGACGGCCAGGAACGTATAAACGAGCGTATGCCCGACCGAGGTCAGGAAGCGCTCGTCCGATGCCAAGCGCATGTAATTGGACAGGCCCGTGAAGCGGCGGGCACCGCCGACCGTCCATTCCTGCAGGCTCATCCAGACGGTGAAGGCCCACGGGAACACGATCACGGACCCCACCACCGCGACGGCGGGAACGACGAAGGGCCAGTACGAGCGCGGTGGGCGAGCGCCCGTCGCGGGCGCCGCCTCCGGGACTGGAGCGACCTGCGGCTCAGCGATGGTGGTCATGGCCATGCTCCACCACCGCGACCTGTTCCCGCGCGGCCCGCATCAGGCCTTCTCGCTGCGCTCGAGGATGGGCCTGAACTGCTCGGTCGCCTTCTTCATCTCGGTCGCCGGATCGCCTCCTCCGAGGAGGTTGGTCAGGCCGATGCCGATGATGTCGCGGAACTCCGTCACCGGTTGGATGACGGGAAGGCCGAGCTTGCTGATCTTGCCCGATGCCACCACCGCGTCAATCCATTCCGGCGGCATCTTCACGCCCTTGCGCGTCTCGGGATCGTCGAGGATGGACTGGCGGAACGGCACGCCGCCGCCGGCCTGCAGCAGGCGCGCACCCATGAGCTTCGAGACCGCCCATTGGCAATACAGATAGGCAGCCTCCTTGTTCTTGCTCGCGGCAGTGACGCCAATGCCATCGCCGAAGGTCGCCGAGGCCTGCGCCTTCGGTCCCTTCGGCATGACGCCGTAGCCGACCTTGCCGACCACGCGCGACTTCTCCGGATCCTCCAGCGGAGGCGCGAATCCGACGCCGTCGAGCCACATGCCGACTTTGCCCTGCAGGAAGGCCGACTGGCATTCCGACCAGTTGAAGCCGGCCACGCCCTGCGGGGCGGCTTTCGTCAGCAGGCGCTGATAGAGCTTCGCCGCCTCGATGGCCTCCGGCGAATCCGTCATCAGCTTGCCGCTGGCATCGACAGGATCTACGCCGTAGCCGAGGAGGAAGCTCGTCCAGACGGGCACGTTGGCGTTCTTCAGTCCGCGCGCCACGAAGCCATAGGTGCCTTCCTTGGGATCCGTCAGGGCCTCGGCTGCGACGACCATCTCCTCGAAGGTCTGCGGATAAGGAAGGCCCTTCTTGGCGAACAGATCCTTGTTCCAGTAGATCATCCAATAATCGACGGAGAACGGCAGCGAGAGCATCTGGCCCTGCGGGTTCTTCGCGTAGAGCAGGCCGGCCTGGGAGAAGTCGCTCTCGGTCAGGCTCGGATCGGTCAGCTCCGGGTTCCTCATGAAGCCGCTGATGTCGGCGAGCCAGCCGGCCTTCTCGAACTGGCGCTTCTGGACGTGATAGCTGAGATGCACCACATCGAAGCTCGGGCTTCCGGAGTTCAGCTCGATAACAGCCTTCTGCCGTTGCTGCTGCTCGGGCGTCTGTTCGGAGGACACCTGGATGCCTGTCAGGTCGGTGAATTCCTTTTCGAATTTCTGCAGCACCTCGCCGCGCGGGCTCTTCACGAGGTTCACGCCGATCTTCGTGCCGGCGTATTTCTTCCAGTTCACCTCGGCAAAGGCGGGCCCGACCCCGCCGAGGCCGTATGCGGCGGCGGCCGCCGTGCTTGCAAGGAATGTACGACGCGTAACCGATCCGACGTTTGCAGCCATGGCGCATTTCCTCCGTGTGTTGTTGTAACGGTCCTTCCGGACTCTTTTTCAGTGCTTGCAACCGATTAAGCCCCATGTAACATGTTAGTGTCAACACGGCACTTGCTCGGCCCGGTGCCGAAGCTGTTACTGGAGGCTCTCGTGTCGCTCAGCTTTGGCATCAGCCCCGCTCTCGTCACGCCGTTTCTCGACGGCAAGGTGGATGTTCACCGCCTGATCAAACATGCAAAGGATTGTCTCTCCCGCGGCTGTCGCACGGCGACATTGTTCGGAACGACCGGCGAAGGTCCATCAGTCGGCGCGATGGAACGCGACCGCATCGCGAGCGAGATCATCCATCTCGGCATTCCCGCGGACAGGCTGGTGGAAGGCGTGCTCGCCTGCTCGCCGGAGGAGGCCGCCTACAGCACGAGCCGTGCCTTGCGGCGCGGCGCACACGCTGTCCTGCTGGCGCCGCCCTTCTACTTCCGCCCTGCCCCGGATGAAGCGGTGTTCGCATGGTACGCGACGGTGTTCGACATGGTCGGCAGCAATCTGCGGGACATCCTTCTCTATCATATTCCCGGCATGACCGGCGTGCCCCTGTCGCACGCGGTGATCGCGCGCCTGAGGGAACACTTTCCGGGCGCAATCCGGGGTGTGAAGGACAGCGCGGGCGATCCCGAGGCGACGTTCTCCCTGATCGAAGCCTTTCCCGAGCTCGACATCCTCGTTGGCGACGAAAGCTATCTCGGCCGCGCCTGCGCGGCGGGAGCGGCAGGCTCGATCTGCGGCGTCGCCAACATCGTCCCGGAGGCGGTGATCGCACTCGCGGAGAACAGCCGAGACGATCCGCGCATCGTCGAGCTGGTGCAGGAGATCGGCCGACATTCCATCGTGCCGATGGTCAAGGCGCTCACGGCCCATGTGCGCCAGGACCCGGTCTGGGCGGTCGCGCGGCCACCGCTTCCGACCCTGGACGAGAGGAGTTCCGCGCGCGCCGTTTCGCTGCTCGAACCGTTTGGCTCCGTGATCAAGGCCATCGCATGAGCGTGGCCCGCCCCGCGCCTCGATCGGAGATCAAGCTGCGCGAGCGGGCCTATGACGCGTTCACCGAACAATTGCTGAAAAGCGAGATCAAGCCGGGTCAGTTCGTGACTCAACGAGAGCTGGTCGCCATCACCGGACAGCCGCTCGGAGCGATCCGGGAGCTGATTCCGCGATTGGAGGCCGAAGGGCTGATCGTGACCGTGCCGCAGCGCGGCTTGCAGATCCTGCCTCTCGACATCACGCTGATCCGTAACGCCTTCCAGTTTCGGCTGATCCTGGAGCGCGAGGCCATCGCAGCTTTCAGCCAGGCGGCGAGCGATGCCGCCATCGCACGGATCGAGGCGGCCCATCGCGCGATTGTCGAGTCCGCGCAAAGCGGATTGACGGAACAGATCGTCGCCGAGGCCCAGCAGGTGGACCGGGAGTTCCATGAGCGGGTCATCGACGATCTCAACAACGACATCATCTCGAAGGCTTATCGGGTCAACTGGATCAAGGTGCGCCTGATCCGGCAGAACGAGACGAGCCTGGACGAGGATCTCGTGCTCCCGGTGATGCAGGAGCATCTCGCCATCATCGCGGCCATGAAACGCCGAGACATCCCAGGTGCCGTACAGGCCGCCGTTGCGCATATCATGAGCGCTCGTGCACGGGCGCTGCGCCTCGAGTAAGCCATGAACCACAAACCGGTGATCTGTCTCGGATGCGCATTCTGGGACACGATCTTCAAGATCGACCGCATTCCGGGCCATGGCGCCAAGGTGCTGCCCGAGAAGGCCGTGCAGGCCGCCTCCGGCATGGCGACGGCCGCCGCCGTCACGATCGCACGCCTCGGCGGCAACGTCGAAATCTGGGCCCGCATCGGCGACGATCCCAACGGTGACAGCTTCCTGCAGGATCTGTCTAACGAGGCGGTCCGCACAGACCGCATCCGCAGGATCCAGGGCGCTCGCACAGCCTTCTCGACCATCCTCGTCGATAGGTTCGGCGAAAGGCTCGTGGTGCCCTACACGGATCCTTCGCTCGACAACGATCCGGGCTGGCTACCGCTCGACCGCGTGTCGCAAGCCGCCGCCGTCCTCGTCGACATGCGCTGGCGCGAAGGGGCGAAGGCCCTCCTCGCGGAAGCGCGCCGCCACGGCGTTCCCACGATCCTCGACGCCGATGTCGCGCCGCCCGACGAACTGCGCGAGATGATCGGGCTCGCGGACCATGTGCTGTTCTCGGACCCCGCCCTGCTCTCCCTCGCTGGCAACAATGGCTCACCGGCTGAAGCCTTGGTGGATGTGGCGCGCAACCTTGACGCCGAGATCGTCGGCGTGACGCTCGGCGCAGCCGGCGCCTTGATCCGGCAGCGCGGAGCGCCTGAAGGCGCCGTCACCGCATTCCCGACGATTGCCATTGACGCTGTTGACACACTGAATGCCGGCGATGTCTGGCACGGCACCTATGTCTACGGGCTTGTCAGCGGATGGGATCTGGCGCGCAGAATCCGGATCGCGAATGTCGCGGCAGCCATGAAATGCGAGCACTTCGGCG
>NZ_JALJRK010000077.1 GCF_024519725.1 Microvirga sp. Mcv34 | reverse complement strand
GCCTCACCTTGAACGCGGCGAGTTGATGTCTTATGCCCGTCGCAACCGGAGGCGCAGGGAGCGGGCACATGAAGGAGATTATCGAGGGAGGATGTGGCTGCGGTGCCGTGCGGTATGCCCTTACCCTTGACCGACTGCCACCGACCTATGCCTGCCACTGCCGTGATTGCCAGACTTGGTCCGGAAGTGCCTTCAACCAGGTGGCTCTCTTGCCCGAGGCTCTGCTCACCGTATCCGGCCCCGTCGAGATCTGCGAAATCACCGGGCCGAGTCGCCGGGTGTCGCGCCAGCGGATATGCGGGGTCTGCCACACCCGCCTCTACAGCACCAATAGCGCGCGGCCCGGGACGATAGGCTTACGCGCCGGCACACTGGACGAAAGCGATGCCCTCGACGTCGTGGCGCACATCTGGGTCAAGCGAAAGCAGCCTTGGATCACGATCCCCGACGGCGTGCCGGCTTGGCCCGAAAGCGCACCGCCAGAGCAGTTTGCGCAAAGTCTGGCTCGCCGTTGACGAACCGCGCTGCGTCATTGGCGACTTGCTGCGACTGTGAAGCAGGACCTCACCACGATCCAGCATACCCTTGAGGCCTGTATCTGTTTGCCGCCTGTCAGCCCGGCACAGACGAGACCTTCGCGCTGGCGCTGCCGCGGGTGAGTGCCGACACGATGACGATCTTTCTGGAGCACTTAGGGGTGGGAACAAGAACCGTTCCCAATGACACGGTAACGCAGCACGTAGCCAGAACGTGAACTCCTCAGTCGGCCGAGAGGCCTCCGTGATGGCTGAATACAAGTCGGATCTATGGGGCTGAGCCCATTATCCAGGGCAGAAGAACGGAAAGGGAAGGGGCTTGCTCACCAAAGCGTCGTGCGTGAGAGTGTGGCGCTACGCGGGGAGGTTGGACGAAGCAGTTAGTGCACCAGTTTCGAGTGGGTACCAGATCGACGCGGGTCTCTCTGGGTCTACCTTGCGGATCAATCCTTCAGCCGCGTCAGGAACGTTGCCAATGCGTTCGCACTAAATGTGTCATTGAGTACAGATCTTGTTCTAACCCCCAAGATGGGCAACGGCTATTTGCTAACGCTGCTCGTAGGCGGGGCGACCGCCGTGATCTCCGCTATGCTCGCACGAAGGCTGTGGCAGGTTCCACCTGGGTCAATGGCCTTTTGGCCCGAAAGCCAGTTCGGGTTGTGGCGATTGCATTGGCCAACAAGACAACTGGAATTGCCTAGGCGCTTCTGTTCAGAGGAAAGGTCGACCGATCTGCTGTACCGGCTACTATCTATCTGCTCCTGTATCGTTTCCACGCCCAATGTAAACCATTGGGATGTCGCTAGCGATATCGTTAAGCTTCGGTGGCTCCTTGGTGGGATCCTGTCTAACCCGCAACTCCTCCTCGCCTGGACGACGCACCTGATTTCGGAGCGGCAATTGAGTGTCGGAGGCGGACCGCAGTTGCGAATTCCGTCGTCTCGGGCGGCTCTGTTGTGCCTCCGATCGCGTGAATAAGAAGGCGTGCTGCGGCCTCGCCCATGGCTCTGGCAGGCTGTGCGACGGTCGATAGGGCAGGATCGAGCAACTCTGCGGACGGGATGTCGTCAAAGCCCGTGAGGCTGATGTCCTCTGGGATTTGCAAGCCCAGTTCGCGGCAGCGCCGTATGACACCCACTGCCATAAGGTCGTTCGCGCATAAAATTGCCGTCGGCCGCTTGTTCTTTGCGCCAGCGAGGAGTTGTGTTGCGGCACCATAGCCAGATGCTTCAGAGTAATCGCCTGGTACCACAGGTACGGCGTCCGGATTGAGCCCAGCTGCAGCAATCGCCTCTCTGTATCCTGCGAGGCGCTGCTCGCTGGTCCATAGCCGCGGTGGGCCGCCAATGATGGCCAACCGCCGATGCCCTGCCGCCAGCACCTCTTGCGCGATGGCTCGGGCGCCTGATCGGTTCTCGGCCCTAATAAATGGAGCATCGACACCAGGCAGGCTTTCATCCACAAACACCATTGCGCCCCGGCGAGCCATTTCGAGCAACGACGGACTTGGAAGCCCGGAACCTGATAGATAAATCATTCCGTCCAGTCGCTTGGTCCTTAGCACACGGGCATAGTATTCCTCTCGCTCAACTTGGGCCTCTGTGATGCACAAGACGAGCAACACATCGCGTTCAGCCGCGCCGCGCTGTACGCCTTCGGCGACAGCCGCGAAGAACGGATTGCCCAAATCTGGCACGACGAAGCCGATGGCTGACGCCCGGCCCTTCGTCAGGTTGCGTGCTGCACTGTTCGGCTCGAAGCCAAGTTCGGCCACGCAGCGAAGAACGTGCTGACGGGTTTCTTCCGCAACTGCGCCGTTGTTGATTGCGGCACTCACGGTGCCAACCGATACGCCTGCAAGTTTCGCAACATCGCGAATCGTTGGTCTCACCCGTTTGCCCAGGTCACGGGTCAGAGGAGGCCGAGGTACCTTTGATTTCTTCGAATTGCGAGCGCGGTCAGCCACAGCTTGCTCCAGCTTGGTTGAGCATGGGATCACCTCGGAGTTCTTAGAAGGCCGCGCAACAGCTCCTAGAGCTTGCCGGTTTTCCTACAGCTCGAGAGGTTTGGTTCAAGTAGCATTCGGGATCGGAGCTAAGACCTCTCATTCGTCAAAGGCAGCCCCAATCTGCCGTTTCCATAATCGACTCCTGAAGCGGTTCAAGCAAGTGGCTTAAATTGTAGTCAGTGCACTCTGCGCTTCGGTGTAAATGGCCCGGAAAGCGGAATGAGCGACTTGACACCTGAAACGGTTCAGATCTAACTTTTTGTGAAGATGCCAGTACCGGCCGACGAGTGGCAGACGGTACTCATGCCGGATTGTGTCTGACGATAAAACACACCGAGGAACTGTCGAGATGGCAAAGAAAAAGGCGCTGCTGCTGGGTGAGAGCTGGATGAGTTCCGCGACCCACTACAAGGGGTTTGATCAGTTTGGTAGCGTGACGTTCCATCTCGGGGCAGAGCCGCTTGTTGCGGCGCTAAAAAACAGTCCGTTTGAGCTTACCTATATGCCAGCGCACGAGGCGGTGAACGGCCTTCCCTTCGACCTGGAGGGGCTCAGCACCTACGATGCGATCATTATTTCCGATATTGGCGCAAATTCCCTCCTTCTGCATCCTGACGTATGGCTGACCGGCAAGCCTGTGCCAAATCGGCTGAAGCTGTTGCGCACCTGGACCGAAGCCGGAGGCGGCCTTGTGATGATCGGCGGGTATTTCAGCTTCCAGGGAATCGACGGCAAGGCGCGCTGGCACAGAACTCCAGTGGAGGACGTCCTTCCGGTGGAGTGTTTGCCGTATGACGACCGTATCGAGGTTCCTGAGGGGTTCTCGGCCGTGATTACGGGAGCTTCCGACCACCCAATCCTTCAGGGCCTCGATGGTGAGTGGCCGCTTCTGTTGGGGGCTAATGAGGTCACGGTGCGCGAGCGTGCTGACGTCGAGGTGCTGGCGCGCTTGCCAGACAGCGAGGGTGGACATCCGCTACTTGTGACCGGGAGCTACGGTGCTGGCCGGAGTGTTGCCTGGACCTCTGACATTGGCCCGCACTGGCTGCCAACCCCATTCGTGGAGTGGCCCGGCTATACCCGCCTTTGGACGAATGTCCTCAACTGGGTAACCAAAGCAGCCTAAGGCGGTGGGGTTAGAGGAGCGATCAACCATGACACCCCCACTCCTCGTCGCGGAAGGCATCTCGAAGCGGTTCGGCGCATTAACGGCACTAACCGGTATCAACCTTGAAGTACGGGCAGGGGAGGTGTTGGCCCTGCTCGGCGACAATGGAGCCGGCAAATCGACCTTTGTGAAGGTCCTTGCCGGAGCTCACCCGGCAACCGACGGAACACTGCGGATGGATGGGGTTCCGGTGGCCTTCTCCTCGCCGCAGGATGCGGCCAATGCCGGCATAGCAACGATCTACCAAGAACTCGCGCTTTCCGAGAACCTCTCCATCGCGGAGAACGTATTTCTTGGCCGCGAATTGGTGTGGCAGGTGGCCGGAGTGCCCTTTCTCCGGCGACGGGCCATGCAGGAGCGCGTGGCCGACCTCCTCCACGAACTTGACGCCCATATCTCCGATCCGGACGCCCCCGTCGGCAGCCTGTCCGGCGGGCAGCGCCAGGCCGTGGCCATCTGCCGGGCGCTCAATCTCAATGCGCGGCTCATTATCATGGACGAGCCCACAGCTGCGCTCGCCGTCGCGGAAACCCGCAAGGTGCTGCAGCTCATCCGGCGGCTTTCCGGGCGCGGCTGTGCCGTCGTTCTCATCAGCCATAACCTGTCCGATGTCTTCGAGGTTGCCGACCGCATGGTGGTGTTCCGCCGAGGCCGCAAGGTGGCCGAGCGCACCCGTGCTGGCACCGATCACGAAGAAGTCGTTTCCCTGATAACGGGTGCCCATCCGGACGTGCGGGCTCTCGAGCAACAGCAATCATAAAAAGCGTCCTACCAGAGGTAGATCCATGCTCAAGTCACTTGCAGTCACCCTTTCTGCAACAACGCTTCTCACCTTTGTCTCTGGCGCTGCCCTGGCCCAGGAGAAGCGCGTTGCCTTCGTGCCGCAAATCGTCGGCATACCGTACTTCAACGCGATGGAAGAGGGCGGCAAGAAGGCCGCTACTGAGCTCGGCGTGAAGTTCATTTACTCTGGCCCGGTCGATACGAACCCGGTCGACCAGTTGCAAATCGTGCAGAACCTGATCAATCAGGGTGTCGAGGCGGTGTCGGTCAGCGTGCTCGATGCGTCAAGCATCGGCCCAGTGGTCGAGGCCGCGAAAGCCAAGGGCGTGAAGCTATTCACATCAGACAGCGATGCGCCGGATTCTGGGCGGGCTCTCTATGTTGCTCAAGCGACCGACCAAGGGCTCGGCTTCACGATCATCGATGAACTGGTCAAGCGCGTTGGGCCAGAGGCCAAGATCGGCATCGTTTCAGGGGAGGCGACGGCATCCAATCTCAACACTTGGATCCAGTTCATGCAAGAGCGGGCCAAGTCGCAATACCCGAAGCTGACACTTCTCGCCCCGCAGTTTGCAGGCGGTACGGCGCAACGTGCGTCTCAGATCGCCACAGACCTGATGGCGGCCAATCCTGATCTGAAGGCCGTGATCGCTGTTGCCTCGTCGACCTGCCCAGGCGTCGGTCAGGCCATCGAAACGGCTGGCAAAGTGGGTAAAGTCATTGGGACCGGCTATTGCAGCCCCAATACGGCTCGCTCGTACATCAAGAGCGGCGCCATGGGCTTCACGGTGCTATGGGACCCAGGCGCCCTCGGCTACCTGACCGTATGGGCGGGCAAGCAGCTCATCGATGGCAAGACCCCAGCGGCCAGCAACACAATCCCGGGTTTCAGCAAGCCAGTGACATACGACGCTAAAACGGGCGTCTTGCTTCTAGGGGACCCGGCGGTCTTCACAGCCGAAAACGTGGACAAGTTCAACTTCTGAGCCGGGTCCATGCGGCGGCTAAATCAATACGCGCGGGCTTTTGGCCGCCGGGAGCTCACCCTTGCAGGGGCATCGGTGGTGGCGATCATCGTTTTCGCCACCACATCTCCGTACTTTGCGACGGCGGATAACCTCGCGACGGTTTTACGGAACAGCACTGAGCTGTTGCTGGTCAGCCTCGGCATGACCCTGCTCCTGGCGATGGGAAGCATCGATGTGTCGGTTGGCATGGTGCTAGGCCTTGCTGCCATTGCCGTCGGGCGCCTGTTGCAAGCAGAGATTGATCCACTCTTAGCGGCCTTGGCCGGCCCGCTGGCCGGTGCCGCTCTCGGCTTGATCACAGGACTTGTTGTTGTCTTCGCCAATATTCCAGCAATTGTAGCGACACTTGGCTTGCTCGGAGTTTATCGCGCCGCAATCTTTCTGGCGCTTGGCGGTGGTTGGTTATCGGGGCTGCCAACAGGCCTGACCACCTTGTTGTCTTCAAAACTCGCCGGAATTCCTGTCGCAGCTCTGGTCGTCGCAGGCGCCTATGGGGCTGTTTGGGCAGCCTTACGACGCACGCCTTACGGCCCGCATCTTCTGGCAATTGGCCAATCTGAGGACGCTGCAAGGCTCGCCGGCATCACGGTCCGCCGAACACGGGTTGCGACCTTTGTGTTGAGTGGCGTCCTCAGCGGCCTGGCTGCAACCTTCTATGTTGGCACCTACCGCAATGTGGAGATGACCATCGGCAGCACACTTGCGCTCG
The DNA here is from genome assembly GCF_024519725.1 of Microvirga sp. Mcv34. Classification (GTDB taxonomy): domain Bacteria; phylum Pseudomonadota; class Alphaproteobacteria; order Rhizobiales; family Beijerinckiaceae; genus Microvirga. Next base: position 14,121 of record NZ_JALJRK010000077.1, on the reverse strand, counting down.
ATGCCATTGCTGCCGTGGTCCTAGGAGGCACCAGCATCTTGGGCGGGCGCTGCAGCCTTCTCGGAACGGCGCTTGGCGTTCTCTTGCTCCGGCTGCTGCAGAATGGCTTGCTCATGAGTGGCGTCCCATCCTTATGGCAGACGGTGGTAACGGGCGTGCTGCTCTTGACTGTTTTAGGGCTAGAGCGCGTTGGTAGCTTCATGCCATCGGTGCGCCGGGCGGGGAGGTCAGTCTGATGGTATCCTCCCACTCTCTTCGGGGCCAACTCACTCTCGCCATCCTCATTGCCCTGTGGGCGGTGGTCATTGGAGGCCTTGCCGTTCTCCAGCCCGGCGCTCTTGGCGTCTCCACGCTCACGACCGTGCTGCAGTTCTCGACCATCCTCGCCTTGGTCGCGCTCGGGCAAGCATTGGTCGTCTTGTGTGGTGGGGCTGGGATTGATCTATCCGTTGGCGGAACAGTGTCACTGGTGGCAATCCTCGCAATGCTCGCTGTACGAGCGGGAATGCCCGGATTTCTGGTGCCGCTCGTGTGCCTTACCGCTGGAGCTGGCCTAGGTGCCGTCAACGGTTGGCTCGTCGCCCGCTTGAATATTCTGCCCCTCATCGCGACGTTGGGAACGTTCTTCGTCTACTCTGGTGTTGCCGTCGCGATCACAGGAGGCGCTGCGGTGAGCGGAGTTCCAGCCTTCCTGCTCCCGTGGGGGCGTGGAACAGTCCTTGGTATGCCGCTGCCATTCCTTGTGACGGCTCTGCCGGCATTTTTGATAGCCATCGTCTTGCTCGGCACGACCACATGGGGACGCTGGATCTATGCCATGGGCTTTAATGAACGATCGGCCCGGCTCGTTGGCATCCCTGTCGATCGCACGCGGCTTCTTCTCTACACCATCAGTGGTCTCTTGGCCGGATTGGCCGCCCTGGTTTCACTCGCTTGGCTCGGCAGCGGGCGTCCCAATATTGGGCAAAACCTTGAGCTCACATCATTGACGGCGGTGCTCCTCGGCGGTGTCTCGATTTTTGGAGGGCGAGGCAATGTCGGCGGCGTCCTCGCCGCTGTTCTCCTCCTTGTAACCCTTCAAACCGGCCTCTTGCAGCTCAACGTCAACAGCGTATGGCAAGTGGGCATTGTCGGTGCCTTGCTGGTGGCCGTGCTGGCGGCGGATGGCCTCACGAATCGACGGAGATAAAAATGGCTTCACTGGAAACACGCATCTCAGAGGCCGTTGAGGCCAATGCTGACCGCATTGTCTCGACCTTGTGCCAGCTGGTGGGCTTCGCGTCAGTGGTCAAATCCAACCCCAGAGAGGCGGGACCAGGCGAACGCCTATGTCAGGAGTACCTTAAGGAGCGGTTGGAAAAGATCGGTTTTACCACTGACCTGTGGGATCCTGATGGCCCTGCTCTCTACGAGAAGTACAAAGGGCGACCTGGCGCCAACAAAGGCCGCACCTTCGAGGGACGCCCGAATCTCGGTGGCACGCTGAAAGGCAACGGCGGCGGGAAGTCGTTGATGCTCACCGGCCACATCGATGTGGTGCCACCTGGAGCTCTGACCCACTGGGCCACGGATCCATTCAAGGCCGAGGTAAAGGATGGGTTCGTCTATGGCCGAGGCACGGTCGACATGAAGGGCGGCGTGGCCTGCATGCTCATGGCCATAGAGCTCCTGAAGGAAATCGGAGTCGAGCTTGCCGGAGATGTGGTGTTCACCACAGTAGTCGACGAGGAAATCGGGGGCATGGGCTCGCTCGCCATGGTCGACCGTGGATTTCGAGCGGATGCAGGCATTATGACCGAGCCAGCAGCGAACCGCATCGCCCCGCTGTGCCATGGGATCCTGTGGGGCCGGATCATCGTGGACGGCATTGGTGGCCATGCCGAACTCACGCCGGCCAGTTGGTACAGCACCGGGCCCGTGGATGCCATCCAACTGTGCCGCCAAGTAATGGACGGAATCGACATCCTCAACCGGCGCTGGATGTTCGACCCGACGAAGAACCATCCCTTAATGGATCTGCCAAACCAAGTGATTATCACGCAAGTCAATGCAGGCGAGCATCCATCGTCGATGGCTGGGCGCGGCGAAATCATCATCGACGTCCAGTACCTTCCGCACGAAAAGGACGAATTTGGTCTCGGTGGCAAGGTGAAGCGGGAGGTTGAGGAGCACATCGCCGCCGTGTGCCAGGCGGATCCTTACCTCAAAGCACATCCGGCTCGTGTGGAATGGATCCTCGATGCGGATTGCGCGGAGGTCCCGGCCGAGCACCCGTTTGTTGAAGCCTTCCAAGGGGCCGTCGAGACGGCTGGCCTGTCGCCCAAATTGTCGGGCTTTGGCGCCCACAGCGATATCGGGTTACCCACTGGCCTGGGCGGCACCCCAACCGTGAACTTTGGACCAGGGGATCCAGCACAATCGCACCAGCCTAACGAGCGCGTGGCGATCACAGATCTTGTCGCATGCACGAAGGCAATTGCGCTGACCGTCGCCCGTTGGTGCCAATAAAGCAGGCCCACTGCTCCCTTGACTTCTCGACCGAACCGGCTGTCAATTCTTAGGTGAATGCCTCAGCCTTTTATCGATCAAACAAGAGTTTGCCTCGATCCATGAGCTCAGAATGCAGGATCATGACCCTCCGGTTTGCAGCGTCTCGCTTTGGTCTGAAGGCTGGCCTCCGGGCAAATTCTCGGGAGGTGCCGCTTGGGTTGGAAGCCGGCCAAAGACCTCTAGAAGCGAAACGGAACAGGGCTGGTAGAGCGGCCTGTGCCCCGGAGTGTCCAGCCGTGATCCGTGTCATGGAGGCAAAGCAGGATGCCATGATCCCCATACGGTTGACGACTGGGAGATCAGCAAGCACAGGCGTTAACCCGATACAGAGCCCCAGGGCGATCGGGCAATTAACAGCAGCCTGCCGCATGGGTCTTCCTGCCGGCGTGCGCCCAGGAAGCATCAACCCGGGCAGGCTGCCAGGCAATCGTTGTCCAGAATTCGGGGAGGGCGCAAGGCTTATCCGCCGAGTGTCGCACCATTGAACTCGTGAGGCGGTAGTCTCGCGACGCCGTCTCCGAAAAGAGCCCGCACAAGGGGCATAACAAAGAGGAGAACGGTACATGTTGAAGAAGATGACCCGACGCACCCTCGTCGGCGCCCTTGCAGGCATCACCCTCGCGGTGACAGCCGGCGCATCCTACGCCCAACAGCCTACGATTGCCCTGGTCCAGATCAATCAGCAGGCTCTATTTTTCAACCAGATGAACGACGGCGCCAAGAAGGCAGCTGATAAAGCAGGCGCCAAGCTCGTGATCTTTAATGCCAACAATGATCCAGCAGCCCAGAACAATGCGATCGAGACCTACATCCAGCAGAAGGTGAATGGCTTGATCGTGGTGGCGATTGACGTCAATGGCATCATGCCGGCCGTGAAGGCTGCCGCCGCCGCCGGCATTCCAGTCGTTGCAGTTGATGCAATCTTGCCCGAAGGCCCCCAGAAAGCGCAGGTTGGCGTCGACAACGCACTTGCGGGCAAGATGATTGCAGAGCACTTTATTAAGTACGTCGACGCTGACCTTGGTGGGAAGGCTAAGATCGGGATTGTCGGCGCTCTCAACTCCTTCATCCAGAACGTTCGCCAGAAGGGCTTTGAGGATACCATCAAGGGGAACAACAAGATCACCGTCGCCGGTGTGGTGGATGGCCGAAACATCCAGGACAACGCACTTGCAGCGGCGGAGAACCTGATGACCGGCAACCCGGACCTGAATGCGATCTATGCGACCGGTGAACCGGCGCTCCTCGGTGCCATTGCGGCCGTTGAGAGCCAAGGCCGTAAAGACAGGGTCAAGATTGTCGGATGGGATCTGACGGCCCAGGCCATCAAGGGCATCGATGAGGGCTTTGTCGTTGGCGTGGTCCAGCAGGATCCTGCCGGCATGGGAGCAGCAGCCGTTGATGCCCTGGTGAAGGTCAACAAGGGCGAAACCGTGGAGAAGAATATCGCGGTCCCCGTGACGATTGTCACCAAAGCCAACATTGACCCGTATCGCTCGGTCTTCAAATGAGCACGACAACGCGATCGGAGGCGGCTGAAGCCGCCTCCGCACTGACGTCCTCAAGCGCAGTGGAAGCCCCGCGGGTGTCGCTGCGTGGGATCCGCAAGGTGTTTGGCTCAATTGAGGCACTGCGAGGCGTCGACCTCGACCTCTTTCCTGGGGAGTGCCTTGGACTTGTGGGCGATAATGCTGCTGGAAAGTCCACGCTCACGAAGGTGCTCGCCGGAACGTACATTGCAGATTCAGGCACGATTTCGATCGACGGACAGCTAGCGCAGTTCTCCGGACCAGCCGATGCGCGGGATCGCGGGATCGAGATGGTCTACCAGGACCTGAGCCTGTGCGACACCATTGACGTGGCCGGCAATCTCTTTCTTGGCCGGGAGATCACCCGAAACGGATTTCTCGACCAGGCAACGATGCGCCGTGAGGCACGCCACATGCTGGACAGCCTCGGCATTCGAATTCCCAACCTATCAGCCAACGTGGAAAAGCTCTCCGGAGGGCAGCGCCAATCAATCGCGATCGCCCGGGCCGCATCCTTCAACCCTCGTGTGCTCATCATGGACGAGCCCACATCGGCGCTGGCGGTTGCTGAGGTCGAAGCGGTTTTGGCACTCATCAACCGTGTGAAGGCGAGTGGTGTCGCCGTCGTGCTCATCACCCACCGGCTCCAGGATCTGTTCCGCGTCTGTGACCGCATTGCCGTAATGTATGAGGGCCTCAAGGTTGCTGAGCGCCGCATTGGCGAGACAAATCTCGAGGACTTGGTCCGCCTCATTGTGGGCGAGGGACATGCCGCATGACGACCTATTCGACCCGGCCGCTGGGATCGCGCAGAGCTGACTTCCTAGCGACCCACGCCCAGGTTCTTTCGATCGCCGCCTTTTTTGTGGCCTGCTGCGTCTTCTTCGGCTTTACGACCGATGCGTTCCTCAGCACAGGCAACCTTCTCAACCTGGTCCGGCAGGCTGCGCCAATGCTGATCGTCGCTGTTGCGATGACCTTTGTGATCACGACCGGTGGCATTGACCTTTCGGTTGGATCGACGGTCGCACTCGTGAATGCCCTGGTTGCAATCGCCCTGCAGGCGGGTCTGCCCTGGCCGATTGCCGTGATCGGTATGTTGCTGGTTGGTGCTCTCATCGGTCTCTTCCAGGGGTGGTTTGTTGCCTACCAGCGCATTCCGTCCTTCATTGTGACCTTGGCAGGTTTGTCAGCCTTGCGCGGCATTGCACTCCTGATGACCCAGGGGTTCTCGATCCCCATCGCGTCCGAGGGCTGGTTTACGCAGATCGGCCGGGGCTGGTTCCTGGGCATTCCCATGCCAGCCTTTATTGCTGCCTTGGTTGTGGTGATCGGCGGCATTGTTCTCAGCCGGACCCGTTATGGACGGCAGGTGATTGCGGTGGGTGCTAACGCCGAGGCTGCAAGGCGCGTTGGCATGCCAGCCCAGAAGGTTGTTGCATCAGTCTATGTCCTGACGGGCCTTGCCGCTGCCCTGGCCGGCATCATCATTGCGGCCCGCCTGAGCTCAGGTTCATCCAATGCTGCCGTCGGCTTTGAACTCGATGTTATCGCCGCCGTCGTCCTCGGAGGCACCTCCCTCATGGGGGGGCGGGGCACAATCCTCGGCACAACGCTTGGGGCCCTGACAATCGCGGTTATTGGCAATGGGCTTATCCTGGCTCATATTTCGCCGTTCTTCACCCAAATTGTGACCGGAGCCATCATCTTGATTGCCATCTGGTTGAACACCCGCATTTTCACCCGCCTTGGGACCCGGCGGCTTCCATCATGACGGAGAACTCTATGTCTGCCGAACTCGCGCCCACGCATGTGCGGTCTGGGAAAGTCATGACAGTGCTCGGCCCGGTCGACGCCGACGACCTCGGCGTAACGTTGATCCACGAGCACCTGTTGAACGACTGCCGCTGCTGGTGGAACAAGCCCGTCGAGCCAGAGCGGCAGTACCTCGGATCGGAGCCCGTCCATGCCGCAATCCTCGGCGAGCTCAGGATGGACCCGTTTGTCAATCTTCATAACTGTGCTCTTGATGATGAAGAGTTGGCCATCGCCGAGCTGAAGCCAGTGGTTGATTTGGGAGGGCGCACTGTGGTGGACCCCACCTGTCGAGGGATCGGGCGCAACCCCGAGGCGCTCGTGCGCATCGCCCGGGCGACAGGGCTGAACATCATCATGGGCGCCGGATACTACCTTCAGACCTCCCATCCGCCAGAACTCAGAGGCATGAGCGCGAATGATGTCGCCGACGAGATCGTGCGCGAGGCCCACGAGGGTGTGGACGGGACCGGCGTTCGCATCGGCCTTATTGGGGAAATCGGCGTCTCAGGCGATTTCACCTCCGAGGAGGAAAAGTCATTGCGCGGGGCCGCACGAGCCCAGCATCGGACGCAGCTTCCCCTGATGGTTCACTTGCCGGCCTGGTACCGGCATGCACACCGGGTGCTCGATATCATCGAAGAGGAAGGCGGCGATGCCCACCAGACATTGCTTTGCCACATGAACCCATCGGGGGGGGATATCGACTACCAAACAAGTCTTGCTGCACGGGGAGCATTCCTTGAGTACGACATGATCGGCATGGATTACTGGTATGCCGACCAGCAGGTTCAATGCCCGTCGGATGAGGACAATGCGCGTGCGATCAAGCGGCTGATTGATGCCGGCTTCTTGGCTAACCTCCTGCTCTCGCAGGACGTCTTTTTGAAGATGATGCTGACTCGCTATGGCGGCTTCGGCTACGGCTATGTTCAGCGGCACTTCCTGCCGCGGCTGAAGCGGCATGGCGTCACGGAAGAACAGCTCCAAACGCTCATGGTGAACAACCCGAAACACGCCTTCTTCGCGGGATGAGGTGGCCACGGCTCGTCTCATTACCGACCAACCAGGCGCGATGGTGGGCGGTTTCGCCCACTATTATGTTCCGCACCACTCGCACACCACCTGCGAGTAAATCTCAGCTGCAATCTCGATGTTCGTAATGAGGCAGTATTCGTCAGTCTGGTGCGCTTGACCCGCCTCGCCGGGCCCTAAGATGACCGTTGGACACCCGCCATAAGCCGGCTGCAGGACGGACGCATCCGTGAAATAGGACACGCCAATCGGTTCGGCACCTGAGTCACTGGTGTAGGACAGCAGGACGTCAGCAACGCAGCGCACGAATGGATCATCGGGGTTCGTTCCGACGGGCGGCATATCGGCAAGGCACGCGTCGAGCTCAACGTCGGTGCCGAACACCTGCTGGAGGCTGGCTCTCGTACTTTCATGATCCATGCCCGGCAGGGTGCGAACATCCAGCGTGAACGTGCAGGCATCTGGCACTGAGTTCACATTCTCCCCACCATGGATGCTGGTCACGGTTGCCGTCGGCTTCCCGAGCAAAGTATGCGGAGGCTGAGCAAAGAGATTGTTGCCTTCGAGTGCTGCAATCGCTGTTATAGCCTTGGTTACAGCATTGATGCCCAGATGGGGCATGGAGCCGTGTGCCGTTGTTCCCCTTGTTCGGTAGCGCAAGTGCAATGCCCCTTTGTGCGCTACGGCAAGCCTGTTGTTGGTTGGCTCCCCAACGAGGAGGCCGCTTGCACCTCCAAAAACGCCAAGCCCTGCCAGGTGGCGTGCTCCAGCCGAGCCGGTTTCCTCGGCGGCGGTGATGACGAGCGACAATCCCCGTTTGAGTAAATGCCTGGCCCGGGCTGTGGCCGCAGCGACCAACATCGCAGCCACAGCAGCCTTCATGTCCGAAGATCCACGTCCATACAGCCGATCGCCTCGGATTTCCCCGTAAGGATCAAAGGACCATGATGCCGCGCCCAAGGGAACGGTATCCAGGTGTCCCGTGAACACGAGAGGCGCCAAGTCGGCGTCTGTTCCGGCAAAAGTGGCAATCAGGCTACTGCGCCCTGGTGCAAAGTCATGGCGCTCAATTGAGAAGCCGTGCTTCTCCAAGAACTCCGCCACGTACAAAGCAGCAGCCTGCTCGTCACCCGGTGGGTTAACGGTCTTAAACCGGATCAAGTCGCTTGCGATCTCAATAGGATTCATTGCTATCATGCTCCGGCGTGATTGATGCCAAGATAATCATGCCCGTCGCGCATCGGGCAAGGCGTTCCATAAGGGAAGTCTCATGTTGAGCTTGCGGCGGAGCGGCATTCCATGCCGAGCCTCCTAATGCAAGTTCACGCAGGTACCTGACCCACTCAACTGTCGCATTACGAGAAAGCCGAACACAGGGAACTCCCATCGCCTGGTCCCTTATGAGGGTCACATGAACCCTGAAGGATGCAATCCTGCGGGGGATCGCCATTTCCACGCTCGAGACTTAGCCATTCGGGCCAAGAAGGGCTTCGGCCTCGGCACGGGACGGCATTGAGGAGGCCGTGCCAGGCCGCGTGACAGAGAGACCAGCAACGGCGCACCCAAATCTCGCTGCTTCCAAGACTGGCGCGCCGCGGGCTAGCGCGGCTGCAAACCCACCATTGAAGGCATCGCCAGCTCCGGTGGTGTCGACTACAGCTCCGGCTGTCAGAGCGGGGATTGGTGTCGACATCTCAGCCGAATGAACGAGCACACCCTTGTCACCGAGGGTGAGGATGGCGCAGCCCACGCCCAGGGCAAGAATCCGATCGCCTGCATGCCGGGCACTGTCGAGATCGCTCACAGTGATACCGGTGATGGCACTCGCTTCGCTTTCATTGGGCGTGACGTAATCGCACAATGGCCACATGGATTCCGGAATACGGGCAGCGGGCGCCGGGTTGAGGACCGTGAGAAGTCCAGACGAGCGCGCGAGTTGGAGGCCTCGCTCGGCGGCTTCAACAGGCTGTTCAAGTTGGGTCATGAACACATCTGCGCCGATGATTGCGTCTTGAGCTTGGTCGAGATCTGAAGGCTCGAGCCGTCCAGCCGCGCCGCTTTCCACGATGATTGCATTGTCACCCGTGCTCTCGTCGACGAAGATAAAGGCAGCTCCGGTGGGAGCATCCTTGTCCACTGCCGCGCGTGTGGTGTCGATTCCTTCCGTGGACCACATCTCGCGGGCCATGGCTCCAAACGTATCGGCCCCAACGCGTGTGATGAGGCGAACCCGAGCGCCGCTGCGCGCTGCGGCCACGGCTTGGTTGGATCCCTTGCCACCCGGTCCGAGAGCAAACCCTTTGCTGAGCAGGGTTTCGCCAATGTTCGGCAGGCGCTCGGCCCGGAATGACAGATCGGCCGCGAAGATGCCTAGAATGGTGACGGTTCCAGTAAAAGCGGGCTTGGACATCAGCAATCTCTCCGGTTGACCTAAAGCGCGAGGGCGCAGCCGTCCTTGCGCGGATCGGACCCGGCTGAGAAAATGCCGCGCACGTGGTCGAGAAGGATCGCCTGACCACCACCCCATGGCGCGTCGCAGGGCTGTATTGGGTGGCCACGTCGGGCCAATTCCTCCACGACGGCCGCCGGAATACCGCGCTCCGGTTCAAAAGCAGCAGCCGTGCGGAAGCCGCGAGGCGCATCGAGTGCCTCCTGCACGTCCATTCCATAATCAACCAAGTTCTGGAGGACATGGACTTGGCCGACAGGCTGGTAGGCCCCGCCCATGACCCCAAACGATAGCCAGGGCTTACCGTTCTTCATCGCCATGCCCGGAATGATGGTGTGAAGCGGGCGCTTGCGGGGTGCGACGCAGTTAGGATGCCCGTCAGCCACCCGGAAGCCCGCGCCCCTGTTCTGGAAGGCAATGCCTGTCTGTGGACAGACCTTGCCTGTCCCAAACGCATGGAAGAGCGAGTTGATGAGCGAGCAGACGTTGCCGTCTTTGTCAGCAACGGTGAGATAAACGGTATCCTGATGATGCACGCGGGGAACCAATGGCTCCGCCCGCATCGCTCGGTAAGGGTCGATAAGCTCCCGAAGCCGCATTGCGAATCCCTCCGAGAGGAGTTCCTCCACGGGCACGTCTCCGAAGGCGGGATCTGCGATGTAGGCATCCCGCACGCCATAAGCGAGCCGGCTCGCTTCAATCTGAAGATGGAAGCGGTCGGCGCCAACTGGATCGAGACTGGGTATGTCGAAGCCTGACAGGATATTCAGCATCACGAGGGCCGTAAGTCCTTGACCACTCGGCGGAATCTGGACGCAGTCTACGCCGCGATATCGGGTTGAGATCGGTGTCACATAGGATGAGCGGAACTCGGCAAAATCCTTCAGGGTGTGATAGCCGCCGAGCCGATTGAGGCTTGCCACAAGCGTCTTGGCGATCTCACCCTCGTAGAAGGCATCACGCCCCTCGGCCGCAAGAATGCGTAATGTTTTCGCCAGGGCAGGAAACCGGATGATATCCCCAGCCTTGGGAGTTTCGCCCGCAGGGGTCAGAAGATGGGCGCGCGCACCCTCATCACTGGCTAACTTTTCGACTTCCCGTGCCCAGTCCGTTGCTACCCGCTCGGCCAAGACGATACCGCGTTCCGCATATTCGATTGTGGGAGCCAGCACATCCGCAAGGCTGCGCGTGCCGTGGTCCGCAAGAAGGCGCGACCAAGCGTCAACGGCGCCCGGGATGGTAGCAGCATGAATACTGGTGAGGGCAATTTCGGACTCACCCGCTGCCTTAAGGCGAGCAGCGTCTAGGCCGGCGGGAGCCCAGCCGCTCCCGTTGATCGCATGAAGCTTTTGCTCGTCGGCGCGCCATATCAACGCGAAGCAGTCGCCTCCAATCCCGGTATTGTGTGGCTCCAACACCGACTGCAACGAACAAGCCGTGATCGCTGCGTCCACGGCATTGCCATCGGACCGCAACACCTCCAAGGCTATATAGGTTGAAAGTGGATGGGATGTCGCAGCGGCGCCGCCGGCACCCTGCGCAACGGAGCGTCCTGGTTGGTGAAGATCACGCATGGTGCGATGTCCTTGATCGATCAGACTACAGGGGAAGAGCGCAGGTGTGCCATCTCCGCTCGAGTTGGGAAGGATGGAGATGTGCCAGGCCGCGTCACGGAGAGGGAGGCGGCTGCAATGGCAAGGGAGAGTGCATTCGCGACGGGTTCGCCAGCAGCAATGCCCGCCGCCAACGTACCGACCGTGACATCGCCAGCTCCGGCCGTGTCGACGGCCTCAACGGCCGGCGCCGGGATGGTGACAACACTACCCCCTGTCGACAACATCGCGCCGGCTGCTCCCAGTGTGACGATGGCGCAACCGGCGCCAAGCGCGAGGAGTTCGGTGAGTGCTGCCTCACCAGCCTCGCCAGTGAGGCTTTGCGCCTCAGGCTGGTTTGCCACAACAATGTCGACTGCTTGGAGCAGGAGCCGCATATCCCATGCGATCGGGGCTGTGTTGAGGATTACCTGGGCACCGCGCTCCCGCCCGAAGCGGGCAGCCGCCATTGTCACAGCAGCCGTCAGGTTTCCCTGGAGAACGAGGACATCGCCAGCTGTAACAGGAGCCAGCCTGGCCAATGCTTCGTCTTCGCGGAGACCACGCGCGCAGGCCGCGGACGACACGATCATGTTCTCACCGGTATCCGCAATCCAAATGGATGACACGTCAGTCGGCGCAGCAACTATGCACCAGTCGACGGCCAGACCATCCTCAGACGTGAGTGCGGCACGCAGAAAGGCGCCATCGGGGTCGTCCCCAATCGCAGCGACAAGGCGAACGAAGGCTCCTGCACGGGAGGCGGAGAGGGCTTGGTTTAAGCCCTTTCCGCCTGCACAGCGCTCGATTCCCGCCGACAACAGAGTCTCTCCGGGCTTCGGAAATGCCGAAACCCTTTGGAGGAGATCGACAGTGGCGTTTCCGAGCACGGTGACACGGCTCATGGGCGCAGCTTTCGCACGATAGACATGAAGTCTGCGACCCGTTCCGGATCAACCTCGTTCCACCACGATCCACCGTGCTTGAGGGAACTCGCAACAATCACGGCATCGGCGTACTCGAAGATTTGGCCGACGTTATCGCGGGTAACGCCACTTCCGACCATTACAGCGAGGTCCGTCGAACGCTTAACCGTAGACAGATCGTCAATAGCCGCACTGTCGCCTGTGCGTTGCCCAGTCACAATGACGGCATCGGCGTCGAAGAATTCCGCATCACGGGTGAGCTCCGGCAAGGAGCGGTCAGCGACGATCGCATGGGAACCGTGCTTAACGTGGACATCCGCGAAGATCTTAACGTCGCGGGCCCGCAGCCAGGCGCGATAACGACTTGCTGCGCCCGCCTTTCCCTCCATGAAGCCTTCATTGGCGACGTAGGCATTGGCCCACTGGTTCACACGGACGAAGTCCGCACCAGCCGCCTTGGCGGTAGCGAGGGCAGCCACGGCTCCATTCGCGAGAACATTGATGCCGACTGGGACTTTGATCTCGTGGCGCACCCGATCGGTCATGACAGCCATGACGGCTGCGGTTTCCGGGCCAAGCTCATCCGGCTTCGCGAAAGGAATGTCACCATGATTCTCGACAATCAAGCCGTCGACCCCGCCTTCGCGATAACGTCTCGCTTCGGCGACAGCATGGGCGTAAATCCTTTCAATCGGGTCTCCGTCATAGTGTGGCGAGCCTGGCAGTGGCAGCGCATGGATGACGCCGACCACCACTTTCGTTCTACCAAACAAGGTTTCTATGGCGTTGGGCTTAGAACGAAAAATGGAGGAAGGGTGGGACACGTGGAGCTCCGGATGGCTAAGGATGGGAGGTTTTTGGCTGGGGTGCCGATGTGACATTCCGCTGTAGCGCGGCGGTGAACTTGTCCAAGGAGGAGTAAGGTTTCCATGTGCCTAGATGCGCGCCCGAGGGGCTACGTGTCACACCCGCGTCGGGGGAGCTGAGGACGCGCTCAATTTTTGGCAGGCGGTCATCCAGGAGCTGAATGGCTCCCTCGACCCGTGTGCGCGTCCTACCCGAACATGCGATGGGTTTCCCCAGCTCGCGTGAGACGGTGCCTTCACGGAATCCCGAAAGCCGAGCCGCCTCGGTAATCCTGGCGGACAGTTTATCCTGTTGCTTCATCCAGGCCGCCTCCCGGCGCGCACCTGCCGCAACAAAGCAAGCCGGCGCCGGTATGCCTCGGACATGCGGCCTTCATCATCGGAGAAAAGCGTCAGTTGCTCAAGTTCGTGTGCACGCAAGCATGCGGCGCGATGGTCTCCCTCGCGCCAGGTATCGAGGGGTGGCTGGCGTTCAGTGCAGGGCTCAATCCGATGCGGGCAGCGCGAGGAAAACTGACACCCGGCTGGCCGGTTGAAGGGGCTGGGCGGCTCGCCTGCGACAATGCGGCGTTCGACCCCGGCGCCTGGGACAGGACTCGGTGAAGCAGCGAGCAACATGCGGGTATAAGGATGGCGGGGATTGCTGAAGATCTGAGCGGCTGGCCCAGTCTCAACCAACCGGCCCGCATAGAGCACGCCCACTTGGGTCGCCAGATGCCGAACCACTGCCATGTCATGTGAGATGAACAAGTAGGACACACCGAGCCGGGAGCGAAGCTCGGTGAGAAGGTTTACAACCTGAGCTTGGATTGACAGATCGAGTGCCGAGACGGGCTCGTCGCAAACAATCAAGTCAGGCTCGACGGCAAGAGCGCGTGCGATAGCGACGCGCTGGCGCTGTCCCCCGGAAAACTCATGCGGGAAGCGCTCAGCCTGGTGAGCGCCTAGGCCAACAAGCTCCAGAAGTTCTACCACTCGGTCGCGGACTGCGGCCGGAGGCCTTAGCTCGTGCAGGCGGATGGGGGCCGCAATGGCTTCACCGATACGCACGCGAGGATCAAGTGAGCTGAATGGATCCTGAAAGATAATCTGCATGCGCCGCCTGAGGGCCCTAAGCTCGGGCGCACTCTGGGCGCGTAGATCAACCCCGTCGAAGGTAATATGTCCTGCGTCGGCCTCGATGAGGCGCAAGACGAGCCGCCCAATGGTGGACTTGCCCGAGCCACTCTCCCCCACCAGCCCAAAGGTCTCTCCCCGACCGATGGTAAAGCTGACATCGTCAACGACGGTTGCGGTGCGACCGCGGCGGAAGAGGCCGCTGCCAGACACATAAGTCTTCGTCAGTCCGTCGACGGAGAG
>NZ_JALJRK010000076.1 GCF_024519725.1 Microvirga sp. Mcv34 | reverse complement strand
TGCGTGTTACCTCGTCACCGGAACCGGACGCATCCGGTTCTGGGGCGTGAGAACCCCTCGTAAAGCGGCCGGCATCGGCCGTGAACGATGCCCTCCCAACCTTATGGTCGGGGAGGCGAGGGCGCATGTCCACCCGCCCCCTCATTATACGGCCTGGGGTAATGCAACGGAGCCCTTACAAGAGCCCCGTATAGGGACCCACAACGCAGCCCGGGGGCTTACCAATCCGCGACAAGCGACCTGAGGTGGGCTAAATCCTCCTGCAGGTAGGGAATGACGTCATCTCCCATGCGCTGTGGCATGCCGGCAGGATCGCTGTACTCGGCGGGGAGGCACAGGGTGCCGGTGAACCCCACCTCCTTCAGGCAATCGACGAACTCCCGCCACGAGTACCCACCGTGTTGATGCGTCGTCCATTTGACCTTGTACACGGCCTCATCCTCGGGGCCGTTGACCCGGGCGCGATAAGCGCTCTTGAAATTGACTTGGTGCTGGAGCTTGTCCTTGACGATATCGACAGCCATCGCGGTCGGCTCGCCGTCAACGGCGCAATGGGCCATGTCCAGCACCGCGCAAACGTGGCGCGGGTCGTACTTCTCGATCAGGTGGAGCAGTCCGACAGCGCTTCCGACGAAGCAGCCATAGTGGTTCTGGACGCCGATCGCGACACCGTGACGGTCCAAGGCTGGAAGCAGTGCGTCGAACTGGCGGCGGTAATTCTCGATTGACCGGACATAGCCGAGACTGAGATCGATAGGCGCCATAATGCGGATGAGCGGTATGCCGCTGTCGCCGCAGGCCGCGATGATCGCCTCGTCCGCCGTGCTGGCGACACTGAAGATCTTCAACCCGCTCGCGCCCAGCACCCGGGTTGCATCCGCCAACCCCGCCGCAGCGTTCTCGGGCGTCACCTGATAGCCCGGCCGAACTGGAAGCTCGATTCCATCTAGACCCAGGGACGTTACCTTGTCAGCAACAGACGGCAGGGATTCGGTCCAAGGTTTCGTGAAGACGGAAATCGGATGCTTCGCCATGGAACAGATCCTTCAATGCAGCGGATTGGCTTGATCGTCGCTCGCGCTCTCAACCTTTAAGGCCTGACGTTGCAATGCCTTCGATCAGCCGACGCTGAAAGACGAAGAACACAACGAACAGGGGAACCAGCGACAGCAGCGACATGGCTAGGAGCGGACCCCATGAAGATGCACCTTTCGAGGACATTAGAAGGCTCAGCCCCTGCGGCACCGTGTAAAGGTCCATTGAGGTGAGATACACTAGAGGCGACAGGAAGTCTTCATAGGTCCAGATGAAGGAGAACACTGCTGTGGTCACCAGGGCTGGCGTCAGAAGCGGCAAGATCACCGACCAGTAGATACGAATCGGCCCGGCGCCATCGATGACGGCCGCCTCATCAAGCTCGCGTGGAATGCCGCGGATGAACTGGACCATCAGGAAGATGAAGAACGAGTCTACGGCCAAGAACTTCGGCACGGTGAGCGGCAGGAACGTGTTCACCCAACCCAGGTTATAGAACAGGGCGTATTGTGGGATCAGCGTCGCGTGCAGGGGCAGCATAATTGTGAGCATCATCAGGGCGAACAGCGTTCTCTTGAAGACGAAGTTCAACCTCGCGAACGCATAGGCCACCATGCTGCAGGCAAAAACGTTGCCGACCACTGCAAGGCCGGAGACAATGAAGGAATTCAGGAAGAAGGACGAGAATGGTAAGGCCGCGCCTCGCCAGCCATCGACATAGTTCTGCAACCGGATCTTGGACGGCCAGAGACTAAGATCGGAGAAGATCAGGTTGGCCGGCTTCAGCGAACTGCTTGCCAGCCAGAGCAGCGGATAGATCATCACCAGCGCGCCGACGATGAGGAAGCCATGAACGATGATACTACGCCACCGGATCGTTAACCTCTTCGGTTTCCGGGTCAGCATGGAAGGAGTTGTCATGGCAGCATCCTTAGCGCTCATCGCCATAATGGACCCAGTAGCGGGCGGACTGGAAGGAAAGGGTTGTCGCCAAACCGATGATGGCGACGAGAACCCATGCCATGGCTGAAGCATAGCCCATCTGGAAGTTGGTGAACGCTTGTTCGTACAGGTAGAGCGTGTAGAACAGCGTCGCGTCGGCAGGCCCTCCTTTGCCGCCGCTGATGATATAGGCGGGCGTAAACGCCTGGAATGCTCCAATGATCTGCATCACAAAGTTGAAGAAGATGATCGGGGTCAGAAGCGGCAGCGTGACACTGAAGAATTTGCGCACCGGACCAGCGCCGTCGACTTCCGCCGCATCGTAGATATCCTGCGGAATCTGCTTCAGGCCGGCCAGGAAGATGACCATAGGAGACCCGAACTGCCAGACGGCGAGCGCCACCAGAGTATAGAGCGCGTAGTCCGTGCTCGTGATCCAGCTCGGCCCATCGATGCCGAACTTCAGAAGAATCTGGTTTATGATGCCGTCATAGGCGAAGACCTGTCGCCACATGATGGCCACGGCCACACTGCCGCCGAGCAGCGAGGGAAGATAGTAAACGGATCGATAGAAACCCAATCCCTTCAAGCCGCGGTTGAGCAGCATGGCGATACCGAGGGCAAAGGCAAGTTTCAATGGCACCGAAAGGAACACATAGGTGAACGTCACGCGCAAGGACTGATAATACCGACCATCCTCGGCGAACATCTTCACGTAGTTGTCCAAGCCCAGCCATTGCGGCGGCGTGAACATATCGTAGCGGGTCAACGACAGATAGAACGATGCCAGGATCGGGCCGAGCGTCAGAAAAACCAAGCCTATGAGCCAGGGTGCCAGGAACAGAAAGGCGGCGCCGTTCTGACGCGCATTGATCCCTACGGCCTTGTGCCGGCGCGGGCGCGCCTCGGGCGCGGTGGCTGATTCAAGCGAAGCTGTCCCGGATAGGGTCGTGCTCATGACGTATCTTCCGCTGAGACCACTTTGGGACGCGGCAACGGGCATGGCCTCGCCGCGCCCCCCTTGCATAGAAGGATGTACCGCAGGACCTACTTCTTGAGCCGGACGCTCACTTCGTTGATGAACTGCTGAGCGGCCTCTTTGGGTGTCATCTTCCCGAAGGCGACGCCCTCATTGGCGCGCGTCAGCATGCCCGTCATTCCCGGAACGCCCGGGTACCGGGGCGGCGCCGGATCCTTCTGCAACAGATCGAGATAGGCAATGATCTTGCGATCCGCATCGGTTCCCGAAGCGGCCAGTGCGTCGCGGCCGGCTTTAGAGCAGGGGATCATGCCGCTGTTGGTGTAATAGGTCTTGGCACCCTCCGGATCGAAGTGCATGAAGCGGATGATGTCGATGACCTGCTTCTGGTTCGGGGATTTTGCCGACACCGTGGTCGAGTTGCCGGCATAGCAGTAATGGCGCTGCTTCATCTCCCCGCCTCTGAAGCCGTTCGGCATCATGTGGAGAACGAAGTTGTCTTGTGACAGGGCTTGGAAGCCGACGAAGCTGTCAGTCAGCGTGATGTTCATCGCGGCTCGTCCTGCGACGATCCCAGCCGTGCTCGGATCGTCGTTGCCGGCAAGAGCCTGAACGTCACCGGGCGGCGTGGCCTTCGTATCGCGCATCATCTTCCAATAGGCATACCAGGCTTCCATGTCCTCCAATGCGAAGCCGAGCTTGTGATCCGGCGTGAACATCGACTTGCCGCGACCACGCAGAAAGATGTCGCACGGAATATAATTGCCGCCGGCATCCTCGACGCCCCAGAAACGCGGCCCAAGCGCCTTGCTGAGCGCTGCAGACGTTTCAGCGAGATCCTCCCACGTCCACATCTGATCTGGAACCTTGATGCCGGCTTTCTCGAAGGATGAGGCGTTCGTGATGATGGTGGGCCCGATCGCATCATTGGGGATCGCATATTGCTTGCCGTCGAACTTCGCCGCATTGACGGCGCTCTGCAGGTAATCGGCCAAGTTGATCGGGTTGGGCACGTAAGCGTCGAGGGGAGTCGTCACGCCCCGCCGAGCGTATTCGGCCAGCAGATCGACGTTGACGCTGAACATGTCGGGTGCGTTGCCGCCCGCGGTCTCGGTCGCGATCTTGTCGGTGAATGCGCCGAAATTCGTGAATTCGGGGATGATCTCAACACCGGGATTCTTTTCAGAGTACAGTTTCAGCACAGCAAGAGTTTGCGTCAACTGTTCCTGGGACTCGACATACCCAGCAAAACGCACGCGCACCTTGGATTGCGAGAGTGCCTGAGTGAGGGGCGTCGTGGTCAAGGCCGCGCTGCCCAGCAAGGCGGCGCCGTGGCGGAGTACATCCCGCCGATTCATCCGTATCGACATCTCTTCCTCCCTATAAGCGAGCCTCTTTGGGCTTCCTTAGTGAAACGTAACACAAGGAATGGTCAGCTCGTCAACAGTAAATAAGTGATCGCGAAAACATTAATTCTCGCGATAATATGCAATTTAGTATCAACGATGAGCCTTTGACAAAGGATTTCTCCCGCCTTATTGGTAAATCGTTGCAGTGCCCGCGCCTTGAAGGGTCCGCAACCACGTCAATGGAAGAATCGATGTCCGGTATTCTCGATGTCGCGAAGAAGGCGGGAGTTTCCGCCAGTACGGTCTCCAACGTGATCAATGGTCGTCACGAAAAGATGCGGCCCGAAACCAAGCGTCGCGTCCTTGAGGCGATTGAACAGCTCAAGTACACTCCGAACATCGCCGCCCGGCAGCTGAAGTCGGGTCAGAGCTGCAGCATCGGCTTGATCATCCCATCCGTTGCAAACCCGTTCTGGGGTCTGGTCGCGCACCACGTCGAGCGCGCGGCCCGGCAGCGTGGCTATAGGCTCATGATCTGCAATGCCGAGCGGGATCCAGATGTGGAGACGCGGTACGCAGAAGCGATGCTCGGCTCAGGCATCACCGGCATCATCCTTGGATCGTCGCCCCTGTCGTTCGATTATCTGCGTGACCTGACGGCGCGCGGCCTCAAAGTCGCTGCCTTTGATCAGCGCGTAAACGAGACCAGGGATGTCATCACCTGCGGCGTGAGCGTCGATCATGAGCTCGGCGGCGCCCTTGCGGCCCAGCATCTGATCGGGCTTGGACACAAGCGCATCGCAACAGTGTCTGGTCCGATCAGGACCAACAGCCGCATCGGGCGTATCAATGGTGTGAGGATGGCGATGGCCCGGGCGGGACTGCCGCTGCGCGACGAGATGATCTGGCAGGGCGGCGGCGTTGCCGGCTTCGGCGATCTGGAGGGAGCGGAGCTCGGGCGGATGGGCGTGCGCGAATTGCTGAGCCGCGACGATCCGCCGACCGGAATCGTGGCCATCAACGACATGTATGCGCTCGGGGCCTATGCAGGCGCGCGCGATCTCGGTTTTCGCGTCCCGGACGATATCTCGATCGTCGGCTTCGATGACATCGTTCTCGCGGAGATCGCGCAACCCGCTCTGACAACAATCCGACAGCCGGTGCCGGCCATGACCGAGATGCTCGTCCGCATGCTCGTCGCGCACGTGGAAGGCTCGGTTCCGGCGGATGAGCCCGCCTTTATCGACGTCACGCCGCAACTGATCGTGCGGGGGTCGACGACCGCTGCGCGGATCTTGCAACCCGCATAGAAACAGGAACGGATGGATGGTTCGAGACATCACCGGTCAGACGGTTCTTATCGCCGGCGCGAGCAGCGGCATGGGACGCGCCACGGCCTTGGCCGCGGCCGAGGCCGGGGTCAATCTCATTCTGCTCGGACGCAACGCGGACCGGCTTGACGAGACCCTTACGTCCGCTCGATCCGCAGGCCGGCAAGCGCGGATCTCGTCCGTCGTCGCCGATGCCTCCGACGCGGACGTTCTAGCCGATGCCTTTAAAGGCATCGATCTGACGACGGTCGACGTGCTGATCAATTCAGTCGGAATGAATCTCGTGGAGCGGGCATTTGGCCAACTGACGCCGGACTCCTGGGCAGCGATGATCCAGGCCAATCTGACGGCTGCGTTCAACCTGTGCCGATGTCTCGTGCCTCCTATGCGCCTGCGAGGAGACGGGTTGATCATCAACATCTCGTCGGTCGCGGCGCGAAAACCGGATCGCTCGGGCGCGGCCTACCAGGCTTCGAAAGCAGGCGTTCTCGCCCTGAACCATGCCATCATGGAGGAGGAATGGGCGAACGGTCTGCGCGCGACCGCGATCCTGCCCGGCATGACCGATACGCCGCTGCTCGATCGCCGGCCGACTCCCGTGAGCGCCGAGGTCCGCAGCGCGGCGCTGCAGCCTGAAGACATTGCCGAGGCCTGCCTGTTCGTCATGCGAATGCCCCGGCGGGCTCATGTTTCGGAGCTCGTGATCCAGCCCAGCCGACGCTAGGGGAAATGCTCTTTGTCTCTCTCTACAAAGGACCAGAAGTCGATGGATTTCACAGGAAAGGTCGTCCTCGTCACCGGAGGTGCATCGGGGATCGGTGGCGCAACGACTCGCGCGTTTGCGGATGCTGGAGCCAAGGTGGCATTCACGTACAAGACCAGCGCTGACGAGGCGGGAGCGATCGAGACGGCGTACAAGTCGCAAGGCAAGCAGGTTCTGGCCTTGAAGGCGGATATGACGAATCCTGAAGAAGTTGCCGAAGTCGTCCGGCGTACGGAACAGGACCTTGGACCGATCGATACGCTTTTCGCCAATACCGGTGGGCTGTTGAAAAGAAGTCGTTGCGTCGACTCGACGCTGGAGCTCTGGCAGGAGGCCATCTCCCTGAACCTTCTGAGCACATTCTTGGTGGTGCAGGCTGCTCTCCGTTCCATGGAGCCCCGGCAATCCGGCTCCATCGTCCTGATGTCATCTCTCGCCGGCTTCGACGGAGGCGGGCACGGGGCCTCGCATTACGCAGCCACCAAGGGCGCGGTCGCTACGCTGGTGCGGTCACTGGCCAAGGAGGTCGGCCCTCTCGGCATTCGCGTCAACGGGGTCGCGCCGGGGCTCATCGGCACGCGGTTCCACGATACGTTCAACACACCGCAAGGCCGGGCCGAGTCGGTCGCCAAGACGCCATTGCGGCGAGAGGGTACACCCGAGGATGTGGCTGGAACAGTGCTCTACCTGACCTCGGAGCAGGCTGGATACGTGACGGGAGAAGTGGTCCAGATCAACGGTGGCGTCGGTTTCTAGCCGGAGAAGAGAATGAAGGCACGGGGCGCCGCGGTCGGACTGAATTACCGGTGCAGACCGAGAGCCGATAAGCAACCCCGACAGAATCTAACGAGAACCGTTCGCTTGCCACCGGCAGGACACGGTCGACCTGGAATAGGGAGAATACTACATGAGCAGCATGAACGAGTCGCCTATAAGCAAGCCGAAGGTCGTGATCCTGCTGACGCCTGACATGCGGGCTAAGCTTATCCCCGCCTCCGCCGAGAAGCGGCTGGCAGAAGTTGCGAACGTTCGCGCACCTCAAGAGGGCGAGCTCACCGCCGATAACCTGCCCGGCTTGGTCGACGGTGCCGTGGCGGCGATAACCGGTTGGGGAACTCCGCCCCTCGACGAAGGTCTTCTGGCGCATCCGACATCGCTGAAACTGGTCGCCCATGCAGCAGGCAGCGTTCGGCACCTTGTTCCTTTCGCGGCGATCGAGGAGGGGCGGCTCCGGGTTACGCATGCGGCAATCCATATTGGCGAGGCGGTCTCGGAGTTTGTGATGGCACAAGTCCTCGCCTTCCTGCGCCATCCCGCGGAACTCGCGGACGGAATGCGCCGCAACGAGCCCTGGTTCGACCTTCGGTCCCGCCTGCTCGGGCGGCTCCTCGGCGAGCAGACAGTGGGCCTGCTCGGCGCAGGCTATATCGGGCGCATGATGATGCGCCTGTTCCGCGCGTTCAATGCTCGGGTTCTCGTCTATGATCCTTATCTCACGGTGCCTCAAGCTCGTGAGATGGATGTGGAACTGTGTGACCTTGATGACCTCCTGCGACGGAGCGACATCGTCTCTCTGCACGTGCCCTCGCTGCCCGAAACACGGCACCTGATCGGGACGGATCAGCTTGCCCTGATCAAGGACGGCGCCCTATTCATCAACACGGCGCGCGGCGCCATTGTAGATGAACAGGCTCTTATCGCAGAATTGCGCAAGGGTCGGTTCACAGCGGTGCTCGATGTCTACGAGAAGGAGCCTCTGCCGCATGATAGTCCATTGCGCACCCTTCCGAATGCCATCCTTGCGCCGCACGCTGCCGGGCATAGTCACGAGACCTACCTGCGCCAGGGCGCAACGGCTGTGGATGAGGTCTGCAGGATGCTCACGGGTGAGAGGTATCGATACGAGGTGACAAAAGAGGCACTAGCGACTATGGCTTGAATAGAGTTCTGTCACCAGTGTGGCTGGTCAGCCAGCAGGTGTGAAGCAGGGCGCATCGCAATTAGTCCCGTCGGCATTCTCCCGTATGTGTCGTTGCGTTAACCCGAGCATGGTGACAAGGCGTGTAGATGGTCCGGCATGAGCAAGCCCGTCAGCTACAAACGCCACCGCTTTGCGCCCAATCATCGCCTATGCGGTATGACTCTATTTCAGGTTCCCATTAAGCCTGCGGCTGGTCGAGGAGATGTCGCTCGATCACGGCATCGTCGTCTCCTATGAGACCGTCCGCCACTGGGCTTTGAAGTTTGGGCCATGTCACGCTCGTCGCCTCAGGCGTAAGAATCCAAACTGTCGCGATATCTGGCATCTCGACGAAGTCGCGGTCACCAGTGCCGGCCAGAAACACTGGCTGTGGCGGGCGGTTGATCAGGACGGCTATGTGCTTGATGAAATCGTCCAGAGCCGACGCGACACCCAGGCCGCCAAGCGCTTGCTGAAGCGGCTGTTGAAGAAACAAGGCTGCCCGCTCCGATGCATGATCACCGATAAGCTTGGCTCCTACGCAGCCTTTCGCACAAAGGGCTGAATAACAGAGCGGAGAACGCGCATCTACCGCTCCGGCGACATGAGCGAGCAATGCAAGGCTTTCGATCACCCAGATACCTGCAGCGCTTCGTCAGCGTGTTCTCTGCTGTCCGCAATGTCTTCGTTCCACCCCGCTCCCGCCGCTCTGCCCGTGCGACCTACCTTCACCGCCTCAACGCCATGGTCGATTGGAAAGTCGCAGCGAATGTCGCCTCTTGAAACTGTCAGGCAACCGGCTTGGCCTTAATGCGCCCGAGGCCGATTAACGTGACAACACCGGTCGAATGAAGTCGTTCGCGCCAAAGGGCTGAAGGTCAAGTTGCGGAAAATGCTTGGTACACAGAGCTGGTTCAAAGCAGGGCTTGCACTCGCTCTATATCAATTATTTTTTCTGATATACTGCGCCGCTTGGTTCTCCTCCCCTCAGATCCACCACGGCTGTGATTGAACCTGCAGGCGCCTGACGTTTTATTGAAACATGAAGAAACGGATTGTCGGCTTTCACCTCGACGAAGAACAGCACTGGGTCGCTGAACTTGAATGCGGCCACAACCAGCATGTCCGCCATAATCCGCCGTGGACTAATCGTCCTTGGGTCATTACGCCGAAAGGCCGTGATAAGGCACTAGGCCAGGAGCTGAACTGCAAGAAGTGCGATGTCGGCGCGCTGCCGGACTGAGGTGGTCCGCATCAAAGCCTCAGGTAGCTTTGTTATTCTCCGAAGACGTGGAGCGCTGAACGGGCGATGCCTCCATCGCCCGCTGACGCCGCAGCGCCTAGCAGCCGCCCTGGCACGCGACCCGCGCCGCTGTGGCTCAGGCCACGAGCTGGACCGTGCCGCTGCTGGCGCACGACCTAGCCGCGAAGGGCATTGCCGTCAGCCCCGAACGCTGCGGCGCCGGCTGCACGAGGCGGGCTATCGCTGGAAGCGCCCGCGCTATGCCTATGTCCAACGCGCAGCGCATCTGCCGCAGAAAAAAGGGGGGATCACCCGACGTCTGAAGGCGGGCTGGCACGGGGGCGATCAGCTGCTGTGCCTCGATTGGACGCTGCTGCGGCTGTTTCCGCCGCTGCGGGCCACCTGGGCGCTCAAGGGCACGCAGGTGATGGTGCCGATCACCGGGCGCAACGCCAAGCGGGTGCTGTTTGGGGCGATTGATCTCCGCAGCGCTCACCGGATGGTCCTGATCCGCACCCGTGCCGGTCAGGCCGAGGCTCGGGCTTTCCTGCGCGCGTTGCGGCACCGCTACCGTGGCGCCGGCTGGCTCTGGCTTCTCACCGACCGAGCCAGCGCCCATACTGCCCCACAAACCCAGAAATTCGCCGACCGGCTGCGCATCCGGTTCGTGTGGTTGCCCCGGCAGGCGCCCGAACTGAGCCCGATGGATCAACTCTGGCGTGAACTCAAGCGGCTGGTTGCGGCCAACCGGCAGGCCGCCTCCATAGATGCTCTGGCCGCCGATGCCGCCGCCTGGGTGCTGACGCTGACGCCGCAACAAGCGTTTCGCAAGGCTGGCATGGCATCCAAACACTTCTGGTTCAGAAAGCTGTTGCAGATCTTTTGGCGACCTACTTAGTACCGAGCTATCCCTGTGGCCAAGTCGCTTTCATCGACCCGCGCTCCGCGAACCCTCCGTACCAATTGGCCAGTTCCTCGTGGCCAGTGCGCCAATCCTTGTTGGCGAAGCGGAAATCCAAGTAACCCAGGGCGCAAGCGACCGCGATAGCGCCGGCGGAAATCGGGCCTTGCAAGGTGCCGATCCAATTGCGGGACAGATCGTCAAGGCCGCTGTCGATCTTTTCCATTTGCCCGTTGTACCAATCAGTCCAGCGCTTTTCTTCGGGGCGCAAAACCATTTCGTAGCGGCAAAGCAGAGCCGCATCGAGAATGGAGTCTGCAAGCGCCTCCAGCGTCATAACACGAAAGCGCTCGTCGTGGGACGTTGGCACGAGATGGGGCGCCTCGCTCAATGTATCCACGTAAGCACAGATCACACGACTGTCGAAAAGAGCCTGTCCATCCGGTAGGATAGCAGTCGGTACCTTGCCTGACGGATTATGAGAAATGATCGTTTGATCGCGTTTGACCGGACCTGCCGCCGAAGGGAGCAATTCGATCTTGTTTGCGACGCCTTTTTCATGCGCGCTGACCAGGACCTTGCGAACATAAGGAGAGGCCGGCGAGTAAAAGAGCTTCAGGGCGGTCATGAAAGCTATCCGTTTTTATGGGACTTGGGTGAATGGTTCGATGTTCTGCCGTGCGACATCAGGACTCCCTGTGGATCCATTTCGAGTTTCTCGGCCAAGAGTTTTCCCGCAAAGATGACGTGCTCGATCATCAGATTTTCGGCTCGGATACCCTCTCCTTGCGCGATGGCTTTCGCAATTCGATGATGGTCATCATGGGAGCGGTAGATGATGTCATAGTCGTCCCAGAGAATGATGCGGTCAGACACCAGAGGGACATTGTGCGTCTGCCGCACGAAGCTTTCGATCCAGGAGTTCCCGGCCAGGGATATGATTAGCTGATGAAACTGAACATTCATGCGCCGGTAAGCGGGCAGCAGGGAGGGATCCAGCGTTCCACCGGAGAGGAGGCGGTCTCCCTCAGTCACAAGGGCATCAAATTTCGCGATGGTTACTTCCGAAACCTTCCGCGACGCTGCGCAACGGCAGGCAAACCCCTCCAGTTGCGCGCGGACGGCAAACGCATCTCGCACCTCGGAGATGGAGAACGCCCGGACACGATAACCCCTATTGGCCTCATAATCGATGAGCCCTTCTTGCGCGATCATGGCCAAGGCCGTCCGAAGAGGCGTGCGGGAAACCCCTAGCATGTCGGACAGATGATCTTGCTGGAGCCGTCGTCCCGGTTCCAACTCGCCCTCCAGTATCTTCTCGCGGATCGTTTTCGCTACAAGATCGGCGCTGGTGATCTCCGATGGAAGGGATGTGGTCGCAGTGCTCATGCTTCAAAAATACCGCGTGGAGCGGCAAGTGCAAGTGGCCTTGATGCCGCTCTGGATCCAATATGGCCATTTAAGACGAAAGTCGGGTTGCTGATTGGCAATTTTGGATCCAATTTCCTGGGGCATCAGTTTCTAAGAAAATATTCAGGCTGGAACCATGACTATATATGCCCTCGTGACCGGGGCCGCAGGCGGGATCGGCCGTGCCATTGTGCAGCGGCTCGCCAATGATGGCTTCCCTATCATTGCAACCGATACCAACGAGGCTGGCGCCGCCGAGGTCGTCGCATCCCTGTCCGGATCGGGACACAAGGCCCTTGCGCTTGACGTGACGGATGAAGCGAAGGTCCAGCAGCTCTTCAATGATGTTGAGACTCGTGAGGCCAAGATCGGCATAGTCGTTGCCGCCGCTGGCATTCTGCTGCTGAGGAATGGCGGGCAGCGTCCGCCGCTGACCGAGATATCCCTGGATGAATGGGATCTGACCCAACGGGTCAATAGCACCGGCACCTTCCTGCTCATGCGTGAGTATCTGCGTGCCCGCACGCGAGCGCCAGTTGAAGGCGGGCGCTTCGTAGCATTCTCGTCAGTCGCGGCGCAGCTTGGCGGATATCGTTCGAGTTCCGCTTACATCGCCAGCAAGAGTGCCGTTCTTGGCCTGGTGAAAGCTGCCGCCCGCGAGGCTGCCCCCCTGGGGATCACTATCAATGCGGTTGCGCCCGGATTGATCGATGCGCCCATGCTGCACCAATCACTGGACCCCAAAAACTATGCTTCCGTCACCGGAAACATCCCTCTCCTGCGGGTCGGCAGCCCCGAAGATGTGGCCGGCGCTGTTGCCTTCCTTCTGGGCAAGGATGCGTCTTACATCACTGGCGCCGTGATCGACGTCAATGGCGGATACCGGATGCAGTAGCAGCCGTGTCTCGGCTCAAGCCGAGCCGATGGGAATACAGGGAGAGCGCATTATGCTGAGAGCGCTGAGATTGCTTACAAATGCACTTACCGTTCTGGCGGGACTATCCGTTGCGCTGATGATGTTCCACGTGGTGGCAGACGTTATTGGTAAATACGTCTTCCACTATCCAGTTCCCAGTACGGCCGAGGTCGTGGCCAACTACTACATGATTGCAAGCGTTTTCCTGATCCTTGCGTTTGTCGAAGCAAAGGGGTCGGCGATCTCAGTCGATCTCGTATTTGACAATGTCGGTCCGGCCACGCAGCGCGTGATGCGCAAGATCGGTCAGATAGGGACGTTGATCTTCTACGCCGGCCTCGGATGGTTCTCGTGGGATGTTGCGATGCGTGCTTTCAATACAAACGAGACTATTGATGGATTGTGGCGTGTGACGGTGTGGCCGGCGAAGTTCATGCTGCCGCTCGGACTTGCGATCGCCTGTCTCGTACTGGTGATCAAGATTGTTGCAGGCGATCGCGTGCGTCTGAACGACAACGCATCGCAGAATCATAGTCACTGAGGCTAGCGATGGAACGCATTGAAATTGGTTTCTTGGGGATCGCGCTAGTTCTGGGGCTGATCGGCTTGCGAGTTCCGATCGGCGCTGCGATGGGCGGAACTGCCTTCGTGGGTATCTGGGCAATGATGGGCTGGAGACCCGCTGTCGGTATAGCCAAAGCTGTTCCCTTCAACCTGATCGGCGACTGGAATCTCTCGGCGATCCCAATGTTTCTGTTGATGGGCTTCATCGCCGTCGAATCGGGACTGACGCGGGGCCTGTTCGGCGCAGCCCGCATCCTTCTGGCATGGCTGCCGGGTGGCCTTGCCTCGTCCACAGTCGCGGCGAGCGCGCTGTTCGCATCCGCTTCGGGATCATCCGTGGCCTCGGCGGCGGCCTTCTCGCGGATTGCCATTCCCGAGATGCTCAGCTCTAACTACAACAAGGGACTTGCCACCGGCTCAGTTGCCGCGGCCGGTACCCTTGGCGCACTGATTCCACCCAGCGTTCTGATGATCGTGTTTGGGATCCTGCTCGATACATCCATCTCGACGCTGTTCATTGCAGGTATCATCCCGGGAATCCTGACCGCCGTCATGTTCGTCGGCCTGATTACCGTGCGCTGCGTGTTGAATCCTACTCTTGCTCCAAAGGTGAAGGTGAATGCCACGCCGGAAGAGAAAAGGGCAATGATCTCGGATGCATGGCCTCTACCCGTTCTGATCCTGGGTGTGATGGGCGGAATTTTTGCTGGCATCTTCACCGCTACTGAAGCCGGCGCGGCCGGCGCATTCCTTGCCCTCGTTCTGGCCCTTGTGCGTGGCCGTATCACCGTTGAGCTCATGCGGCGCGCCCTAGTCGACACCGCTGCCGGCACTTCAGAGATCTTCATCGTGGTGCTGGGTGCTGCCTTGTTTGCGCGCTTTGTGGCATTGGCGACACTGCCGGACTTCGTGATCGGCTTCTTCAGCGACTACTCGACCTTCACGGTTCTCCTTCTGATCTGCGTCTTGTTCCTGATCTTAGGCGCTTTTCTTGAGTCGATCTCAATCATGCTGCTGTGCTTGCCGGTGCTCGGCCCGCTTCTGATCGCTCATGACGTGAACCTGGTCTGGTTCGGCGTGCTGACGATCAAGCTGCTTGAAATTGGCCTCGTCACGCCTCCAATGGGGATGAACGTATTCGTCATCAAATCCGCCATGGGCAACCGAGTGTCACTAGGGGAGATCTTCAACGGTGTGACTTGGTTCATCGTCATCGACATGCTGACGCTCGCCATTCTGATTGCCTTCCCGGCTCTCAGCCTGTGGCTGCCTGAGCTCATGGCGAAGTAAAGGAACGGGTGACATTACAGGACGCCTGAGACTGTGCGTCACCCAAAACGAAATTTTCCTGGGAGAGAGACATTGAAAAAGATCCTGACTGCGACCGTCGCTTCGCTGACCTTGATGACCGGTGTGGCTCATGCCGATAAGTATCAGGCGACAACCTGGCTGGCGCCAAGTCACATCCTGACGAGTGTTGGTTACGTACCTTTTCTGGCTGATGTGAAAGCTGCCACTAAAGGAAAGATCGACTTCGAGCTTTATTCCTCGGGTTCACTGGTGCCCGCGCAGACCACGCTGGGTGCTCTGGGCGATAATGTGGCCCAGCTTGGCCTCGTAGCGACTTCCTATACGCCTTCGGAATTGCCGATTTCGGGCCTAATCAACGATCTTGCCTTCGTGGCACAGAACGACATGGCGACAGCCTTTGCACTGACCGAGACCGTGCTAACGAACAAGCGGATACAGGCCGAGTTTGCCAAGCACGGGACTGTCGCTCTGGCCGGCTATTCCACGCCGACTTACCTAATGCTGTGCATGCGTGACGTGCGTGACCTGAACGATGTTAAAGGCCTGAAGATCCGTACGGCCGGCACCGCTCAGAACGAATGGGTGGCGTCTCTCGGCGCCGTCCCGGTGGCTGTCACGGCCGCGGACGTCTATTCTGGACTTGAGCGTGGATCGATCGACTGCACATTGACCGACCCGACCAGCCTGGAGACTGGCCTTAAGCTCTGGGAAGTGGTCAAGACGATCACGATGCTGGAGCAGGGGACGTCGCTCGGCGTCACCTACGTCTATAACAAGGATTTCTGGTCGGACATCGGGCCGGAGAACCGCCGCAAGCTGCTCGATGTGACGGCCCGCAGCGTGGCTCGCGTGCAGATCGCCTATTCGCAAGCCGTCAGTAAGGCGTTGAAGGGCTCAAAAGAACGTGGATTGAAGATCAACGAGCCCGATGCATCGCTGGTCCAGGCCTTGGCCAAGTTCCGCGCCGGCGTCGTCGATTCCTATCCTAGCCGGACTGCCAAGGAGCGTCGCGTGCAGGATCCGACCGATGTCGCGAAGCAGTTCCTCGAGCTTCAGTCCAAGTGGACCAAGCTCCTCGAAGGGATCGACGTCAATAACGAGGACGCCGTCGCGAAGCTGGTCGCCGATGAGATCTTCTCAAAAGTCGACGAGAAAAGCTTCGGTCTCTAGACCCTGAGCCGGGAGCGGCGGGTCCAAACGCCGCTCCCCGAGGGGAAATCAGAATCTCCTCGATATTTCTGCAATTTCTATCTGCCATACGATGATCTCCGCCAAGTCCGTTGCCGCCTTGGGAGATGAAATCCGGGGAAGAGCAAATGTCGGAACGCATTCTTCAAACTGCCATTGTCACGGGTGCGGGTTCCGGTATTGGCCGCGCTATCGCACATCGCCTGGCGGAGGACGGTTTCCTCGTGATCGTTGCCGACCGAGCCCAGGCGCCTGCGGTCGAGACCGTAGACCAGATCGTGTCCCGGGGGTTCAAGGCGCGCTCCGAAATCCTCGACATCACAGACCCGGTCGCTACACAGAGGTTGATCGACGGTGCAGAGAACCTTCAGATTCTGGTGAACAATGCCGGGATCTTCAATGTAAAGGCTTTCAACGAGTTGACCGTTGACGACTTCCGCAGGATGTATGAAGTCAATCTGGTCGCCATGTTCCAGCTTTGCCAGCAGGCTGCTCGCAGGTTGCCGAGATGGGGTCGAATCATCAATCTTTGCTCACGCGCAGCATTCGGTGCCCGCAACTATGCACATTACGTTGCATCGAAGGCCGCTGTTGCCGGCTTTACAAAGGCACTGGCGCTCGAGTTGGGCGACAAGCAGATCACAGTCAATGCGGTCGCGCCGGGTGTAATTCAGACGGACATGCTTCTCGCGCGATCGGACGTACATTTGCTCCGCGACCAGCAGCCCACCGGAGAGCTTGGGATCCCTGAGGATATCGCTCACGCCGTGGCCTTCTTCGCCGATAAACGCGCCAATTTCGTCACGGGGCAAGTCCTGATCGTCGACGGCGGCCGGTCCGTCGGCGGCACGGCAGCATTCTGAGGAATCTGTCATGAGCTTCGACATCACCACTCTCGCGGGCCGCACCGCTATCGTGACCGGCGCGAGCCAGGGCATCGGTGAAGCCATCGCGGAGGCTCTCTTGGCCGCCGGCGCGACTGTGATTGCGGTCGATCGCGAAAGAGCCGGCATCGATGCGCTCGCAGCCCGCCGAGCAGGAGCGATCCCCGTGCAGGGCGACATAACCGATCCGGAGCTCACCGCCAGGCTCCACTCCGAACTTTCCAAGTCCGGCCTTACGCTTTCCATTCTGGTCAACAATGCGGGCATCGGCCGCGGTTCTCATGCAGTCGAGACCACAGACGAGGACCTGCAGCGCTATTTCGACATCAACGTCAAAGGTGCCTTTGCCTTATCCCGCTGGGGAGTGCCGCTGATGATCCGCGCGGGCGGCGGGACGATTGTGAATACGGCCTCGGTCTTCGGTCTGGTCGGGGCCTATAACTCGGCGGCCTATTCGGTATCGAAGGCGGCGGTCGTAGGCATGACGCGCCAGATGGCAACGGATTTCGGCCCTTCCGGTATCCGCGTCAATGCGGTCGCGCCGGGCCTTATCGAAACGTCGCTGACCGCCGAACGTATCCGGTCGGAGCCCTGGCGCCGTCAGATCATGATCGAGCAGACTCCACTGGTCCGGGCGGGTACGCCGCTCGACATTGCCCGGGCCGTGCGGTTTCTCGCCTCGGATGAATCGTCTTTTGTCACCGGCCAGGTGCTTGCCGTCGATGGCGGCTGGACCATTGGTCGCTTCCCCCGGCAGGAGCCCGTGCATGTCGACTGAAGAAGTGCTTCCTTCGAGCTGCGATCTTCTGGTTGTCGGATCTGGCGCAGCGGGTCTGGCGGCTGCCATCAGCGCAGCCCATGCGGGCCTGAAACCCGTCATCGTGGAAAAGTCCGAATATTTTGGTGGGTCGAGCGCAGTATCCGGAGGCGCGATCTGGATACCGGACAATCCCATCATGCGAGCGGCCGGTATGGAGGATGATCGCAAGGCTGCGCGCCGCTATATCGAGTTGGAAACCGGAAATCGCTTCAATGCGGAACTGGTCGACGCCTTCCTCGACAATGGTCCCGCGGCTATCGACTTCTTCAACAAGAAGACGGCATTGAAGATGACCCATCGTCCCTATGCGCCGGACTATCATCCGGACAAGGAAGGAGCTGCGCTCGGGGGACGTGTACTGGATGCCATGGAGTACGATGGCAGGGCGTTGGGAAAGAACCTGAACCGCCTGCGCCCTCCGATCAAGGAGTTCACGATTCTCGGTGGGATGCAGCTCGGACGTGCTGACCTCTTCCATTTCGTGCGTATGACCCGTGAGTGGCCTTCCTTTGTGCATGCCACCAAGCAGGTTGCGCGCTATTTCAAAGACAGGATAAGTGTTGGACGCAACACGCGACTGAGCTTGGGCGCAGCAGTCGTCGGGAGACTGGCCGAGACGGTTTTTGCCCTGAAGATACCGCTTTTGACGGAGCACGAACTCATCTCGCTTCAGCAGGACGGATTGGGCCGAGTGACGGGCGCCGTCTTGCGCACGAGACTTGGCGACAGGACTATTGTGACCACAAAGGGCGTCGTCCTCGCCAGCGGCGGGTTTCCGCATGATGTCAAACGTCGCGCCGAGACGTTTGAACATGTTCGCCGTGGCCTGTCCCACTACAGCATGGCACCTTCGCCAAACACGGGAGGCGCGATTTCCGCCGCCGAGGCCATCGGAGCGGCCTTCGTGTCCACGAATTCAGATGCCGCGTCCTGGGCGCCGGTTTCACTGATTCCGCAGCCCGATGGTTCGAAGCGGCCTTTCCCGCACCTGTTCATGGACCGCGCGAAGCCTGGCATCATCGCGGTAAGTCATGATGGTCGGCGCTTTACCAATGAGGCGGCCAGCTATCATGATTTCGTGCAGGGATTGGTGGAAAAGCTGCTGGACGAGGGGGAGAACTCGGCCTTCTTGGTCTGCGATCACGATGCCCTGCGCCGATACGGGCTGGGAGCGGTTCCCTGTTTTCCAGGGCGGATCGGCCCCTATTTGAAATCCGGTTATCTCAAGCGCGGCCTGAGCGTAGAGGAATTGGCTCGGGTCTGCGGCATCGACGCCGGAGTTCTTCAGAAAACGATCGATCGTTATAACGGACTCGCGGCCCAAGGGGTGGATCCGGATTTCGGCAAGGGATCAACCCCATACCAAACCGCCCTCGGCGACCCGAATCATAGACCGAACCAATGCCTCAAACCCCTTGAGGGCGTTCTTTACGCAGTCGAGATCTTCCCGGGCGATATCGGCACCACGATGGGGCTCGACGTCAATGCAAACGCTCAGGTGCGTGATACTCAAGGCCAAGTTATCGAGGGTCTCTACGCCTGCGGCAACGACATCAACTCGATCATGAGCGGGTCCTACCCTGGCGCGGGCATTACGCTCGGACCAGCGCTGACGTTCGGCTACGTGATCGGTCGCCACGCGGCGTCGTGAGGTGAAGGCATCAGGGCAGGACGCTTTCTTGAACCGAGACAGATCTCTCCAAAAGGATGTTCCTCTGCCGAACGTTTCCGAATTTTCGTAGAACGGACTTCGCGCTTACATCGCGACGGGAAGTTTGCGGAAGATTGGATAAAATCAAACGTTAATTGCAACGAACTTATTGACAATCTGGTTCGCAAGCTGCTGGATTGTATCCAATGGTGGCATATGACCGCCTGTGGAGAAAATCGTGACGTCTCATGCGCGAAGCATCGCGCTGGTGACGAGGAGTGCCGTAAGCATTGGTGCTGCGGTCCCCTTAACGCTGGCAGAGAACGACTTATTCGTGGCGCAGGCGCTCGCCCGTGAATTGATCCCCCAATGCAAGACGTTTGGCCCTATTGGCTTAGACCTGATCGACACATCTGGGCATTGTTTTTCTGCCGAATTCAGCGTCGGTGAGAGGGCTCCACCAGCTATTCCGCGTGGATGTGCTTGATTATGTGCCTGCCGCCATGTGCTTTCTCGTGTGTCCGGCGGCTCCGCACATCATAGCGCTGCCCTCAACACGCACAATCACCGTCGGGCTCACAAAATCTGAAGTTCGAAAAGGGAGGAAGAAATGAACGATAAGGCAACTCAGATGTGGCTTGGAGCAGCGATGCTGGCTGCAGGTCTCGTCCATTCTGTTGGGGCTTCCGCGCAGGAGCCCGGCCTGACGGACAAGACCATCAAGATTGGGGTGTTCTCACCGTTGTCCGGGGCGAACATGGCCTATGGCTTCGACGTGATCAACGCGGCGAAGATGTACTACAACAAGGTCAACAAGGAAGGCGGCGTCCATGGCCGCCAGATCGAACTCGTCATTGAAGACGATCGCTGCAATGCCAACGACCTCGTGTCGGCTGTCAAGAAACTGGTCGAGCAGGACCAAGTGTTCATGCTCAACGGTGGCTCTTGCTCCGCTGCAGCCGTGGCTGCGAAGGATTACGTGGTCCGCAGCAAGGTTCCGTGGGTGATGCTGAATGCATCGGCAGACGGCGCTCTCTACCCGCCCACTGATTATATCTTTGGCGCCTTCTCGATCACTCAATATGCGGTTGGCGGCTCCGTTGTGGATTTCGGCAAGCAGCACCTGAAGGCCAAAAAGATAGGGTATATCAACCATGATGACGCCTACGGTGCTTGGAATCTAGTGTTGTGACTCTAACGCTTGTTTCGCACGGGCGACCTTTTCCAGGATAGCC
>NZ_JALJRK010000075.1 GCF_024519725.1 Microvirga sp. Mcv34 | reverse complement strand
TGTCGATCATGGTCGGCGTCGGCCGCGGCGCCGGGGCCGGCGTGCTGATCAAGAATGCCGAGGCCCTCGAGCACATGGAAAAGGTCGACACGCTGGTGGTCGACAAGACGGGAACCCTGACCGAGGGCAGGCCCGCCGTGACGGCCATCGTCCCCGCTCAGGGCTTCACCGAGGCCGAGGTCCTGCGCCTGTCGGCCAGCGCCGAGCGGCCGAGCGAACACCCGCTCGCCCTGGCCATTGTCGAGGCGGCCGAGAAGCAGGGTATCGCAACGGCTCCGGTCACGGAGTTCGACTCGCCCACCGGCAAGGGTGCGCTGGGCACCGTGGAGGGCAAGCGCGTCGTGCTCGGCAGCGCCAAGTTCCTGGCGGAGCACGGCATTGACGTCAGCCCTCTCGCCGAGCAAGCGGACAGGCTGCGCGAGGACGGCGCGACGGCGATCTTCGCCGGCGTCGACGGGGAGGTGGCGGGTGCCATCGCCATCGCCGACCCGGTGAAGGCAACGACGCCTGAGGCGCTGGCCGGCCTAAAGGAGGAGGGTATCCGCGTCGTGATGCTGACGGGCGACAACTGGACGACCGCGAAGGCGGTCGCCAAGCGGCTCGGGATCGACGAGGTCGAGGCCGAGGTGCTGCCCGACCAGAAGAGCGCGGTGGTGGACAAATTCAAGCGCGCGGGGCGCGTGGTCGCCATGGCGGGCGATGGCGTGAATGACGCTCCGGCTCTGGCGGCGGCGGATGTCGGCATCGCCATGGGGACCGGCACCGATGTCGCCATGGAAAGCGCGGGCGTGACGCTGCTCAAGGGGGATCTGACCGGCATCGTGCGGGCACGTCGGCTGTCCCA
The DNA here is from genome assembly GCF_024519725.1 of Microvirga sp. Mcv34. Classification (GTDB taxonomy): domain Bacteria; phylum Pseudomonadota; class Alphaproteobacteria; order Rhizobiales; family Beijerinckiaceae; genus Microvirga. Next base: position 19,840 of record NZ_JALJRK010000075.1, on the reverse strand, counting down.
GGCGACCATGCGCAACATCCGCCAGAACCTGTTCTTCGCCTTCATCTACAACGCCCTCGGGGTGCCGGTGGCGGCAGGCATGCTGTACCCGCTCTTCGGCATCCTGCTGTCGCCGATCATCGCGGCGGCGGCCATGGCACTGTCGTCAGTGAGCGTGATCGGCAACGCCATCCGCCTGCGGACGGTGCGGCTGTGACGGCCTGGCCGGACGGAGCCTATGGAGGAAGGTTCCGATAACCTCAACAAGTGGGAGGCGGGCGGCGCCCGCGTGGCGCTGAGTTGAAGAATGTGGTAGCTTTGCAGAGTGGGACACACGCCTTTCTGCGGAGGGCAGGCCGTGACACCCTCGATGCACCCGTCGGCACCGCACTCGTTGCCGATCTTCATTTCGTCGCCCGGTGGCACAGATTATCTCATGGTCGGGATGGGGATCTTCCTGGTCGCATTCGTGCTCGCGGTCGGTCTCCTCTACATGAGGCTGCACCACCTCCCCGATCACATTGCTCATAAGTCCCAGAAGATTCAGTATGAAATCGTGGCCGTACTGGGCTTGCTCGCCATGTTCACCCACATCCATGCCTTTTGGGTTGCAGGGCTGTTGCTGGCGCTGATCGACCTCCCGGACTTCGGCACCCCGTTAGGGCGCATTTCCGGTGCACTGGAGAAGTTGGCCGCCGATCGCCGCCGAAGGGCGGTCAGTGGCGTGGGAGGAGAGCGGCCGGAAGCGCCAGGGACGCTTTTCCTGCCTCGGTCTCCTGCCCCGCCAGGCCGTGACAGAGAGCGATTCACCGGCGCCTCCGAGGCGAGCAATCAGAGCCCGTTCGACGAGATGACGCAGCCGCGCTGAAAGGCGCTCGGCACGCCATCGCTGCGGCCGGGATGCCCCGGCACCCGTCAGCATGATCGATGTTTGAGCGAGATCAAGGCCGGTGGTCCGCAGAAGGTTCAGAGTTGCCCCTGTCCTGATCGGGAGGCCGAGCCATGAACACCCCCAACGCCATGCCGAACCGCTCGTTGCCACCGTCAAGGAACTGGCGGGCCACTTTGGTCGGCACACCCCTGGGCTGGGCTGTGACGCTGGTCCTGGCGGCCCTTGGCATCTACCTGTTCGCGACCCACACGGGCCACATTCTGGCCGCCCTGCCCTACCTGCTGCTGCTGGCCTGCCCACTGATGCACCTGTTCATGCATCGGGGCCACGGCCATCATCACGGCAAGCGCGAGTGACCGTCGCCAAGCCGGAGCGGCTGCGGCTGGCCGAGCTCACGTTGGGCGTAGGCGCGATCGTAATCGGGACTGGCCTTGGAGTGCTTGGCAGCGAATTTCTCTGGGGCATCGGCCTCCGCTCCTGTTGATTGGTATGGTGGTGCATGGCTGGGGAATGCTCGACAAGCACCGTCTAGAGCGGCAGGCTGGAGCACCTGACGTCTGGTGGGCGCCCGTCGCCAATTGGAGCTGTTGGGCCCTTCTCGGGGTGGCGGCGCTTGGGATTGCGGCAAGATCCACACGGTTGATCTGACGTGTGGCTCCTCATGAAGATAGTGCCTTCTTCCTATGTCCGTCCGAACCTGCCCTTAGTTCACTGTCCTTGCGCCCTGGCGATGAGCTTTTCGAGTTCGTCGCCTCGAGGAACATGGGGTGCAGCGAAAGCTGTAAGGAACGAATTCTCGCCCGCAGGGTCCCGTTAGAGAGCAGCTTCGCGCAGGCCGGCAGCTCGCTTCCTCTTGTCCTGCGGCGAAGCCGAGCTGATCTCGGGTCCGCCGAGGTCCTGCAGGATCGGGCATGCCGGGCGATCATCGCCGTGGCAGTGAGCGGAGAGGTGCTTGAGCGCCGCCACCATTCCCTGCATCTCTGCGATGCGGGTTTCCAGATCGGCGATGTGGGCGCCGGTGATCTGCTTGACCTCACGGCTCGGACGCTGCGCGTCACGCCAGAGCCCGAGCAGGCGGGTGATCTCCTCGACTGAGAAGCCGAGCGTTCGCGCCCGTTTGATGAAGCGTAGATCGTGGATATCACGCTCGTCGAAGTCCCGATAGCTGTTCTCACGTCGGGCTGCCTTAGCTAGCAGCCCGATGCTCTCGTAGTACCGGATCATCTTTGCCGAGACGCCGGAGGCTTTGGATGCTGCACCGATATTCATGGCGTTTTTCCTTTTATTCTGCAGGAGCCAGCTGGCGTGGCGTCGCCTGAGCGTCCGCCGCGCTCGCCGGGAACGGCGGTGCGAAGCCACGCAGGCGCAGCGCATTGGTGAGCACGCTGACGCTGGAGAAGGCCATCGCCAAGCCGGCGAAAATCGGCGACATGAGGATTCCGAAGACCGGATAAAGAGCTCCTGCCGCCACCGGAATCAGCACCACGTTGTAGCCAAAGGCCCAGAACAGGTTCTGCTGGATGTTGCGGATGGTTGCCGCACTGAGCGCGATGGCGTTGGGCACATTGCGCAAATCGCCCGACATGAGGACGACGTCGGCGCTCTCGATGGCAATGTCGGTGCCGGTGCCGATGGCGAGCCCCACATCGGCCTGTGCCAGCGCCGGGGCGTCGTTGATGCCGTCCCCAACAAAGGCGACCCGCACTGATGCGCCGGCTTGCAAGCGCTTGACCACATCAGCCTTGTCGGTGGGCAGGACCTCCGCGACGACTTCGTCGATGCCGAGCCGCTTGGCGATTGCGTCTGCAGTGCGACGGTTGTCGCCAGTGATCATCACCACCTTCAAACCTAGCCCATGCAGGGCATTAACCGCTGCGGGTGTGGTCTCCTTGATCGGGTCGGCGACCGCAATCACAGCGGCGAGGCGGCCGTCGACGGCGGCATAGAGCGGTGTTTTGCCTTCGTCCGCAAGGCGTGAGCTCGCATCGGAGAATGCGGAGACGTCGAGACCGAGCTGGCGCATCAAGCGGTCGGCCCCGACATCGACGCGACGTCCCTCGACCTCGGCCTTTACCCCGAAGCCGGGCTCGGCCTCGAACGAAGCGGGGGCCGGCAGCTCAAGCCCACGGCGCCGCGCCTCGGCAACGATAGCTTCCGCGACCGGGTGCTCAGAGCGTGTCTCCACAGCCGCCACCAAGCGCAGAACGTCGGGTTCGTCGAAGCCAGGCGCAGCCGTGATGTCAGTGAGCTCGGGGCGTCCCTTTGTCAGAGTCCCGGTCTTGTCGAGGGCGATGACGTTGGCGTCCCTGAGGGCCTGCAGTGCCTCCCCGCGACGGAACAAGACACCCATCTCTGCGGCCTTGCCGGTGCCGACCATAATGGAGGTGGGCGTGGCCAAACCCATGGCGCAGGGGCAGGCGATGATCAGCACGGCGACCGCATTGACCAGCGCGAAGGTGAGCGCCGGTTCCGGTCCGAAGACGAGCCAGACCAGGAAGGTGAGGGCGGCGGCAGCCATCACGGCCGGCACAAACCACGCCGTCACCCGGTCGACGAGAGCCTGAATAGGGAGCTTCGAGCCCTGCGCCTCCTCGACCGTGCGGACGATCTGGGCCAGCAGGGTATCGGCGCCGACCTTCGTAGCGCGGAAGCGGAACGCGCCAGTCTTGTTGATGGTGCCGCCGACCACGGAGGCGCCGACACCTTTCTGGGCCGGGACCGGCTCGCCAGTAATCATCGACTCGTCGACGTAGGACGCGCCCTCGACCACCTCGCCGTCCACCGGGACCTTGTCGCCCGGGCGCACCACGACGAAATCGCCCGGCCGCACGGCATCGATGCCGACTTCGACCTCCTGGCCCTCGCGTATGACCCGGGCGGTCTTGGCCTGCAGGGTCAAGAGACGCCGGATCGCCTCGCTGGTGCGTCCTTTAGCACGCGCCTCGAACCAGCGCCCGAGCAGGATCAGGGTGACGATCACGGCGCCGGCCTCGTAATAGGTGTAGTCGGTGCCCTCTGGTAGAAGACCGGGTGCGAACGTCGAAACGACCGAATAGCCGTAAGCGGCCGTCGTTCCGAGCATCACGAGCGAGTTCATGTCGGGCGCGCCCCGCAGGAGCGCCGGCCAGCCCTTGACGTAGAAGCGCAGTCCAGGGCCGAACTGCACGAAAGTCGCCAGGAGGAAGGACAGGATCCGGACCGTGCCGTCGCCGATGCTTCCGGCCAGGAAGTGGTGAACGTCTTCGAACAGATGCGCCCCCATCTCGAAGACCAGCAACGGCACAGTCGCGATGGCGGCTAGGATGACCGACCGGCGCAGCGAGGCCAACTCGGCCTCGCGAGCCGCGCGCTCCCGGTCGGTCTGCTCCGCACCGCTGCGGGCGGGCTCCGCCTCATAGCCGGTTCTCTCGATAGCGGCGATGAGCGTTCCAGTCATGCCGGAGCCCCCAAGCACGCGGACGGAAGCCCGCTCGGTCGCGAGGTTGACCGATGCGTCAAGCACACCGGGACTGGCCCTGAGCGCCTTTTCGACACGTCCGACGCACGAGGCGCAGGTCATGCCGGTAATCTTCAGGTCAACGGTCTCCTCAAGGGGTTCGTAGCCAACCCGGCGGATGGCCTCAGCCACCGGCATGAGGTTGGTGACCCCCGGCTTCAGAGAGACATGGGCCCGCTCGGTCGCCAAGTTGACGTTGGCGGCGTCGACGCCTTCGACGGCGCGGATCGCCTTCTCGACCCGCCCCACGCAGGAGGCGCAGGTCATCCCCTGGACAGGTATATCAATGGTCGCTGCTGGGAGCGATTGCTGTTGAGCTGATGTTTGATGAGCCACTTTCGTCTCCTCAGAGAACTGTCTGGCACCTGGTGTAGTCCTTCCCATTATGGCAAGGTCAAGCGCTTTTGTGAGGTCTCCCGTGCTGTTGGGTGGGTCGCGAGGCACCGATAAAAAAGGCTATTGACCTTACCACCGTGGGAAGCCTCACTCTCCTTTTATCGTCAACACTCGAAGGGAGCGAAAGATCATGTGCGGATGTGCAACCCATCAGTCCCAAGGCGCGGTCGTCGCCGCGAAGCAAAGTCCGGACACGCTGACTCTGCGGGTGGAGGACATGACTTGCGGCCACTGCGCTGGCACTATCACCAAAACCATTGAGACCGGACTCCCCGGAACTCAGGTGCACACGGACGTGGCGTCGAAACTTGTCTCGGTCCGGGGCGCCGCCGACTTGGCTGCGATCAAGGATCTCGTGACTGCGGCCGGCTACACCCCAAGCGAGGCGCTGGCTCACGTCTGATTTAAGGTAGCCCGCAGGAATCCCATGCGGGCTCCACTCTCCGGCGGTTTTCTTCACAGCGGAGCTGGAGGAGTTCCCTTCTGCTTGCTTGGCACACGCACTTACCGGCGCCGGTACCTCCCGCAGGCTACCATGCGCCCAACCCCAGAGCCGTGACGTTCAAATAGTTCCTGTCCGGACAGCCGCCGGAGCCGGCTGGACCGGACGCGCAATGGCCAGGACGCCCTTGAGGCCGGTGCCGAAGCGCGCGATGGCCTCGCGGTGAGCCCGAAGCTCGCTGTAGGGCAGGTAGCGAAGGTCGAGCTCACCGACCCTGGAAAAGGCCGGCCGGGCGAACTGCGCGCGCACGTCCGCCTCCCGGTCGTCCGGGGCGACCAGGAAGAAGTTGCGGGCCGCGGCGCCCTCGATGCCCAAGGCAAGGTCGAGCATGCGCACGATGCCGGAGTAGATGCTGGTCGTGTGCTCGACCTCGAAGGCCGCAACCACGGCGTCGGCAGGGTCCACCCAGAGCACGTCGATCAGCCGGATCGCGTCCGCCGAGGCACTTCGGCCAAGAGGATCAGGAAGCCGGTCCATGCAACCATCGGAGAGCCGGCCGACACCGAATGGGCGGCCGCCATCGTTCGCGGCAACCCAGACGCGGTAGCCGAGCGCCAATCCCAGGTCACGGATCCAGCCCTGGATCTCAGTGTGGGTGTGATCCGCTTCACGTGCCGCCTGCGCCGCCTTACTGGCTGCTGCCGACTCTGCCCGCACCTCGTCGAGGTCGCGACGCCAGCGCTCCAAGGAAGCGGTGCCGTCCCGTTCTAGAAGGGGATAGCGCCCGGAGCCGACGTCGAACAGGAAGGCCGCCGCGGCGCCGAGGTCGTTCGACAGCAGTGAGCGGTGAGCGGCATTGATTTCCAGGATGCCCCTCCGCATCGCAAGATACTGGTCCCAACGTCCAAGTTTCACGTTGGCCCCTGTAAGCGCGTTGTAGCCCTTTACGATGGCAGTGTTGAAGGGCGGCACCCAGGTCGGGTGCAGGAAGTACAGCAGATTGGCAGCCGCAGGACCGAGCCCCTTGATGGCTGCTTTGTCCAGCGCGTGGATAGCGCTGACGACTTGGCCTTCGCCGCTGCAACAGAGGCAGACGTCGAGAAAGCGACCGAAGGCAACTTGGTTATCGCGGTTTTCATAGATGTCTGGAATGCGAAGCTTCGGCTTCCACATGAAGGCGTGGTCAGCCCCCTTGAAGACTTGGCGCTGCTCCGCAATCGAGTCGAGCACGGTCTCTAGCGACGAGCCCCGATACGCGTTGCCGAAGCGGTCGGCGCGGATCTCGTCGATTACCGCCTGAATACCGCGGCGAATCGAGCGGAAGTTCTTAATTCGCTCCTCCCAGAGGAACCAGGTGCGGTAGGTTCCGCCCGGATCATCACGCCAGTGCCGAATGAGTTCGCCCGTCCAAGTCTGCCCCAGTTCCATTCCTTGTCCCTGTTTTTGTTCTCAGCCTAATGCTTCCCCGGCTGCACATAATCTGCAACCGTCAGACCTATGCGAGCCGCGCAGCGCTGCCATCCAGCCGACGTGAGGCATCCGGCTTCGTAGCCTAATAGGACACCGCGTCAAATGGTGCCGGCACAATCACAGGCTGCTTGTTCAGTGAGGGACGCTTTCGACCATGTTGCTGGTGCCCTGGATGGCGAAGCTCACGATCCGCGGATCCGTGGATTTAGTGACCCGGATCTCGCCCTTGGCGGGGTCCACCTCGATCGCGGTGTCGTCGCCGAGCTGGCGCTGATCGCTCGCGTGACCACCGCCGCGCAGCCGCCGCAGGTCATCCCTGTCACCTTGTAAGTCCTGAGGACAAACTCCTTCAGGCAGGAGGGATTGGATCCGCGCGTTTTCCTGACGGCGCTCCCGTCAGCGCCAGTCGGGCGAGCTCGGTCGCGGTCCTGCGAACCTCGTCCTCCACGTAGTCGCTGGCGTTGGCCTGCGCCAGCGAGACCGAGGGCTCCGACAGCCGGTCGCCATCGACCGAGAACGTGTAGGAACGCCCGTCTGGGGTGAACGTCAGCACGAGCTTGTTGCCGTCGCGTTCGATCCGGAAGTCGTCTGTCCTCGGGGCTGGATCTTGATCCTGCATCACGTTGCTCCCTGGTGAGTTGCCCAATACGGGCGCCCTCATGAGCTGCTGGCAGCCTGCTTCTACCCGGCGCCTTCCAACTCCTGAATGAGGGTTCTCATTTCGTCGATCTCCTTGCGCTGCGAACTGATGATCTGATCGGCGAGCGCCTTGACCCTTGGATCCGAGATGTTCGCCCGTTCGCTCGTCAGGATGGCAATGGAGTGATGCGGGATCATGGCCTTCATCCAGGCGACGTCCTCCACCGTGTCCTGGCTGCGGACCAGATAGAGGGCGCCCGAGAACACGACGACGCCGCCGATAAAGATGGCTAGGTTTGCCTTTGTGTTAGCGTACATGCCTAGCATGAAGGCCAACATGATGACAGCCATCGTAGCGCCCATCACCAGGGCCATGTAGGCCCTAGTCTCGCTGAAGTAGGCATGGCCGAAGCTATAGACGTTCAGGTACATTAAACCAAACATCACGATTGTGGACGTCGCGATCATCGCGCCGAAACGAACGTATTTGGGCATCTTCAAGTCCTCATTGAAAAGCTCAGCGCAATGCCTCAGTCGAGGAACCCATGATGGTTCCGACCAGACATGTTTGGAGTGCAAGCCGCTCCTCCCAAACATGAGGAGCGGCTTGCATTGCGGCTGGACTTGGCGTTGCTACTTGGTGGAACCGGTCGTCTCGTTTTTGTTCTCGCTCTGGGCATGCTTCTCGACCCAAGCGACCAGTTCCTTCATGCTCTTCTCGTTTTCCTTGATGTTCTTCTCCGCCAACTCCTTGGACTCAGCGTTGTCTGCACCCTTCAGGCCGGCTCGGGCCATGGCAATGGCGCCCTGGTGGTGGGGAATCATAGCGCAGACCCACGCCACATCAGGATCCTTCGCCATCATGCCGGTCATCATTGGACTGTTCATCTTCATCATTGCTTCATGCAGGCCCTTCTGGGTCTCGTTCATCTGGCCCATCATGCCCTGCATACCGCTTTGCATGCTCTGGGACATGCTGGCCTGCATGTCCTGCATCTTCTTCATCGTATCGCCCTGTGCGCTGGCCTGGGCGGCGGTGCGGCACGCTTCCGGAAGCTGAATTTCGGTTTGCTGCGACTGACCGGACGATGAGCTGCCCTGGTTCTGCTGAGCGATGGCACTTGAAGCAATGATGGAGGCAACGGTGCTCAGGATGAGTATGGTACGAGTCTTCATGACAGTTCTCCTTCAAGTTTCACTAGTAATTGGTCCGCCTGCTGCGGCGGCTCCTGGTGCAGCGGCAAAATCCGCGGGACTGCCAGTTTCATCTGGGCTGAACCAGTAAGATATGCCGAGGGGCGGCGCTCCTCCCCACGGCAGTTTTCGACTGACGAAGCTCTACAGCAGGTCGTAATCTGCCTGACCAACAGTAGCCACGGTCCCGCCCTGGAAGATCAGCAAGGATCCCTCACGAGTGATGGCAGTGTCGTTTATGAACCCGCCTTCGCGGGCATCGTCCGCATTGAACATAAAGTCGTCTTGAGCCATTTGGTTCTTCGACAGGCCCAAGAGGAAGATCGAACCTTCCGCCGCAGCATCCTCGTCGGTGTTCCAACTGACGAGCACACCCTGCTCGCCATCCTGCGCGGTGTCCGCTACGGTGACTTGATCAGGTGTGATGTCGCGCAATGCGAGGTGATCGAATGCGCCCGGACCAGCATCGAAACCGCCAACGACAACATCGTTGCCGCTATCAGGCGAGACGATGAAGGCATCGGCGCCATCACCTCCATCGAGGGTGTCGTCGCCCATGCCTCCTTCCAGCATGTCATGGCCAGCGCCCGCAGCCACGACATCATTGCCCATCTCGCCCATGACATTGTCAGCCATGTCGCCACCGAAGAGTTCGTCGTCGCCGTCCTCACCCTTCAGGTGATCCATGCCATCGCCACCAACGGCCGTGTCATCGCCTCCGCCCCCGACCAGGTCGTCGTCACCGGCTTCGCCGGAAAGCTGGTCGCTGCCCTCGAGACCAAAGAAAAAATCTCGCTGATCCGTGCCCAGGAAAGTATCGTCACCACTGCCGCCGAACTTGATGTTGAAGTCGTCAAAGCGGAACCAGGCAGCCGCCCGTTCGTCAGCACCGAGAGCCGGAGGGATGAGCGCCTCGCCCTCATCCCTGGCGAATTCCACTGCCGTGACATGGTCCGCATCCGCGCTCGTCGGCTGAATGACTTTGCGATCCTCCGCGAACATGAAGTCGTCTTGAGCCAGCTCCGTTTTTTCAACACCTTCGAGGAGAACCGAGCCCTCGCCATTGTTCCAGCTGATCAGAACTCCACGATCGGTGTCCTCGAAGTGAAGATCCTCGGGTTCTATGTCGCGGATAGCGAGGTGGTCGAGCATCCCGGGACCCGCATCAAAGTCCTCGATGACATCATGACCGCTGTCCGGGGAGATCACGAAGGCGTCGCCGCCGGGACCACCAACTAGGGTGTCGTCACCACGTCCGCCTTCGAGGTCGCCGTGGCCGACGCCTTCGTCGAGGTAGTCGTTGCCACGGTCTCCCCGCAGACCATCGGCTTCAGAGCCACTGATGAGGATGTCGTGCCCATCACCTCCATCGAGGTGATCCATGCCGGCATCGTCCCACAGGAAATCGCTGCCCTTGCCTCCCAAGAGGTCATCATCCATGCCTCGACCTCGCAGGAAGTCGCTTCCGCTTCGGCCGAAGGCGAAATCCTTTAGGCTTGTGCCAAGGTACAGATCGAGATGCTTCCGGCCGATGAAGAGGTTCACGTCGCCGAACGTTTCATTCGTGGCTCCACCGAAGGGTGAGCTTTCCAAGTAATGATCATCGCGCTTGTGTGTCATAGGATTTCGTCCTTTGTTGCTGGGGCAAGTGACGACCCAAGTTGAAGGGGGTACATCAGGCAAATCGGGCTGAGATCAGTCCAAGAGACGTCAGGCCGCCATTTTCCGGCAGCTCTCGGCGCAACGGCGGCAGGCTTCAACACAATCCTGCATGTCGCCGACCTGCTCGCATGATCGGGCGCACTCCTCGCAGATCTCAGCACATTCCCGACAGGTGTGCTTGTGGTGGGGCGAGTTCATCAGCATGAAGTTAGCTGAGGTCTTGCAGATCTCGGCGCAGGCCATCATGAGGCGGAAATGGCTCGGCTCCACATGCTTGCCACCCTGCTCCAGGCAGTGGGTCATTGCCATCCCGAAACAGGATTGGTAACAGCGCAGGCATTCGTCGATACAAGATTGCATCTCAGGGGAGATCTGGTGCATGTCCATCTCCAAGGTTAGAACAGGCGTCCGCGTGACTTGCGGCATGGCTGGGGACGCGGAATTGTGCCTAGCCGCTCGCTAAGAAATGTCCTGCCGGCAGGCCTCTATGATAGAATGGCCGGTTGGACGCAGGCGCGCCGTCACACCGCGAATGCAGTGTTGATGCGCGGGAAATTACGCGAGCTTGGGGGGGCGGTCGGGGCCAGACGAAGCTTCAGGTAGGGGGATGCGGTCACCCACAACCAGAAGCGGAGCAGAGATGGACAGAGCCTGCACCGGAATAGCCGGCATAGGGACGACAGCCATTGTACAGGCGGGATGGCAACAAATCAGTCCTGCCCCATGCGCTTTGCCTGGAGCGGAATGCTTGTGGTCCGCTCGGCTATGCATCGCATGCTCGTGCCTATCCTGCACAGCTTGAGCATGCATTGCGGGACCTCGGATAGCGGCTTGGGCGGTCCCGTGCCATGACGCGCTCACGGGCGCGATGGCGATCATCGCGATCAGGAAGCGGGTCAGCACAAGGCGAAGCAGGTTGGCCACGGCACCGTCCGTTGCAGGGGTTGTGGCGCCAACGACAGCCGCTTTGATTTGTTCCCCTGCCACGCTTGAACGTGCCACGTACGTCCGGCTCAAATTTCGTGCAGCGGCCGCACAGCGTTCCTCCCACCTTTTCAGGTTTCAGGTCCGGTGAGCAGCATGCTTGTCGCCCAATGCGAGATTGCGGGCGCTGTTGGCGAGGGCGAGATGGCTGAACGCCTGCGGAAAGTTCCCGACCTGACGACGTGCAACAGGATCGTACTCCTCAGCCAGCAGTCCGACGTCGTTGCGCAAGGCCAGCAGACGTTCGAACATCCCCCGAGCCTCCTCGCGACGGCCCTGCAGGACGAGATTGTCAACCAGCCAGAAGCTGCAGGCCAGAAATGCTCCCTCGCCCGGCGGCAGGCCGTCAGCCGCCTCTGCCGTGTCGTAGCGAAGGACGAACGTGCCATCGACAAGCAGGCGCTGCTCGATGGTCCTGACGGTTCCCTGGACCCTCGGATCGCCTGGCGGCAGGAATCCGACCAATGGAAGCAAAAGCAGACTCGCGTCGAGGTGCTTGGACCCGTACGACTGAACGAAACTACCCAGCTCAGGATCGAAGCCTGTGCCGCACACGTCATCATGGATCCGCTGCCGGAGCTGACGCCACCGGTCGAGGGGGCCTTCCAACCCAAACTCCTCGGCACTGCGGATCATGCGGTCGAATGCAACCCAGGCCATGACCTTGGAGTGCGTGAAGTGCCGCTGTCCACCTCGAACCTCCCAGATCCCTTCGTCGGGCTGGTCCCAAATGCTCTCCAGGTGGCCAGCCAGGTCTCTTTGCAGCGCCCAGCCGGCCTCCAGTGTGGGGAGCCCACCACGTCGGCCCTGGTACAGGGCGTCCATCACTTCGCCGAACACATCGATCTGGCGCTGGCTGTAAGCGGCGTTGCCGATGCGGACCGGTTCGGAGGCCTCGTAGCCTGGGAGCCAGAAGGGTTCCCACTCGCTGAGGCGCCGCTCGCCCGCGATGCCGTACATGATCTGCATCTGCTGCGGACTGCCCGCGACAGCCCGCAGCAGCCAAGCCCTCCAGGCCTCGGCCTCGTCCCTGTACCCGGCATCCATCAGGGACAGGAGGGTCAGGGTGGCGTCGCGCAACCAGCAGAAACGGTAATCCCAGTTGCGGGCACCACCGAGCTGCTCCGGCAGCGAGGTTGTGGGCGCCGCCACAATCCCGCCGGTGGGCCGATAAGTCAGGGCTTTGAGGGTGATATGCGAGCGCACCACGGCGTCCCGCCAAGGACCCGTGTGCTGGCAACGGCTTGACCACTCCTGCCAGAACGCCTCGGTGTCACGCAGGGCAGCCAGGGGGTCTATCGCCTCGGGAGGCGGGAGATGGGACGGGCCATAGGAGAGGACGAAGGGGACCACCTCGCCCTGAGACACGGTGAACTCGCCAACAGTCCGAAAACCCTTGCCGTGCACCGGAACCGGCGTGCGCAAGATGACCAGGTCAGGCCCGGCGATGGCCTGGAGCGCTGCTCCATCCTCTGTCCGGCTGACCCAGGGGACGGCGGAGCCGTAGTCGAACCGAAGCACCAGCTCCGTGTGCATGGCAACCTGCCCCCGGCGCCCGAGGACGATCCGCACCAGGTCGGAGGCGGTGCCGCGGGGCGGCATGAAGTCCATGATCGTGGCGGCACCGTCGGCGGTCTCGTAGTTGGTTTCCAGGACCAGTGTCCCGTCCCAGTAGCGCCGGCGCACGCGTGGCGCCGGATCAGACGGGGCGAGAAGCCAGCGTCCGTGCTCGGGGGTCCCGAGCAGGGCCGCGAAGCAGGCGCTCGAATCGAAACGGGGCCAGCACAGCCAGTCAATGGAGCCGTCGCGCGCGACCAGCGCCGCCGTCTCGCAGTCGCCGATTAGGGCGTAATCCTCGATGCGGGATGGCATCAACTCTCCTCCTGCCTAACCGTTCTCCCGGAAACCCGGATAGAGCGTCATCCCGCCATCGACGAAGAGGGTGGTGCCGACGACGTAATCGGAGGCGTCGGAGGCCAGCCACACGGCCGCCCTGGCGACGTCCTCCGGCTCCCCGACCCGTGCATAGGGGATCAGTTCGAGCAGCTTGCGTTCCGCCTCGGGCGTTTCCCAGGCTTCCCGGTTGATCGGGGTCCTGATGGCGCCCGGCGCAATGCCGTTCACCCGGATGCCGGCCTGCGCCACCTCCTGCGCGAGGCTTTTCATCATCAGCATCACCCCGCCCTTCGAGGCTGCGTAATTGACATGCCCCGCCCATGGGATGACCTCGTGCACCGACGACATGCAGATGATCTTGCCCGTCGCCCGCGAGACCGACGGGTCCGGAGCTTGGGCCAGGAACCGGCGCACCGCCTCGCGGGCGCACAGGAACTGGCCGGTGAGGTTGACGTCGATGACCCGGCGCCACTGGTCCAGCGTCATCTCGGCAAAGGCGGCATCCCGCTGGATGCCGGAGTTCGCGACCAGGACGTCGAGGCGGCCGAACGCGTCGCCGAAGGCGTCGAACATCGTGCGCACCTCGTCCTCGCGTGATACGTCGGCCTTGAGCGCCATGGCCTCGCCGCCGGCGCCGCGGATCGCCTCGACGATCCGCTCGGCCTCCTCGGGATGCGAACGATAGTTGACGCCGACGGCGGCTCCGGCGGCACCGAACGCACTGGCGATAGCGGCGCCGATACCGGAGCTGGCACCGCTGACGAGGGCCTTTTGGCCACGAAGCGGAAGGCGAGGATCAAAGGTCATGGGGCACTCCTCAGATGATGTAGCGGTCCCAGCTGGCGTAGTGCTCGGCTGTCCGGCGTCCGCGTGGCAGGCTGAGCCCGATCAGCGCGAGCCCCAGGATCACGCCAACGACAGCGGCAATCCCGGATCCTCCGTCGAGAAGCCAAGGCGCGATCACCAGCCAAGCGCCGAGCGGCACGTTGATGAAACGAAGCACCCGGGCGACCTCTGCCGTCGCGATGATCGCGACCGTAATGGCTAAGGCCCCAATGACGTGGTCGCTGTTGGCCATCGCTCCCGTCGTGCCGAGGAACACCCGCGTCAGCATCAGAAAGGCTCCGATCAGGATGGTGAACCCGAGCGTCCATGGCAGGGTGATGCCACGCGAGGTGTCCGCCCAGAACTTGGCCGGGCTGGCCAAGTTGTCGGACTGGTCCTCCCGGCCTCCGTCCACGGCATCGCCTCGGAAGAAGGTGCGCAGCAGCGGCTTGTCCTGCCGGTGGGCCCAGTACAGGAACTGCCCCATCGCGATCACCTCGTCGAGGGCGAACGGGATCATGACCAGCATCGCCAACGCGGCAACGAGCGCCGGCGTGCTCCAGGTGCCGATCATGATGGGCTGGATGATGATGAAGTAGACGCTCACCACCCCGAGCGGGATGACGAGGATGCCGAAGAAGGTCACCATCCAGGGCATGGTGCGCCAGCGGTCGCGGGTGCCCATGACCGCCATCAGGATCTCAAGCATGTAGCTCACTGCACCGAGGCCGGCATCTGGGATCGGCCAGGCTCGTGAGACGTCGGACGTGATGATCTCCTCGGTGCCGTTGCGGGGATCGGCCGGGTTGCCCAGGAAGAACGGCTCCCAGGCATAGTCGACATGGCCGAGCTGGTAGGCGGTGAGCATGCGCGAGATCAGAAGCCCAATGAGCCCCATCGCGGCGATGGGAAGCCGCTGCGCGCCGGTTGAAGGACAATAGGTCCACCCCGGCGGGACGACCTTCGGGTCCATCATGCCCGCCATGCTCATGCCGGGCATCATCGGCACGAGCACCGCGAAGGCGATCACCAGGGAGCCCACGAGAAGGTCGTTCTGGTATTGGGCGGCGCTCGGGCTCCAGAACAGCAGCGGCGCGAACAGAAGCCAGATGCCAATGAACGCGTTCGCCCACTGCGCGAACCACGCCGTGCGCCTGGACAGCGAAAGGGTGCCGAACAGGGTGATCAATAGGCCGCTGACGACATCGCTCGCCATCAGAGCGCCCGCCCGCCATTCGACCGACGGCAGCCCGCGCTCGGCCGTGATCGCCCGGACAGCGGCGCTCACCGTCTCGCTCGTCACCGAATCGTACACGAGGGGACTGGCCGCGAGCCACAAGCCCAGCCCGATGTTGGCGAAGTGCGCCCAGCGGGTGCGGCGGGCGTCCACCTCCATCATCGCCATGTGGTCATGGCCGCCCGGAGCCGTCATCCCACCATGGCCGGTATGATCCGCATGGTCGCCCTTGCCCGCCGGCGGGTGCTCCATCGCGGCGTGATCATGCGTGGCATGAGCCTTCTGCGCGGCACGCGCTCCCTCGCCCATGCCGCCGTCCGCCGCCACGGCGTGTGACGGCCGTTGCCCGTACCAGGCGACGAGCGCCGGATTAAGCTTGTTCGCCTTGTACCAGCCTGTGGGATCACGTTTGAGGGCCGCCACCATCTTCGGCAGCGTCTCCCGCAGCGAATGCTTCGGCTCCCAGCCGAGAAGCCGGCGCGCTAGGGTGATGTCGAGCACGTAATGGTCGCTCGATTGCTCGACCATCCAGGGCTTGATGAACTCGTCGCTGCCCAGCACCTCGTTCTGGACCCATGTGCCCGCCATGGCGAGAGGTTTCGGGATCCGAACCGTCGTCCAGTCCTCGCCGTGCATCGCCTCGCCGATGATGTTCTGCACCTCGGCGTATCCGAGCGCCTCGGGCTCGCCGACGAGAAGCGGCAGCTCCGGCGGGAGCTCCCGCCGGCGGTCGATGACCCGGGCGAAGGCGTCGGCGAGGTCGTCGATGTGCACGAACGACTGCCCCGCGCAGAGCATGCCAGGGTAGAAATGGGCGATGAGCCGGTGCTCGTAGATGCGCGCCACCTGCTCGGCGACGAACGGCGAGTGGCCGAGGTCATCGTAGACGCCGGCGATGCGGAGCATGACCACCGGAATGCGGCCGTGCCGCTCGCGCAGCAGGGCTTCCGTGCGCACCTTCGACTCCGGATAGGCCCAGGAAGGGTCGACAGGCGAGTCCTCGTTGATGGTTTCGTCCGGCCGGTCGGTGGGCCTGTGGACCAGCATCGTGCTGGCGAACACGAACTGCTCCACCTCGAATGCCTGGAACCCATCGATGAGCCGACGGGTGCCCTGAACCGTGACCTTGTCGTAGAGCGGGTTCGGCTCGCCCGAGACGTCATAGTAGGCGGCCAAGTGGATGACGGAGGCAATCCGATTGCCAAAGCGCCGACGGATCTCGTCCAGCGCCGCCGCGATCCTCTCGTCGGAGCCCAGGTCGAAATCGACGGCGTGCGCCGGCGCGGGCGGATCCGGGGGGCCGGCCCGGTCGAGGGCGACCAGCGTGTAGCGGTCGGCGAGCCGCTTGATGAGGGCACGGCCAATGAAGCCGCTCGCACCCGTCAGAACGACGACACCTTCATGGTCTGGCATGTTTAACTCTCCCGTTGTCTCGCATCGGTGCTGGGCAGGCGTCCGATTCACGACGGCATGGCTGCAGGGTTGCCAATTCGTTCACCGAGCCGCTCGCGCTGAAACGGTCTGGGCCTCGTGGCCCGCCTGAGGGGCGGCCACCCGCGCCTGGCCGAGCGGACCTGCCGCTCAGACCCAGGGACAGGCACAAAATGTCAGGCGAGTTTCGGGGGGCGGTCGAGGCCCGATGGCACATTCGGCGCCGGCATCAGGTCAGGGGCGCCGTGAACGGAAGCTGAGACAAGGCAGGCCTGGATAGGGCCAGGGGAACATGGAACGACCGCCATGGTGCACGCGGGATGGCAGCAGCCCTGGCCCGCCGCATGGGCCTTCGCCGGGGTGGCATGGTTGTGGTCGCCTTGATGGAGGACCCGAGCATGGGGAAATTCCACCGCAGATGCCTGACCGGCTGCCAGGGCCACGCCATGCCAAGGCATAGCCACGAGGCCGAAGGCGACCAGTGCGACCAAAAGGCGTCTGAACATGAAGCGGTGCAGGTAAGCCAACGCGTCACCTGTTCTGTGGTCAAGGTCCCAACGGCAGCACCTCGATCTTGTTCCCGCGGGCCTTGCCTCGGCCTGTCTGGAAAGTGGCCAAAATCTGCTCCCCAACCCTGGTCCTGTGAGAAGGATCGCGCTTGCACGATCCCGTGCGAACTGGAACGTTTGGGATGGTGTATCAGGACGTCCGCATCCGTGGACGCATGCGCGCTCCACCGCCCGGCTCCGCGGATTCGCTTCGCCACGCTTGCATTCGGTCGGGGACACCATAGATCGATCCTGGAGATCCATCCTGGTCGAGGCTCAACGCAGCGTCCGGAAGCTGCCTATGGTGCACCTCAAACAAGGCAGGCTGCCGGTTTGATCCAGCGCAATGCAGGCGGTGGGGTAGCAAGTAGATTGTCAGGGGTAGGAGCAATTCATTGAACTCTGTGTGGACCCACGTACGACTATAGCGCGACGATCTGGATGGAGAGCGCGGCGATCAGGGTAGTGATTTGCTGTCGCGGCAGGACGATGATTGTCGCGCCGCGACACAGATGCAAGCGCTTTCTTGATTGTCGCTGCGGGCGTCAATCAGGATGAGGTTCTGATTGTCGCGCGCGTCGGCGGACGGCCTGGACCGCGTTTACGCTCAAGGGCGGCTCTGCGGCGGTAGCTCTCGACATTCATCTCGAAGATGGTGGCGTGATGCACCAAACGATCGACCGCGGCCAGCGTCATCGCTTGATCCGGAAAGACCGAATTCCAGGCTCCAAAGGGCTGATTGGCCGTTATCAGGAGCGAGCGACGCTCGTACCGGGCACCGATGAGTTCAAAGATCACGCTGGTTTCTGCCTGATCCTTGCTGACGTAGGCGAGGTCATCGAGGATCAGCAGATGGTACTTGTCGAGTTTGGCAATCGCCGCCTCGAGCTGCAGGTCCCGCCGCGCGCCCTGCAGCTTCTGCACCAGATCGGTCGTGCGGGTGAACAGCACCCGCCAGCCGTTCTCCACCAGGGCCAGGCCCAGCGCCGCCGCCAGGTGCGATTTGCCGCCCCCGGGCGGGCCGAACATCAGCAGATTGGCCCCCTTCTCGAGCCAGCTGTCCCCGGCCGCCAGCGCCATCACCTGGGCCTTGCTGATCATCGGCACCGCCTCGAAGTCGAAGCTGTCGAGGGTCTTGCCGGGCGGCAGCCGGGCCTCGTCGAGATGGCGCTGGATGCGCCGGCTGGCCCGCTCGGCCATCTCGTGTTCGGCCAGGGCCGCCAGGAAGCGGGCCGCCGGCCAGCCCTCCTTGTCGGCGCGGGCGGCGAAGTCCGGCCAGATCGTCTTGATCGCCGGCAGCCGCAGGTCGTTGAGCGCCAGGGTCAGGCGACCGGCATCGATGGCATCGCGGCTCGTCATGCGACCTCTCCCTGATGCACGCGGGCGAGTTCCTCGTAGGCACTGAGCGGCACATGAGAGACCACAATGTCGGGCACGGCACCGGCATCCGGACGGAACAGCGCGCGCAAGCTCTTGAGATCCGGCAGCCGACCAGCCTCAAGGTCAGCAGCGAGGTGGGCGGCGAGTTCGGCCTCGCAGGCGCGCTCGTGCGCCAAGGCCAGCAAGTCGACCATGGTGCGGCAGGCAACCCGGGCCGGCAGTTTGGCACACATCGCCTCGAAGGCACGGGCGTAAGCTGGCCGGGGAAAGAGCTGATCGCGGTAGACCAGCCCCATCAGGGCCATGGGCTTGCGTCTGAGCGAGTGGATCACATGCCGGTAATCGACCACATGCCCGTGCCGGCCGTTGGGATGAGCCCGCCCGCGCGGCAGCGTCATCTGGTGCGTGCCGCCGAGATAGACCTCGAGGCGATCGTCATACAGGCGCACCCGGAGCCGATGCCCGATCAGGCGCGAGGGCACGCTGTAGAACACCTTGCGCAGGACGAAGCCACTGGTCGAGGTCACGGTGACGATGGCGTCCTCGTAATCGGCGGTGCGCCGGTCCGGCAGCTCCTGAAGGGCCGCGCGCTCGACCTCGATGCGCGCGGTATTGCGGGCATTGCGGCGTCCGATGATCTCGTCGACGAAGCGGCGGTAGGCACAAAGATCGGCGAAGTCGCGTGCGCCACGCAGCAGCAGGGCATCCTCGATCCCCTTCTTGAGATGGCCGTGCACGCTCTCGATCGAGCCGTTCTCGTGAGCGATGCCGGTGTTGTTGCGGCTCGGCTCCATACCGTAATGGGTGCACAGGGCATCGTAGCGCCGGGTCAGGTCCTCGCGGGCATCGCGATCGAGATTGCGGAAGGCGGCCGAGAGGCTGTCGCTGCGATGCTCGCGAGGGGCGCCTCCCAAGGCCCAGAGGGCGTTCTGCAGCCCCTCGGCCAGGGCGACATAGCTCTCGCCGCCGAGCACCACATGGGCATGCTCGAAGCCGGAATAGGCGAGCCGGAAGTGATAGAGCCGGTGCTCGAGCGGCTGGCCGGCCACCGTGATGGCCAGATCGGCCATGTCGGTGAAGTCGGACAGGCCCATGCGCCCAGGCTCGTGCACCTGGCGGAAGATGACCTCCTGCTCGGGACCATGCAGGGCACGCCAGGCGCGGACGCGGCGCTCCAGCGTGCGGCGGATGCCGGAGCCGAGCTCGGGATGGCGGCGGACGATCTCCTCGAAGAGAGCCACGGGCCGCAGGCTCGGGGCGGCCTGGAGCAGCGGCACGATCTCGCTGTCCCAGACACCCGCGAGCGGATCGGGGCGCCGGCGCCCGCGCGGAACCTTCTTCTGGGAGGGCAGCCGCGGGTCCTTGTCGA
>NZ_JALJRK010000074.1 GCF_024519725.1 Microvirga sp. Mcv34 | reverse complement strand
TAGAGCGCATAGGCCGCGTAGGCCGAGGCGAAGGCCGTGCAGGTGCCCGCCGCCGTGAGCACGCTCGGCACATTGGCGCTGGGAATGCCGGGCAGGCCGAAGCTGCTCTCGCGGCGGCGCATCCCTTCGCCCGCTCCGATGAGCGCGAGGGCGAAAAGCCCCCCGAGGGCGATGCGCGTTCCGGGGCTGAGCAGGTTCTGCTCGATGGAATAGCGCACGAGGAAGATGCCGCCCAACGCCAGCGCCACCCCGCCGACCCACACGGCCCAGCGCGAGCCGAGCTTTTCCTCGAAACCTGTGCGGGGCGGAGGGGGCTGTTGCGCCGCCGCTGGAATGGCCGGGACCGATACGGGCTTCGGCGCTTCTGCTTCCGGCGGGGGAGGAGCCGCTTGCGAGGGCTGCTCGGGCGCGGGAGCGGGCGCCGCGGTCGGCTCTGCCGCAAGGTCGCCGGCGCGTCGGGCAGCGCGCAACTCGGTCTCAAGATGGTCGAGACGCACATGAACGAGCTGAAGATTTCGCCGCGCCTTTACGGCCAAGATCAGGCCGATGAGGGCAATGATGGGAGCACCGATTCCGATCAGGGTGGACAGAAGGATGGCAAAACCTAACAACATGTCGTCCACGAAGGAGCCCCCGATTTACAGCGCAGAGCCGCTCCACCGACCGGAATCAGCTAGCCCCTGTTAAGCTGTAACATGAAGGGGGTCCCCTCCATAGCCTCCGCGCCCCGGCCGATGGCGCGGATCGCGTCGACCATCCGGCCCCGACGGTCGAGGAGGTCGTCGGCCAAAGCCACGAACCGGGCATTGGGCGTCGCGCTCGGAGACGCCTGCCGAAGCGCCAGCGCGATCTCGTCCTCCCGCCGCTCCGGTGCCAGTGCGCAGGCCGTGATATAGGCGGCGGCGGTGGAGCGGCTGATCCCGGCCCAGCAATGGAACAGGAGGGGGCTTTCCCGGCCCCAGGCCCGCACGAAGGCGAGAAGCCGCTCGATATGCTCAGTCCCCGCCAGGACATAGCCTTCCAAGGGCTCCACGATGTCGCTGACGCCGATGAAGAGATGGCGCTCCGCCGCGATGCCGGCCGGACGCTCCACTGTCGCGCTGGCCCCCAGAAGGCTCACCACATGGCTGGCGCGGGTGGCCGTCATGGTCTCATTCAGGCGGGACAAGGAGCAGACGTGCAGGGTCGGCATGGGCGGACTCGGAGTGGAGGAGGGGCCGTGTGGGAGTGGTATCGCATGACCAGACGTTCCCGTCATGGCCGGCCTTGTGCCGGCCATCTCGATTTGGGAAAGCGCCTCGCTGTCATTCCGGGGCGAGCGTTAGCGAGAGCCCGGAACCCATAAACGCCAGCGCCGCAGAAAAAGGTTTAAGGCTGCATTCCATTCCTTCAAACGTCAGCGGCTATGGGTTCCGGGTTCGCCTGCGGCGCCCCGGAATGACAGCGGGGGGCGCGTGATAAGCAACCCCTCAGCCCGCCAGCGTCGCGGTCACGCGATCCCGGTAGCGCTCCTCCGCGTCGGCCACAGGCCAGGGCTCCAGGAGCGCGAGCACGGCACGGGGCAGGGGCTCGGGGCGTCCAAAGAACTTGATGCCTTCCTCGCGGCCGAATCCGGCGAGGTGGGTCGCCTCCAGGAAGGCCGCCTGCCGGTCGGCCTGCTTGATGAAGCGCTTGAGCGCGGCGGCGGGCTGGGCGGGCAGGCCGAAATGCAGGTGGATGGCGCCGAGCAGACCCGCCTCAATGGTCTTGTAGGCATCGCCGATGACGGCCTTGAAGGGCGAGATGATGTCGCCGATCACGTATTCCGGTGCGTCGTGCAGCAGCACCGCGAGACGCCATTCGCGCGACATATCCGGATCGAGATGGCTCGCGATGGCCTCCACGAGCAGGCTGTGCTGCGCGACCGAAAAGATGTGCGGACCGACGGTCTGCCCGTTCCAGCGCGCAACACGGGCGAGTCCGTGGGCGATGTCGTCGAGCTCGACGTCGAGCGGTGAGGGATCGAGCAGGTTGAGGCGGCGGCCGGAGAGCATCCGCTGCCAGACGCGGGGTTCCTTCGCCATCAGAGTTTCTCGGCGAGTTGAGCGCATTCCGCGTGGCGATAGCAGCCGGTGAGGTGGTCGTTCACCATGCCGACCGCCTGCATGAACGCGTAGACGATGGTGGGGCCGACGAAGTTGAAGCCTTCCTTCTTGAGCGTCTTCGAGATCCGGCGCGAGACCTCCGTTTCGGTCGGCACGTCCTTGCGCGTTCTGGCGTTCGTCTGCACCGGCCGACCATCGACGAAATCCCACAGGAAGCGCGAGAAGCCGCCGCGCTCCTGGATGACGAGCCAGGCGCGGGCGCCGGCGATCGTCGCCTCGATCTTGGCGCGGTTGCGCACGATGCCGGTATCGAGCATCAGCGCCTCGACCTGGGCCTGATCGAAACGGGCGATCACCGCAGGCTCGAAACCGGCGAAGGCCCGACGAAAGTTCTCCCGCTTGCGCAGGATCGTGATCCAGGACAGGCCCGCCTGGAAGCCGTCGAGAATGAGCTTCTCGAACAGGGCGCGGTCGTCGAACTCCGGTACGCCCCATTCCGTGTCGTGATACGCGACATAGAAGGGATCGGTGCCGGGCCACCAGCAGCGGGTTTTGTTGTCGGGGTGCGGGATCAGTCCGTCGGTCATGGAACGTGTGTAGCGGGGCCGTGGGGAAACGGGAAGAGACGGCGGTGGCGAGGAGGGAGAATTCAGATCCTCCTCCACGTCATCAACGCCCGCTGAGTTGGACTCCAGCACCGCGCCGGTGATTTCGTTGCCTCACCCTCTCACCTCATCCTGAGGAGCAACGAAGCTGCGTCTCGACGGATCGTCCATGCTCTTTGGAGGCGCCCTCATCCTGAGAGCTCAGGTTGGTGCTGCGTGATGAGTCTGGATCCGAAGGAAACCCTCATCGTCCAGCCGACAGGGGCTTCCGGTAGTACACGACCCGCTCCGTCTCCTCGAAGCCGAGCGCCCTGTGCATGGTCTGCGAGGCGGTGTTCTCGAGGAGCACGTCGGAGGCGAATTCGCGGCAGCCGATACGCCTCGCCCAATCCTCGACGGCCCGGCACAACAGCCGCGCGAGGCCCCGGTGGCGGTGCTCCGGCTCGACATAGATCCCTTCGAGGAAGGCCACGGGGGACGTGGAGCAGCCGTTCACGTAGTCGTGGCGCAGGGCGGCCTCGGCGAAGCCGGCGGCCGTGCCGTCGGGCAGGCGTACGAGAAAAGCCACGGCCTTCTTCTGCTCCCAGAGCATGGCCTGCGCGTCGGAGCGATGCTCCTGCACCGGGCCGTCCGGCCAGAGGGCGTGGCGCAGCTTCGCCCATTCCTCGAGGGACTGGAGCGTGCAGGGCTCGATCCTGGGGCAGGCTCCGTCATTCAAGGGGCCGGCCTCCCCGCGCATCGACCAGATCCGCCATCCGGTGGGAGGCATCGTCATCCGAGAGCCGCAGCCCCGCCGACACGCCGAGCCGATCGGCCTCGGCGCGGTTCTGGCTCACCTTCCACTTGCCCTCGATCCGCGTGATCTCGATCTCGATTCCGACGATGCCCTTGAGCTGCGCGGCCACGAAGGGCGCCGGCGCATCGCTCACGGCCCAGGGTTCCGGTCGCGGTGCCTCCTGGACGTCCGTCATGGCGCCGATCTGCCGCAGCAGCCAATCGGGATCGTCCCGGATCGTCAGGCGGCCGCGGGCCTGGACGATGGCGTAATTCCAGGTCGGTACGACCTTGCCGTGCTCACGCTTCGCCGCGTACCAGGACGGCGTGACGTAGGCCTCGGGGCCCTGGAAGACCACGAGCGCCTCCTGGGCCGGATCGACGTTCCGCCATTGCGGATTGGCGCGGGAGAGATGGGTCTTGAGGGTTCCCTGCGCGGAGGCGGAGGCGTCCAGCAAGAAGGGGAGCGGGTTAGCCTCGATCCCGGCACTGCCGAGCGTCACCAGGAGGCCGAGCGGATGGGCCTTGATGAGGGCATGCTGAACCGAAAGGTCGTCTTCGCGATAGTGGGGCGGCTGGTACATGGCATTCCCGGGCATTGAAGCGGGGATGCTATCGATTCATGAAAGCCCGGACCAATCAAAAATCCCGATGCCGCGCATCACGTCCGGCAATGATCCTCACGATCCCGTCCGCAGCACCCGCAGCTTCTCGGCCAGCTCCGTCCAGCGGTAGGGCTTGCTGATGAAGGACACGCCCGCCCCCAGGCCCTCGGAGGGCAGGGCCGACATGGGATAGCCCGACGCGAGCAGGATCCTCAGGTCGGGCCGCATCTCGCGGGCCTTGCGGGACAGCTCGACCCCGTTCATGCCGTTGGGCATGATCACGTCGCTGAAGAGCACGTCGATGGACGTGTTGGCGTCGAGGATCCGAAGCGCCTCGTTGGCGTCGCTCGCCGTCACCACGTCGTAGCCGAGGCTGTCGAAGATGTCGCTCGCCACCTCCCGGACCGCCGGCTCGTCTTCCACGATCAGCACGGTTCCCGCGCTGTCCCGGACGGGACGGTCCGTCTCGTCCCCGTTCTCCTCAGGTGTGTCCTCGCCGCTCTCCTGAGCGGGCAGGAGCATCGTCACCCGAGTGCCCTGGTCGGGCGCGCTGTCGACCTTGATGTGGCCGCCGGACTGGGTGACGAAACCGTAGACCTGGCTCAGCCCCAGTCCCGTCCCCTTGCCGATCTCCTTGGTGGTGAAGAAGGGCTCGAAGACGCGGGAGACGACATCGGGGGCCATGCCGGTGCCCGTGTCCTGCACGGCGATCGAGACATAGTGGCCCGGCGCAAGGGACGTCGTGGCGGCATCCTTCTCTTCGAGCGTGACGTTGCCCGTCATGATCTTGAGGGTGCCGCCGTCCGGCATGGCGTCTCGTGCGTTGACAACGAGGTTGAGCAGGGCCGATTCGAATTGCGGTGCGTCGACGGAAATCCATCGCACACGAGGAGCGAGCGAGAGCTGCAGCCGGATCAGCTCGCCGCAGGCCCGGCGCAGGACCGTCTCGAAGCCTTCGATGAGGATGTTAGGATTGTGGGCGTTCGGCTGCAGGGGCTGGCGGCGCGAGAAGGCGAGGAGCTGCTGCGTCAGCTTCGCGCCGCGCTCGGCGGCGCGCTGCGCGCTCTCGATCAGCTTGATGTCGCGGGCATCGTGCGCGTTGCGGGTCAGGAGATCCAGGTTGTTGACGATGATCGTCAGCAGATTGTTGAAGTCGTGCGCCACCCCACCCGTGAGCTGCCCGACCGCCTCCATCTTCTGCGCCTGAAACAGCGCGGCCTGCGCCTCTTCGAGCGCCTCCTGCGCCTTCCGGCGCTCGGTGATGTCGCGCGTGATCTTGGCGAAGCCGATCAGCTCGCCCCGATCGGTGCGGATCGGATCGATGATGACATTGGCCCAGAAGCGCGTGCCGTCCTTGCGGACGCGCCAGCCCTCGGCCTCGAACTTGCCCTCGCGCGCCGCCGTCTCGAGGGCGCGCTCCGGAAGACCGGTGGCGCGGTCGTGCTCGGTGTAGAACTGCGAGAAATGGCGTCCGACGATCTCACTCTCGGCATAGCCTTTGATGCGCTGCGCGCCGGCATTCCAGTTCGTCACGAGACCCTGCAGGTCGAGCATGAAGATGGAGTAGTCGGTCACACCCTGGACCAGCAGGCGGAAGCGCTCCTCGCTCTCCTTGAGGGCTTCCTCTGTTTTCTTTTTCTCGGTGAGGTCGCGGGTGATCTTGGCGAAGCCGAGCAGGTTGCCGTGGGGATCGCGGATCGGGTCGATGACCACATGCGCCCAGAACCGGGTGCCGCCCTTGCGGACGCGCCAGCCCTCGGCCTCGAACTTGCCCTCGCGCGCTGCCGTCTCGAGGGCGCGCTTCGGCAGGTTCGTCGCAAGGTCCTCTTCCGTGTAGAAGCGGGAGAAATGCTCGCCGATGATCTCGCTTTCCACATAGCCCTTGAAACGCTGAGCCCCGGGGTTCCAGCTCACGATGGTGCCGGTCGGATCGAGCATGTAGATGGCATAATCCGTGACTGCGTCGACGAGGAGTTGGAAGCGCCTCTCCTGCGACGTCGTCCTTTCACCTGACACTGCATTCATCCAGACATTCCCCAGCAGGGCCGTTCGTGCGCTTCTTCGGCGCATAGGCCAGCCCAGTTGCATATAACGCAGATGTGATCCCGCTAGTTCCGCGAGCTTGACCTGAACTTAAATCGGGCGCTCCGCTTCGCCCGGGAATGGGAAGCGGATCCAGGCGGGCTTTTCGAGCGTCACGGGAATACCCCCGGCCCGGATCGTCTCGCCGGCCTGGAGCGCATCCGCGGCTCGGTCGAGGCGGATCATTAGGAGGCCTCGGCCGTCGATGCCCATTCCGGTCTGGCCCAGGGTCTTCCCTCCGGCCGTGACCTCGACGCCCACATCCGCCGCGAAACCGCCCTCATAGACCGCCGGCACGATCCGGGTGCGGGCCGTGCCCCGGTGCTGCATGCGCGAGACCACCTCCTGGCCCACATAGCAGCCCTTGTCGAAATCGACCCCGTGAAGCTGGTCCATCAGGGCCTCGTGCGGGAAGGCCTCGCCGAACAGGAAGTCGCGGCCGCCCTCCGGCACGCCGAGCGCGATGCGGTGCGCGAGGTAGGCCTCCGCCGGATCCCGGCCGAATTCCGCCGCATCCTGCGCCGCCACGACGGCGCGCCAGCCGAGACCGGGCAGGCGCGGGTCCTCCACGACGAATCCGGCCTCCTCGTCGGGCGGCGGCGAATCCCAGCCGGCCACGACGGCCAGGGCTTCGGACAGGTCCTCGACCGCCACCTTGGCCCGCAGCTTGTAGAAGCCGAGGCGTTTGGCAAGGTCGGGCGCGAAGACCTTGAGCACGTCGAGGTAATAGGCCCCACCGATCTCGGCCGGCGCCTGGAAGACGATGAAGTCGAACAGGATCTTGCCCTGCGGCGTCAGCAGGGCGCCGAGGCGCGCGGCGTCAGGCGACACGCGGTCCAGGTCGCAGGTGATGAGGTTGTCGAGAAAAGTCTTGGCGTCCTCGCCCGAAACCCTTACCACGCCCCGGTCGGCCAGATGGACTGACGGCATGTGCCCGCTCTCCTTATCGATACAAGCGTGACATATGCCCGTTCCGCAGCGGCCTCAAGGGATGAGATTGCCATGCCCCAAACCTTCGACCTGATCCTCAAAGGCGGCATCGTCGTGAATCACGACGGACGCGTCGAGCGCGACATCGGCGTGCGCGATGGGCGGATCGTCGCCATCGGCGACCTGTCGCAGGCCTCCGCCGCGCGGGAGGTCGAGTGTCGGGGCCTCCACATTCTGCCCGGCGTCATCGACACCCAGGTGCATTTCCGCGAACCGGGCCTCGACCACAAGGAAGATCTCGAATCGGGTTCCCGCGCAGCCATCATGGGCGGCGTCACGGCAGTGTTCGAGATGCCCAACACCGACCCGCAGACCACGACCCCGGAAGCGCTCGCCGACAAGGTGCGGCGCGGCCATCACCGCATGCATTGCGACTTCGCCTTCTGGGTCGGTGGCACGCACGAGAACGCCGCCGACGTGCCGGAGTTGGAGCGCCTGCCGGGCGCCGCCGGCATCAAGGTGTTCATGGGCTCGTCCACCGGTTCCCTGCTGGTGGAGGATGACGAGGGCATCGCCAGCATCCTTCGCCGCACCCGCCGCCGCGCCGCCTTCCATTCCGAGGACGAGGCGATGCTGCGCGAGCGCAAGGGCCTGCGCGTCGAAGGCGATCCGCGTTCGCACCCGGTGTGGCGCTCGGCCGAAGTGGCGCTCGCCTGCACGCAGCGCCTCGTGCGCATCTCGCGGGAGACGGGCGCCCGCATCCACGTGCTGCACATCACCACGGCCGAGGAGATGGCGCTCCTGAAGAACCACAAGGATCTTGTGACGGTCGAGGTCACGCCGCATCATCTGACGCTGGCGGGCCCGGAGGATTACGAACGCCTCGGCACCTATATCCAGATGAACCCGCCCGTGCGCGACGAGATGCATCGCGCCGCCCTCTGGCAGGGATTGGACGAGGGTATCGCCGACGTCCTCGGCTCCGACCATGCGCCGCACACGCGCGAGGAGAAGGACAAGACCTATCCCAACACGCCCTCCGGCATGACCGGCGTGCAGACCCTCGTGCCGATCATGCTCGACCACGTGAATGCGAGCCGGCTGACGCTGGAGCGGTTCGTGGATCTCACGAGCGCCGGCCCCAAGCGCCTCTTCGGCATCGCCAACAAGGGCCGCATCGCTGTGGGCTACGACGCCGATTTCACCGTGGTCGACCTGAAGCGCACCGAGACGATCACCAACGACTGGATCGCCTCGAAGTCGCAATGGACGCCCTACGACGGCAAGAAGGTGACGGGATGGCCCGTCGGCACGGTCGTGCGCGGCAACGTGGTCATGTGGGACGGGTCGCTCGAGACGCCGTCGCAGGGCGAGGTGGTAAGGTTCGAGGAGACGCTGGGCGGGTGATTTCCTAGCATCAATGGCAAGCTGAAACCGGCACAATCCTGAGCCCTCATCCTGAGGAGGTCGCGGAGTGACCGTCGCGAGGTCCCGGACTATGTCCGGACACGAGGGCGTCTCCAATGTGTACTGGACGATCCTTCGAGACGCCTGCTGCGCAGGCTCCTCAGGATGAGGTCGAGTGGGGAAATCCGGTGTTATGTGTCGTCACGCGGGCTCGCAGGATTGCGACCTGAGCGATAGCTCTTCGACAGTCCTGGAAGAGCTTCGAAATCGCCCCGGATCAGTGCTTCCTTCTTGGCTCTCGACCAGCCCTTTACCTGCCTTTCGTAGGCGATGGCATCGAGGATGCGGGCAAAGTGCGTCGAGTAAACCAGGACAACGGGCCGTCGCTTCGCCGTGTAGCCGCCAAAGGTGCCCAGGTTGTGCTGGCTGACGCGGGTTTCCAGATCGTCCGACCGGCTTGTGCCGACGTAGTAACTGCCATCGGCGCATCGAAGTATATAGAATCAGCAACCATCCATTCGTGGGGCTCCCGGGCATCGACACACCTCCTCGAAGGCGGGCTCATCAACCGGCACTACCCTAAGCCCTCATCCTGAGGAGCAGCGCAGCTGCGTCTCGAAGGACGAGGGCGCCTCCCGTGCGCACTGGATGACCTTCGAGACGCAGCTGCGCTGCTCCTCAGGATGAGGTCGGAGTTATAGGAGTCAGGCGCTCAGGCTGAGGTTGTCTCGTTCGTGTGCCCTCAGTGCTTCAGCGCGCCCACCATGGAAAAGGCGCCGCCGCGGATCTTGTCGGCGAGGGTCGCGGCGTATTCCGCAACGGCCTCCTCGCCATAGGTGGCAACGAGTTCGGTGAAGGCCGCGAAGAGGGCGGCCTGCGCCATGCAATCGCTGTCGAGCCCATCGAGCTCGGCCTCGGCGAAGGCCTCGGTCACATAGCTCAGGGCCGCCTGCTTGAGGGCGCTGAGTTCGGGCATATCGTCGAGAGGGACGTTGTTGTCGTTCATGATCCAGGCCCCTTTGAGGGGCGGCGCGCGAGTTCGGTTGAATCATTTCTAGACGTCGCGCCGACCCACCGCCAGCATCACCTTGCAAGGAGGTTAACGCGAGAGGGGATTTGCCGAAAAATGTGGATAAGAGGCACAGGCGCAACACTCATGTCGTCACGCGGGTGTAGATGGAGCCAAACTCCTCGGGGGCTGCTCATCAATCTCGGCCTCATCCTGAGGAGGTCGCGCAGCGACCGTCTCGAAGGATCGTCCAGCATGCACCGGAGGCGCCCTCGTCCTTCGAGACGGAGCTAAAGCTCCTCCTCAGGATGAGGGCTCAGGTCAGTGCTGGTTGATGGCCGGGCCTGCTGGCTGAGGCCTGGGAGAGATCGAGTTCTTTCCGCTCACCCGCCGTAGCGGCCCGTGATGTTGCGGGCGAGATGCTCGCCTTCGCTCAGGAAGCGCACGGAAGCTTCCTGGGCCGAAGGGGTGCAGACGCGATAGGTGAGGGCATAGGCCTGGTAGCCCTTGTTGTAGGCCCCGGCGAGGCGCTCGCGCCGGCCGGGCGTCGTCCCTTCCGCCTCGAGCAGAACCTGCATGCGGCGGCCCCATTCGGGGCCGTCGGGCGCGCTGCAGAGCGGGCGCAGCAGGGCGAGCGATCCCATGATCTCAGCCAGCCGCAGCAATTCCCTCTCGTAGGGCGCGGGTGGCGGCTCGACCGCCGGAGCGGGCTCCGCCTGCTGCTGCGGCTGGCCGGCAGGCTTCTGCGTCTGCTGTGGCTGAGGGCGTCGTTGCTGTTGCGGAGGTTGCTGCTGGCGGTATTGCGGCTGGGATTGCGGCACGGGCCGATATTGCTGCTGCGGAACGGGCTGGCCCGGTTGCGGTCGTGGCGGAACGCCGAACAGCCGCTCGAAGAAGCTTTGCGCCTGCGCCGGCGGCGCTGCCGCCAGCAGCAGGGCGGGAAGGGCGAGCAGTAGGCCGGTGCGCTTCATGCGCGTGAATCCTCGCCTGCGAGCCGGAAGGCCCGTTCCAGAATCCCCGTGAGACCTGCCGTCATCGGCAAATCGGCGATATCCCGTTCCGTGACCCAACGGATTTCCTTTGCTTCCGGACCTGTCTGGGGTTCGCCCGAAACCCAACGGGCGGCATGGGCGGCGATGACGACGTGATGCTTTATATGGCCTTTCTCGTCCCTTTCAATGAATTCGACCGGGGCGATCAAACCGATAAGCTTGGCCTCAACCCCGACCTCCTCGCGAAGTTCCCTCAAGGCCGCCTCGCCCAGGGTCTCGCCGGCTTCGACCATCCCTCCGGGCAGCGAGAACAGGCCCTCGCTCGGCGCCTTGCCGCGTGCGGCGAGCAGGATGCGTCCATCCCGGATCACCGCCACGGAGGCGGCGAGGATCGGACGGGCGGGATAGAGGCGGTCGGAGGTCATGGGGAGGGTTTCCGGGTCGGTGGTTCATCGGCCGCCACGTAGCGGGCCCTGGGGCGGATCAGGGCGGCCTGGCTGCGCTGCTCGACGGCATGGGCGAGCCATCCGGCCGTGCGCCCGATGGCGAAGAGGGCAAAGGCCGCCCCGGACGGCAATCCATAGGCCCGCTCCATCATGACGAGGGCCACGTCAATGCCGGGGCGGCCGCCGGAGGTTCCCGTCAGGGCCTTCAGGGTCGTGGCGTCCGTGGCCAGGAGCGGCGCGTTCTCCAGGAGGGCTTCGCCCCTGGGGTCGCCGTCCGGGTAGAGGCGGTGCCGGAGGCCAGGGCGGGGAGACTTTGCGGGATCGTCGAGGAACGCCCTGACCCGCTCCGTCATGCCGCCATGATAGGGGCCGCTCAGGGCGACCAGACCTGCGATCACCGCATGGCGCAAGGTCGCGCCGGTCGAGGCCGTGACCCGGACGGCAAAGGTGGACGAGCTGAGTTCGTGGTCGGCGCAGAGAACGAGGGCGCGCCGGATGGCGTCGGCCGCCTGCGGCGAAGCCCTCCAGGCCAGCGCCAGATGCCGGTGAAGGGGCGCGATGCCCGGATCCGAGCCGGTGGCCGCGGCGGCCATCAGGCGCAGGATCGCGGCCACCTCCGCCGCCCGGGTTTCCTTGGGCGCCGGCTCCGACAGAAGGCGGACCGCCTGCGCGACGAAGCCATGGAGGCCGATGGCCGGGCCGGGCAGGGGAGCGGGGATCCGGGAGGGTTCGAGGAAGGCGTCCCCGTGCAAGGCGCCGACCAGAAGTTTGGCGGTGTCCTCGAGGGTGGCTGTCCGGGCGAGGGCGATGGCGTCCTGCCCGCGATAGAACAGGCGCCCGTCCTTGATCTGAGCGATGGCCGTCTCCAGCACCGGCAGGCCCCAGTCGAGGGCGGTCGCCGCCGCGACGGCGGGACGGCGGAAGCGCGCCTTGCGCTCCACCAGCGTTTCCACATCCTCGACCGCGTAGAGCCGCTGCCGGGGATCGTGCGGTGACGAGAACGACCGGATCAGGCCCCGGCTCACATAGGCATAGAGGCTCGCCCGGCTGATGCCGAGACGCGCCGAGGCTTCGTCGGCCGATGAGAGATCGAGGGATGTGTCGTCCATATGTTGATATGTTGATTCAAGATTGACGGTTGCGCAAGGCCAGCGTGAAGCTCCCCGCAACACAGGAGGAAGCTCATGAGCATCGGACTTGACGACGTCGTGGCGGCGGAGACCGCTCTCAGCCATGTGGACGGGGAGGCTGGGCGCCTGATCATCTGCGGGCACGACCTTGAGGAACTCGCCGGCCGGGTGGCCTTCGAGGACGTGGTGGCGATGCTCTGGACCGGCCTCGTCCCGAACATCGCCGATCCTCGGGCGCTACTCGGCAAGGCGCGGGTCCGGGCCTTCAGGCACCTCGCTCCATTGGCCGACAGACTGGCCGGCCTCACGCCCGTGGAGGGGATGCGACTGCTGCTGTCGAGTTTGCCCGACGCGGAGGAGGACCATCCCGCTCTCGCAGTCGGGGCCGCCGGGGTGGCGGCCGCCATGGCGGTGCGCGGCGCGCAGGGCTTGGCGCCGGTGGAGCCCGATGCCCATGCGTGGCACGCGGCCGATATCCTGCGCATGATGCGCGACGCGCCCGTGGCGGCGGACGAGGCCCAGGGGCTCGACACCTACCTCGTGACGGTGATCGACCACGGGCTGAATGCCTCGACCTTCACAGCCCGCGTGGTCGCCTCGACCCAGGCGGGCATCCTGTCCTCGGTGGTGGCCGGGCTCTGCGCCCTGAAAGGCCCGCTCCATGGTGGGGCGCCTGGTCCGGTGCTCGACATGCTGGACGCGATCGGCTCCGTCGAGAATGCGGAAGCCTGGCTCGAAGACGCCATGGCCCGGGGCGAACGCCTCATGGGCTTCGGCCACCGCATCTACAGGGTCCGCGACCCGCGGGCGGATGTGCTCATGGCCGCCGTCGGGCGGCTGAAGGGGCGCGGCAACCGCATCGCCTTCGCCGAAGCCGTGGAGGTGACGGCCCTGAAGGTGCTGGAGCGCCGCAAGCCCGGACGCCGGCTCGACACCAATGTGGAGTTCTATACGGCGATCCTGCTCGACGCTCTCGGCGTCCCGCGCGAGGGCTTTACGCCCCTCTTCGCCGCCGGCCGCACGGCGGGCTGGGTGGCCCACGCCATCGAGCAGGAGAAGGTCGGCCGCATCATCCGTCCGCAGTCGCGCTACGTCGGAGCCCGGCCC
Organism: Microvirga sp. Mcv34; assembly: GCF_024519725.1. GTDB lineage: Bacteria > Pseudomonadota > Alphaproteobacteria > Rhizobiales > Beijerinckiaceae > Microvirga. Next base: position 8,943 of record NZ_JALJRK010000074.1, on the reverse strand, counting down.
GCCGAGGCGGCGTGACGCCAGGCCGAGGGCAGCGCGGGACATCACCGTCTCCCATCGATTCTCCTCTCCGATACTCGCTCTGCGCGCCCGAGAGCATAACCGATGCAGCCACCAGGATCTGTCCAGCTTGCCATCGAAAACAATCCTGAGTATCAGCCGAAAGGGTCTGGCAGATGCAGGAAGCCCTGCCAGGCCTGCAGGGCATCATGCATCCTTCTCATCACGTCATCAAAGAGGTGCAGGGACTTCGGGCCATCGCCGTCCTGTCCGTCCTGATCTATCATGTCTGGCCCGAAGTTCTGCCGGGCGGCTATGTCGGCGTCGACGTCTTCTTCGTTATTTCGGGCTTCCTGATCACCGGCTCCCTTTTCAAGGAGTTCAAGGCCAAAGCCGAGATCGATATCCTGGGCTTCTACGCCCGCCGCATCCGGCGCCTGCTGCCGGCAGCGACCGTGGTGTCCATCGCGGTCGCGCTGAGCATCCCGCTCTTCCCGAAAGGACAATGGCCGGACATCGTCAGCGGCATCGTGGCCAGCGCGGCCTATGTTCAGAACTGGTTCCTGGCCGCTCAAGCCGTGGATTACCTGGCGGGCGATACGAAAGGACCCATGAATCATTTCTGGTCCTTGTCTGTCGAGGAACAATACTACATAATCTGGCCGCTGATCCTGCTCCCCGTTCTCGTCGCCGTGCGCAAGGCGGGCTTGGATTCCCGTAAGGCTTTCGGCTGGGTCGTCACCGCAGTAGGAGCCGGCTCTCTCGCCTTTTCGGTCTATCTCACGCCCCTCGACCCCGGAACCGCCTATTTCGCGACCACGACCCGGGCCTGGGAGCTGGCGCTTGGCGGTGCCCTGGCTGTTTTCCTTGCTCCCGGAGGCGTTCCGCAGCCTCTGAAGGCCGCACTGGGGCTTGCCGGCATTCTCGGGATCGTGGCCGCAAGCCTTGCTTTCGACGAGAGCACGCAATTTCCGGGCTATGCGGCGCTGCTCCCGACCCTGGCTGCAACGGCCGTTATCGCGTCGAGCGGCGCGCAGGAGGCCTGGTCCGGCCGCATCATTTTGAACTCGAGGCTGTTTCAGTACCTCGGCGACATATCCTATTCGCTCTATCTCTGGCACTGGCCCCTCATTGCCGTCTACGCGGAGGTGACGGAGCGCAGTCCAGGTCTTGCCGACGGCGCTCTGATCCTCCTTGCTTCCTGCGGCCTTGCCCATGTCAGCAAGGTGTTCGTCGAGGATCGGTTCAGGTCGGGCTTCATTGCCACGGGAAAAACGATCGCCACCGGGGCGGCATGCGTGGCGGCGATCCTTGCGCTTGGGGTGGGTTATCTCGCGGTGAGCGAACAGGAGCCGGGACCGATCGCTTCAGGGGAGGACCGACCCGGGGTGCGGGCGATGACCGACCCTCGCTACGATTGGCGGAACGAGGATCTCGCCACCTTCATCCCGAGACCCGAGCACGTGAAGGCGGACGTGCCGTCCATCTACAAGTCCAAATGCCATCAGAACCAGGGCAGGACGGCAGTCCTGACATGTACTTACGGCGATCCGACCGCCAGGACGAAGATCGTCATGGTCGGGGATTCTCACGCGGGCCATTTTTATCCTGCCTTCGAGGAGCTCGCGCGCAAGGGTTCGATCCAGTTCCACGGCCTGTCCAAGTCCGCATGCCTGTTCTCTCTGGAGGCATTCTACCATCCCCCATTGAAGCGCCTTTATACCGAGTGTCTCGAATGGTCGAAGAACGTGATCGCGTGGCTTGAGCGCGAGCGGCCCGATCTGGTCCTGGTCGCGCAGTCGCCCGGCTATCCCGAGACGGCCCTGAAGGGCATGGCGGAGGCGTGGTCGCGCCTTACCGACATGGGGCTCGATGTGCGCGGTATCAGGTCCACGCCCTGGCTCAAGTTCGATGCGGACAGGTGTCTGGCCGAGAGCGGAAACCGGAGCGTCGACTGCGCGCCGCCACGGGATGACGTCTTCAGAATGGATCCCGTTCTCACGACCGCCCGGGAACTGAAGCGGCCTGTGCTCGATCTCACGAAATATTTATGCGACGCTGAGCGATGCCCGACTGTGATCGGCGGTATCCTGGTCTATCGGGACCGCCATCATCTGACAGCCACATTCGCCAAGACCCTGAGCCACGCCTTCATGAGCGAGCTGTCGCTCGACAAGCGCGTGGAATAGGTCAAATCGTGAGAACGGGCGCCCTCAGGGCTCCTCCGGCCGCCGCGCGAGGCATGGGTCGAGGACGATGAAATCAGGGCTCGGGCGGCTGTAGCCGCCGGCGACGGTCACCACGTCGCCGACCTTCATGTCATTGGTCTGATAGGTGACGCAGAGAACCTTCGGGTCGGGCGCGGTGCCGCACAGGCCGAGATAGGCGAGGGTCCCGTCGAAATTCACGAGGGCCAAGGGACCTGTCACGCTGAAATCGACGCGGGTCTCACCGGTTTCACGATCCTTGGTCAGCTCCCGCACCTCGTGGCATTGCGCCCGGTACGAGGGCTGCATGTCTGCGTCGGCGAAGGGATCCTTCTCGGGCGCTTCCTGGGCGAGAGCCGTCAGCGCCGAGCCGAGGATCAAAGCGGCTGTCAGGAGGGAAGTGAACTTCCCTGCACGGTGCCCGGCAATCCGCAGGAGCATGGACCGCTCCTTTAAACGTGCTGGCCGCCGTTGATGTGGAGCTCCGCGCCGGTCACGTAGGAGCTTGCATCCGTGCAGAGGAAATAGATCGCCTTGGCGACCTCGTCCGGGGTGCCGAGGCGGCGCAGCGGCAATTGCTCGACGATCTTTTCCGTGCCGGGAGACAGGATCGAAGTGTCGATCTCGCCCGGCGAGATGGCGTTCACGCGTACGCCGAGCGGCCCAAAATCGGCCGCCATTTCGCGGGTGAGGGCGGCGAGTGCCGCCTTTGACGTGGCATAGGCCGCACCCGCGAAAGGGTGGACGCGGGAGCCCGCGATGGAGGTCACGTTCACCACCGAGCCCTTCGCCTTCGTGAGCTCGTCCTGCAGGCCGCGGGCCAGCATGATCGAGGCGAAGAAGTTCACCTGGAACACGCGCAGCCAATCGTCGTGCGTCGTGTGGATGGCGTCGAGCCGGGAGCCGCCCGGCCCCTTGGGGGAGATGCCCGCGTTGTTCACCAGCGCGTGGAGGCAGCCGCCCTCGGCGGCGAGCCGCTCCTTTACCTCGGCGATGGCGCGGCGGGTGTCCTGCGCGTCGGCAAGGTCCACCTGGAGGTGGTCCTCCGGTCCCATCTCCCAGGGGCAGTTCTCCGGAAAGCCGTGCCGCGAGCAGGTGATGACCCGCCACCCGGCTGCCGAGAAGCGCTTGACGGTCGCATGCCCGATCCCCCGGCTGGCGCCGGTGAGCAGCATGATGCGGCGGGAATTGGTGGGCGATGCGGACATCTGGGTTTCTTTCCGAGAGGGGGCAGAGCCCTATCCCAGTTCAGGGCTGAGGTCCATGGGATCAGGGATAAAGCCGCACCTTCCGCCAGCCGTCCCCGTCGCGGGTGAACACGACGCGGTCATGGAGCCGGAACGGCTTGTCCTGCCAGAACTCGATGGACACCGGGGCTATGCGGAAGCCCGTCCAGTAGGGTGGGCGCGGCACCTCGCCGATGGCGTATTTGGCCGTGTTGAGCGCCACCGCCTTCTCGAGGGCGAAGCGGCTCTCGAGCGGGCGCGATTGCTGGCTCGCCCAGGCGCCGATGCGACTGTCGCGGGGGCGGCTCTGGAAATAGGCGTCCGCTTCCTCGTCGCTCACCAGGGTGACGGGCCCGCGGGCGCGCACCTGGCGGCGCAGGCTCTTCCAGTGAAGGACGAGGGCCGCCTTCTTCTGGCCGAGCAATTCGCGGCCCTTGTTGGATTCCGTGTTGGTGTAGAACACGAAGCCGTTCTCGTCGAAGCCCTTCAGCAGCACCATGCGGACGTTGGGAAGTCCGGTCTCGTCGACGGTCGCCAGCGCCATGGCGTTGGGGTCGTTCGGCTCCGAGGCCTCGGCTTCCGAAAGCCAAGTCCTGAAGAGGGCGAAGGGCTCTTCCGATTCAGTGAAGTCACCGGTTGTTAACGGGTTCAATGGTTATCTCGTACTGTGACTTTTGGTTCTGGGGGATCCGACGCGTGACGTGGATCAATGCGCGCCGTTATAGATCAGATGTTGGCCGGAGCGAAGCCATGAAGCTGTTGGTCGTCGGCCTTTTGGCCCTGTCCACGAGCGCATGCAGCTTCTCCTTCGGTCTCTCGGCTCTCGACGACGAGGAGCCGAAATCCACCGGCACCGTCACGGCCCGGGCGGACACCCCCCTGTCCCCCGACCTCGACCAGGAGGATTGGCGCCGGGCCAAGGCGGCGCTCGCCGTCGCCCTCGATCCGCAGGGGCCAGGCACCCAGGTGTCCTGGGACAATCCCGCCTCCACCATGAAGGGCACCTTCACGCCCATGGGCGCGCCCTTCGTGAAGAACGACGAGATCTGCCGCAGCTTCTCGGCCCATCTGAGCAGTCCCTCGGCATCCTCCCTGCACGGCACCGCCTGCCGGCCCTCAGGGGGCGACTGGGCGATCAAGGACGTCAAGCCCCTCAAGGCTGCGGCCAAGGTCTAGCTCTTACGGGCGATCTCGTTGCAAAGGCGCAACACTTCGCCCATATGACCGTCAAACCCGTTGAGCTTCGGCGCATCGTGCGGAAAAGTGGACCCGGTTTTCGCTAGCGCGGCCCGCTGGGTCCGCGAAGAACGCTGCGCCAGCTCAGACAATGAGCATCGGATTCGATCCCAAATGTGCAAAATCACTTTTGGGTCCGTTGCTCTTAGCTCTCAATCCGACGGTTCATGGAATCCACAATGCGAAACCCCTACGACGTTCTAGGCGTATCCCGCTCGGCGAGCGAAGCGGAGATCAAGAAGGCGTTCCGCAAGCTCGCCAAGACCTATCATCCCGACAGCAACAAGGACGACCCCAAGGCGAAGGACAAGTTCGCCGAGGCGAATAGCGCCTACGAGATCCTCGGCGATGCCGGAAAGCGCGCCCAGTTCGACCGGGGCGAGATCGACGCCGAGGGCAAGCCCCGCTTCCAGGGCTTCGAGGGCTTCGGCGGCGGAGGACGCGGCGGCGCGCGGCCGGAGGACTTTGCCGGCTTCAGCGGCTTTTCCGGCTTCGGCGGCGGCGCCCGTCGCTCGAACCGGAGCCATTTCGGCGCCGATCCGGGCGAGGACGTGTTCTCCCAGTTCTTCGCCGATGCCTTCCGCTCCGCCGGCGAATCCCCGCGCCAGAGCCGGGGCCGCGCCCGCGCCCAGAAGGGCGAGGACGTGGCCGCCACCCTGACCGTGACCCTGGAAGAGGTGGCCCAGGAGGCCAAGAAGCGCATCCGGCTCTCAACCGGCCGCGACGTGGACGTGGTCATCCCCAAGGGCGTGAGCAACGGCCAGGTGATCCGCCTGCGCGGGCTGGGGCAGGGCGCCCCCGGGATCGATCCCGGCGATGCGCTGCTCACCATCAATTTCGCCCCCCATGAGCGCTTCACGCCTGAGGGCTCGGACCTGCGCCTGCGGCTTCCGGTCGAAATCGAGGAGGCAATCCTCGGCGGCTCCGTGCGGGTGCCGACCCTGACCGGCTCGGTGGAGATGAAGATCCCGCCCATGACCAATTCCGGCCGCACCTTCCGCCTGCGCGGCAAGGGACTGCCCACCAAATCCGGCCACGGCGATCTCTTCGTGACCACGGAAATCAGGCTGCCCGAGGTCGTGGACGAGGACCTGATGGAATACGCCCGCAAGCGCCGCTCGGCCAACGCGAAGTAAGGTCGGCACCCAAGGCCCTGCTGCCGGGCGCAGACCCGGATGACATTCTCGACGTTATGGCCGGCCTTGTGCCGGCCATCCCGTTTCTGAAAGACGCCGCGTCTTTCCAATCGGGAGCGCCGGGACGAGCCCGGTGACGACCGGTAGAACGGCGGGAGGAACGCCGATTGTCCGAACGGCTGCTAAGAGGGCTTCCCCGTGGTCGCTCGGTCGGCTAAAGAGGCCGTTCTTTCTTGAGCTGTCCAGTGACGATCTAGGTGAATCATGGCGGAGACAAAGGCCACCGGCATTCTGGCCGGTAAGCGTGGCTTGGTGATGGGCGTGGCGAACAACCGTTCGATCGCCTGGGGCATTGCGCAGGCTGCCCGCCAGCACGGAGCGGAACTCGCCTTTACCTATCAGGGCGATGCCCTGAAGAAGCGCGTCGAGCCCCTGGCGAAGGAGCTCGATGCTCATGTGGTCGGTCATTGCGACGTGACGGACGGCGCCACCATCGACGCCGTGTTCGAAGAAGTGAAGCGCCTCTGGGGCTCCATCGACTTCGTGATCCATTGCATCGCCTTTTCGGACAAGGACGAGCTCACCGGCCGCTATGTGGAGACCTCCGAAGGCAACTTCACCAAGTCGCTCCTGATCTCCTGCTATTCGTTCACGGCCATCGCCCAGCGGGCCGAGAAGCTGATGAACGACGGCGGCTCGCTGCTGACGCTCACCTATTACGGCGCCGAGAAGTGGATGCCGCACTACAACGTCATGGGCGTGGCGAAGGCGGCGCTCGAGGCGTCGGTACGCTATCTGGCGGCCGATCTCGGCCCCAAGAACATCCGCGTCAACGCCATCTCGGCCGGCCCGATCAAGACGCTCGCCGCCTCCGGCATCGGCGATTTCCGCTACATTCTGAAGTGGAACGAGTACAACTCGCCCCTGCGCCGCACGGTCACCATCGAGGAGGTCGGCGAGACCGCCGCTTATCTCGTGTCCGACATGTCGCGCGGCATGACCGGCGAGATCCTGCATGTGGATGCGGGTTACCACGTGGTCGGCATGAAGAACCCGGAAGCGCCGGATCTCTCCCTCGACAAAGATTAGTTTCAGCGTATCGGACTTGAAAACAGTGACCGCGTCCCGCCCCACGATCTACTTCATTCGCCATGGCGAGACGGACTGGAATCTGGAGGGCCGGCTCCAGGGCCAGAAGGACATTCCGCTCAACGATGTCGGGCGCGTCCAAGCCGAGGAGGCCGGCCGCAAGCTCCAGTCCCTCGCGCCGCATGTCGAGGACCTCGCCTATGTGGCGAGTCCCATGACCCGAACCCGCGAGACCATGGAGATCCTGCGTGGGACCCTTGGCCTGCATCCGGAATCCTACAGGCTCGACGAACGCCTGGTCGAGCTGACCTTCGGCTCCTGGGAAGGCATGACCTGGAAGGAGGTCCGCAAGGCCGAGCCGTCGCTCGCGGCTCTGCGCGAGCAGGACAAGTGGCATTACGCGCCACCCGGCGGGGGCGAGAGCTACGCCATGCTGGTGGACCGCATCCGCCCGATCCTGGACGACCTCACCCGTGACACGGTCATCGTCGCCCATGGCGGCGTCGCCCGGGCTTTCCTCGCGATCTGCTGCGGGGTGAATTCCCGTCAGGCCGCCAGCATGGACATCTGGCAGGGCCGGGTGCTCATGATCGAAGGGCTCAGCTATCGCTGGGTGTGACGCGGGTTGCGCCGATGTGGCGCTCAGCCGTCCATCAGCGGGACCACTTATGCTCGTTGACCTCAGGCTCGCCGTGAAAACGCCGTTCCATACGAATGACGATGCGGCGCACGGTGCCGTAGCTTTGGAAGAGGCGGCTCTCGAGAGTTCGGAACCGTGCCAGATCGGCTTCGCTCGGCCGGTCATCCGTGTCGCGCCAGTAGCGGTAGACGAGGGCGACCGCCTCCCGCACGAGCCTCTCTGCCTGAACGAGAGGTGGCTTTGGTTTCCGACGGAAGATCATGGCGGCAACTCCCTCAAGTGAAGCAGCCACCAGCATCGCTGGTGGCCGGGAGTTGAGAAACCGCCGCAAGACGGCTGCATTGGCCTTTGGGCTTTCGCCTTGGACATGCGCCAACACCTCCCGGCCATAAGGCAAGGAGGCATCGTGTGCGGTCGATGCCGACCGCTTGCGGAGGGGTTCTCACACCCCAGAACCGGGTGCGCCCGGTTCCGGTTCGAGTGCTAGCATGGCGGAATGCCCAGGGGCAATGCAACGGCATGGCCCACTCATGGCCCAAAGCCGTTCCTAAAGCATCGTGCGGAAAACTTATCGCCGCGTTTCCGCGTTATCGGGATATGCAATTTATCTGCGATGCTCCAGGGGCGAAGACTTGGTTCCGGATCGAGACGGAGGGCGAGGCCGCGCTCGAATCCGATGCGATGAGCCATGCGGTCGAGAAGCATTTTCGCAATGCCTGGGAGGCGGCCGCCAACAGCTATCAGGCGGATTCCAGCCCCTTCATCGAGCGGAATATCGGCCTGAAAGCGCATGTGCGGCGCATGATGCCCCTGTTCCTGACCCTGAGGGATGCGGAGGGCAAGACCCTCGTCACCGCCATGCTACCGCCGGAGGGGCGCCGGGATGCCGGCTTCAGGATCATCATCGTCGGCCCCGAGAACCGCGATCCCTACCCGGAGCACGAGGACGCCATCGTGGCACTCGGTCACCATTTCGGTCTCACCCTCAACCGCGCGGATTGCTATCCCTATCGGTGAACCGGTCCCGGCCTTCACCTTCGCCGGCGTGTTGCGTCGGGAGTGACGCCCGCTCACGTCATGGCCGGGCTTGTCCCGGCCATCCGATCCGGTGAAGCACGGCGTTTGTCCGATCGGGATCACCGGCACGAGGCCGGTGATGACGTGGCAGAGGTGGTTGACACTCCGGCACTTGGTGCGTCCGTTCTGACGCGCGCCGCCGTCATGGCCGGGCTTGTCCCGGCCACCCACGTCTTCCACCCACGCCAAAGGCGTGGGTGGCCGCATCAAGTGCGGCCATGACGTGGAGGGTGGGGGCGCGTGATGTTACGTTCTTGTTTTGTTCTTGACAGATGCTTCAACCTTAGCTATATCATTGCACAGCCTGATCCGACGAGGGGCGCGCTTCGCGAGGC
>NZ_JALJRK010000073.1 GCF_024519725.1 Microvirga sp. Mcv34 | reverse complement strand
CCCGCCACCGCAACCTCATCTTTACCAGACAAGGCGCCACTCAAGTTACAAGGATGAGGTGGAGGGTTGGGGAGGAGAGACGTGGGCGGTCACGACCGGTCCCCGGATCAAGTCCCGGGACGGCCATGACGTGGAGGGCGTCGTTTCCGGTCGTAACGTGAGTGGGCGTCGCTCCGGCAATCGCATTCGCGCCTGTCCTCTGGGAGCCTATTCCGGCTTCTTGAAGCCCGGCCGCGGCGGAAGGGACAGGAGATATTCCGCCATGGCCTGACGGTCGGTATCGGACAGATGGGACGTGTTGCCCACGACGGCGCCCATCGGTCCGCCAACCGTGTCGAAATTCGGCGTCTCGCCCGTCTTCAGCAGGGTCGCGAGGTCATCAGTCGTCCAGCCTCCGATGCCGGTGGGGTGCGGGGTGATGTTGGGAACGACGCCCCTGCCCTCCGGGTCAGGTCCGCCGGCGAAGCGCCTGTCGGCGATGATCGCGCCCGCGGCGTTGCGCTCGCTGTGGCACTCGGCACAGTGGCCCGGCCCGTTCACGAGAAAGGCGCCCCGGTTCCAGCTTGCGGACTTGGACGGATCCGGCCGGAAGACCTCGCCGTCCAGGAAGGCCAGCTTCCACAGGCCGACGCCCCGGCGGATGTTGTAGGGGAACGGCAATTCATGAGCCGGAGCCCGGCCCTCGACGGGCGCAAGCGTCATGATGAAGGAGAAGAGGTCGCGCAGGTCCTCGCGGCTCATCCGCTGATAGCTTGTATAGGGGAAGGCCGGGTAATAGTTGCGTCCGTCGGGAGACGTGCCTTCACGCATGGCGCGGATGAAGTCCGTGACGCTCCAGGAGCCGATGCCATCCTGCTTGTGAGGCGAAATGTTCGGAACGTGGAAGGTGCCGAAGGGCGACTTCAGGGCATACCCGCCGCCGAGCCGCAGCTTGTCGTCCTGATTGGGCACGGCATGGCAGGAGGTGCAGCCTCCGGCATAAAAGAGGGTCCGGCCATTCTCCAAATTCACGTCCCGATCGAACGCGGCAGGTGTGACCCAATAGCCCTGGCCGTCGCCTCTGACGAGAGCATAGGCCATCGGTGAGGTCAGCCCCCAAAAGCCCAGCGCTCCGACTAGTGCCAGAACCAAAAGCCCAACGAGCGCTTTGCGCATCGACGCATCTCCAAAATGAAACGGGCGGCCCTCAGGCCGCCCATCTTCAGGCTCTCGGACTTAGGAACTCTTCTTGCGGAACTCGTTGTGGCAGGTCCCGCAGTTCTGGAGGACCTTCGGCATTTCCGCCTTGAACGAGGCTTCGTCCTTGATCGAGGCCATCGCCGTCTGGGCGTCCTGGCTCATCTTCTTGCCGTAGGATTCGAACTTGGCCTTGTTCTCCCAAACGGACGGAAGGGCTTCGGTCTTGGGGGCGTCCTTCGAGTTCTCGGGGAACAGGGCCACGAACTTCACGGGGTTTTCCGCAAGCACCTTCAGGCTGGCCTGTACCTTGGCGAGGTCGAACGCCTCCTGGCCACGCATCATGGCACCGATGGGCCGCGTCTGCGCTCCCATCTCCTTCATGAGCGCCTGGCGCTGCGCAACCACGTCGCTCTGCGCGATGGCGGCAGTCACCCCAAGGGCCACGAGGCCGGCGGCAAAAATCGTACGCTTCATATTGTCTTTCCCTTATGGGCGCGACCGATGGCGTCCCTACGAACCACCGTCAGCGGGCCGGCATTAGCGCATATCTCGTTAAGCTTGAGCACTCCACCTCAAAACAAATCTCCGTGAATGGCCCAAGCCGACGTCTTCATTCTACGGGCTCGCCCGAGGCGACCCAGTCCTTGAACCCACCCTTGTAATGCTCGCGGATGTCGCGGCCGGCGGCCTGAGCGAATTCGAGAGCCCGGACTGAGCGGACGCCCGCAGCGCAGGAGAACACGATCCGCTTGCCGTCAGGCAGGGAAGACGGATCGAAGGCCGAGAGCGGATGGGAGACGGCGCCGGGAATATGCCCGGCGGCGAACTCATGCGGCTCACGGACATCGACCAGAACGAGGGATCCGTCCTGCATCCCCTGCTTGATGGCCTCCCGGTCGAGATCGATGATTGTCGGCGCTTCACTCATGGACATGTCTCCCTGCGATGGGCCACTCATACCGGCTTCACAGGGAGGAGCCAATCCGATCCCGGCTCATGCGAGAGGCGGAATCCGCAGCACCCAGCCCGGCTGGATCATGTCGGGATCCTTCACCGGCGGGGAATTGGCCTTGACGATCTCAGTATATTTCGCGCCCTTGCCCTTGCCGTAGTGCTTCTCGGCGATCTCCCAGAGGGTGTCGCCCTTCTGCACGGTATACATGGTCGAAGCCTGCGCGGGCTGCTGAACCTGAAGCTCGCTCGTGTCGACCTCGGCCACTCCATAGGTGTTGCCGAGGGACAGGATGATCTTCTCCGCTTCCTCCTGGCTGGTGGCTTGGCCCGACAGCTTCACCTTGTCTCCTTCGACCTGAATGCCGAGCTTCGAAGCGTCGAATCCGTGGCCCTGGACCTCCTGCTGGAGCTTATCGGAGGTTGCTGCAGCGGCGCTTCCACCGAAGATCTTGGCGCCGGCCTCTTTGATGAACTTGAACAGACCCATGTCGTCCTCCTCCTGACGCTCGGCTCACGATGGCCAAGCTGGGAGGAAGACGCGCATTCGCCCTCCAGGTTCCGGTCAGGCGAGGTTCGAGAAGACATCGGCCAGCGACGGCAGCCGGTCCTTCAGCCGCAGCAGGGCGATCAGCTCGATCTGCACGATGGCGGTGTCGAATTCCTGCTCGGGGTCATGCTCCAACCGCTCCTCGAAGGCGGCGAGGATCTCGTCCTTCGAGCGACCCTTCACGGCCATGATGAAGGGGAAGCCGAATTTCTGCCGGTAGGCGTCGTTCAGCTTCAGGAAGCGGTTGCGCTCCTCCTCGGTCAGGCTGTCGAGGCCGGCGGAGGATTGCTCGTTGCGGGAATCGGCCGTGAGGTCGGCGAGCTTGAGACGCCCGGCGAGATCCGGATGGGCGTTGATCAGGGCCAGCTTCTGCTCGCGGGTTCCCTCGGCGAGCGCCTGGACCATGGCGGCATGCAGCCCCTCGGCCGTATCCTGCCCGGTGGTCAGGCCGGCGTCGTAGGCGCGTTCCGCGACCCAGGGCGAGTGCTCGAAGATGTCGCCGAAAACATCGACGAACAGGATGCGGCTCATGCGGCTGGGCTTGAGGTCTGCCGGACGGTGATGCCGGATCCAGTGGCGGGCGATGTCGATGCGCCTTGCCACCCAGACATGCTCGTGAGACGCGATGTAGTCCAGGAAGCGGGCCAGGGCGGTGGCGCGGCCGGGGCGGCCGACGAGGCGGCAATGGAGGCCGACCGACAGCATCTTCGGCGCCGTCTCGCCCTCCGCGTAGAGCGTATCGAAACTGTCCTTCAGGTAGGCGAAGAACTGGTCGCCCGCATTGAAGCCCTGCGGGGTCGCGAAACGCATGTCGTTGGCGTCGAGCGTATAGGGCACGATCAGCTGCTGCCGGTCGCCGTGCCGTTCCCAGTAAGGCAGCTCGTCGGCGTATGAGTCGGCGCTGTAGAGGAACCCGCCCTCCTCCGCCACGAGGCGGTTGGTATGCTCAGAAGTTCGGCCCGTATACCAGCCCAGAGGCCGCTCGCCCGTAACTTCGGTATGAATGCGGATAGCCTCCTTCATGTGCGCCCGCTCCTCTTCCACCGAGAAGTCGCGGTAGTCGATCCATTTCAGGCCATGGCTGGCGATCTCCCAATCGGCCTCCTTCATGGCCGCGACCGCGTCCGGGTTGCGCATGAGCGCCGTGGCGACGCCGTAGACGGTCACGGGCATGGCGCGCTCGGTGAACATCCGCCACAGGCGCCAGAAACCCGCGCGGGAGCCGTATTCGTAGATCGACTCCATGCTCATGTGACGCTGGCCGAGCCATGCCTGAGCTCCCACGATCTCGGACAGGAATGCCTCGGAGGCGCGGTCGCCGTGGAGGATGTTGTTCTCGCCGCCCTCCTCGTAATTGATCACGAATTGAACGCAGATCCGCGCCCGGTTCGGCCATCGCGGATGAGGCGGGTTGCGGCCGTAGCCGACGAGGTCGCGGGGATAGGTTGTCTCGGGCAAGGTCAGCTTCCTCGATAGGTGGAATAGCTCCAGGGCGAAACGAGGAGCGGCACATGATAATGCCCGTCGGGCTCCGCGATGGCGAAGCGGATCGGGACGAGATCCAAGAACGGCGGATCGGCGATCGCTGTGCCAAGCGCCTTGAAATAGGCCCCGACCGAGAAGACGAGCTCGTAGGTGCCCGTGTGGAACGCCTCGCCGGTCATCAAGGGCGCATCCGTGCGCCCGTCGGCATTGGTCACCGTGCGCAGGATCGAGCGGCGCTGCTCGCCCTCCACGGTGAAAAGCTCGATGACGACGCCGCACGCGGGCCGGCCGTTGGCGGTATCGAGAACGTGGGTGGACAGGCGTCCCATGGTACCTCGCGGGTGAAGAACAGCTTCCGTTGATCCGGGATCATCTTTCGGCCCCGTGCCCCGGCGTCAAGCCGCATCCATAAGTCTCATTGCGGAAATGGCGGGTTTCCGGAACAGGGTTCCTGTTGAAAAAGCCCGCGGCCGGGCCTTCCGCAAACCGAAGCACGGCCCTAGGGTGCAATTTCCTTCACGGCTCAAGGGACTGCATGATCGACCCGCAGATTTCCGAATGGATCAGCCAGATCATTCGCTGGATCCATGTGATTACCGCGATCGCCTGGATCGGCTCGTCCTTCTATTTCATCCATCTGGATCTCAGTCTGAAGAAGCGCGAGGGGCTGCCGGAAGGGGTCGGCGGCGAGGCCTGGCAGGTGCACGGCGGCGGGTTCTACAACATGCGCAAGTATCTCGTTGCGCCCCCGGAGCTGCCGAAGGAACTGACCTGGTTCAAATGGGAGAGCTATTCCACCTGGATCAGCGGCTTCTTTCTCATCGTCTGGGTTTATTATCTCCACGCTGATCTCTACACGATCGATCCGAGCGTCCGGGCGCTCGCGCCCTGGCAGGCGCCCGCCATCGGCATCGGCGCCCTCGCAGTGAGCTGGTTCGTCTACGAGGGCCTCTGCCGCTCTCCCCTGGGCAAGAACGGCATCGTCCTCGGAGTCGCGCTCTTCGTCTACATCCTGCTCGCCGCCTTCGGCTTCACCCAGGTGTTCAACGGCCGCGCGGCCTTTCTCCATACGGGCGCGATGATCGCCACCTGGATGTCGGCGAGCGTGTTCTTCATCATCATCCCGAACCAGCGGAAGGTGGTGGACACCCTGCTGGCGGGCGGCTCGCCCGATCCGAAACTCGGTAAGGAAGCCAAGCTGCGTTCGACGCACAACAACTACCTGACGCTTCCCGTCATCTTCCTGATGCTGTCGAACCATTACCCGCTCGCATGGTCGTCGCACTATGCGGTCGCCATCATCGGGCTGATCGTGATCGCGGGCGCGGCGATCCGGCATTTCTTCAACTCGCAGCATGCCGGCAAGGGATCGCCCTGGTGGACATGGGCGCTGGCGGCGCTGTGCATCTGGGCGGCGATCTGGCTCTCGATCATCGGCAAGCCGGGGAACGCCAATCTGGCGGCGGCTCCCGCGGCGGCGACGCCCGCGGCCGTGACCGCCTCCTTCGACGAGGCTGTGCTCACCATCCAGTCCCGCTGCTCCATGTGCCATGCGGCCGAGCCCGTGTGGGACGGCATCACGACCGCCCCGAAGGGCGTTCGCCTCGACACGCCGGAGGAGATCGCCCGCCATGCGGAGATCATCCGCGTCCAGAGCGTGCTGACCCACGCCATGCCGCCCAACAACATCACCGAGATGACCCTGGACGAGCGCAGGGCCGTGGCGACCTGGCTGGCCGCCAAGGACACGGCCACGCGCTGAACCCGCGCGTCCGCCCACCACCAACGACATCCATTGGAGAAACCAAGTGACCGACCTCACCCTGGAAGCAGCCCAGAAAATCGCCGCCGCCACTCTCAAGACCGCGCGGGAGAAAGCGTTCAAGCCGCTGTCCGTCGTCGTCTACGACGCTCGCGGCGCGGTCAAGGCGCTCCTCTCGGAGGACGGGACCAGCCTGAAACGGGCAGAGATCGCCATGGGCAAGGCCTATGGCGCACTGTCCCTCGGCGTCGGCTCCCGCGCCCTGCACAAGATGGCGACCGACCGCCCCTATTTCATCGCCTCAGCCACCCATGCGGTCGGTGGCCAGCTCGTCCCGGTCCCGGGCGGGGTCCTGATCAAGGACGCCCAGGGCCAGATCCTCGGCGCCGTGGGCGTCTCGGGCGATACCTCGGACAACGACGAGATCGCCGCCGCTGGGGGCATCGAGGCGGCCGGACTGGTGTTCGACACCGGGGCCTGAGGCCCCTCACCAACTTAAATCTTTACTATTCTTCATCTTTTCCCGTTTTGAGGGATAGTACTGGACATAAACAGTTGATTGATCAACAAATAGGGCAAGGTTACTGCCCTAACCGGCAGTGACCGAGACATTCAAAAGCCTGACATAAAGCCAGAAAGGGAACCCGCCCAATGTCATCATGGATCAAACGCACGGCCCTTGCCGCCGTCGCCACAGCCGCCCTCATGGGTGCCGCGTCGGCCGAAGTCGTCTATAACCGCGCCAATTCGGGCGAGCCGGAGACGCTCGACACCCACAAGACCTCGACGGTCCAGGAATCGCACATCCTGCGCGACATGCTCGAAGGCCTCGTGACCTACAACGCCAAGGGCGAAGCCGTTCCCGGCCAGGCCGCGAAGTGGGAAGTCAGCGACGACGGCAAGACCTATCGCTTTACCCTCCGTGATGGCTTGAAATGGTCCAACGGCGACCCGGTCACGGCCGAGGACTTCGTCTATTCCTACCGCCGCATCATGGACCCGGCGACCGGCGCGAAATACGCCAACATCCTTTATCCCATCAAGAACGCCGAGAAGATCAACAAGGGCCAGGGCAAGCCTGAAGAGCTCGGCGTGAAGGCCGTCGATCCCAAGACGGTCGAGATCACCCTCGAAGCCGCGACCCCCTACTTCATCGAGCTGCTGACCCACCAAACCAGCCTTCCCGTGCACAAGGCCTCGGTCGAGAAGTTCGGCAAGGACTTCGTGAAGCCGGGCAACATGGTGACCAACGGCGCGTACAAGCTGGTCGAGTTCGTGCCGAACTCCCACATCAAGCTCGCCAAGAACGAGAATTACTACGACGCCAAGAACGTCCAGATCGACACGGTCAACTACTTCCCGACCCCCGACTTCGCCGCCATGGTCCGCCGCTATGAGGCCGGCGAGCTCGACACCACGGACGACGTGCCGGCCGACCAGATGAAGTCGCTCAAGGAGCGCTTCAAGGATCAGGTCAAGCTCGGCCCGTATCTCGGCACCTGGTACATGGTCGTGAACTCCTCCAAGGCTCCCTTCAACGACGTGAAGGTGCGCCAGGCCCTGTCCATGCTGATCGACCGCGAGTTCATCGCCGAGCAGATCTGGGGCCAGACCATGCAGCCGGGCTACTCGTTCATGCCGCCGGGCGTGGGCAATTACGGCGAACCGGCTTACATGAGCTACAAGGACCAGTCGCCGATCGACCGCGAGGACGCCGCCAAGAAGCTCCTCACGGAAGCGGGCTTCGGCCCCGGCAAGCCGCTGAAGGTCGAGATTCGCTACAACACCACGGACAACAACCGGAATACGGTCATCGCCATTTCCGAGCAGTGGAAGCAGGCCGGGATCGAGACCTCCTTCATCAACACGGACGGCAAGACCCACTTCGCGCACCTGCGTGACGGCGGCGACTTCGACGTGGCCCGCTACGGCTGGATCGCCGACTACTCCGATCCGAATAACTTCCTGTTCCTGCTCAAGAGCGACAACAAGGGCTTCAACTACGGCAAGTACAACAATCCGGAGTTCGACAAGCTGCTTGACGACGCGGCCAAGGAGCTCGACCTGACGAAGCGCGCCGACATGATGAAGAAGGCCGAGGCGATCCTCATGAAGGACATGCCCTGGATCCCGATCATGTACTACGGCAAGAGCAACCTGATCTCGCCGAAGATCAAGGGCTTCGTTCAGAACACCCGCGGCGTCTATCCGTCGCGCTTCCTGTCGAAGACGCAGTAAAAATAAATCTGATAAGGGGGGCGGTCTGCGCGTCAGGCCGCCCTATTCTTTTATTGTTACGCTGTATCAGCCGGAGGAGCTTTCCGTGCTCTCCTTCATCTTTCGCCGTTTTTTATCGGCCATCCCGACCCTATTCATCATCATCACCATTTCGTTCTTCCTGATCCGGCTTGCGCCCGGCGGGCCGTTCGATCTGGAGCGCCCCCTCGAGGCCAAGGTGATGGAAAACCTCAACCGGATCTACCAGCTCGACAAGCCGCTCTTCCAGCAATACCTGCTGTACCTGGGCGCCGTCGTGCGGGGCGATTTCGGCCCCTCCTTCATCCTGCGCGACTTCTCCGTGGGTGAACTCTTCGCACGTGGCCTGCCCATCTCGATGACGCTGGGCGCACTGGCTCTGTCCTTCGCCATCATCGTCGGCGGGACTCTCGGGTCCATTGCGGCCCTGCGCCAGAACAGCACCGTCGATTATCTTGTCACCGGCATGGGCGCCCTCGGCCTCACCATCCCGAACTTCGTGGTGGCGCCGATCTTCCAGATCGTTTTCGGCCTGGCCCTCGCCTGGCTCCCGGTCGCCGGATGGGCCAACGGGAATCTGCGCAACCTGATCATGCCCGTGCTGGTCCTGTCCCTGCCGCAGATCGCGGTGGTCGCCCGCATGACCCGCGCCGCCATGATCGAAAACCTGCGCTCCAACCATATCCGCACCCTGCGCTCGCTGGGCCTGCCCACGCGGGTGATCGTGGCCCATGCCCTGCGCGGCGCCGCCCTGCCGGTGGTCTCGTATCTCGGCCCGGCGGCGGCAGCCCTGCTCACCGGTTCCGTGGTGGTGGAGACCATCTTCGGCCTGCCGGGCATCGGACGCTACTTCGTCGAAGGCGCGCTCAACCGTGATTACACGCTCGTCATGGGCACGGTCGTGGTGGTTGCTGTCTTCGTTCTGCTCTTCAACCTCGTGGTCGATATTCTCTACGCCCTTATCGATCCGCGCATTCGCTACGAGTGAGATCTCCCATGGCTGAAGGCGCCGTTCTTCCCGTCGAGACCATGACGGGCCCCATCTCCGGACGATCCCTCTGGGCCGAGGCCCGTGGACGTCTCATCCGCAACCGCGCCGCGCTGACCAGCATCATCGTGCTGAGCCTGATCGCGCTCGCCTGCATCTTCGGGCCGTTCTTCACCGGCCACCCCTTCGACCGGGTCTATCCCGACTACGTGAAGGTGCCGGCGAGCCTCGAGGCCTACCCGAAGGCCGATCAGATCGAGCCCAATATCGAGCGCATCGGCGCCCGTGTTCGCGCCAAGGCCGAGAACATCACCATCGACAACGATGTCGTCCACATGACGCTGGTGAGTTCGAGCAGCCGGCCCATCGACGAGCGGCTCCTCGCCTATTTCGAGCGCTCCGACCTGTTCGGCCCCGCCCGCGTGGTGGATAAGCAGCAGGAGGGACAGCGCCTCGTCGTGGACGTGCCCCTGAAGCGGCAATACTTCCTCTTCGGCACCGACACAAACGGACGCGATCTTCTCACCCGCACCATGAAGGCGGGTCAGGTCTCGCTCGCCATCGGCCTGCTCGCCACCTTCGTGGCGATCATCATCGGGGTGATCTACGGCGCGACGTCCGGCTATCTCGGCGGGCGGGTCGATCTCGTGATGATGCGCATCGTCGACGTGCTCTACTCGCTGCCCTTCATCTTCTTCGTGATCATGCTGGTCGTGTTCTTCGGCCGCAACTTCGTGCTGATGTTCATTGCGGTCGGCGCCGTCGAATGGCTCGACATGGCCCGCATCGTCCGGGGCCAGACCCTTTCCATCAAGCGGCAGGAATACGTGCAGGCCGCCGAGGCACTGGGAGTCGAAACCAAGGGCATCATCCGCCGCCACGTGATCCCGAACACGCTCGGCCCGGTGGTGGTCTACATGACGCTTCTCGTGCCGAAGGTGATCCTGCTGGAAAGCTTCCTCTCCTTCCTCGGCCTGGGCGTCCAGGAGCCCAACACCAGCCTCGGCGTCCTGATCTCGGAAGGCGCCAAGAACATCCAGGGCGCGACCTGGATGCTCATCTACCCCTCCATCACGCTCGTCGCGATCCTGTTCTGCCTGAACTTCATCGGTGACGGCCTGCGCGATGCTCTCGACCCGAAGGATCGCTGAGATGAAGGACGCAACCATGGCCGAACCCGTTCTTTCCGTCCGCAACCTTCACGTTCGGTTCCGCACCGGCGACGGCATCCTCCATGCGGTGAAGGGCATCGATCTCGACATCAACCCAGGCGAAACCGTCGCCATCGTGGGCGAGTCCGGGTCGGGCAAGAGCCAAACCATGATGTCCGTCATGGGACTTCTCGCCTCGAACGGCTGGGCCGAAGGCTCGGTCAAGTATCGCGGCGAGGAGCTGGTGGGCCTGTCTCCCGGCCGGCTCAACAACTACCGCGGCTCCAAGCTCACCATGATCTTCCAGGAGCCGATGACCTCCCTCGATCCGCTCTACCGGATCGGGGACCAGCTCAGCCTCCCGCTCACCACCCATGGCGGCCTGAGCAAGGCCGAGGCCCGCAAGCGCGCCATCGAGCTCCTGGAGCTCGTGCGCATCCCGGATCCGGCGCGGCGTATCGATTCCTATCCGCATGAGATGTCGGGCGGCCAGCGCCAGCGCGTGATGATCGCCATGGCTCTCGCCAACAACCCGGACGTGCTGATCGCCGACGAGCCGACGACGGCCCTCGACGTGACCGTCCAGGCCCGCATCCTGGAGCTTCTCGCCGACCTGCAGAAGCGGCTCGGCATGTCGATCGTGTTCATCACCCATGATCTGGGCGTGGTGCGCCGCTTCGCCGACCGCACCTATGTGATGAAGCGCGGCGAGGTGGTCGAAAGCGGCGACACCGACGCCATCTTCGCGGCGCCGAAGCACCCCTATACGCAGATGCTCATCGATGCCGAGCCGGCCGGCCGCAAGGAGCCGGTCGCGTCCACGGCTCCCGTGGTGCTCGACGCGCGGAACATCGCGGTCCAGTTCACCCTGGAGAAGAGCTTCTTCGGCAAGGCGACCCATGTGCTGCGCGCCGTCGACGACGTGAGCCTGCGGGTCCGCGCCGGTGAGACGGTGGGCGTGGTGGGCGAATCCGGCTCGGGCAAGTCGACGCTCGGCCGGGCCATCCTGCGCCTGCTCCCTGCCTCCGGCCTCGTCCGCTTCGAAGACCGCAACCTGATGCCGCTCGATCGCGGCGGCATGCGGCCCCTGCGGCGCCACCTTCAGCTCGTGTTCCAGGACCCCTTCGGCTCTCTCTCGCCGCGCATGACGGCGGGTGAGATCGTGACCGAGGGCCTGCTCGTGCACGAACCCAGCATTTCCCGCAAGGAGCGCGACCGGCGCGCCGCCCAGGCCTTCGAGGAGGTTCAGCTCGACCCGGCCTGGCGCAACCGCTTCCCGCACGAGTTCTCGGGCGGCCAGCGCCAGCGCATCGCCATCGCCCGCGCGATGATCCTGCATCCGAAGCTCGTGGTGCTCGACGAGCCGACCTCCGCCCTGGACCGCTCCGTCCAGAAAGAGATCGTCGAGCTGCTGCGCGGTCTGCAGAAGGCGCACGGCCTCGCCTACGTCTTCATCAGCCACGACCTCGCGGTCGTGCGCGCCCTCTCGGACGAGATCATGGTCATGAAGAGCGGCAAGGTGGTGGAGCGCGGCACGGCCGAGGAGATCTTCGACAGGCCACACGAAGACTATACCCGCGACCTGATCGCGGCCGCCTTCCTGACCGAGCGCGGCATCGCCGAACCGACAACCCAGCCCCTGGCCTCTTGACGTCTGACCCACAACAGGCACATCCCTGAGCCCTCATCCTGAGGAGCGAAGCATCTCGAAGGACGAGGGCGCCTCCCGTGCACTCTGGACGATCCTTCGAGACGCAGCTTCGCTGCTCCTCAGGATGAGGTCAGAGAGTTGTGAGCCAGCCTCCTGAGACTGGAACCAGACCCCATAGCGCGGATTTGACTCCGCGCCATGGCAAAGCTCGCAGCCTATCGCGCCAAGCGCGACTTCACGAAAACCTCCGAGCCGGCGGGCAAAGCGTCCCGCCATCGCGGAGCCGCCTTCGTCGTCCAGAAGCACGACGCCTCCCGCCTGCATTACGATTTCCGCCTCGAACTCGACGGCGTGCTCAAGAGCTGGGCCGTCGCGAAGGGGCCGAGCCTCGTGAAGGGCGAGAAACGTCTCGCGGTTCATGTTGAGGACCACCCGCTCGATTACGGCGACTTCGAGGGCACGATCCCCGAAGGCCAATATGGCGGCGGCACCGTTCTGCTGTGGGATCGCGGCACCTGGGAGCCGGAAGGCGACCCGCATGAAGCCTACGGGAAGGGCCGCCTCACCTTCCGCCTCGACGGCGAGAAGCTGCATGGGACATGGCATCTGGTCCGCATGGCGAAGCGTCCGCGCGAGAAGCAGGAATCCTGGCTTCTGATCAAGGCCGAAGACGGCTATGCCCGCGGCGATGAGGACCCGGACATTCTCGACGAAGCGCCTCTGTCGGTGAAGACGGGCCGGTCGCTTGAGGAGATCGCGCCAGGTCGCACGACGAAGAGCCCCGTGAAGCGGAAAGCGCCCACGAAGAAAGCCGCGGCCACAAAGGCGGAGAAACCCGCGACGCGTGTCTCCTCGACTGCCAAGGCCGCGAAGGCAAGCGAAACCGAGGTGGCCGGCGTTCCCCTCACCCATCCCGACCGCGTGCTGTGGGAGGATCAGGGGCTCACCAAGCAGGAACTGGCCGAGTTCTATCTCGGCATCCAGGACTGGCTGCTGCCGCATCTGGTCGACCGTCCTCTCACGCTCATCCGCTGTCCCGGAGGAACGGAAAAGAAGTGCTTCGTGCAGCGCCATTCCTGGGCGGGCATGAGCTCCTTCATCCATCGGGACATGGTGCCGGACGGAAAGGGCAAGTCTGAAATCCTGACGGTCCGCGACATCCAGGGCGTCATAGCGCTCGTCCAATCTGGCGCACTGGAAATGCACGTCTGGGGCGCGACCCTGGCGGACCTGGACCGTCCCGACCGGCTCATCTTCGACTTCGATCCCGGAGAGGGCGTGGAATGGCCGAACGTCATCGCGGGGTCACTGGCCGTTCGCGACCGTCTGAAAGCCCTCGGGCTGGAGAGCTTCGTGAAGACGACCGGCGGAAAAGGCCTCCATGTCGTCGTGCCGCTCAAGCCGAAAGCGCCTTGGAAGGACGCTCTCGCATTCACGCGCGAGATCGCGGAAGCCATGGCGGCCGACGAGCCGGATCGCTACACGACCACCTCCGTCAAGCAGGAGCGCGAGGGCCGCATCTTCATCGATTATCTGCGCAACAATCGCGAGGCATCGGCGATAGCCCCCTACTCGACCCGCTCGCGGCCCGGCGCTCCCGTGGCCACGCCGATCGCCTGGGAGGAACTCTCGCCGGGCCTCAGGCCCAACGGGTTCACCGTCGAGAACCTGAGCGAGCGCCTCGCCTCGCTGAAGCGGGACCCCTGGGCGGAAATGGGCAAAATCGATCAGACGCTGCCCGAACGCCGCGCATCGAAGCGGACATCGCGCGCGAAATAGGCTTCAGAAGACGGGAGCCTTGATGCCTTCCACCTCGAGCGCCTTCTGAACGGCGGGCCGTGCCAGCACCCGCTCGGCGAGGGCATCGAGGTTCTGGAGGCTGCGCGGCGGGCGCGGCATGCCCCGGCCCCAGCGGATCAGCATGAACAGGAAAAGGTCCGCGGCGGAGAAGCGCTCGCCGAGCAGCCACGTCCTGTCGCCGAGCTGGGCGGAAATCACATCGAACATGCGGTCGAGGCGCTCTCCGGCCGCCTGCTTCACGGTCGGCGCGGCGGCCTCGTCGATGACGTGCTCGTGCGGATAGAACCAGGCGCGGTATTCCGCCTGGGGCGTGTTCGAGAGGTGGATCATCCACTTGTAGAACGCGGCGCGCTCGGCGGTTCCGACGCCTGGCGCGAGACCGGATTCGGGGAACTTGTCGGCGAGGTGGAGGGCGATGGCGGCCGTCTCGAACAGGACCAGGTCGCCATCGACGAGGACCGGGATTCGCCCGCTGGGGTTCAGCTTGAGATAGTCCGCGCTCTTCTGGGCGTTCTGCCCGCGATCCACGAGGCGCAGCTCGAACTCGGCCCCGATTTCCCGCAGCATCATGTGCGGCAGGAGGCTGGCATTTCCGGGAAAATAGTAGAGTGACAGCATCGTGGCGGCTTCTTCCCTATCGGTTGGCTGATCATTGGTAGGCACTGCCGGAACGCCCGTAAAGAGCACGCGAGCCGCCGTCCAACCTTCCTTTCCGGCCGTCCCGCCCTATCGTCCTGGGGACGTGGAGGATAGGGCATGGCGGATCAGGAACAGACCTTGATGAACAAGCTTCGGGTCGAACCCGGCGCGAAGGTTCGGCTGAAGGACTGGAACCCTCGGGACAAGTCTCTGTTCAAGGACGAGGAGGAGACGAAGGCGGCGACGGCATCTCTCGCCAAGGACATCGACATCCTGCAGGATCGTCTCTACGCAGAAGGCGCACGATCCCTGCTCGTGATCCTGCAAGGCACGGATACATCAGGCAAGGACGGCACGATCCGCGGCGTCTTCAACGCGACCGGCCCGCTGGGCGTTTCGGTTCATGCGTTCGGCCCGCCCACACGGGCCGAGTTGGAGCACGATTACCTCTGGCGCGTTCACAATGCCTGCCCCAGGCGCGGCACCATCGGCATCTTCAACCGCTCGCATTACGAGGACGTGCTGATCGGCAAGGTCAGGAAGCTCGCGCCGGAACAGGCCATCGAGCAGCGCTACGAGCAGATCAACGCGTTCGAGAAGCTGCTCGCCGAGACCGGCACGACCATTCTCAAGTTCATGCTGCACATCTCGAAGGACGAGCAGAAGGAGCGGCTGCAGGAGCGCCTGGACGATCCCGCGAAGCACTGGAAGTTCAACCCGGGCGACCTGGAGGACCGGCAGCACTGGGACGAGTACCAGGATGCCTACGAGATCATGCTCAATCGCTGTTCGACGCCCTGGGCGCCCTGGCACATCATTCCCGCCGACCGGAAATGGGTCCGCAACGCGGCCATCGCCTCCATCGTCAAGGCGACCCTGGAGGAGATGGACCCGCAATATCCGAAAGTCTCCTGGAGCCCGGGAGATTTCAAAATCGAGTGACGCCAGCGGCCGCCGGAAGCCCGGACGAGCGCGCGAGCGGGCGGGGCCTTCCTTCTGGAGCCGACGACAAACGGATCTCGAGCCCATCCACAGCCCGGGGCGAATTTCCGGACGGTCTTGCCGAGCGCGAGTTTAAGCGCGACAATAATCCTTATGAAAAGCATTCTCGTCCCGATCGAAGACCACGGAATCGTCGAGCCCCAGCTGCGGACCGCCCTGCAGGTCGGCCGCATCTTCGACAGCTATATCGAGGGCATCGCGATCACCCCCGATTACCCGGTCGTGCTGCCGGTGGACATCGCCATCGGCGTGCCCTCCCCCATCACCCCGGAGAACCGGCTCGAAATGGCCCGCGCCTGCCGCGAGCGGTTCGAAGCCTTCATGACCGTGCAGCAGATCGAGCGCGCGTCCGCGGGCCTGCCCGGGCTGGGCTTCGGCTGGCGGCAGGACGGGCTGACGGAGGATGCGTTCCTCGGCGCCTATGGCCGGGTGTTCGACCTCATCGTGGTCGGGCGTCCCGACGGGTCGAACGGCCAGACCCGCCTCTCCACCGTGGAATCCGCCCTGTTCGAGACCGGCCGCCCCGTCCTCATCGCACCTCCTCAGGCGCCCCGGACCTTCGCCGAGACAGCTGTGATCGCCTGGAACCGCAGCACCGAGACCGCCCGCGCGGTCCTGGGCGCGATGCCCCTGCTCAAGAAGGCCCGGCGCATCGTCGTGCTCGAACTCGAGGATTGGGGCGTGCCCGGCCCTTCCGGAGCGGAGCTCGCAAGGCATCTGCGCATGCACGACATGCCGGCCGAGGCGATCACGGCGGCCGATCCGTCGAACAGGCCCGGAGAGACCATCCTGTCCGAATCCGCCGCTCTCGGATGCGATCTTCTCGTAAAGGGCGCCTATACCCAGAGCCGCCTGAGGCAGATGTTCTTCGGCGGTGCGACCAGCCATATCCTCAGCAACACGACCATTCCCGTCCTGATGGCGCACTGACAGGATATCGAGGCCCATGTTCAGAGACGTCGCGGTTGTTCTCGACGAACGCTTCCAGCACCTCTTCAAGGGATCGGCGCGCCTGGAAAAGCTGGCGGAGGGCTGCCGCTGGTCGGAGGGCCCGGCCTATTTCCCGGCGGGCCGCTACGTCGTCTGGAGCGACATTCCCAACGACCGCATGATGCGGTTCGACGAGACGTCCGGGACCGTGAGCGTCTTTCGCCATCCGGCCGGCTATTCCAACGGCAACACCGTCGACCGTCAGGGGCGCCTCGTCACCTGCGAGCACGGCAACCGGCGCGTGACGCGGACCGAGCACGACGGCTCCATCACCGTTCTGGCGAGCCATTACCAGGGCAAGCGTCTGAACAGCCCCAACGACGTGGTGGTGAAGTCCGACGGTTCGATCTGGTTCACCGACCCGGCCTACGGCATCGACTCGGATTACGAGGGCCACAAGGCGGAGAGCGAAATCGGCGCCTGCCATGTCTACCGGGTCGATCCGCAGACGGGCGACATCCGCATCGTCGGCGACGATTTCGTGCGACCCAACGGGCTCGCCTTCTCGCCCGACGAGACGCTTCTCTACGTGGCCGATACCGGCGCGACCCATGTCAAGGACGGCCCGCGCCACATCCGTGTCTTCGACATGAGCCCCGACGGCAGCCTCTCCAACGGCCGGGTCTTCGCCACCTGCACGGCGGGCCTTTTCGACGGCTTCCGGCTGGACGACGCGGGACGGATCTGGACCAGCGCGGGCGACGGCGTCCATTGCTACGACCCCGACGGCACGCTGATCGGCAAGATCCTGGTGCCCGAGGGGGTCGCGAACGTGGTGTTCGGCGGACCGAAGCGGAACCGCCTCTACATCTGCGGCACCACATCCCTCTACGCGATCCTGCTGCCGGTGAACGGGGCGAAGACGTTTTAGCGCGTCGCAACTCGTCGCCGTTCCGGGTCGGGTTCGCCTTCGGCGTCCTGGAATCACAACCACGACGTCATGGCCGGCCTTGTGCCGGCCATCCCGATCCGGTGAGGCACGGCGCTTTTCCCATCGAGATCACCGGCACAAGGCCGGTGATGACGTGGCGGGTATGAGAGTCGCGCAGCGAACCCGTCTCTGACTAAGGTCGTGTTCGACAATGCTTGTGCATCACTGGCGCTTCGCTCATGAATGCGCCTCATGAGTCACTCCGGTCCATCCTCCGCGCAAGTCGTTCGTTCAGGCACTCTCGTCGGCATCGGCCTGATGCTGCTCGGCGTGTTCATGTTCGCCATGAACGACGTCATGGGGAAGTGGCTCGTCGCAACCTATTCGGTCGGCCAAGTTCTGCTTCTGCGCAGCATCGCGGCCCTCATGGTTCTCCTGCCTCTGATGCGTCAGCGGAAGGTGCCCTTCGCCATCCCGCCGCAGCCGGGACTGCATGCGGTGCGCATCACGCTGTCGACCCTCGAGGTCGCCTGCTTCTACTGGGCCGTCACCTATCTGCCGCTCGCTGATGTGATGACCTATTATCTGGCAGGTCCGATCTACGTGGCCGCCTTCGCGGCATTCTGGCTCGGCGAGAAGATCGACAAGCCGCGTATCCTCGCGATTGCGGTCGGCTTCGTGGGCGTTCTCATCGCCCTGCGTCCGTCCACGGCCACCCTGTCCCTGCCGGCCCTCATCGCGCTCGCGGGAAGCCTGTTCTACTCGCTCCTGATGATCACGACCCGCAAGCTGCGCGAGACCGATGACGCGACTCTCGTATTCGGACAGATTCTCGGTGCGCTGATCTTCGGCCTCGTGGCGGCTCCACTCGCCTGGGCGACACCGGGACCGCTCGACCTGGCGGGCCTGTTCCTGCTCGGCATCGTGTCCATGGCGGCGCATGTCTGCGTCAATCGCGCGCTGAAGATCGCCCCGGCCTCTGTCGTCGCGCCCTATCAATACACGCTGATCGTCTGGGCCATCGTGCTGGGCTACCTGTTCTTCGGCGACGTGGTCGGTTTCTGGACGCTCGTCGGCGCCGCCGTCATCTGCGCCGCCGGCGTGGCGTTGATTCTGCTGGAGCGCGAAGCCGCCCGGCGCGGGCGCGTGGCGAAGGACATCGAGACACCCGTTCTGCCGGAAGCCTGAGCGAGAGTGCAGTCACATGGCGCAGGCCGCTCATGGTCCGAGAGTCGAACTTGACATGCTGCACTGCAAAGCCATCAATGATCCCATATAACACGACGGGGAGTTCGATGCGCCTGAAGCTTACAATCGCTACCGCTACGGCATGCATTCTCTTTGCCTCCGCGGCTTTCGCCCAAGACATCAAGATCGCGCTGATCGCCGGCAAGACCGGGCCGCTTGAAGCCTATGCCAAGCAGACCGAAGCCGGCTTCATGATGGGCCTGGAATATCTCACCAAGGGCACGATGGCGGTCAACGGCCGCAAGATCAATGTGATCGTCAAGGACGATCAGCTCAAGGCCGACCTCGCCAAGACCCTGCTGGAGCAGTCCTACAACGACGACAAGGTCGATCTCGCCGTCGGCACCACGTCCTCCGCCGCGGCGCTCGCCATGCTGCCGGTGGCGGAAGAGAACGGCAAGGTGCTGATCGTGGAGCCCGCCGTGGCCGACGCGATCACGGGCGAGAAGTGGAACCGCTTCATCTTCCGCACCGCGCGCAACTCGACTCAGGACGCCTACGGGGCCGCGGCCGCCGTTCCGGCCAGCGGAGAGGTGTCCATCGCGACGCTCGCGCAGGACTACGCCTTCGGCAAGGACGGCGTCGCCGCCCTGAAGAACGCGCTCGCCGAGATCCGCCCGAACGCGAAGGTGGTGTTCGAGGAATTCGCGCCCCAGAACGCCACGGACTTCACGGCCTCCGCCCAGCGCATCTTCGACGCGCTCAAGGACAAGCCGGGCAAGAAGATCATCAACATCATCTGGGCCGGCCAGCACCCGCTGCCGAAGATCGCCGACCTGAAGCCCGAGCGCTTCGGCATCGAGATCGCGCCCGGCGGCAACATCCTGCCGGCCATGCAGATCTACAAGAACTATCCCGGCATGGAAGGCGCGGTGTATTACTACTATGCCTTCCCGAAGAACGCGATGAACGACTGGCTCGTGGCCGAGCACCAGAAGCGCTTCAACGCGCCGCCGGACTTCTTCACCGCCGGTGGCTTCGCGGCTGCCTCCGCGGCCGTCACGGCGATCCAGAAGGCGGGCGGCACCGACACCGAGAAGCTGATCGCGGCCATGGAAGGCATGACCTTCGAGACGCCGAAGGGCCCCATGACCTTCCGCAAGGAAGACCATCAGGCCCTGCAGGAGATGTATCACTTCAAGGTCAAGGCCAACGGCAAGGACGCGAACGACCTGCTCGATCTCGTGGCCACCATCCCGGCCGACAAGATGCCGATCCCGGTCCGCAACAAGCGCTGAGCCGACGTGACCCGATCGATGACAACCACGCCCGCGCTTGAAACGCGCGGGCTTACCATTCGTTTCGGCGGCCACGTGGCCGTCAACGACGTGTCGTGCCGGTTCACGCCCGGCACGCTCACGGCCATCGTCGGCCCGAACGGCGCCGGCAAGACGACCTATTTCAATCTCATCTCCGGGCAGTTGCGCGCCACGTCGGGCCATGTGATGGTCGAGGGCGAGGACATCACCTCGCTTCCCGCCTCCGCGCGGGCGAAGCGCGGCCTGGGCCGCGCGTTCCAGCTCACCAATCTCTTTCCGCAGCTGACCGCGCTTGAGAACGTGCGGCTCGCCGTGCAGAGCCGCGCCGAGGCGGGCTGGTCCCTGTTCAAGGTATGGAACGCCCGCCGCGACCTGATCGAAAAGGCGGAAGATATCCTGGAGCGCGTGCGCCTGGCTGACAAGCGCCACATCGCCCCCAAGGCGCTTTCGCACGGCGACCAGCGCAAGCTCGAAGTGGCGCTGCTGATCGCCATGGAGCCGAAGGTGTTCATGTTCGACGAGCCGACCGCCGGCATGAGCGTCGACGAGGTGCCGACCGTGCTCGAACTCATCCACGATATCAAGCAGCGCGGCGACGCGACGGTGCTCCTCGTGGAACACAAGATGGACGTGGTGCGCTCGCTCTCCGACCGGATCATCGTGCTGCACAACGGCACGCTCGTCGCCGATGGCGAGCCCGCCGAGGTCATCGCCTCGCCCGTGGTGCAGGAAGCGTATCTCGGCGTGGAGGTCTCCCGTGCCTGAGCCCCTGCTCCACTTGTCGGGCGTGCACACGCATATCGGCCCCTACCATATCCTGCACGGGGTGGACTTCGCCGTGCCCGCCGGCGAGCTGACCATGCTTCTCGGCCGCAACGGCGCGGGCAAGACCACGACCCTGCGCACGATCATGGGCCTGTGGCAGGCCTCGTCCGGCCGCATCCGGTTCGACGGCCGCGACATCACCGCGAGCGCCACGCCGGACATCGCGCGCTCAGGCATCGCCTATGTGCCAGAATCCATGGGCATCTTCACCGACCTGACCGTGCGCGAGAACATCGTGCTCGCCGCCCGCAGCGGCCCGCTCGACAAGACGCGGCTCGACTGGATTCTCGGCCTGTTTCCGGCCCTCAAGCGCTTCTGGAACCTGCCGGCGGGCAATCTCTCCGGCGGGCAAAAGCAGATGCTCGCCATCGCCCGCGCCATCGCAGAGCCGCGTCGCCTGCTCCTCATCGACGAGCCGACCAAGGGTCTCGCGCCAGTGATGGTGCGCTCGATGATCGAGGCGTTCAAGGCCCTGAAAGCCGCCGGCGAGACGATCCTGCTGGTGGAGCAGAACTTTTATGCCGCCTCGGCGCTCGGCGACAACGTGGTCGTCATGGATGACGGGCGCATCGTGCATTCCGGCGCCATGAGCGAGCTCGTCGCCGACACAGCCCTGCAGCAGCGCCTGCTCGGCCTTTCCCTGGATGCGCATCAATGAGCGACCTGACCACTGACGCCGCCGCCCCGACCGATCTGCCGCGCGCCAAGACGGACTGGCTGCCGCTCCTGTTGATCCCGGTCCTGGCCCTCGTGGCCCTCCCCTTCGTCGGCAGCCCTTCGACCTGGGTGACGCTCACGGTGGCGGGGCTCGCCATGGGCATGATGATCTTCCTCATGGCCTCGGGGCTGACGCTGGTCTTCGGCTTGATGGACATCATCAATTTCGGCCACGGGGTGTTCATCTCGCTCGGCGCCTACGCGACCCTTCTGGTGCTCGGGCCGCTGGCCGGCTGGGCGAGCGCGGATTCCATCGGGCTCAACCTCTCCCTGCTGCTCCTGTGCATCCTCGCCGCCATGGCCGTGACGGGCATCGCCGGCGCGGTCTTCGAGCGCGTCATCGTGCGTCCGGTCTATGGCAGCCATCTGAAGCAGATCCTCGTCACCATGGGGGGGCTGATCGTGACCGAGCAGCTCATCCACGCCATCTGGGGCGCCTCGCCCATCCCGATCCCGCTGCCGCAATCGCTTCGCGGCGCCTTCGTGCTCGGCGACATCGTCATGGAGCGCTACCGGGTCGTCGCGGTCGCCATCGGCCTCGTGGTGTTCGGCGGGATGCAGCTCATCCTCAACCGCACCCGCATCGGCCTGCTGATCCGGGCGGGCGTCGAGAACCCCGAGATGGTCGAGGCGCTGGGCTACCGCATCCGCCGCCTCTTCGTGAGTGTCTTCATCGCCGGGTCCGCGCTCGCCGGCCTGGGCGGCGTCATGTGGGCGTTCTACCGCCAGACGCTCACCGCCGGCATGGGCATGGAGGTGATGGTGCTCGTCTTCATCGTCATCATCATCGGCGGCCTCGGCTCCGTCGGCGGCTGCTTCGTCGGGTCGATCCTCGTGGCGCTGGTGGCCAATTACGTCGGCTTCATCGAGCCCAAGCTCGCCCTGATCTCCAACATCCTCGTCATGGCTCTCGTGCTGATCTGGCGTCCGCAGGGCCTGTTTCCGGTGGCCCGCCGATGAGCACATCCCCCGCCTCTGCCCTCGCCCTTCCTTTCGACGAGACGCGCCGGCGCGGCGGCCTCCTGAGCGCGCTCCTGTCCTCCGACAGGCCGCGCTCGAAAGTGCTGAGCGCCATCCTCCTCGCCATCCTGCTGCTGCTCGCCGCGACGCCGTTCCTGTTCTCCGGCAGCCAGCCGCTCGGCACGGCGGCGAAGATCTGCGTCTTCGTCGTGCTGG
>NZ_JALJRK010000072.1 GCF_024519725.1 Microvirga sp. Mcv34 | reverse complement strand
GACGGCGTTCAAGGCCGAAATGGCCAGGATCGACGCCGCCGGGTGATCCCTACCAGACGACCGGGTGCGTCTGCCCGGTCGCCACGTTCACGAAGCCCTGCGGAGCGGCCTCGCACGGGGCGACCAGAACCCAGCGCCAGGGCGCGCAGGTGAGGGTGGCGAATTGCAGCCGCTCCGGAAAGCCCGGAAACCAGCGTGGCGAGAAGGTCGGCTCATAGAGCCACTCGATGTTTTCGGCCGCCGTATAGAGTTGCTGCATCTCGCTATCGAGTTCTTCCGCCGGGCGCTGAGTCATCAGGCCGCCGATCTCGTAGCGCACCTCTGCCAGAACCTTGCCGCCGCTGACGAGAACCCAGCCGCCGCCGATCTCCGCCACCCGGTTCGCCACCATGGCCATGGCCTCGTCGGACGAGCCGACGATCCAGAGATTGTGCTTGTCGTGAGCGACCGTGCAGCCGACGGCGGTGTCGGGCGTCTTGGGGCCGCAGCCGAGCCAGAACATGCGGGAGATGCGACCTTCGCCCGAGAAGCGGTCGACGATGGCGAATTTCGTGACGTTGCGCGCCGGATCGCGCTGGACCTCGCCGTTCGCGACGGGCAAGTCCATCGTGATGAAGTCGTCGTGCCAGTGGAACGGGCGCAGCAGCGCGACCTGCATCGTGTCCCGGCCGGGCTCGGCCGGGACGGCGAAATCCTGCGGCTCGATCCTACGGCGGATGTTCACGGTCTGCGATGCCCATGCCGGCCAGTGGATGGACGGCAGCGGACCGAGGTAATCCTGTCCCTTCGACACAGGTTTGCCATCTGCCCAGACCTCCGCAATCGCAAGCGTCGTCACATCGTTGAGCAGCACGATATCGGCGAAACGCCCCGGAGCGATGCTGCCGACCCAGGGGGTGAGGCGCATATGGCGGGCCGGATTGATGGTCACGCACTGGACCGCGACTTCAGGCGAAAGACCCGACTGGATCGCGAGGCGGACATTGTGGTCCGTCGCACCCATCCGCAGCGTATCCGAGGCGCTGCGGTCATCCGTGGCGAATGCCACCTGCGACCAGTCCGAGAGACCGCGCTGGAGAAGGCCGGAGATGATCTCCGGCATCGAATGCGGCCTGATCTCGATGAAGATGCCGTGCCGCAGCTTGTCCCAGACCTCCTCGGCCGTCCAACCCTCATGATCCGAGGCGAGGCCTGCCGCCGCAAAGGCGTTGATGGAGTTCAGGTCGCGCAGACCCGCGCCATGTCCTTCCACCACGCCGCGCTTCTCGAACGTGGCCCGGATCATGCCCCAGAGACGCTCGTGCGACGGATTCTCCGGGTTCCAGACGGCCGGCCAGTCCATCACCTCGTCGAGGCCCGCGACCATGAGGCTTTCTTTCAGGAAGCTGACCTGCTCGTCGTACCCGTAATAGCCGCCACCCCACTCATAGGCCGTCGGCGGAACGGCCGAGCCGGGCAGGGGGAAGATCTTCATCGGCGAACGATGCCGACGAGCGGTGAGCCAGAATTCGAGATTGTTCACGCCATCGACATTCGAGAACTCGTGGCTCGCCTCGCAGGTCCAGGTATTGCCGCGCGGCAGCACGAGGGCGGCTTCGTATTCGGGCGTGAGGTGCGAGCTCTCGATATGCTTGTGCACCTCGCCGAAACCGGGAACGGCCGCGAGATCGCGCCTGTCGGCATGGGCGAGAGCCGTTCCAGGATATGTTCCCGCAGGTCCGGTCCAGGCGATGCGCCGGCCGCGGATGGCGATCTCCTGGTCCTCCTCCCATGTGCGTGTATGAACGTCGAGCAGGCGCCCGACTCGCAACAGCATATCGGCCGGCCGCTTGCCGAGAGCCACGAGAACGAGATCCTGCCGGATGCGCACCTCGTCCGCGGCATTCACCAGGAGATCGTCGGGAAGCGAGGCGGATGGGGTCACGGTGCACCTGTGGCTATGGTCAAATTCGATCCGGTGTCGGATAAGCAGCCGAACGGACTCACTGCAAGGTTTCTAGCCCCGTCATGCCTCACGTAAAACCCCGGCACATCGTCATCGATACGGATCCCGGAATCGACGACGCCATCGGCATCCTCCTCGCGCTGGCCTCGCCCGAATTCTCCATCGCGGGAATCACGACGGTCGCGGGGAACATCGGCATCGACACGACGACGCGCAATGCGGGCCGTTTGCTTGCCTTCGCCGGCCAGCATGACATTCCGGTGTTCGAAGGCGCGGCCGCGCCCCTGTCGCGGCCGGGGCCCGCCCCCCTGAACCTGCACGGCAAGGACGGCATCGGCGGCGTCGCTCTGCCAGCTCCCGCGCGGCCGCCGGAGAGCCGACCCGCCGTCGAGTGGCTGGCGGACCTCCTGCTCAGCGAGCCGGCAGGATCGGTCGACATCTTTGCACTCGGTCCGCTCACGAATGTCGCGCGTCTCGTTCTCGACCATCCGGATGCCGCCAAGCGTATCGGCCGGATCATCGCCATGGGAGGCGTGATCGCCGAGGCCGGCAATGTTGGTCCGCGATCCGAGTTCAACCTCTGGGCCGATCCGGAGGCTGCCGACGCGGTCGTGTCATCCGGGCTTCTGCTCGTGCTCGTGCCGCTGGACGTCACGCGCCGGGTCCGCGCCACGCGGGACTTCACCGCGGCCTTGTCGGCCTCCGGCAAACCGCTTGCTTCCATGGTCGCCGATCTGATCGAATCCTACTTCGAGACCTCGACCCATCAGGAGAGCCGTCCGCTTCACGACCCGTGCGTGATGCTGTTCGCGCTCGCGCCGGACCTCTTCCGCCTGGAGAATTTGCGTCTGAGCGTCGGCACCGGGCCCACCGAGGAGGCGGGGGCTTTGACGGTCGATGAGAATGGAGCGCCGGTCCAGGTCGCCATGGGCGTCGACGGTCCGGCGGCTCTCGAACTACTCGCCAGGACATTGGCGGCGTTTTGAGCCACGACCTTTCTGGAGAATGCGATGCAGAATGAGCCGCCCAAGCCGGAACTGGACGAGGAGACGATCGCCTTCGCGCAGAGAGTTTTTCAGCATGCGAGGGCAGGTCACGGGCAGGAACTCGGGGACTTGCTGCGCATGGGGCTGCCGCCGAACCTGCGCAACGAGAAGGGCGACTCGCTCCTGATGCTCGCGAGCTATCATGGGCATGTGGACACGGTGCGGGTTCTCCTGTCGCATGGAGCGGACCCGGAACTCGCCAACGATCGCGGGCAAACTCCACTCGCCGGCGCCGCCTTCAAAGGCGACATGGCAACGGTTCAGTGTCTTCTGGACGAAGGCGCGGATGCCAACGGCCGCAGCGAAGGCGGCAAGACACCGCTCATGATCGCCGCCATGTTCAATCGTGGTGAGATCGTCGAGGCGCTCCTCGCCAGGGGCGCGGATCCTGCGGCAAAGGATGCGGGCGGTCTCACGGCTGAAGCGCTGGCAGCCGCGATGGGAGCCGCCGACACGGCGGAACTGCTTGCCAGGGCCGCGCAGAAACCCTGAGGTCAGGCGGGACCCAATGGCTTGTGGGCCGTCAGCAGACCGTAGATCATCGATCCTGTCGCATAGGCCAACCAGATGCGGGGAAGGCTCAGGACAAAGATGCGATTCCGGGAGCGTGCATCGAGCAGGTAGCGCCGATATCGCGGTTCGGTGAGGAGCTTCCCCGCCACACGTCCTGCGCAAAGGGCCCAGGTGCGCCTCACCTTTGTGCTGAGATCCTCGATGCCGTCGACCGTGAATCCGGCTTTTTCGGCCCAGGCGCAATATTCTGTTGCGCTACCCATCCCAGGCAGGCGGCCTTCGCGACAGATCGGCTCAAGGAGAAAGCGTCCTTCCCAGGGCGCGGCCCTCTCCCGGGCGAGCCAAGCACAGACGGCGATCCGCCCGCCCGGCCTTATGGTTCGATAGGCCTCGTCGAAGAAGCGCTGCTTGTCGGGCATGTGCTCGGAACTCTCGATGGCGAACACATGATCGAAGGCGTCATCCTCGAAGGTGTTTGCGAGCCAGTCCTGGCGCATGAACTGCAGCAGTGGCGACCGGGCCGCGCGCTCTTCGGCCTGAAGGAACTGTGCGGACGAGAGGGTTATTCCGGTGACGCGAACCTCGTAATGCTTGGCAAGCCATTCCGCCGTCGCGCCATAGCCGCAGCCGATGTCACAGACGTGCTGACCAGGCTCGAGCGCCATTGTTTCGGCCAGACGTGCCACGAGGGTCTCAACCGCTTGATCGGGCGTTTCCCGCCCGGTCGTCCAGAGCCCGTGATGAACATGCTCGCCCCAGATCTCGCGGTAGAACGGATCGAGTTCGTCGTAATGGTCCGCGACGGAAGCCGGCGTCTGAGGCTCCCTGGGGACGATCATGGCGCAAAAAGTACGCTGTTCATGGCTTCCTCCCGAACGCGGGTCAGCGTCGCGACATGCCGCATAGCGGCTGGCCACAGGCGAGAGAGATGGAACACCACCTGCTGGCCGGCCGCGTGTCGCACGGTTTGGTTCAGGGCGGTGGCCAGCCGGATCGAGCGGCGGATATCGGACTTGACCCGCTGGTGGAAGATCGACGCCGCCCTGCCATGATCGAGGAAGATCGATGCGGCCAGACATCCGCTATGCAGGGCGATCGACATTCCTTCACCGGTGAAGGAGGGAATGACGCCGACCTGATCGCCGAGCCTGAACAAGCCTTGTGGTTCCTGCCGATCCGATGCGTGGAGAAAGCCGTAGGGAATTTGGAAGATAGATAGCGGGCGCTCGAACAGCGGTTGGGCTCCGAGCAGGCGTCCGCCGAGATGCGGACATTCGTCCACGATGGAGTCGAGAAGGCTACCCCAGCTCTTGCCGACCCGTTCGAAGCTTTGCCGGGACACGGCGAGGCAGAGATTGGCGATACCCTGCTCGACCAGCTGGAGCCCGGCATATCCGCCGCGAAAGAGGATCACCTCGACGGCCCCGTCGAGGGTCTGCCGTTCTCTCGGTGCCAGGCGATAATGCATCTTGAAGCCGATGAGATCGTTCATGGCGTCGGCTGTCGGTCGTTTCTCCCCCCTGACATCGTGCTTTCCGGTGGCCAGGAAGACGCTGTCCGCCGCGAACGATCCCCTCGGTCCCATGTCGATGGCAATATGCGTGTGGTCTGTAGAAATGGACCTCACGGCTAGACCTCTGAGGATCCGGGAACCGCAGGCTTCGGCCTTCCGCAGCAGTGCCTCATCCAGAACCCTGCGGGACAATCCTCTGGCGACGAAGGGGAGGCCGACTTCGATCCGGTTGCTTTTCCGGACGAGGCGCAGGCGCGAGATCCGGCTCGCTCCGAGAGCATCGAGGCCGATTCCGAGGTAGGTCAGGTAAGTTTGAGCCTCGATGCTCAGGAACTCGCCGCAGACCTTCTCCCGGGCTGTCGCATCGCGCTCGATGACAAGGACGGGCCGGCTGGCCTCTGCGAGAATGCAGGCTGCGGACGCACCGGCGAGACCACCGCCGACGACAACGACCTCCCCCTTGAATCCAGGCCTCATTTCAACCGGCTCACGCAAAGGCGGAAGGATGGATACCAGCGGATCCGGACCGCTCCGGGTTCGAGACCGGCCGATGCCAGAATCGCCTCCCAATCCTTCCGGCGGAAGCTGCGGGCGATCGAGATCGGGCCGTCGTGCCGGACGAAGCGATGCCAGCGCGCCGCCCAGGACAGCGCCCGAAAGAAGTGGAACGGGATGGGGTGGCGGTAAAGGTCGGCGATGAACCAGCCGCGCGTCGCGACCCTCTCCATCCATCGGACGAAGTCCGCAAGCTCGGCATTCGTCATGTGATGCGTCGTCTGCGAGCAGATGATGAAGTCGATGGGATATTCGGGCTTGAAGTCGAAGACGTTGCCGGTTCTGAAATCGATGGCGACACCTGTAGGCGTCGCGGCGCGGGCGATCGGCTCGCTCATGGGATTGAGATCGACCCCGACCAGATCGACGGGCCGGTTCCGGCGGCGGC
The DNA here is from genome assembly GCF_024519725.1 of Microvirga sp. Mcv34. Classification (GTDB taxonomy): domain Bacteria; phylum Pseudomonadota; class Alphaproteobacteria; order Rhizobiales; family Beijerinckiaceae; genus Microvirga. The sequence goes on along the minus strand of NZ_JALJRK010000072.1, from coordinate 16,607 downwards.
TCCAGTCATGGATCCGCCGCAGCAGGTCGCCGTAGCCGTATCCCACGTCGAGAACCGTCACACGCTCATGGGGGGCCAGCTGACGGGTGGCCCGGTCGAGCCATTTCAGGACGGGACCGTGGGTCATCGTCACCACGTTGACCGTGGCCAGATCCTTCAGGCAAGCGCGGTAATCCTCGAGGCTGACGGACTCGGTGTCCATCCATTCCGTCTCTGGGCTGCGCTCGGCGAAACTCCGGCCCATGGGTGCCTCTATTCGACAAGGCTGAAACGGAATGTTTCAGCCACGAGCCCTGGACCGAAGGCCATTCCGAAGCCACTCGAGTTCCGGGGAGCATTCTGCATCATCCGACCAAGAACGAACATCAGCGTGGCGGAGGACATGTTGCCGAAGTCCCGCAGCACGCCGCGGGACCAGTTCAGCGCGTCGGGTTCGAGATCCAGGCCCTGTTCCACCGCGTCGAGGATCGTTCTCCCACCCGCATGGACGGCCCAGAGGTCGAAATCGTCCTTGTGCTGTCCGCGCAGAATGCCGCCATCGTCGTTGCGGATCGCCTCATGACGAAGCGCCCTGGTGATCTGTTGGGGAACCTCGCCGGAAAGGCTCATTTCGAATCCGGCATCGCCGATGCGCCAGGTGATGAGATCCTGAGTGTCGGGGATCGTCGCGACGCGGAAATCCTTGAGTGCGATGCCAGTCGGTTCTGCCGAAACGAGGCTCGCCGCGCATCCGTCGCCGAAGAGCAGGGCGCTGAGGACCACCTCGATATCGGAGGTCTCCTGAAGATGGAGCGTGCAGAGCTCAAGGTTGACGACCAGTACCTTGGCTTTAGGTTCGGACCGGACGATGTGATGCGCGACCTTCAGGGCATTCACGGCGGCGGCGCAGCCCATGAAGCCCACCAGGGTCCGCTCGATGGACGGATCGAGCCCCAGCCTCTCCATGATCTGCTGGTCGAGCCCCGGCGCCGTGAACCCGGTGCAGGAGGCCACGACCATGTGGGTGATCGATGCGAGATCCTCGTTCAGGTCGAGAGCCTCGATGGCTTGCTGCGCGAGGTCGACCGCGTGGGTCTCGAACCGCTTCATCCGGGCGCCCGTCCCGGCGAACCGGCCCGGGTGGAAGAAGCCGTCCTGGTCGGCCGAGGCCTCCAGGTTTTCGCTCGGGGTGAGGGTCGAGTAGCGATGTTCGATCCCGGACCGCTGGACCATCCGCCTGAAGATCAGCTTGTCTTTCCGCTCCGGCAGGAACTGGTCCATGAAGCCGATGAAGGTCTGATGGACATCGTGCTGCGGCACGGCTGTGCCGATCCGGTTGATATATGCGCCTGCCAAACGAGCCATCCTGCCGATCTCTGGCTCTGGCTTATCGTTCTAGCGATCACAGAGCCCCATGGAGGCGAAGATAGGGCAGCGCGAGATTGCGGAAACGAAAACAGGCGCAGAAGTCGCACCCTCAGGTTCAAGAATGCGAGAGGGGTGCGGCTACGCCCTCTGTCGAGGGTGAAGCAGTCGGAGCCGTACCCTGCGGCAGGTCTCGCTTCAGCGTCTGCTCGCGGGCGAAGATGAACAGACCGGCGGCCACGACGATGAAGATGCCGACCAGCGCCATGGCATCGGGCCATTCGTCGAAGAACAGCGCGCCGATGGCCAAGGCCCATAGGATCTGGCTGTACTGCGCCGCTCCGAGCCGGTCGGCCGGGGCGTATTGCGTCGCGACGATGAATAGGGCCTGAGCGACGAAGGCCGTTGCCGCGAAGGCGAGCAGCAGCGCCCATTGGTGGGTTGAAGGCCAGGCGAAGCCCGGAACCATCATGATACCGGCGATCACGGTCGTCGCCAGGAAGACGGTGCCGATCAGGGTGAAGCGCTTTTCCGTGTGGCCGATCATCCGGCCCGTGATGACGCCGCCCGCCGCGCACAAGGCTCCCGCGAGCGCAGCCATGTGGCCGGGCAGGAGCTCCTTGAAGCCGGGGCGCACGATGATCAGGACGCCGACGAAGGCGGCGCAGACCGCAAGGCCGCGGCGCCACCTGACATGTTCCTTCAGGATGAAGATCGACAGGATCGTCACGAGGCTTGGCATCAGGAACAGCAGAGCAAAGGCCTCGGCGAAGGGCAGGTTCCGGAAGGCTATGACGCTCAGTGGCGTCGTGATTGCGATCAGGAACACCCGGAGCCCCATGAGCCACGGTCTGTTCCACCGCACAAGGTCGGCGATGCGGTCGCCGGGTTTCATGAAGACCGGCGACAGTAGCAAAGGGATGAGATAGCCGAAGAACGTCACCTCGAAGGGATCAAGACCATGGCCGATCTCTTTCACCACCGCGTCGCCCCAGGCGAAGACGGCGAAGGCGAGAAATGCGAGAACGATACCTTTGACCATGGTCCGACAATCCCGCGAGGCAGCGGCGGTGAGGATGCGAAAGGACTGCCCGTCGCGACCGGCGCCCAGATGGGATGAAGACGATAGGGGAATTATCGCGGCATGACGAGGCGGGGGCGCTTGCGTTCGACCACCACGACCTTCGGCCCGTCCGCGCGCTCGGGCATCAACACGCGCTCGGGAAACCGCTCGGAACGGCGTGCCAGGGGCGCCGACTTCAGCACGACGGGACGCACCTCGTCCTGCGGGAGACCCATGAGCTGCGAGGCGATCTCCACCTGGCTCTCGATATCATCCGTCAGGCCCTGGGCTGCGATGATCGCCTCCTCGAGGACCGGGGGCTCCACGCGGGTCACGCGCCGGTTTCGGCTTTCGGACGATTTCTTCTTTGCTAGCATTGGGCTTCTCCTGGGCAGACCCCTTAACCCATTGGACTTCCGACTGCGTAATGCGCGATTGAGGCGGCAGGGCTGCATCCAGCGCAAGCGAGGCCGAATCCCTATCCATGATGCTGAACGCGACCCGACGGTGACTTGATCCATGGAGAGCCACGAAAATGCGGGAGTCAGGCGGTTTTTGCGGTGCTTCGCAATGAGCGCCGATCCATGTGAATAAGCTCCACCGCTGATCGGTGCGATGGCGCCGGGACTCGACCCAGCCGCTCCGGTCGGCCATTGATGACCTTAAGGTATGGCTCTTGGGATCCCATGTGGAACCTGAGCCTGACAAATGGCCAAATGGGCGTCGCGGCCCGCCCCTGAAGGAAAGGCATTCTCCGTGTTTACAGCCAAGATTCTTCTCCTCGGATCGGGCGAACTCGGCAAGGAGTTCGTGATCTCGGCCAAGCGCTATGGCTGCCATGTGGTCGCCTGCGACAGCTATCCCGGCGCTCCCGCCATGCAGGTGGCGGACGAGGCCGAGGTCTTCTCCATGCTCGATGCGGATGCCCTCGGACGCGCCATCGAGAAGCACCGGCCCGATTTCATCGTCCCAGAGATCGAAGCGATCCGCACGGAGGTCCTGCAGGATTTCGAGAAGAGGGGCTTCACGGTTGTACCCTCCGCGCGGGCAGCCTCGCTGACGATGAACCGGGACCGCATCCGGGAGCTCGCCGCGACCGAACTCGGCCTGCGCACCTCGAAGTACCGCTATGCCGAGAGCTTGGAGGAGGTCAGGGCAGGGGCCGAGCACACGGGGCTGCCCTGCGTGATCAAGCCGGTCATGTCCTCGTCGGGCAAGGGCCAGAGCACGGTGCGCACGGCCGACCAGCTGGAGCAGGCCTGGAAGGACGCCGTGGCGAACATGCGCGGGGACCGGAAGAAGGTCATCGTCGAGGAGTTCATCGCCTTCGAATATGAGATCACGCTCCTGACGATCCGCTCCCGCGAGGGCGTCTCATTCTGCGAGCCCATCGGACACCGTCAGGAACGGGGCGATTACCAGGAGTCCTGGCAGCCGACTCCCATGACCGATAAGTTGCTCGATGACGCCAAGGACATGGCCCGAAAGGTAGTCGACAATCTAGGCGGCTACGGGATCTTCGGCGTCGAGTTCTTCGTCACCCGCGACGAGGTGATCTTCTCCGAACTCTCGCCGCGTCCCCATGATACGGGTCTGGTGACGCTTCTGTCCCAGAACCTCTCGGAGTTCGACCTGCACGCCCGCGCCGTGCTCGGCCTGCCGATCCGACAGGTCCGGCTGCACGGTCCCACCGCCTCCGCGGTGATCCTGGCCGATCGGGAATCCGAGCGGTTCAGGATCGAAGGGGTGCGGGAGGCTCTTGCGCTCGGATCCGCGAACTCCGATGTGGAGGTGCGCATCTTCGGAAAGCCCACGACCAGGAAGCACCGCCGCATGGGTGTCGCCCTGGCCTCGGGCCGCACGGTCGAGGAAGCGCGCGAACTCGCCCGAGAGGCGGCGGATCGGGTGAAGATCGAGTACGACAGCTGAGCGATTGTCGAACAGGCTCCCTTCGGGATGGTCTCGTGGCCATTCCGTGTCCCATCGGTCACAGTGATCGGATGAAACGCTTGGCCCTATGGCACTCGGGAGAGTGCAGCCTAGATTCGGACAAGCTTTGTCCGGCATCAACGAGAGGGCTGGCGGCTGACCAGCATTGCGATTGAAGACGATCAACTTTGAGGCGCTGTTCAGCGCCTCGCCCAACCCCTACGTGCTGCTGGATCTCTCCCTGATCATTGTCGGGATGAACGACGCGTACCTCAAGGCGACCATGCGCAAGCGGGAAGACCTTGTCGGACGCAACATGTTCGATGCCTTTCCGAGCGATCCGGATTCTCCGAGCCACCGGCAATTGCGGGGTTCCTTCGACAAGGTCATTCGCGATAAGTCCGCCGATTATCTCTCGTTGATCGAGTACGCCATTCCCCTGCCGAACGGCCAAGGCTTCGAGGAGCGCTTTTGGAGCGCAACCCATACGCCCCTCTTCAATGATGCTGGCGAAATGGCGTTCATCCTCCAGCACACGGTCGATGTGACGGAACTCCATCGGCTGCGGAATCTGGCCAAAAGCACGATCCTTTCATCCGGTCCTTCGGCCCTGATCGAGGGGGACATGTTCCGCCGGGCCCAGGCGGTCCAGCAGGCGAACGAGGTGTTGAACGCCGAGCAGCAGCGCCTGCGGGGGCTCTTTCAGCAGGCGCCCGGATTCATGGCGGCGCTGACTGGGCCCGATCATGTCTTCACCATGGCCAACACTGCCTATCTCCACGTGGTCGGCCGCGAGAATCTTATCGGAAAGCCTGTTCGCGAGGCTCTCCCGGAGGTGGTGGAGCAGGGCTTTATTCAGCTTCTCGACCGCGTCTATCAAAGCGGCCAGCCCTTCGTGGGGCGAAGCATCCGCGTCGTGCTGGAGCAGGGCGAAGGAGATGTCCAGGACGAACACTTCCTGGACTTCGTCTACCAGCCGATCTTCGATCCTAATGGGCATGTATCGGGCATCTTCGTGCAGGGGCACGACGTTACCGAACAGAAGCGCACCGAGGAGGCGCTCCGGGAGAGCGAGGAGCGGTTCCGTGCCATTGCCAACTCGGTCGATCAGTTGATCTGGGCGACCCGGCCCGACGGGTTCCACGATTACTATAATCAGCGCTGGTACGAATATACGGGCGTACCGGAGGGCTCGACCGACGGCGAGGCCTGGAACGGCATGTTCCATCCCGAGGACCAGGAGCGCGCCTGGGCGGTCTGGCGCCAGTGCCTGGAAACGGGCGAGCCATACCACATCGAATATCGGCTGAGGCACCGTTCCGGCGAGTATCGCTGGGTTCTGGGCCGGGCGCAGCCGGTGCGCGATGAAGAAGGCCGTATCAAACGCTGGTTCGGAACCTGCACCGATATCCATGATTTCAAACAGGCTCAGGACGCGCTTCGGGAGAGCCGCGAGCGGGCTCTGCGCACGGAGGAGGAAACCCGCAGGCTGGCTTCCATCCTGGCCGACCGGGTCACGGAACTCGATGAGGCGAACGAAGAGATTCAGCGCTTCGCCTATATCGTCAGCCACGATCTGCGGGCGCCGCTCGTCAACATCATGGGGTTCACCAGCGAGCTCGAAGGGGTCCAGGCAGAGATCGAGCAGCTCTATCAGAACATGAAGCAGGCCGATCCGCGCCTGATCTCGCCGACTGTTCGCGCTGCCATCGAGTCCGATCTCCCGGAGGCCATCGGCTTCATCCGATCCTCGACGGTCAAGATGGACAAGCTGATTGGGGCGATCCTGAAGCTCTCCCGCGAGGGACGGCGGGTCCTGGCACCGGAACCGATCGACATGGCGCAGATGCTCGAGGCTCAGCGCCGAAGTGTCACACACCAGTTGTCCGAGAAGGGTGCGGAGCTTCTGCTGGAGCCTGTGCCCGATCTCGCCAGCGATCGGCTCGCCATCGAGCAGATCTTCGGGAACCTCATCGACAATGCCGTGAAGTACCTTGAACCGACCCGGCCAGGCAGGATCGTGGTCCGAGGGCACGATCTCGGGGCCAATGTCGTCTACGAGGTCGAGGATAACGGGCGAGGAATCGATTCCAAGGATTTCGAGCGGATCTTCGATCTGTTCCGCCGCTCCGGTGTTCAGGATCAGCAAGGCGAGGGAATCGGACTTGCGCACGTGCGCGCTCTTGTGCGAAGGCTCGGCGGTACGATCTCGGTATCGTCCCGGCGAGGGGAGGGCTCGACCTTCACTGTCGTCCTGCCAAGCTATCTCAGTGTGAGTTCGGAAGCCGCCTGATGCCCCAGCAACAGCCTGTCACCATCATTATGGTCGAGGACGACGAAGGACATGCCCGCCTGATCGAGAAGAACATCCGCCGGGCGGGCGTCTGCAATGAGCTTCGGACCTTCGCCAGCGGGACGGCAGCGCTCGAACATCTGTTCAGCGATGACGTGCGCAATGCGGGACCGGTTCTGGTTCTGCTCGACCTCAACCTGCCCGACATGAACGGCGTCGACATTCTCGCCAAGCTGAAAAGCGACGAAAAGCTGAAGCGCGCGCCGGTGGTGGTGCTTACGACGACCGATGATCAGCGCGAAGTGCAGCGTTGTTACGATCTCGGCGCCAATGTCTACATCACCAAGCCGGTGGAATACGAGTCCTTCTCGCAGGCCATTCGTCAGCTGGGGCTCTTCCTGTCAGTCATTCAGGTGCCCGAGAGCCTATGAGCCAGGGCGCTGCTGAAACCGCGCCGATCCGGCTTCTGTACATCGACGACGACCATGGACTGGGCCGCTTGGTCGAGAGGTCTCTCTCTCGGCATGGCTTTGAGGTCAGACATGCCCTCAGTGGCGATGAGGGGTTGAGCCAGCTTGCCGCCGAGCGCTTCGACGTCGTCGCGCTCGATCATTTCATGCCCGGCAAGGAGGGGCTCGAGGTCCTCTCCGAAATCCGAACTCTTTCCGATCCGCCGCCTGTCGTCTACGTGACAGGAGCCGATGAGGGCAGGATCGCCGTCGCCGCCCTCAAGGCGGGGGCTGCTGATTTCGTGATCAAGGACGTCGGGGGCGTCTTTCTCGATCTCCTCCGAACGGCCGCCGAGCAGGCGCTCGCCGCCGAGCGGCTTCGTCAGGAGAAAGAAGCGGCCGAAAGGGAGATGCGAGAGGCGCGTGAGCGAGCCGAGATGCTCCTGCGCGAGGTGAACCACCGTGTCGCCAACAGTCTGCAGCTGGTCGCTTCCCTTGTCGCCATGCAGCAGCGGGCGCTCGGCAGCGATACCGTCGCGAGGGACACGCTGACTGAAACGCAGAGTCGCATCACGGCGATCTCGCAGATCCACCGCCGCCTTTACACCTCCAACGACGTGCGTTTCGTCGAAATGGATACCTATCTGGAAGGGCTCGTCGAGGAATTGGAAGGCGCGATGCGCGCAGCTGGGCGCGAGCATACGATCACATTAGTGGCTCAGCCCGTATCAATCCCGACCGACAAGGCTGTCTCCGTGGGCGTTATCGTGACGGAGCTCGTCACGAACGCATTCAAGTATGCCTATCCTGCCGGTGAAGCCGGTGATATCCGGGTCGCCCTGTCGTCCGATGGCGGACAGGCGGTGCTCGTCGTCGAGGATGACGGGATCGGATGGAAGGGCACCGGGGTGGTGCAGGGGAGCGGCCTCGGCACGAAGATCGTTCGTGCGATGGCAACCAACCTTCAATCCGCTATTCATTTCGATCAGGGTTATGCCGGGACGCGGGCCATCCTATCCTTCGCCATCTGACCTGCCCGACGAGTGGATCCCGTTAGCCTTTAAAAATAAAAGACAGGTGATTCCACACGAGTGGAAACGGCTCAACGCGCTTGGTTGTTCTTGGAGGCTCTGCCACTCAACCGCGCTCGGATCTCTCCGACAATGATGTTCAGCTCCCGTTGCAACCGGTTGAGCCGCGAGAGCAACTCTCCGTCCGGCATCCCCGTCGTGTTCGGGCGCTCCTCCCCGAGGGGCGCGGACTGCGTCATGCTCCGTAACTCCTCCAGTGTCGTCGGGCCGATATTGGGGACAGTCAGCCACTGGGCATCCGAGATGCTGGCGACCTCGCGGATGGTGGGGCACCGTCCTTTGAATTCAGCCAGGATCGCCCCCCGGACACGTCCGGAGCATTTCTCGATTGGAAATGGATCGTCCAAACCCATCTCGCGCCCTCGCACACCAACCAGTGAGATCCCGTCCATCAATGCCCGCCACCCTGGAACTTAGCTTTTTAGGACATTCAATGCGTAACGATTATATGCAGAAAAGAGCAGACGACCTTTAGGGGGTGAGGACATGCGTTAGGAGTAGCCAAATTGATTTCGCCAAAAAGCTTTGCGAATCTTGCGTTGATGCAAAGTCTCTCGCGCCAGGTAGCCCCGACCAGCCGAGGCCCAGCTCAAGCGATGGACCTATCTGAATTCCCCTAGGGCATCCTCTTAAAACACCGCTGGGCAACTGATTTTCCGAATATTAATCCGGTACATGGTCATTATTAGCCGGCAACCTTATTGAAGTCGTGGCCTTTGATGGGTAAGCAAGGAGATCGTGCCGTATTTCGCGAATCCAGAGGATTGAATGTCTGCAACCTCCGTCTTGATCAACCTCTTCGGTGAGATCGCCCTGCTTCTCTGGGGCATCAACATGGTCAACAGCGGAGTTCAGCGCGCTTTCGGCAGCGATCTTCGCTGGATTCTCGGGATGGCCCTGCGGACGCGCCTCCAAGCCTTTCTCGCAGGCCTCGGCGTGACAACGGTCCTGCAGAGCAGCACGGCGACGGCATTGATGGTAGCCTCCTTCACGGCAGGGGGCGCCGTCGACATCGTTCCCGCCTTGGCCGTGATGCTCGGTGCGAATGTGGGCACGACGCTCATCGTGCAGGTGCTGTCATTCGACGTCTCGCTGATCTTCCCAGCCCTGATCTTCGGCGGCTTCGTTGCTTATCGCCGCGGAAGGACGAGCCGGATCAAGGATCTCGGTCGCGTAACCATCGGTCTCGGGCTAATGTTGCTGTCGCTGCACCTCCTGAGCGAAACCATCAGGCCCATCGAATCGTCTAAGGTCATCAAGGACCTTCTCGCCGTCATCGCGCCCGACCCGCTGATCCTGGTGCTCCTGTCCGCACTCTTCGCGTGGCTCGCCCATTCCAGCGTTGCCGCGCTGCTCTTCATCATGTCGCTGGCAGGCGCCGGCGTCATCGACGCTCATTCGGCCTTGGTGATGGTGCTGGGCGCCAATCTCGGCAGCTCCCTCAATCCGCTGCTGGAGGGCACCGGGGGCGATCCCGTCAAGCTGCGCGTACCGTTCGGCAACTTCGCCATGCGGGTCATCGGCTGCCTTGTGACGTTTCCGCTGATCGATCCAATCCTGTCGGCCATGTCGGTGTTCGACCCGCATCCGGAGCGAATGGCGGCAAACTTCCACACGCTGTTCAATCTCGTGGTCGCGGCCATCTTCATCCTGCCGCTGCCGTGGATCGCCGATCTGCTCTTGAAGGTCTTCCCGGAGAAGCTGCGCGCCTCGGATCCAGGCACACCGCAATATCTCGACAAGGATGCTCTCGACACTCCGTCTGTAGCCCTGTCGAATGCGGCTCGTGAAGTCCTGCGGATGGTCGACACGGTCGAGTCCATGCTGCGAAGCTCCCAGGATCTCTTCCGGGAAGACGATATCAGCCGGGTCGACCAGGTGAGCCGCACGGACGACGTGCTCGACCGGCTGTTCAGCGCGATCCGCCGGTATCTGAGTTCGATCAACCACGAGACCTTGAACGAGGCGGAGGCGAAGCGCCTTTCGGACATTCTGGCCTTCGCGATCAACTTGGAGCATGTGGGCGACATCATCGACAAGAACCTGATGGAGCTGGCCGCCAAGCGCATCAAGAACCATCTGCGCCTCCCGAAGGACAGCCTTGAAGACATCACGAGCATGCATGGGAAGCTTCTGGAGCATCTGCAGCTTGCGGCGTCGGTCCTGATGTTCCAGGACCTGGGCTCCGCCCGCAGGCTCGTCTCCGAAAAGGAGCGGTTCCGGGATCTCGAACGGGCCGTTGCCCAGAAGCACCTCGAACAGCTCCGGTCCGGCCGGTCCGTCGGCGATACCAGTGCGCTTCAGCTCGACATCGTGCGTGATCTCAAGCGCATCGAGGCGCATATCGCCTCGACCGGGCATTCACTCCTCGAGCAGAGCGGAGAGCTCAAGCCCAGCCGCCTCACATCCTGACAGGGCCTACATCTTATCCATCAAGGCACGCCAATCCATGTACCGGACAGGCTCGGGAAGGCCGATGTCGCGCCGTTCGTGGTCGGTGAGTGCGCCCAGGTCACGGATGACGGGCGGCGTCTTCCGCAATCCGGGGCGAAACCAGAGCTTCAACCGCAGCCAAGGGCTCTCGACGCCGCGAAGGCGGCGCGCATCTTCGTATCTCATGACAGCCTACCGTGAGGGTTTGCCAGGGCCTCCGCGCCTCTGGTGATGGGAGTGAAGATGCGCCTGTCGGGAGACCTTGACAAAGCAAATGCCAATGGGCTGGCATAAGGCAGCCTTATGGATCAACATGCCTAAACCACCATCCAAACTTCCGCCCATGAGCGCCGTCAGGGTCTTCGAGGCGGCGGCCCGTCATCAGAGCTTCACCCGCGCGGCCGAAGAGCTCGGCATGACCCAGGCCGCGGTGAGCTATCAGATCAAGATCCTGGAGGACCGGGTCGGGGCGCCGCTGTTCAACCGCCTGCCGCGACAGGTGACGCTGACGGCTAAGGGCCGTCAGCTCGCGCCCGCTGTGACGGAAGCCTTCGAGGCCCTGCGGAATGCCTTCTCGGGTGTCGAGGACGCGGTTCAATCGGTTCTCTCGCTCACGACCCTGTCCACCTTCGCGTCCAACTGGCTCGTGCCACGCCTGGGACGTTTTCGACTGCTTCATCCCAACATCGCCGTTCAGATCTCAGTGTCGACGGAAATCGTGGAGCTTGTCCGCAGCGAATTCGACATCGGAATCAGGAGCGGTACGGGGGATTGGCCGGGGCTTGAGACCCAGATGCTGTTTCCCAACCAATTCATACCTGTCTGCAGCCCGGACCTGCTTCAAGGCGTCGACATGCGCGAGCCGATCGACATTCTCAAGCTTCCGCTCATCTCACCGGGCGATCCCTGGTGGCAGGATTGGTTCGCTGCGGCAGGAGAGCCGAATGTCGATCTCTCGCGGCGCCCGGACAATTCCCTAGGTGTGCAGCAACTCGAGGGCATGGCGGCCATCGCCGGCCAGGGCGTCGCGCTCATCAACCCCTTCTTCTTCCCCGAGGACCTGGCGTCGGGGCGCCTGGTGAAGCCGTTTGATCTCCTGGCCACGACCGACCGGAGCTATTGGCTCGTCTATCCGAAGGCGCGGCGGCGCTCCGCTAAGGTCGAGGCCTTCCGTGATTGGGTGCTGAGCGAGGTTGCGGGCGATAGCGAGGCGGCCGCTTGCAGGGCTGATACGAAAACCGGGGCATGACGCCCCGGTTTCGAAAAGGTCATTATTCTGCCGCCTGAGCCTCTGCGGGTTGGGCCTTCAGGTGCACGAGCATGTCGATCAGGGCCCGGTCGTGGAGAACGACCATCCGCTCCTTGTTGTGCAGCCAGCTGACCGCATCGTCGATCGTCTCCGCGTCGTCGAGCTTGGCCTCCGCCAGGGCGCGCTCCGTCTCGATGGTGCCACGCTTGCGGGGCAGGGCGGGCGGTAACATTTCAATGTGCCGTTCCCGCAGGTTGGCATCCTGATAGATGGCCCGGAGGCTGTCGGCATCGTCGAAGCCGAAGGTGGCGTTGCGGGCCTGCAGTTCGTTCGCCCGCGTCGCGATAGCCGGCGGCTGATGCTCCTCGGGAGTGCGCAGAAGTCCCAGTCGTTTCAAGGCTAGGCCGGCGCCGAGCTGGCCGCTGAGCCAGGACAGGGGAATCGCCAGCAGAAGGCCGATAATCGTAGGGGACATCCACAGGAACAGGGATGTGGCGATCATGAACGCCGAAATGCCGGCCAATGCGCCGAGAACCGTATGGGCCCGGTGGCGGCGCACGATGTCCTTGAACGGAATGGACCCGTCGTCGCGGCGCTGCGGCTGCCAGCCCGTGTCGCGTCCGAGCAGGATCTGGAAGACAGAGCCCGACTGAATGAGCATCAGGATCGGCGCCAGAAGCGCGGACAGGATCATTTCGATCGTGGACGAGATGATGAGCCGGATACCGCCTCCCGATGCTCGCCGTTCGCTGCCACGGATGAGCATCAGCAGAAGACCGAATATCTTCGGCGCGAGCAGGATTCCCATGGTGAGCGCGAAGAGCGCCAGGGCTCGCTCGGGGTCGAACCGGGGCCAGATCGGGTAGAGGCGGAAGTCCCGGGCGAAATATTCGGGCCGGATATAGGTGGTCTGCAGGACGAGCGCGATACCGACGATCAGCTGGAACAGCCAGAACGGCGAGGCCAGATAGGACATGATGCCGGTGGCGAAATGCTGCCGTGTCGGGAGCTTCAGGCCCTTGGCCGTGATGACCCGCATGTGCTGGAGATTGCCCTGGCACCAGCGCCTGTCACGCGCCGAGAGGTCGATCAGCGACGGCGGGCTCTCCTCATAGGAGCCTTGAAGGTCCGCCAGCATATAGACGGACCAGCCGGCACGACGCAGAAGCGCTGCCTCGACGAAGTCGTGGCTCAGGATGTGCCCGCCGAAGGGAGGCTTGCCCCTGAGATCGGGGAGGCCACCATGGGCCGCGAAAGCCCGCGTGCGGATGATCGCGTTATGGCCCCAGTAATTGCCGTCGCGCCCCATCCAGACCGCGAGGCCCATGGCGATAACCGGGCCAGTGACCCGGGCGGCATATTGCTGGAGCCGGGCGAAGAGCGTGTTGCGGTTGATGATGAGCGGCAGCGACTGGATGATGCCCGCGTCGGGATCGGCTTCCATGGCGGCCGCCAGCCGCACGATGCACTCCCCGGTCATGAGGCTGTCGGCATCGAGCACGAGCATGTGCTCGTAATGTCCGCCCCAACGGGAGACGAAATCGGCGATGTTGCCGGCCTTGCGGTGATGGTTCTTCTGGCGGTGCCGGTAATAGAACCGCGCCCCGGGGCCAAGGCGCTCTCTTAGGGCAAGGAACGCCCGCTCCTCCGCCACCCAGGCATCCGGATTGGTGGTGTCGGACAGAATGAAATAGTCGAAATGCTCGCCGAGCCCGGTCGCTTCGACTGATTCATAGATGGCTTCCAGGGCGGCATAGGTGCGATCCGTCTGCTCGTTGTAGACGGGCATGACGATAACGGTGCGCTGCTGCAGGGAAGCAGGCAGCGGGCCTCTGTGCCCGGGACGACGCAGCAGGGCGAGAAATCCCAAGAGAGCACTGGTGAAGGCGACCGCGATCCAGGAGAAGTTCACGGTGAACAGCGCGACGAGGACCCACTGGAGCGCCGTCGTGCGGCTCACCGACACCACCTGGTACATCTCGTAGGTGCCATAGGCCGTCAGAAGCAATCCGCCTCCGAAGACGAAGAGACGGGCGAGCCAAGTCCCCAGCTTCGGATGCTGGTGCAGCGGCCGGCGCTCCTCCTTGTCCGACCAGCGGCGAAGCGACTGGGTCGGCATGTCGAGATGCTTTTCCGGCGGCATAGAGGGTGCAGGCCGTCCGAGGGCAGCCACATTCGGGTTTGAGTCGGGACTTACGGTGTCCAACGATAAAGCCATGTCTCGCTAATCGGTTTCCCGCCTGCTTCAAGGATCAGGCGCATCTCACACGCGTTTTCGTTGCCCGGGTCAAGCTCGAACGCAACACGTACTGTCTTTCGTTCCGGATATGGCAAAAGTTTGAGGTTCTGAAACGTTCCAGGGCCAACGGTCAGAACCGATTTTAGGTCCCCCGGCAGATTGTCACCGAGCACGTCGCCGGTAAAGTCGACCGTGAACCGCCGTCTCCTGCCACCGCTGCCCCGGCCCGAGCGTGTCGCCAGCACGGTCGCGAGAGGTGGCCGTTCAGGCGCATTCCATCCCCAATATTGCCGGTACGCGATGGCAACCTCGGATCCGGCTGCCATAGGCGCCTTCGGGCGCCAGTAGGTGAGAATATTGTCGTTGATTTCTGAGTCGGTCGGAATTTCGAGCAGTTGAACGCTGCCTTGGCCCCAGTCGCCCAGGGGTTCGATCCAGAGGCTCGGCTTGCGCTCGAATTTCTGGTCGTCGTCCTGGAATGCTTCGTAGGAACGCTCCCGTTGCAGCAGACCGAAGCCACGGGGAGAGCTGTCGACAAAGGCCGAAATCTGGAGGGTCTCAGGATTATGCAGTGGACGCCACAGCCACTCGCCCGAGCCGTTCAGCATCTGGAGCCCGGAGGATTCGTAAACAGCGGGACGAATGTCGTCCGAGTTCAGAAGATCGTTTGGTCCGTAGAGATAGGTCGATGCGATGCCGCCGAGGCCCACATGCTCCAAGTTGACGCGAGGGAAAAGCGTCATTTCCACGTCCACGATGGTCATGTCACCGGGACGGAACGTCATCCGGACCGCACCGGTGGTCGATTCCGAATCGAGAACGCCATGCACGGTGATGGCGTTGCTCCCAACGGCCGGGCGTTCGAGCCAGAACGCGCGGAAAACCGGGAATTCCTCTCCGCGTGCTTCCGCCGGCCGCAGGGTCAGGGCGCGGGCAATGGCACCATAGGACTGGCCGCGTGCGATGGCGCGGAAGAAGGTCCCACCCTGAACGAAGGCGAAATCAAACGGTTTTCCGTTTCCAAGCTGCGCGATCAGCTTGAAGCCGGAAAAGCCGATATCCGCCAGATTGTTCGGCGGATTGATGCGGCCGTAGTCGAACAGGGTCGGGTTGAAGGCGATGCGGCGAACAGCGCCATCCTCAACGAGGTACAAATCTACGGCGTCCCTGAAGACGAAGCCGCGATGAAGCGGCTCGACGGAGATGCCGCGATTGTCCGTGCTCCAGATGGCCGGCTGGTTGTAGCGGATGGTGGAGTATTGTTCCTGATTCAGGTTGCCGAATACATCCGGCAAGTCGTTCGGGGCTGCCGCATAAGGCTTCTTTGAGAGCTGCCGCGCGATATCGATCACGACTGCCGGGTCGAACCGCTGATTCTCGCCCATCCGTGCCGAAATCGTAGCTTGGGGTGTTTGGGCTCGTGCAAGGGGCGCGTATGCGAGCCCGGCGACGGAGACGCCGAAATAGGCCAGCATGTCGCGCCGGCGAGGATGGAAAGGGGACGAGCCCCTTGGCGGAACCGGCACAGCGATACTCTTGTATGAACGAGGCTCTTCAGCCAGACAGTCGGAATGCTCTATACATATCGTCAATCGTGAGCATGAAGTAAACGAGGCCGGTGGTGGAAACCGCCTCATTCCCTATGAAAAGATTGCCGAAATACCCCTTCCGACTAAGCTCCACGCCAAAGTGTCACCGGATTGAAACTATATGACCTCGACCGACTCCTTCAAACCTTCGTCATCCCGGAGCTGCCTTGCCGTCGTTCTGGCCGCCGGCGAGGGGACCCGGATGAAATCCGGGAAGCCCAAGGTTCTTCATCAGGTGGCCGGCCGTTCGATGGTGGGCCATGTGCTTGCCACCGTTTCGATCGCCGGTGCCACGAGCGTCGCGGCGGTCATCGGACCGGATCGTGAAGACGTGGCGAAGGAGGTGCGGAGGAGCTTTCCCGAGGCCCGTATCTTCGTCCAGAAAGAGCGTCTCGGCACGGCTCATGCGGTTCTGAGCGCCCGGGAAGCTCTCGACCACGGAGCCGACGACGTCATCATCGCGTTCGGCGATACCCCGCTCGTCCAAGCGGAGACCTTCGCCCAGCTCCGGGCGCCGCTGGCGCAGGGAGCCGGCGTGGTCGCCATGGGTTTCCATGCGAAGGATCCCACAGGCTACGGCCGCTTCATCACGGCGGGCGACGAACTGCTGGCCATACGCGAGCACAAGGACGCGAGCGAGGTCGAACGGGAGATCACCCTCTGCAACGGCGGATTGATGGCGATGCGTGGCGATTTGGCGCTCACGCTGCTCGACCGTGTCAAGAACGACAACGCCAAGGGGGAGTATTATCTCACCGACGTTGTCGAAATCGCGCGAGCCCTCGGACATCGGACCGCGATCGTCGTCGTACCAGAGGAGGAGGTGCACGGGGTCAACGACCGGGCGCAGCTTGCGGCGGCGGAACGGATCGTTCAGGACCGTCTGCGCCAAGAGGCCATGGCATCGGGCGTGACCCTCATCGCCCCT
>NZ_JALJRK010000071.1 GCF_024519725.1 Microvirga sp. Mcv34 | reverse complement strand
CACTCGTTGCGGCCACCCACGTCTTTGGAACCGCACCGTCACCAAGGCGTGGATGTCCGGCCCAAGGCCGGGCATGACGACGGAGAGCTTCCCGCGGCCGTCCAAATCGCCGATGGAGCCCATCGCCGAGCACGGCATTATCCCTCAACCTGATATCGACGATCCGAACCCTATATCCTCACCCATGGCGCTGCGTTCCACCGACATCCTCACCCAGACCCCGCAAGGGCTCTACTGCCCCCTCGGCGACTTCCACATCGATCCGGTCCGCCCCGTCGAACGGGCGCTGATCACGCACGGGCACTCGGACCATGCCCGGTCGGGCCACCGGTCCGTCCTTGCGACCCGGGAGACCCTGCTCATCATGGCCGTGCGCTACGGCGAGAATTTCGCGGGCTCGACGCAGGAGGCTCCCTTGGGGGAGAGCCTGCGGGTCGGCGAGGTGACCGTGCGCTTCACGCCCGCCGGCCATGTGCTGGGCTCGGCGCAGATTGCCATCGAGGCCGGCGGCACCCGGGTCGTGGTCTCGGGCGACTACAAGCGCGCGGAGGACCCGACCTGCCTGCCCTATGAGGTCGTGCCCTGCGACGTCTTCATCACCGAGGCGACCTTCGGCCTGCCGGTCTTCCGCCATCCCGACACGCGGGCCGAGGTGCGCAAGCTCCTGGATTCCGTCGCCCTGTTCCCCGAACGCGCCCACATCGTCGGCGCCTATGCGCTGGGCAAGGCACAGCGGGTCATGGCCCTGCTGCGCGAGGAGGGCTATGACCGGCCGATCCATCTCCATGGCGCGATGGAGCGCCTGACCGCGTTCTACAAGTCGGAAGGCATTCCCTTAGGCGAGACCCCGAAGGTCGTGGCCTCCGAACGCTCGAAGCTTGCCGGCGCCATCGTGATCTGTCCGCCCTCCTCGATCCAGGACCTGTGGTCCCGCCGCTTTCCCGACCCGGTCACCTGCTTCGCCTCCGGCTGGATGCGGGTGCGGGCCCGCGCCCGGCAGAAGGGCGTCGAGCTGCCGCTGGTGATCTCCGACCATTCCGACTGGGACGATCTGTGCCGCACGATCCGCGACACTGGCGCTGGCGAGGTCTGGGTTACCCATGGGCAGGAGGACGCCCTGGTCCATTGGTGCACCACCCACGGCATCCGGGCGCGGCCCCTGCACATGCTGGGCTATGGCGACGAGGGCGAGGCGGAAGAGACCCAGCCTGCCCCCGCGGACGCGGGGGACGCCGCATGAACCGCTTCGCCGCTCTCCTCGACCGTCTCGGCTACGAGCCTCGCCGCAACGCGAAGCTGCGGCTGTTGACCGATTACTTCCGCCATACCCCGGATCCGGAACGGGGCTATGCCCTCGCGGCCATGACCGGAGCGCTCATGTTCAAGGAGGCGAAGCCCGGCCTGATCCGCGGCCTCGTCGAGGAGCGGACCGATCCGGAGCTGTTCCGCATGTCCTATCATTATGTGGGCGACCTGGCCGAGACGGTGGCCCTGATCTGGCCCGCGCCGGGGCATGATGCGGCAGCGCTCCCCTCCCCCCTGCGGGGAGGGGCAGGGGTGGGGGTCGGAAAGCCGAAGCGGGGATCGATCGATGCCTTCGCAGACGATCCTGCCAGTTCCTCACGCGATGGCGCCTCACCCAGTCGAACCACCCCCACCTCCAACTCCTCCCCGCAAGGGGGAGGAGAGATCGGGCCCGGCCACAACAACCCGCCCCCTCACGTGCCGAGTCTCACCGAGGTGATCGAAACCCTGGCGACGACCGGCAAGAGCGACCTGCCCGGCAGGGTGGCCGAGTGGATGGACGCCCTGGACGAGACCGGGCGCTGGGCGCTGATCAAGCTCATCACCCGGGAGCTGCGCGTCGGCGTCTCGGCGCGGCTCGCCAAAACGGCCGTCGCCCAGCTCGGCGAGATCGAGCCCGACGAGGTCGAGCTGGTCTGGCACGGGCTGGAGGCGCCCTACGAGGATCTCTTCGCCTGGATCGAGGGGCGCGGGCCCAAGCCCGAATCCACCAATCCCGCGCCCTTCCGCCCGTCCATGCTCTCGCATCCCCTGGAGGACGAGGATTTCGAGAAGCTCGAAGCCTCCGAGTTCCTGGCCGAGTGGAAATGGGACGGCATCCGCCTCCAGGCCGCCGCTGGCCACGGCAGCGACGGGCGGCCGGTAAGGCGGATCTATTCGCGCACGGGCGAGGACGTGTCCCGGGCCTTTCCGGATCTCGTGGAGGCTCTGACCTTCGAGGGCGCCATCGACGGCGAGTTGCTGATCGTGCGCGAGGGCCGGGTCCAGAGCTTCAACGTGCTCCAGCAGCGCCTGAACCGGAAGGCCGTGACGCCCAAGCTCATCGCCGAGTTTCCGGCTCACTTACGCGTCTACGACATCCTGTTCGAGGGCGAGGAAGACCTGCGCGCCCTCCCCTTCGCCGAACGGCGGCGGCGTCTCGAGGCGCTTGTTGCCCGCATCGGCGATCCGCGCATCGACCTCTCGCCCATGGTGCCCTTCTCGACCTGGGACGATCTCGCCGCCGCCCGCGCCGATCCGGCCTCCGTCGGGGCCGGCCCCGATGCGGACGCCATCGAGGGCTGCATGGTAAAGCGGGCGAACAGCCCCTATCTCCCTGGCCGCCCCAAAGGCTACTGGTACAAGTGGAAGCGCGATCCCTACCTCGTTGACGCCGTGATGATGTACGGCCAGCGCGGCCACGGGAAGCGCTCGTCCTTCTATTCCGACTACACCTTCGGCGTCTGGCGCGATGGGCCGGGTGGCGACGAGCTGGTGCCCGTGGGCAAGGCTTATCACGGGTTTACCGACGAGGAGCTGGTGAAGCTCGACCGCTATGTCCGCAACCATACGGTCAAGCGCTTCGGCCCGGTGCGGGAGGTGGAATACGGCAGGGACCGGGGCCTCGTGCTGGAGGTGGCCTTCGAAGGGCTGCAGCGATCGACCCGGCACAAATCGGGCGTCGCCATGCGGTTTCCCCGCATCAACCGGATCCGGTGGGACAAGCCCGCCGCGGAGGCGGACCGGATCGAGACCCTGGAGAAGATCCTGGAGCGCGGCGAGGAGGAGGTCTATCCCCTGCAGGATAAGAACGCGAAGAGGCAGAAGGGATGAGGATCGAGACCCTGTCCGAAGGCGGGATCGAGCGGCAGGCCAGCGGCCGGCTGAACGTCGGCACGCGAGGCCCGGGCCTGACCGAGATCACCGATGCGGTGGCCGAGTGGGTGTCCGGCACCGGCATCCGGAGCGGCCTTCTGACCGTCTTCTGCCGCCACACCTCGGCCTCGCTCCTGATCCAGGAGAATGCCGACCCGGATGTTCGTCGGGACCTGCTGACCGCCTTCGACCGGCTGGCGCCCCGGAGCGCCGGCTATGTCCACACGACCGAGGGTCCCGACGACATGCCGGCCCATATCCGGACCATGATCTCGGGCGTATCCTTGAGCATTCCCGTAGTGGAGGGCCGGATGACTCTAGGGACCTGGCAGGGGATCTACCTGGCCGAGCACCGGGACAGACCGCACCGCCGCGACGTTATATTCCACCTGATCGGCTCGTAATCCACATGATTGGATATGACGCCTTCACAGATTGCCTTAGAATAGCCGGGATCAACGTCTGCCGCCTTGCCATCCTGTCAGGGATGCGGCTAAGGCTCAGGGAAGTTCTCGTGGGAGAAGACGAAACGTGCAGAGTCAAACCACCACGATCATCATTGCCGATGACCATCCGTTATTTCGCGGGGCATTGAGGCAGGCGGTCGCCTCAACGATGCCCCAGGCCCGGGTGGTCGAGGCGAGCGGCATGGATGACCTGAATACGACGCTGACCCAGGAGCGGGATGTCGACCTGATCCTGCTCGACCTGACGATGCCGGGCGTGCAGGGCTTTTCAGGCCTGATGTCGCTCCGGGCCCAGTATCCGGAACTGCCGGTCGTGATCGTATCCGCCACGGAAGAGCCGACCGTGATTCGCCGCGCCATGGATTTCGGCGCCTCCGGCTTCATCCCGAAATCCATCGATACCGACAGTATCGGCGGCGCCATCCAGGCGGTGCTCGCGGGCGATACCTGGACCCCGCCCGATGTGGACCTGTCCGCCTCGGAGGATGCGGAGACGGCCGACCTCGTCCGTCGCCTTGGCACCCTGACCCCGCAGCAGGTCCGCGTCCTGACCATGCTGTCCGAGGGCCTGCTCAACAAGCAGATCGCCTACGAGCTCGGCGTTTCGGAAGCCACCGTGAAGGCCCACGTCTCGGCCATTCTCGACAAGCTCGGCGTCGACAGCCGCACGCAGGCGGTCATCGCCGCGTCGAAGATCGGCGTGACCCAGCGCCCCTCCCCGGCAGGCGCCGACTAAAGCCCCTCGATGAACCCGTCGATCCTCGACAGAGCCTGCTCGCTCATGGCGCTGTCGAAGCGGATGAACACGTGGCAGCCGCCGGGCCAGACGGCGAGGTCGGCCTTGTTGCCGGCCGCCGCATAGCGGGAGGCCATGAAGAGCGTGTCGTCGAGGAGCATGTCCTTGGTGCCGACCGAGAACAGGGCGGGCGGAAGGCCCTTGAGGTCGGCGTAAAGAGGCGAGATGTCCGGATCGGTCCGGTCGCCCGCATGGCCGACGAAATTCTCGGCGAAGACCTTAACGTCATAGGCGTTGAGGATGAGCCGCTCGGTTCCCCAATGCCGTACGCTTGGAGTCAGGGTGAGGTCGTAGCAGCCTGCGAAGAGGTTCGCCCCTCTGAAAGGCTTGAGGCCATGCCTGTCCCGCAGGCGCAGGATGGTCACCGCGGAGAGATGCGCGCCCGCCGACTCCCCGCCGATGAAGAGGCGCGAGGTGCCGAAGCGACTTTCCATCTCCCGGATCACCCAAAGGGCTGCCGCCTCGCAATCGTCGGGACCGGCAGGATAGGGGTTTTCGGGCGCCAACCGGTATTCGACGGAGACCACCGCAAGGCCGCAGCGATCCGCCAGCCGGTCGAGCCAGGGGTCCTGCTCGTCCGCCGTGCCCCAGGTCCAGCCGCCGCCGTGGATATGCAGATAGACGCCGCGTGGATTCTCGGGCGCGATGATCCGCAACGGGATGGGACCGACAGGCCCGTCAATGGTGATCGTCCTGGCCTTGCCGCTCGACAGCATCAGGGGGAACGGCCCAAGGCCCTGACGGCGCCGCTCCCGCACCAGGGCTGGGGGCACGGACATAGGATCCGGCAGGGCCGCGAGCTTTGCCACGATCTCGGCATTCTGGGCGCGTATCTCGTCGCTGATGGCGGAGGGGTGGAAAAGGGCTGGATCGATCATGCGAAACTCGGTTTGGGTTGCGTTCGTCGCCGGCCCTTGCGATGAAGCACACGCAACGCTCCAGGTCTATTACGCTTTCTTCCAGTGAAGCTTTCTGACGAGATGAGGACATGTCCAACCTGAACCGCTTTCTCGGCGGCTCCCCCGGCTCGGTGCTGGTGAAGCTGATTTTCCTGTCTCTCCTCGTCGGCGCCTTCCTGGCCTTTTATGAGATCACGCCGTTCGAATTGATCGAGCGCCTGTTCAACTGGATCGCCTCGGTCCTCGATCTGAGCCTGGAGACCGTGCTCGATGTGGGACGCTG
Organism: Microvirga sp. Mcv34; assembly: GCF_024519725.1. Taxonomy (GTDB): domain Bacteria; phylum Pseudomonadota; class Alphaproteobacteria; order Rhizobiales; family Beijerinckiaceae; genus Microvirga. The sequence goes on along the minus strand of NZ_JALJRK010000071.1, from coordinate 17,577 downwards.
GGTCCTGTACGGCGCTGTCATCGTCGTGCCGCTCTGGCTCATCTCTAGGCTGTTCGGAAGCCGCCGCTGAGGCATTCGAGGCTGATCATGGACGGCTCGCCGAGCGCAAAGCGCCTGGACATCTCCCATCGGCGCATCCTCCTCCTCGCGCTGCCGATGACCCTGTCGCACGTGACGACGCCGCTCCTGGGTCTCGTCGACGCGACGGTGATCGGGCGGCTCGGCGAGGCACATCTGCTCGGAGCTGTGGCCCTGGGCGCCGTGATCTTCGACTTCGTATTCTGGAGCTTCGGCTCGCTCCGCATGGCGACCGCGGGCCTGACCGCACAGGCGACCGGGGCCGGAACCCGGCACGAGGTCGACCTGACGCTCGCCCGGGCCTTCCTGGTGGCGGGCATGACCGGCCTCCTGCTGATCTTGCTGCAACGGCCCATCGCCACGCTGGCCTTCTCCATGGCGGGCGCGAGCCAAGCCGTGACGGACGCGCTCTCGACCTATTTCTTCATCCGGATCTGGGCCGCGCCCTTCACCCTGGCGAACTACGTGATCCTCGGGTCCACCCTGGGGCGAGGGCGAACGGATCTCGGGTTGTTGCTGCAGGTGGTGATCAATGTGGCGAACATCGTGTTCACGATGGCGCTGGTCCTGGGCTCCGGTCTCGGCATCGCGGGCGCGTCCATCGGCACGGCCTTGGCCGAAGTGCTGGGTGTCGGCCTCGGCATCGTAGTCCTGCGCCGCCTCGGTTCGAATCCGCTCGCGGTCACATGGCACGAAGTCCTGAACCGAACGGCGATGCTGCAGACGCTTGCCATGAATCGGGACATCATGATCCGCAACGTGGCGCTGATCCTCGCTTTCTCGATCTTCAGCGCGCTCGGGGCCCGCTCGGGCGACGTGACGCTCGCGGCGAATGCGGTGCTCTACAACATGTTCCTGGTTGGCGGTTACTTTCTCGACGGCTTCGCCACGGCCGCCGAGACCCTTTGCGGCCAATGTGTCGGAGCCCGAGACGAACGCGGCTTCCGGCGCGCCATTCGCCTGAGCCTGGGCTGGTGCATCGGCTTCGGGTTCGCCGTCTCAAGCCTGTTCCTGATCGGTGGCGGCCTGTTCATCGACTTCGTGTCGACGAACCCGGATGTGCGCGCCTATGCGCGGGAGTATCTGGTCTTCGCCGCCCTGACCCCGCTCCTCGGAGCTGCCGCCTTCGCGTTCGACGGCATCTACACGGGCGCGACCTGGACCCGTTCCATGCGCGACCTGATGGTGCTCGCCTTTCTGGTGTACGGCGCCATTCTTCTGGTGGCCCGCGATCTGGGCAACACGGCCTTGTGGATCGCACTCCTCACGTTCCTGAGCGCACGCGGCCTTGGCCAGTTCATTCTCTATCCGCGACTGGCGAAGAAGACCTTCGCCAGCCTGTCCTGAAAAGAGGATTGTCAGAACCGCCCCTGGGCAATTCCCGATGCGTCGCGTCCCACGGCTCGATCGAGTGTCGTCTTTTCGGTTTGAAGGACCTGCAGCAGCCCGCGCTTGATATCGCCGATGAGACCTGGGCCGTTGTAGACCATGGCCGAATAGAGCTGCACCAGGCTCGCGCCCGCGCGGATCTTGGCCCAGGCGGCCTCGGCGGAATCGACGCCGCCGACGCCGATGAGCGGGATCTTTCGCTCCACGCGCAGGAACGTCTCGGCGAGAAGCTTCGTGGACGGCACGAAAAGCGGCTTGCCCGATAGGCCGCCGGTTTCGGCAGCAAGCGCCCTTTCCTTCAGGCTGTCGGGCCGGGCAATGGTGGTGTTGGACACGGTGAGCCCGTCGATTCCGCGCTTGAGCGCCGTCGTGACGATCGCATCGAGCGTGTCGAGCGTGATATCGGGCGCGATCTTCAACAGGATGATCGTCTTGCCCCTGCCCGTGTCCGCCTTGTCCCGGGCTTCCATGCTGCGGGCGAGCAGATCGTCGAGGAAGGCCTCGCCCTGGAGGTCGCGCAAGCCCGGCGTGTTGGGCGAGGATACGTTGATCGTCAGGAAATCCGCCAACCCGCACAGGCGCTCGATGCAGAGAACGTAATCGGCGATACGATCCGTCGAATCCTTGTTCGCCCCGATATTGACCCCGACGATGCCCGGGCGTCCGCGACGGGCGGCGAGCCTCCGGCGCGCGGCGTCGAGTCCTTCGCTGTTGAGGCCGAACCGGTTGATCACGGCCTCGTCGCGCGTCAGCCGGAAGACGCGTGGGCGCGGGTTTCCGGCTTGCGGCTTCGGCACGACGCCACCGAGTTCGACGAACCCGAAACCCAGACCGAGGAGCTGGTCGGGAACCTCGCATTGCTTGTCGAAACCTGCCGCGAGCCCGACGGGATTAGGGAAATGCCGGCCGAAGACATCGACGGAGAGACGCGCGTCGTCCGCAGGCGCGGGCGAAGCCGGCATCAGCGACAATCCACGGATCGTCAACTGGTGGGCCGTCTCCGCGTCGAGTGCATGAAGAGCGGGCTTGGCGAAGGAAAAAAGCGTACCGATCATCAGGAAAGATCCGGAAAAATGTGCTGGCCGTCCGCACCCAGCGGCAACGGCTTTACCCATTGGACCGTGGACAGGGGCAGCGGCGCGTAGAGATGCGGAAACAGATCTCCCCCACGGGAGGGTTCATAACGCAGAGCGTCACCCAGCGAATCGCCATCGATCGCGATCAGCAGCAGGCCGCTCTGACCGGCGAAATGCCTTTTGGCCGTCTCGCGGACCTGCTTTTCCGATGAAAAATGGATGTACCCATCCCGGATATCGATCGGCGCCCCTTCGAAGGAGCCGGTGCTTTCTGCCGCCTGCCAAAGCAAAGCAGGGCAAATTTTATAAATAATGTGCATGAAGACTTGAGTATCCGCGCGTCACATCAGGAGCAACCCAAATTAGACATATTGTCTCAATAGTCTGTTGCCAATCGGCTAACTTTTCGGTCACATTTAATTCCTAATTGTAGGTTCGCTTTCATTAGTTTTCGCTCTTAGCGAAGGTTCGTAAAATGCTATCTCACGAGCGCGTGTGGGCTGCTATCGATGCATTGGCATCACGTCATGGCATGACCGCATCAGGACTGGCGCGCAAGGCCGGTCTCGACGCGACCAGCTTCAACAAGTCGAAGCGCGTGAGTCCCGAAGGCCGGGAGCGATGGCCCTCCACAGAGTCCATCTCGAAAATCCTGAAGGCCACGGGCGCGACCCTGGAGGATTTTCTCCGCCTCGTCGAGCCTTCCGGCTCTTTGCGACGTTCCATGATCCCGTTGATCGGCATGGATGACGCAGCCGCCGGCAAAGTCTTCAACGAAGAAGGCATGCCCAACGAGGGTCCCGGTTGGGACGAGATCGAGTTCCCCGATTTCGGGCAGGAAAAGGTTTTCGCCCTCGAGGTCACGGGCGACACCCTCGCCCCTCTTTACCGGGACGGCGATATCCTCATCGTCTCGCCGACGGCCAGCACCCGCAAGGGCGACCGGATCGTCGTATGCACGACCACCGGGGGTATCCTGGCCAAGGAGCTCAAGCGCCGCTCGGCCAAGACCCTGGAGATGACGTCCCTGAGCAAGGACCAGGAGGATCAGGTGATCCCGGCCGAGGAGGTCTCCTGGTCGGCCCGGATCATGTGGGCGCGGCAATAGGCGCGACTCAGGCCGCGCGCTCTTTCAGGAACGCCTCGTGCTCGCGCACGAGGTCGCCGTTCAGCGCCTTTCGGATCAGCGCCCGCGTCTCCTTCACCCCGTAGAGAGCGATGAACGAGCCGAAGCGAGGACCGCGGGGCTCGCCCAGCAGCACTTGATAGATGGTGTTGAACCACTCGATGGACACGCCCGGACGCTCGGGCGTAGCGCCCTTGGCCTTGAGGTCCTGGTAGCGCGGCTCGGCGCGACCCACATTGTAGATCTCTTCCTGGATCGTTTCCGCCGTCGCGGGCCGCTCGCCCGTCTCGAAGGAGCCGAGCACCTCTTCCAGGCGCTTCAGCGACGCGGCCTCGACCTCGTCGGCCAGGCGATAGGCCTTCTGCGGCTTCACGAAATCCTCGAAGTAGCGCACAGCGCGCTTCACGAGGCTGTCGAGGCGCGGATGCGTTTCAGGCGACACGCCCGGCGCATAGCGGCGGATGAAACCCCAGAGCACGTTGGGATCCTCGGAATTCGCCACAGCCACCAGATTGAGCAGCATGGAGAAGGAAATCGTTGTGCCGGGCTGGTTGCCGCCGCCGGACGAGACCAGCTCGGGAGCCGGCGGTTCGCCTGAATGGAGATGCCAGACCGGGTTCATCAGGCGTGCCTTGGCATCCTGAGCCGGGTACTTCTCCAGGAAGGTCAGGTAATCGTCCACCTGCCGCGGGATCACATCGAAATAGAGCTTCTTCGCCTCGCGCGGCTTGTTGAACATGAACAGCCGCAGGCTGTCCGGCGTGCCGTAGGTCAGCCACTCGTCGATGGTGAGCCCGTTGCCCTTCGACTTGGAGATCTTCTGGCCCTTCTCATCCAGGAAGAGCTCATAGTTGAACCCGTCCGGCGGCAGGCCGCCGAGCGCCTTGGCGATCTCGCCCGAGAGCTTCACGCTGTCGATCAGGTCCTTGCCGGCCATCTCGTAATCGACCCCGAGCGCCACCCAGCGCATGGCCCAATCGGGCTTCCACTGCAGCTTGGCATGACCGCCCGTCACCGGTGTCTCGAAGCGCTCGCCCGTATCGGGATCGCGCCACACGATGGTGCCGGCATCCAGCTTGCGCTCGTCGATCGGCACCTGCATGACGATGCCGGTTTTGGGGTGCACGGGCAGGAACGGCGAATAGGACTGCCGACGCTCCTCGCGCAGCGATGGCAGCATGATCGCCATGACGGCATCGTAGCGCTCGAGCACCGTGAGCAGGGTTTTGTCGAAACGCCCGGCCCTGTAGCACTCGGTCGCGGACATGAACTCGTAATCGAACCCGAAGGCATCGAGGAATTCGCGCAGGCGCGCATTGTTGTGGTGCGCGAAGCTCTCATGGGTGCCGAACGGGTCCGGCACCTGGGTCAGCGGCTTGCCCAGCGACGATGCCACGAGTTCCTTGTTCGGGATGTTATCGGGAACCTTGCGCAGGCCGTCCATGTCGTCCGAAAAGGCGACGAGGCGCGTGGGGATGCTGTCCCCGGTCAGCACCCGGAAGGCATGGCGCACCATGCTGGTGCGCGCCACCTCGCCGAAGGTGCCGATATGCGGCAGGCCCGAGGGACCATAGCCCGTCTCGAACAGAGCCTCTTTCTTCCCCGTCCGTTTGAGCCGCTCGACGAGCTTGCGCGCCTCCTCGAAAGGCCAGGCATTGGCGGTCTGGGCGGCTTCAATCAGGGCAGGATCAAGGGTCAGAGGGTGAGACATGGGCCTAGTGCTTGCAGGAAATGCTTCCAGAAGCGCGGCACACTAGGGATCAGACCCGCGAGGGTCAATGCGGTAAACCCGTCGTCATCTCAGCCGATCAGGCTTCAGAACGGGCTGATCGGGAAGAAACGCAGATAAAGCTCGGCGTATTTTCCTTCCTTCCAGAGCTGCTGCAGGGCGAAATCCAGGGCGCGGCGCAAGGGCTCGTCCTCGGTCCGGGTGATGAAGCCGATGCCTTCGCCGAAGAAGCGGCTCTCCAGGTAAGGCCCGCCGGAGAAGTCGCAGCAGCCGCCCGCCTCCTCTCCCCCGATCCACAGGGCGAGGCCGAGCCCATCGGCGAACAGGTAATCGATCTCGCCGGCCTTGAGGGCGGCCTGAGCGGCGGCCATGTCCGGGAAGGGTTTGAGATTGCCGCCTGCCATGAAGGCCTTGGCGAATGCCTCGTGGGCCGTGCCGCCGACAACCCCGATGGCTTTGCCCTGCAGCGCCCTGGCTTCAGGTGCCGGCTGATTGCGGTCCCTGCGCACGGCGAAGCGCGCCGGGATCTTGAAATAGGGAGCCGTGACGGCAAACCGGCTCCGCAGGTCCGTCGTGATGGGAATGGCCGCGGCCACTACGTCGCCCTGGCGCTCCTGCAGAGCATCGAGCAGCGTGTCGAAGCGACGGACCTGGACGGTGCAGGTCAGGCTCAGCCGCTCGCAGACCGCGCGGGCGAGTTCGACCGACAATCCGGTCGGATTGCCGTCCAGCCCCGGGAAGTGCAGCGGCGGGAAATCATCGTCCACGAGAAAGCGGATCGTGCGGGTGGCCGGCAGGTCGGGGCGCTCGAGAAGAGCTTTGGGATCCCAGAAGTTCGGGATCGTCACGCCCTCGGCCTGGGCCAATCCGGTCATCAGCAGGAGAACCGGCAACGCCCGGAGCCATCTGAAGGGGTTGATCTTGGACAGGAAGCACGCAACCAATGTAACAATATCTCGAAGCATCAATCGATCATCTCTTGCACGCAACCCGGTACCCATCAACAGCGCTCCGTGAAAGCGTCTGCCCATGAGGCAGGGTCTAGCGGAGCCGGGCCCACAGTCAACAGCGCTGCCGGTCGAGATCGGCTTCCTGGCCCACCATGGCCATTCCCCGGAAACGCTGCGCCAGGCTGCGATCCTCGCTCGCTTCGCCGGGGTCTCGGCGGACGAATTCATGCTGAAGCACGGCCTAGTCGGCGAGGATGAATTCTATCGGGCCCTCGCGGACGAGCTCCGGCTTCCCTTCCTGGCCGCCCCTCGCCTGGCGCGATCCGCCCTTTACCCCGACAGCATTCTGGCGGGCATCGCGCCCTTGGCTGGCCTGAAGTCTGGGTTCGTGACGGCGCCTCGCGGTACCGCGCTCGTCCGTCTCCTGGGAAACCGGCTCCGTAGCCGATCGCTTGCCATCACCTCGCCGTCCCGCCTGAGGGAAGCGATCTTTCGCGTCCAGGGCAGGCGGATCGCCGATCAGGCCGCCTCGGATCTGGCCCAGCACGCTCCCGAGCTGGCAACGGGTCTCAGCTATGGGCAGATCGCTGGCCTCTTTACCATCCTGACGCTCACGGTATTCGGCATCGGTTACGCTCCCGGGCCGACCCTGGCGACCATGGGGGCTGCCATGGGGCCGCTTTTCCTGGGCATGATCATCCTCAGGCTCATGGCTTCGATACTCGATAATCCAGTCGATCCGACCACGGAGGCCCCCCGTGCCGAGGATCATGCCCTGCCGGTCTATTCGATCATCGTAGCGCTCTATCGAGAGAGGCGTGTAGCCGAAAAGCTGCTCCGAGCCTTGTCGCGGCTTGATTACCCGCCAGCCAAACTCGACATCAAGCTCGTCCTCGAAACGGACGATCGGGAAACGCTCGAGGCTCTTCACGCCTCCGATCTCCCAGGCAATGTGGAGATCATCGTCGCGCCCAAGGGCGAGCCGCGCACCAAGCCACGGGCGCTCAACATCGCTCTCCCCCTGGCGCGGGGCCGCTTCACGGTCATCTACGATGCCGAGGACGTGCCGGATCCCGGCCAGTTGCGTCTCGCCGTCGCCCGGTTCGCCCGCCTGCCGCCTGACGTCGCCTGCCTCCAGGCGAGGCTCACCATCGACAACACGGACGATTCCTGGCTCACGCGGCTTTTCACCATCGAGTACGCGGCCCTGTTCGACGTGTTCAATCCAGGTCTGGCCGAGATCGGGAGTCCTATCCCCCTCGGCGGAACCTCGAACCATTTCCGCACCTCGGTTCTCAAAGCGGTTCACGGGTGGGATGCCTGGAACGTCACCGAGGATGCCGATCTCGGCCTTCGCCTGGCCCGGCTGGGCTACGAGGTCAGGGATCTTCCCTCTTCGACCCTGGAGGAGGCGCCGGGCACCCTCGGAGCCTGGATGCGGCAGCGGACCCGGTGGATGAAAGGTTTCGTCCAGACCGCGGCGACCCATTCGCGCGGGCCGTGGGTCCTGCTCCGGCAATTGGGCTTCTGGCGCTTCTACGGCGCTCTCGTCCTGACCTGGGGCATCGTGCTCAGCGCCTTGTTCTACCCGCTCTTTTCCGCCCTGTTCGTGACATCATGGCTTTCCGGGAACCCCAGGCTTTACACCTCTCACTGGGAGATCGCCCTCGGCACCTACAACCTGACGCTCTTCCTCTCCGGCACGGCGGCGATCATGATACCGGCGCTGATCGCCCTGCACAGACGCGGGCTGTGGCGGCTTTGGCCGTGGCTGCCGCTGCTCCCGTTCTATTACGGTCTCGTGAGCATCGCGGCGTGGCGGGGATTATGGGAGCTGGCGACGGCACCGTTCCGTTGGAACAAGACGAGCCACGGGCACGCCCGGACGTCGCGGGCTGGATCGGATCTCAGAAGCACCAGGCGAGAGTAGTCAGCACCAGATCATTGAACACGGCGCCGCCATAGCGCCACCAGAGGATCCCGCCGGAGGCGACCAGGCACAGGATTGTCCCGGCGATAAGGCCCGTGCGGACCCGCCGTTCCTGCTGGTTGAGCTGTCCGGTCTCGACATGCATGTCCGCGATCCCACAAAGGTGTCGGGCAGCCACTATAGATGGCTGCCATTGCAAGGGAAAGAGATCAGAGACTAAGCCAGTTCCGCAGGCGGGAGAGGCGTGGCTCCTCCTCCTGGGAGACGGCCTGGGCGAGCGCCGCGCGGCTTCCGACCAGGACGACGAGGCGGCTGGCGCGCGTCACACCCGTATACAGGAGCTTGCGTCGCAGCATGGAGGCCTGCTGCAGCGCCACGGGAACGACCACCGCCGGGTATTCCGACCCTTGGGCCTTGTGGATCGTCACCGCGTAGGCGAGCGCCAGCTCGTCGAGTTCCTTCAACGTATAGACCACGCGCCTGTCGTCGAACGCCACCGTGAGTTCACCGTATTCCCGGTTCACTTCTCGCACGATGCCGACCTCGCCATTGTAGACATCGCGCTCGTAATCGTTCCTGACCTGCATGACCTTGTCGCCGGGGCCGTAGACCCATCCGGCGCGGTGCAAACTGTCGATCCCGGGCGGGTTGAAAATCTGCTGCAATTCCCCGTTCAGCATCTGCGTGCCGAGCCGCCCGCGGTTCATCGGGCACAGCACCTGAACGTCTCGCACCGGATCGAGGCCGAACTTTCTCGGGATGCGGTCGCGCATGAGGATCGTCATCTTGGCCATGGCATCGGCCGGCGTGTCCGCCGCGACGAAATAGAAATCCGAGTCCGGCCGGTGCGAGAGATCAGGCACGAGGCCGCGATTGATGGCGTGCGCCACAGTGATGATGCGGCTTTCCCGCTCCTGCCGAAAGACCTCCCGAAGATGCACGACCGGAACGGCGCCGGACGCGATGATGTCGGACAGGATCTGTCCGGGCCCGATGGAGGGAAGCTGGTCCACGTCGCCGACGAGGAGCAGGCAGGCCTCGTTCGGCAGGGCGCGCAAGAGAGCCGCCATGAGCCGGATGTCGAGCATGGAAGCCTCGTCCACCACGAGGAGATTGCAGTCGAGCGGCGCCTTGGAATTGCGCCGGAACCCACCTTCGGACGCTTCGAGGAGCCGATGCACGGTCTTCGCGGGAAAGCCCGTACTCTCGGCAAGCCGCTTCGCCGCGCGTCCTGTCGGAGCGCAAAGGGCGACCTGCAATTCGTGCTTCGCGCAGAGATGCGTCAGGCTGCGAATGAGCGTGGTCTTGCCGACGCCGGGACCGCCCGTGACGACGAGCACCTTCGCCTGGCAGGAGGCGATGAGCGCATCGCGCTGGCTCGACGAATAGGAGACCCCCGCGGTCGATTCCGCCTCGGCGATCACCTGTGCGGTGTCGAGCCCGCGCCAGGGATGAAAGCCTTGCGTGATCTCTTTCAGGCGTTGCGCGATGAAAACCTCGGCACCGTAGAGGTTCTTGAGAAAGATGCAGCGATGGCCGTCGAGGTCATCGGCCACGAGCTGTCCCGCTGAACATTGCGCATCGAGCACTGGCGCAAGCTCTTCCTTCGGTACTTCGAGGAGCGCGCTCGCCTTCTGCAGGAGTTCATCGGCAGGCAAGCCGGAATGCCCATCCTTCACGGCTTCGGACAGAATGTCGGCGAGACCGGCCTGGAGCCGGATCTCGGCCGTCGGCTCGACAGCGAGCTGTATGGCCACCTGGTCGGCCAGGGCGAATTCGAAACCGGGGATGTCGAGAGCAAGTCGATACGGGTTTGCCGAGATGATGTCGATGGCTCCCACACCATAGGCGCGATAGATGCGCGTGAGCAGAAATCCGCCGATGCCATGGGCATTGAGAAAGGCCGCGATGTCCTTCAGGGCGCGATGCTCGGCCCAGGCCTCGCCGATGCCGAGCGCCTTCGCCATGCCGATGCCGTGCACGCGCGTCAATTCGTGCGGCTTCTTCTCGATCACATCCAGAATGCGCGAGCCGAACGAGGCGATGAGCCGCTGCGCGACGGCAGGACCGACGCCCTTCAGCAGACCCGACCCTAGAAATCGCTGCAGGTCTTCCGCCGTCGTCGGAGCCGTGCTCTTCAGCTCGGCGGCGCGGAACTGAACCCCGTGATTGCGGTCGTGCAGCCACTCGCCGCTCGCCTCGACCACCTCGCCGATGGCGACCGACGGCGCGTGACCGACGACGGCTACGGGCTTCCGGTGCCCACGCGCCTTGACGCGCAGCACGCAGAAGCCGGTTTCGTCGTTGTGGAACGTCACACGCTCGATGGAGCCGACGAGATGTTCGGAGAGGGACAGGGCGTCCTGCCCAGGAGCAGGAAGGGCGGATGATTTCGGCATCGATCAGCGGGACCACGAGCGCCGGAACGCTACCGCGAAAAGAAAAAGGACGAGATGATCGTCAAACCATCTCGTCCATGATCGCAGCGAAAGTTAGGCTGCCTTCTTGGTCGGCCAGCCGAGCTCGACGAGGCGGGCCTTGGCGAAGTCGCGGATCTCGTCGCGGATGCCTTCCGGCAGATCGGCGAGCGTCTTCTGCGTATCGGCGTGGAGCATCAGGTCCGTGACCGCATTGATGGTCTTGGCCTTCTTGATCTTCGCCTTCAGGTCGTCCTCGACCTTGCCGTCGGCGGCCGCAGCTTCGACCTTGCCCTTCTGCGGCTCGGTCTTTTCGAGTTCCACATGCGGGTCGACATAACCCGGACGACCCTGCTTGAACTCGTCGGCCTCTTCTTCGGAGTAGACGTAGCCATGAAGCTCGATGAGCTTGAGGATCACGCGATCTTTCGCGCGCTTCTCCGCCATGGCGTAGACATAGGCGGCCTGCTTGCCGGAGACCCGGTAGTTCACGCCGATCAGCGCCTCGCCGATGGACCATTCCACCCGGTCACCCATGCGGCCCGTCACCTGGATGACGGCCTCGTCGCGCTCGGCGCGAATGATCTTGGGCTCGTCGAAGACGACCTTCGCCTGGGCGGCGATGCGCTCCAGCGTCTTGTGATAAATGACCGCCGTTCCCTGGACGCGCCAGACGTTCCCGGCCATCGGCTCGCCGAATTTCGCAAGCACCTCTGAAATTTTCTTGTCCGTCGTATTCATCCTCGATCCTAACGTTCTCAGGAGCCCGCAAATCGGTGACGCGCTCTTGTCGCAGCCTTGTCTCGGCCAGCGCGTTCGGTATTTGTTCTATAGCAAATTTAAGCCGCTCGGTCCACTTTACGGCGCATCTGGCCGACCAATAAATCATTATATGACAGGCACTTAGACCATGTGCCATTTTGTCCCAATCACGCAGAAGGGGTGCTTGGCAGAGTGCTGAAGAACTCTGTCGCCTGGGCGGTGTGCAAAGTTTGACCCATAGCTCATTGTTCTATATATGTTCTCATTATCACCATGGGCCGAGGATTGCCCATCCGTACGAAAAGCCAAGCTGGAGGCCCCGATGTCCGCGCAAGCGCTCCTCGACCTTTCGGACAGGCGCCCTGCCCGCCGCTCGGGAACCCGCCGGGCCCAGAAGCGCCCGTCCACGCCGCTCACGCGCAACGTCCTGATCGCCGATTACCTAGCGCTCTGCGAACTCGACGCTGAGGTGGAATCCCTGCGCGCGCCGGCCGATCCGGCGGAATTCGCCGTTGGAGACGAGACCATCGAGCACGTGGCGGATTTTGAGATCGTCAGGGACGGCACCGCCTATCTGGTCGATGTGGTGACTGACGAAGACCTGCTGAAGCATCGGCTGCGGGCCGCCGCGATCCATGGCATCGCCTCGTCGGATGGACGCCCCTTCATGATCGAAACGGCCGCCAGCATCCGGGCCGAGCCGCGCTTCACCACCATGCGTCTCATCCTGGCCTGCAAGCGCACGCCTGTGACGGCGGGAGACCGGGTGCGGGTTCTGCATCAGCTCGACGAGGTCGGGGCCATGCGGCTGGTGGATTGCGCCAGCGCCGTCATGAACACGCAGGACGGTGTCGCGGCCGTTCTGGCGCTCGCCTGCGAGGGGCTGATCGCCGTCGATATCAGCCGCCCGATCCTGCCGGAAACGCAGGTGCGCCGACGCCGCCTCCCCTATACGGATCCGTTCGCCTTCTAAAGCACCGAACGCAAAGGTAAGAACCGGTTTTGCGTGGAAGGATGCGTCAAACCCGACGGGTAGAGCATTGCACGTGAGCTCACGTCCGATGCTCTAAGACTGCGCGGCGTGGCGCTCCACCGCTTCGCCGAGGAGCGAGCGCACGATGGCGCGCACGGCATCCGGCGTCTCATCGGCGGCGAACTTCGCCTCGATCTCGTCGCGGACAATCGCGCCGTCGCCGCTTCGCTTCAGCTCCGTGGCCGATTCCGCCTGCAGCAGTGTGACGAAAGCACTCTCCACCTCCCGCGCCACGACGGCCCCGTCCGCTGCGTCGACGACGCGGCCGGTCAGATCGAACACGTTGCTCTCATAGGGCAGAGCGTGCGGCTCCAATGCGCCGCTGCCGTCCAGGATCCAGGCGCGCGGCACGTGATCCACAAGGTCGACGGATTGGCGCGTGATGGTGCCGGGGTTCATCCAGCGGGTGCGCCCGGCCAGGATGGATTTCTGCGTCTTGTGGATGTGCCCGTTGATCAGGACATCGCAGCCTTCGACCGCGAAAGGCGGTACAGCTCCCGGATAGCCGCCATCGAAGGCGATGTCGTGATGGGTGAACCATGCGTGCAGATCGACGCCCGTGAAGGAACCGCGCGCATCCGTCGGGATCGCCTGGCCGTAGGGCGTCATGCCGATGCCGACGCGACGCGCATCGACCTGGAACTCGGTCACGGGTGCCGAAGCGGCCACCACGTCGACGACGTCGCACAGACCCAGCAGCGCCAGCGAGTCGCTGTCCGTCAGTGTCGTGTGCTGAATATCGTGATTGCCCACATTGACGATGGGCCGATGCCTGAAACCTTTCAGAACGCGGATGAGCTGGTTCTTGAGCGCCACGTCGGTCTCGACCGGCCGGTCGAACAGATCGCCGAGGATCACGACGGCGAGCCCCCGCTCGTTGGCGATGGCCACGCAGCGCTCGAGCTTGCCGAGCACGGCCTGGGGCCACACGAGATCCTTGCGACGACCCGGACGCCGCGAGCCTACGTGCGGATCCCCGATGACGAGGACACCGTTGCACGCGACGGGGGTAAGACGATCTCCGGACAGGATCATGCGGTCAGCCGCTCCGACGGCGTGGAGGAATGCGAGGAATGGGCATGATGGTCGAGCAGGCTTTCAGGCTTCACTGGCGAGCCGCAGGTGGGGCAAAGCCCACCGGTTTCCTCCATGAGCTGCGCCATGTCCGCCTGCAGGGCCGTGAGCCTCTCGTCGACCTGCGCGATACGGCTTTGCGCAATCCGAGCCGCATTCCGAAGATCCATCATCCGCTTCAGCATGTTTTGCGCCGAGGCCGTGTTTTCAAGGGTAGGAAGAGCCTCCGGCAGGTTCCGCAGCGCCGTAACCCGGGCCTTGCTCCGGGCAAGATCGCGTCCGAGACCGATGACCCGCTCGGTGATCCGCCGGTGCTCGCGCGAGCGCTCCACCCGGCGCGTGATGTCCATCAGCCGCTCGGCTTCAGGCAGCGTTGCCGTGACATCGGCGCGTGCCCGCGCTTTCTCCAAGCGCCGGTGGAGCTCGTTGAGTTGCGCGGCGCGCTGTCGCAGCCCGTGCAGCCGCCCTGAGACCTCCTTGAGCTCTCCGGCCTGGCTGCGGATCGCCGACAGCTTGTCCTTGAGCGCATCGAGGTCGTTCATCCCGTCGAGCGTGTCGCCGAGCGCGATCAGTTCCCGCTCGCCGCTGCGCACGAGATCGTTGTCGCGCCGGCAGCGCTCGCGATGAATGACGAGCATGTCGCGGATATAGCCGGCCTCCTGGCCGATCGAGAGAACGGCGGAGCGGCGGGACGGCGTCTCTCCGAGGAGGAAGACGGGGAATTTCTGGTGCGCGATGTGAACGTCGAGATCCTCCACCTTGCGGATTCGGATCAGGTCGGCGACCCAATCGGGCACATTGCGCCCGCCGGTCTCGTAGCGCATCCCCTGCTCCTCGACAACGGATCCGTCCGCGTCGTGCATGGACCAGATGTTGACAGGCGAGCGGCGCGGCTGGCGCGTGAAGCGCAAAGTCCGGTTTCCAGCCACGCCGATCTCGACGGTCGCCGCTTTTGCGCCGGCGCGCACGAGGCTGTCGCGGGCCTCGCCATAGAACACCGCGCGCAGGGCACGGATGAAGGTGGACTTGCCGCGGTTGTTCGGGCCGATCAGCGCGTTCACGCCGGGGCCGAGATGAAGCGTCGCGTCCTCGTAGGCCTGCACGTTGACGAGCCGGATGAAGCGCAACCCGGGCTGCGCTTCGTCCCAGGCGGCGCGGGTGTCGGCGGATTGCACAGCGACGCCGGAGACGGGCTCGCCGACGATGCGGGCGATGTGGAACGAGCCCGAGAACTGCGACAGGTCGTGATGCGAAACGGCGAGACACTGCACGCCGAGACGCGCGGCGCCATCCTCCAGCACCTTGTAGAAGGACGAGACGCGGTCCGGCGCGATCCAGCAATCCGCTTCGTCGAGGGCGAGAAAGCGGGCGACATCAGCCTTGACCACCGCGATCAGCCGCAGCGCCATGCCGATCACGTTCGTCAAGGCGCCGCCATTGTCCTCCAGCACGTCCTCAAGGGTGCCGTCGGCGCGGCGCACACAGATATCGAGCGAGGCCAGGCCGCGCTCGGTCGACAGATCGAGCGCCACGGGCTTCTCGCCCGGCAGGACCTCCTGAACGAGGGCGGTGAGCAGCGTCTCAAAGGCTGACAGACTGCGGCGGCTTGCCGAGCCGTGAACGGCCTCGATGAAGGTCTCCACCTCGTCCTTTACGGCGAGACGTCCCTTGGCGAGTTCAATCGCCCGCGTCAGCTCCTCGCGGCGACCGCGCAGGGCATCGCGCCGTCCTTCCAGTCGCGCCAGGGAAGCTTGCGCCCGCGCGACGTCATGATCGATGTCGAGTCCGATCAACGCTCATCTCCGAGCTGCTTGAGACGTGTTTCGACATCTCGCAGAGCGGCGCCGAATTCATCGGCGAGCTTGGCATTGCGCGCCTGCGCGTCCTCGATCAGTCCCTGAAGCTGTCCTTCGTCGTCGGTGCCGAATTCCGACAGGGCGAGAGCCCGCGCCTCTTCGAGTTCGCGCGTGAGGCGCTCGACCTCGCCCTCGGCCCGGATCCGCTCCGCGCGCAGCTTGTCGAAGGTCTTGCGCATGTCCTCCAGGCGCCGGAGCTGGTCCGTTTCGAAGCGTGTCGGGCTGGTCATGAGGTGGCGAATCCGCTGCGTTGGAATGGTCGAGCTTCAGTTATCGCCAGCGATATTTCGCCGCAACGACTTTGCCTCTTTTTGAACGGGATCGAGAGCGATCTCTTCAATCCTGCCATCTGAACCTCCACATAGTATCCGTTACTCCAAGATTACAGTCCCACAGCGCCGACTTTGCTTGACACAGCGGCTATCGGGAGTATGTTCTTGGTTTGTTCGCATCCTGTGTATGCGTCGTGGATGTGACGCCATTAGGGCAGCCGCGCCTCACCGCCGCAAGGGATCCTGCGATGACCGCCATGACGGACGAAAGAACGATTTTCGAGAACGAGGAATGGCTCGTGGTCGAGAGCGGCCTGGAGCATAAGCGAACCGGCTATTTCATCGACCGCGAGAGCGTGCGCCAGCGCCGGGAGGACGGCTTGTGGACATGGCCGCTCCATATGGCCGAGAAGAGCTGGTGCGCTCTGGAGCCGTTCTCCGAAGCGTTCTCCTGCGCGGCTTCCGTCTATGGCGTCCCGGCAGGCGCCGAGCTGGCGCAGACCTTCAAGATGGCCCGCTGCGAGGTCTCGACTTGGCCGAAGGTCGCCAGACAATCCAGGCGGACGTCGAACCCCGTTCCGCTGATCCCACAAACCTTGCATCCGCAGGGTCCAAACCCCATTTTCATTGAGCCGCGCTCTTCGGACAAACCCTTGAATGGTCAAGGTTTTCCGAACCCGGACGACGTCTGGCGCATCCGCCCGCAAACAGGCGCGCGCCCGTTCCTGAAGAACCCGCGTATCCGTTCCGAACGCCCGAACCCGACGCGAGACGCCGACCTTCCCTGGCGGGCGCAGCGCCGGATCCGGAAGACCGGGACAAAGCTCGTCCAGCTGCTTCAGGCGGCCTGGACCTTACGGTGAGGACAATGCCGAGCTTCGGCCTCGAAGAAACCATGCGCTACGGCGCCGATGCTTTTCAGGGCGCCGGCTCCGGAGCAGATAACGCTGCTCCCGAGACGGCGGACGAGTTCGCCCAGCATGTGATCGAAACGATCTGCCATGCGAGCGTCACCCCCGGCATAGGCCGTCGTACATTCGAGCGCTGCATGCGCGCGCTTGATCTCGGCTCGACAGCCAGGGTCGCTTTCCGCCACCCGGCCAAGGCCGAGGCGATCGATACGGTCTGGCGCGAGCGTGAGCGCCTGTTCGAAGAATACAACGCGTGTCCCGACAAGCTGCGCTTTCTTGCGACACTACCCTGGGTGGGACCCGTGACGAAACATTCCCTAGCTCGCCGGCTCGGCATCTACGCGGAGCATGGACAGCGGGCCGTTGCCTGAAGACGAAACAACAAGAAGAGGAATCACCCCATGGCCAAGGTCCGCGCAAGCGATGTCGGTTTCTGCGTCGTCGATGACAACGCCAATGTGATCGCCGACAACCTCGTTCACCGCATCCGTGAGGCTGCCGCCGAGATGGAAAGCCAGGTCAACCGGCTTTATCGCGGACGCGAGGCTTACGATCTCGAGGACGGCACGAAGCTCGATCTCGACAAAGCGATAGAGCAGCTGACCTATATGGCCCGCACCCTGCGCGAGGTTCAACGCGAACAGTCGAAAGTGGTTTATCTTCAGGCTGCGGAGTAAAGCTCGCGCTCATTGAGACTTACGGGGAGGTGTGGAAGATCACGCCTCCCCTCTTTCATTCCTCTCCCGCCCGAGATACGGCCGAACGCTCCAACCCACGGCCTTCCTCTTGTGTTTCACGTGGAACAAAGATAGAACAATAGGCGATGCCTCGTTCAAGGCAGGAATGTGCAACCGACCTGAAAACGTGAGGCATTGCCAATGCCTCAGCCGTTCAGGAGAGACGAAGTGGAGAGACTGTCATGGCAGGCAGTGTGAACAAGGTGATTTTGGTCGGGAACCTGGGGCGCGACCCTG
>NZ_JALJRK010000070.1 GCF_024519725.1 Microvirga sp. Mcv34 | reverse complement strand
CACAGACTCCTTTACTGCATCAGCGATGAAAAGGTGCAGAGATTTGCGCGCTTACGACCAACCGCACTGCTCAAGTCAGCGCCGCTCAACCGGGTCAGGTACAAGTAGGACTGCGTCAGGTTCACACCCTTGAGTTGGGCTCCATTCAGATTGGCCCGCGAGAGGTTGGAGTAGCTGAAATTTGCGTTGGCCAGCCCGGTATTCTGAAATACCACCCGCACCAACTCGGCCTTCTCCAGATTGGCACCGACCAAATCAGCACCACTGAAATCCGATCGGCTCAATTCTGCTTTGTTGAACGTTGCTCCGGCGGCTCGGACCTTGACGAAGTTCGAGCGGTTCATATCGGCCGAACGAAACACCGCTTGTTCCAGAACGGCCTGGCCGAAATGGGCCCGCCATCCGATTGCTTTGGTAAAATCAGCCCGGGAGAGGATGGCGCCTTCGAATCGGGTGCGGCTGACCTGCGTCTCGTTGAGCTTCGCGCCCACCATCGTCGAGCCCGAGAAGTCGCTCAGGGTCAGAAGAGAGCCGCTCAGGACTGCCCCCGTCAGATCTTCGTTGCGCAGCATGAGACGCTCCTTGGAACAGCCTGACCAGTCCACCCCTGGCCTGGGCGCATGGCGGCATCTAAACTGGGCTTTTGACGGTTCAGTCAAGACTCCCACGGTGAGGAGTGCACAGACAAGCATGCCAGCCATTTTCATTCTGACTGAGACAATGATACGGCCGCTCATACGGCTACGCCTCTGTATCTCCACCCTCTACTCATCCGAGTTCATTCGTAGCTTCAGGACTGTCGGCAGCAGAAGCAGGTTCTGCAGAGAGTTCTCCTTTGGAAGGTGCCCCACATCACGTTTCGTTACCGGCCGATGAGCAGTAGCCGACGCGCCGCGTCGCAGCCCGAACACTTTCTGCAGCACGTGGAATGTCAGGTAGTGGTCGTCGGCAACTGCCCGCCCCGGCTGGTCGGAGAACACAAAGCCGTTGGGTCGATCGTACACGCTTTCGTCCGGCACACCACGGAAGCATTTGTAAAACCTAGCGACCTTGGGGCTGTGCAGAGTATCTCCATAAGCGCGGAGCTCTTCGGGAAGACACTCCAGCGCCGTCTGAGTCCAGTCGTCGTCCTCCGTGGCGATCACGTTGCCCTTTGGCTCGCCTTCGATCTCTTTGTCGCGCAAGGTCTGCGCCAGCGTGATAGTCGACAGATCTATACCGAGTTTGGCGATCACGATTGGCCGATTCCGACCGACCTCTTCTTGGAGCGTTCGGTAGTCGGAATAGGAGGCGCCTGTTACGACGGTGGCGCCCGCAGCCCGTGTCAGAAGATCCCACAGCACGACATGCCCGCTCAGCTGCCGCTCCTCCGCGGCCTTGTAGCCCACAGCGCACCGATTAAGGATTCCGACACGCAACTGCCTGAGCAGCCCCAGTGCGACGGCGTCGACCCCGCAGGGCAACGGCCCCGGAGTGCTCTCTGCCCGACGCGTCAGCCGCAGCGCCAGTTCCAGCAACATGGCCCGATTCCTATGCTGCGCAGACGCTTGTCAGGAGAAGCAGGGTCGGTCGCCAAAGTACGGCTGTAAGCATCACAGCCCGTCTCCTGAGCTCCCCCACCATTATGCCACCGCTCGAACCTAGAGTTGGTGTCCTCACACACATTGTGCGCTCGGTCCAGAGAGCAGTACACCTCTCAATCAGGCGTCTGTCGCTGGAGGATCGGGTTGGACATCAAGATCCACGTTGAATTCAGTCATTGCAGAGGACTTTCAGTCAGGCCACCGACCTACGTTCTTGCTACGCACTACGTTATGGTAGGTTTGGGAGCCGATCGTGTTCCAGCCCCTTTCCCGTAGCCGGCCCTTTTGGCGTCAGACCGTGAGGACGATATCCGCCCGCTTGCCGAGCGCGCGGATCTCTTCGAGCCAGGCGGCGCTCGAGGCAATGTGGGTGGACGCAATAACCTCTAGGTCTTCGGAGGCAACACGGGTTCCAAACAGAAGGAGCACCTGCTCAGGGTCGTACTTCCGCGACGTCCAGATCATGCCATCCAATGTGTGGTCGCAGTCGTGAATCGCCGCCGACCAGAGCCGGGTGGCCGGATAGGTGCTCGACGGGGTGTGAATCAGGTTCCGGCGCGAGTGTCCCCAGCGGTTGAGGTCAGGCTCGAACAGGCGGGCCAGCCGCAGGTCGCGGATAAGACGGATCTCGGAATACATGAGAGCCGAGATGGCCCGCATCGTGACGGTCTTGAAGGGAGCGACCGGGTCAATGTCATGAAACACGGACTCGAAGGCCGCGCAGGCGAATGAGGTTCCTGCGTAGCTCGTCGGAATGGTGGAGCCGTCACCTGAGGAAATCGGCGCAAATCGTGTTGCACCGAAGCCCGGATTAAAGGTTGTGGCGCCAAACCGCTGGTCGTGGAGGCGATGGATCGTCCGGCCCGCGTCCAAAACCATAGCGTTGCACGAGAGGGGTGAAGGTGGAGCCGGGACGGTTGTCATCCGACGACGGCATCCCCTTCGGCCTTAGCCGCGCGCACAGCAGCGCCCTCGTCTCCAAGGCAGTCAACGGGAGCCTTGCCATTGAGCCAGCGGTTGGATGACACGAACCAGAAGGCGATCTGCCATGGCGACAGGTTCTCCGGGAGTGCCGCCAGGACCTTGGCGATTACCGGCAGCGGCCGCCCATCACCGAACTGAAACGCCGGATAGCGTTCTGTTCCCTTTACGGTGACCGAGAACACTTTTCCGTCGGCTTTCCAGCGGCTGCCAGTCGCGCTTTTATTTTTTGCGCCGTGGCCAACAAACTCCGCCAGTTCAGCATTCGTGTAGCATGGCACGGTCTGGACGAAGCGGACACGCGCTTCGGCGTTGTCACGGTCGATCGATGCTCGGACGGCAGCCACTGGATCATGGGAGGGCAGCATCACCTCGACCAGTTTGCGGATGTTTTCCTCCGAGGTCTTAGCTTGAATATCCTGGACGATGCTGCTGATCGGGCCAAGGATGGCTTTCAGAGCTGGATCCAAGCCTTCAATGATCGTTCTACCGCCGTCGCGGACCATCTCGTCTATCACTTGATGAACAGCCTTGGCCAGCTCCGGCCTACTAAGTTCGCCAGCTACACGATAGGATAGTTGGCCATGCGCCGTCAGATACGGCTTCTTCCCGGCACTCCGCCCTTTGCTGTGCGGGAGAGCCGATGGAGTGGAGAGACGGCTCTTCAAGCCCCCCTTACGTACTCCCTTAGCTAGCTTGGCATTACCCAGCCGATGCTTCTTCGTTGGCTGTCGAACCTGAACCTTGGCCAGGACGAGGTTGCTTGCTCTCCGGCGCTTCAGTTGCATGGCAAGCTGTTTTTCCAGCTTTGTCAGCAGTTCAGCTTCAAACTCGTCGGTTTGGACAGTTCGGGCCAACTTGCCAGACGGAGAGGTCACCATATCAAAGTCCAGTGAAACACGTGAGAAACATACTGATTAACTTATTTCACTGATCCTCGTTCCGCAAGGGCGGATAAGGATGTGTCTGATCAATGTTTTGCGCTCAAAAGCTACTGTGAAAGTCTAATTAACGTTATAAGATAAGACGCGCCGCTGAAGGAAAGCCCGCACCATGTTACTGGCCCTCGATGAGCTGATGCTCGGTAATCAAGGGCTGTTGCTTGGTCATAGATCGTTCTGCCGGACACACGCCGCCAGCTACCCACTTCCTGCCGAGTTGCGCAGCTGGATGGCTCGCAGACGCTCTTGGAAGGCTGCCTGACGCAGGTGGCGGGCAGCGGCTCTCACGTGCGCCGCTTCTTCCGCCACCCCCGTGCTAGCAAGCCACGCCGCTTTGCGCTCGAGAGCCGCGATAGCGCGTTCTCGGGCTATGACCCAGCGGTCGAGGGTCTCCGCATGGGCGAGGAACTCCGATTGATGGGAGATCCGGATCATTAGTATATCCAGCATGGTTCATGCGGACAGCATACCCTGCCTGAGAAGCGCGCCGTAACGGAGGTCACGTCCCCGGCTGTGCTACGGGGACGATTGCGGCACCAGGGAACCGGTCGTAAAATTAACCTGCTATAATCTGTTCGCGGCTGGTTGCCGACCAATCCGGGAGGACACCATGGGACGCAAATTCATCGATTGCCGTGCCTTTCCGAGCGAGATGAACTGCTCGATCACCATCATCGCCGACACCGAGGCCGAGTTGCTGGAGGCGGCCGTGCAGCATGCGGTGGCGGTGCATGGACACCAGGACACCCCTGAGCTGCGCGAGGACCTCCGAGGCGTGATCCAGGAGGGCATGCCTTCCGAGGCGGCGCCATCGCGCGCCGCCTGACAGGCTTCAAGCCAGCAAGCTCCAACACTACCTCCTTTGGCGGGGGGGTGCGGCTCATCGCGTCTCCTCCCACCTGGCAGCGAGAACACGGCAAAAGCCGGTTGGCATCGGAGGAAGCCTATGCCCACGACGTCTGGACAGTCTCCTCGTTCGGCCATGGGGAACGCTCCTCGCGTGTGCCCATCCAACATCCAGCCCTTGTTGCAATCGATCCTCGCTACCCTGGCCGACCTCGACCTCGTCCATGAGACCGAGGTGGCGATAGTGCGGAACAGCACCGCTGACGAGTGGCTCAAGCAGAGCGTGATCCGCAGGCTCAAGGAACGCCACCGCGAGCGGCGCGCACCGTACGTCCGGCAGCTCGCGGCCGTGGAGGAGCGCATCCGAGCGCTCGCCGCCTGAGCAAGGTGCATCCTCAATATCTATTTGGGCCGCGTATGGTGGCGCTACCGGATACTCAGGGCCAAGAGATGGTGGCAAGCACCGGTTTATGCTCTCATCGCCGGCCAACCCTGTGTATCGCGACATCACTGTCACCTTCTGCAATGAGGGACGAGCGATCAACGGCTGAGCTAGCGTTGGGCAACCGTTAGCTGTGCGGACCACAGCGGGCGCAGAAGCGGTTCGGCCACAACGCCACCGAGCATCGCAAACGCCGCCAGGATGAAACTAAGGCGACCATAGAGCACAATGCGATCTTTAGGGGTCATGAACCCTCGCAAGCGATCGGCTGAATTCAGGGCAGCTCGACCATTATTGGCAATTGTGGCGACAATACTGCTCAGGTTTGATCGGAATGCTGCGTCTTCTCGAAGCTTCTCCCTGAATGGTGGTCCGCACCAGAGTATTCCGCGGCGGCTTCGGACTGCGAGGAGCAGATTTGACGCAATCCCTGTGCCGGTCCTCGACGCGCAACAATATTTCTGTTTATCCGCAGCCGTTTAGGGGAACGGAAGCCGCGCATAGCCGTTCGCTAAATTCACGGGAGCAGCTGGGGAGCAAGTCCTTTGAGATATGTTTCAATCCGATGTCCCTGCGCGCCTCGGATCTTTCCCCCGATCGTGTTGCCGATCACCTGAGTGTACTTGCTACAAAGGTCGATGAGATTGCCTAGCGTGCTGGCGTGTCTGCCGTCGCGCGGCTGGACCTTGAAACCACTCTGGCCGCCTTGCCATGGCCATGCCGGCGCCGCCTCGGTTTGATCCTTGAGAGTGCCCGTGTCAGCACGAACGACAAAGCTGTTCGTGAGGCTGTCGCACTTATGCTCGGTCTGGCAGCCGATGTCTGGGCCAGAACTCCTCTGCCAAACGAGCATGGCAGCGACAAGTCACAGGGATGTCACAGGGATAAAGGGCGGAACTCACGAGAGCTTCGAGTATGCGTTCCATCCGACTTCCCAGGTCGGAACCAGATGGTACCCCTCCTCCATTACAACGCTTGAGACCTTTCCGAGGCGGGCGGACGCCACAGCGACGACGACCGCAGCCTCGATGGCTTGGGGCCATTCATCGAACCGGCCAAGGGTCTCGTGGGCGAGGTGAACGGCCCAGCCCTCCCCAGACGGGCGGATGATGTAAAGATCCTGCTCGTCCATAGGCTCTCCTAGGTCTTGCCGGTATTGGAACGAAGAATAACGGACAGCCGGCGGGTCGTATTCCCCATTAACCTCTCACCAAGTCGTTCAATTGGTGTAGACCGAGATGGAACTAGATTGCCGGACAAAATCCTAATCCGCTGATCCCGGGAACCGGGTGGGTGGCCCTGCGCCGGTCACGATGCCGCGGCGACGGCAGGACCTACCGCGCTACATGAAAGGTGGCCTCGGCAATCCACTTGGAGCCCGCGCCCTGTATCTCGGCTCGTCGATGTACCGCATCCATCCCTCAAACGAGCCAGAGACAATCGGATATGCCGTCTCCTCCGGGTACATCGGTATGACCAACGCCGATGTTACTAACCTCTAAAAATCGCACAAACGTCGGCACCAAGGTTGTCGTCTTGCGCTGATAGGTGGCGTGGGTTGCACATAGCCCGTTATTGCCTGATCAATGAAGCGAACGACGATTGGTGCCTCAGTGGGAGGTTGGCGTAGAAGCGTCACGCCTGCCGATCACAGGTGACCGTCGGGAAACACTCATCAATTTCGAAGAAGCGGGGGTGCACCGGATAGCGACTTGAAGGGAAGCACGCGGGCGTTCCGCAGCACGAAGCCATACGGGCCAAGGAACCAGGGTGATGGATGCTCAATCAAGCAATCGGCGATCTCCGCTTCCCCGATGATTCCTCCTCTGGGTAGCTCACTCTTCCGTGGCAGGCCACCACCGAGTGCGATTGCCTGACACAACCAGTGCTCAGGGTTCCGACACGCCTGCTGAAAGATGCTGTAGTCCTCCTGCCGCGCGATGGCCCGAGCGTGAATCAGAACGCGCCCGCGCTGCCTGGTCGGCCAGTCTCGGTTCTCGACATCCATACCGGCGTGAAAGATCGCCCAGGCAACGGCTAGCGTACAGAAAGGGCGAGCGTCATGCAGGTCGATTCACCAGGTCCGAGGTATGCCGGGATTGACGCCCCAAGGCCTATCCGGTTCCCGGTTCTGTCATGTTCCAGACAGAGGCCGCCGCCCCGCCCTTGCATTGATGCTCAGGCCGCGTATGCCTCCACCTCTTCTGCGGGATGCCGCCGAACAAGTTGACTGATCACGCCAACCAGTTGGTGCGGGCGGTAGGGTGTGCGCACGCACGGAGCCCCGCTAACTTTCTCAGTCTCCCTCAACCTGAATGGCATTCGCGACGTGTAGATCACCTTGAGATCAGGATCGGACACACGGGCGCTCTTAGCTAGGGAAAGGCTGTCGTCAACCTGACCAAGATCCGTATCAATGACCAAGACGCTGATGCGTCGGTTCGTGCGCAGCAGATCCCGTGCCTCCTCCACAGTGCCAGCCGTGATGATCTCAACACCATAACCGGCGAGATGATCGGACGTCGTCAAGCCGGTCAGTCGATCCGGGGGAACAAGCAAAACAAGCGGCTGTCGGCTCATGACGGACTAACCCTGTACGGAGTGCGTGAAAACGCACCCTGAAATGGAAAGGTTGCTTGGAAATCAGGCACCTGCAAAAACTGCCGCAAGGCCGGTTGGAGTCATCGTCGATCAACAGGGTTAACGAGACGTTAACAGCGCCTGTGATCAGGCCGTGCCGCAAAGGCTCATGACCAAAGTGCTTGATTGTCATGGTAATCGGCTCTCACCATACAATGCTGGACCGGTCGGCCATCTGATGGAGCGGAATTAAGACTTTTAGGTTGGCTTGATAGCAGGTTTAGTTCGTGCTCTGCGCTCATGTGCAGTTGGTCTGTGCTTGCTTCAATTATGGCAGAGATCACGCCGCCGACGACTGCACCCGCTACTGCGCCAGCTCCAACGCCAACAGCGGTGCGATTCTGGGCGGAGGCAACAGATAGAAACATTGTGAGCGCCGCCAATAAAGCCAGTGTGATGACAGTCTTGCAAGCCGAGTTTCAGGCTAACCGGTCGGATGCATAGAATGTGACTTGCTGATAAGGTGCGTCATGGCGTGGCCCCCGCAGAACCGCGTTTCCCCAACGTCCGAATCTCGGTGTGTGGATTGCAACATCCGAGGACTAAACCACCCTCCAAAAGTCCACCACACCCCGGACGGAACCCCTTGCAATGTCGCTCGGCTTGGCCCGGCGGATGCTTTCTCTCGCCGGCACTGCAACCGACTCGACGGTAGCTATCGTGCCCTAATGCTGGTGAATGGTGCGTCGGTGGCCTTGAAACCGAGCTTTCATAGATCGGCTGCCCGGCCACGGTTGCGCTGAGCAGCGTGCAGCGGTCGCCGAGTTCACCCAGTATCAGGTTCATCAGTTTGCGTCCGATGCCCATGCAGCCGCGATCCGAACCGGCGCACCATGGAAACGACAGCGGCATCATGTTAGCCAGAGGGTCGTAGCATTAGCTTTCGCAGGAGGGGCTGGAAGTCATCAGAAATTATGTATTTGGCGAGTATCCGACATTTTCTGCTGCGTATCCGATGCAATACTGCTTGCACGAAGATTTAGATAATGCATTCCGGGAGACATGCGAGGAACATGAGCATCAAATCCCTGTTGATCATCGTAATCTCGTTTTTGTCGATCTTGGCGGCCGGTACCGACATGCTGGGCACGCTCGCTGCTGCGCTACTTGGCTACTTCCTGGTTTACCAGTTCTATCGCGACTGGGGAGGCGAACCGGACAAGACAGCCGGCCAAACGGGGTGGCGGAAGAGCGATAGAGGAGGGAGACTGAGGGGCTGTTCCCTAGCGTCCCCCGGCTTAATATGTCCTACTCGACTTCCGAACATGCGCCTTCTTGAATTTATCTGAAGAGCGTCAAGCTTCCGGCTGCGGGTATCGAGCGTGTGCCTCGCATTCAACCACAGAGAGCTTATGCAAATGAAAACACTGCTGCTTAAAAAAGGGGAAGTCAGCAGATTAATCTGCATGAAGGAAGTCATCGGTACGGTGGAAGAGGCATACAAAGCCTTCAACAGTGATCAGGTGGAGCAACCTGACTATATAGGGATACATCTCCCATCACCTCGTGGGGAGATTGACTTTAAGCTTGGCTACTACAAAGCCAATGAAGTGATCTCCATGAAAGCGTCTTCTGGAGGGTTCATTCATAACCCTACAGCACACGGGGTGCCTAGTGGCATGGGGACCATTCTCCTGTTTGATGCCAGGAGCGGTGCGGTGACGTGCGTTATGGATGGAAGTTTGATCACTGGTCTCAGAACCGGGG
Organism: Microvirga sp. Mcv34; assembly: GCF_024519725.1. Taxonomy (GTDB): domain Bacteria; phylum Pseudomonadota; class Alphaproteobacteria; order Rhizobiales; family Beijerinckiaceae; genus Microvirga. Next base: position 14,558 of record NZ_JALJRK010000070.1, on the reverse strand, counting down.
CGTCTGGAGCCGTTTCCGTCAAAGCACTGGCAAGGAAAAACGCCAAGAAAATTGCATCGATCGGGACAGGGAGTCAGGCGAGAATGCAAGTTCGGGCGATCAACGAGGTCATGAAGATCGAAGAGATCCACGCCTGGAGCCGCACCCCGGATACGCTTTCCAAATACAAGACGGATATTGAACGTGAATTCGGCATTCCTGTCATAGTCGCAAGCTCCAAAAAGGAAGCAGTTGAGCAGGCCGATGTTTTGATTACAACGACCCGGGGAAGAGGGGAGCTTGTGGACGCAGATTGGGTGAGGCCCGGCACACACATCGTTGCAATCGGCACAGATCAACGTGGCAAACAGGAGTTGGATCCGGAGCTCTTCAGGAACGCAAAAATCATCGTCGACTCGATCACGCAATGCACCGAAAAGGGCGAGACCTGGCACCCGCTAAACCGAAATATCATCACCAAAGATGACATCCATGCAGAGATTGGCGAAATATTGTTGGGAAGGAAGCCGGGACGAGAAAGTGATGAAGAAATCACGATTTTCGATTCCACAGGAATGGCCATACAGGACAATATGACAGCTAGCAAAATCTACCAGAACGCAATCGATAATAACATTGGCACTTTCTTCCAGTTCTTTGAGTGATGGCTATGCGCAACTACCCCACCATTCAGGACATCCGTGAAGCTCAGGAACGGTTGAAACCCCACATCAGGCATACGCCGCTATTGCGTGCGGAAAAAATAGAGAAAGCTGCTGGGTGTCAGCTATATCTCAAACCCGAAACCCTGCAGATTACCGGCGCGTTCAAAATTCGTGGCGCCCTGAACAAGGCCCTTTCGCTCGCAAGGGAAGAGATCGCAAACGGCATTATTGCCACGTCGTCGGGCAATCATGCCCAGGGGCTTGCTTATGCCGCCAGGATGCTGGGCGTGAAAGCAATTTTGGTCCTTCCGGTCACCACGCCAAAAATCAAAATCGAAAACACAAAAGCCCTCGGGGCAGAGGTCATTCTTTTCGATGGCGACACCGCTTCCAGATGGAAACGGGTGTATGAAATCGCTGAGGAAAACAAATACGCGGCTGTTCATGCTTTTGAGGACCCCATGGTTATGGCCGGCCAGGGAACGATCGGGTGTGAAATACTGCAGGATTTGGAAGATGTGGACACGGTCATTGTTCCCGTAGGCGGCGGGGGCCTTATCTCGGGAATCGCTACCGCTATAAAAGAAACGAAACCATCGGTGCGCGTGATAGGGGCAGAGCCTGCCTTGACACCGAAGTATTTTCACAGCCGGATAAACAAAGAGCGCACATCGCTTCCCTTAAGGAACACGATTGCGGATGGCTTGAGGATAAGCGTTCCAGGTCAAAACCCGTATCCGATTATCGAAAAGTATGTGGACGAGATCGTTCTCGTTGAAGACGAGCACATCATCGCGGGGATGCGTACCCTTGCCAAGGATGCGAAATTGATCGCTGAACCGGCCGCCTCAATCGGCATTGGAGCTTTGTTGGCCGGCTCCATAAAGGTCGAGCCGGATGAAAAAGTTTGCGCGGTATTGAGTGGAGGGAATTGGGACTTAGGCGACCTTGCCGATATATACAAAGTTGCTGGGTAAAGTTTTTCAGAACGGATTTGTAGGTTCCCTATGAATAGAAAAGTTGAACCCGCTTCTAAAAGCGTTTCAATGTGTACTCGTCTAGGGATTTTATCGAACGACGAAGCCGAAGCATCCCGAGATGACGGCCATTCGGTGATTGCCGGTTGGCGGCTCGGGAGGCTTTGACGAACTGCACCAATGACTTACGTAATAGGCAAGAGCAATCGAGCCGAGTGATGCCTGTTCCCGCCTGCCGAGCCAGACATGGAAATGAGCTAACCCGAACGCCTAGCTGCGCAGCGTGTAAGGCAAGCGGCGATAGAGAGCGAGGCGCCGAAGGTAAGATGTTATATCGGGGCGGTCCGCTCGTTCGGCGTCAGCGACCCTGAAACGGGAAGGCGCCGTTTCACCCAAACCCGATTAAACCGTTATCTGGATCCGCCTCGGCGTGTTCCGAAGATGCCTCAGTTTATCAGTTCGGAGTGCAATCTAGCAAAAAGAACGAGATAAGGCTTCCGCCAGCCCGAAGGCGGGGACCATCATTGTTGACCCTGTGGACGCCAAAGCGATCCGCCCTGTATCAGACCTCCCTTTCCCTGAACTCGGTGTTCATGGAATGCCGAGGCGAGAAGAACAGGCACATGCTAAGGTTGCCCTGCCTGCAGCAACTGCCGAAAGGCACCCCTTCTTCGGTGTAAAATTCCGAATTCGACTACCTGCTCAGGCGCATTCTGTGGCGGATGTGTCGGATACTGACAGCCAACGAACTGTCATCATCTCAGGTCTTATTCCGTGTCGCCCTCAATCCTGCGCATTCCGAGTGACGAGAAGCTTCCCGCAGCCGCCGATGTTGTCATCATTGGCGGCGGCATTGTTGGTGCGACCTCCGCGTATTTCCTCGCCCGGCGCGGCCACTCGGTGGCCCTTTTGGAAAAAGGGTATATTGGCTGCGAACAGTCGAGCCGGAACTGGGGCTGGTGCCGACAGCAGAACCGCGATGCGCGCGAACTGCCGCTCTCCGGCATCGCCCTGCGACTCTGGGACGAACTCACGGCAGAGATTGGCCGAGATCTTGGATTCCGCCGCTGCGGCCTCATCTACGCCACCGATGATTCCAAGCAGCTCGGTGATTGGGAGAAGTGGCGCGAGACGGCGCTCCGGTTCGGCGTCAATACGAGGATGCTGAGCGCCGCAGAGGCGACGAACGCAATGCCGGCTACCGGGCGTCGCTGGCTCGGGGGCGTTCACTCGTTGGAGGACGGCAAGGCTGAACCGGGACTTGCCGCACCGACGATCGCCGAAGGCGCGCGCGCCCATGGTGCCACGATCCACCAGAACTGCGCCGCACGCGGCCTCGACATCACCCACGGCGCGGTGACCGGCGTTGTCACGGAGAAGGGGCTTATCCGGGCCAACGCGGTCCTGTGCGCCGCCGGAGCTTGGGCGTCCGCCTTCTGCCGTCTTCACAAGATTTCCTTTCCTCAGGCGAGTGTGCGCCAGAGTACCCTGCGCACCCACCCGGCCCCGAACGTGGGGGAGGCGATCTATACGCCCGACTGCGTGCTCACGCGCCGCATTGATGGCAGTTATACTCTGGCCATCAGCGGAAAGGCGGTGCTGGAGATCACCCCACAGAGCCTCCGCTACGCGCGCTCCTTCATGCCCATGTTCGTCAAGCGCCTGAAGGCCGTGGAGATCGGCGTTGGCGAGTCCTTCTTCGCAGGACCGGAAGCACTGGGGAGATGGCGCTTGGACGAACCATCCCCCTTCGAGCGCATCCGCGTCCTCGACCCCTCGCCCAAGTCCCAGGCGATCGCCGCAACCCTGCAGCGCGTCAAAAAGCTCTTCCCTGCCCTGGCCAGTGTTGAGGTGGCAGAGAGCTGGGGTGGTTATGTGGACTGCACCCCTGACGCGGTGCCGGTCATCTCCTCCGTGGAAGGGATCCAGAGCTTTTTCCTGGCTGCAGGCTGTTCGGGCCACGGCTTCGGTATCGGACCGGCGATCGGGCGTCTGGCTGCCGACCTGGTTGCCAACGATACTCCTTGTGTTGATCCTACTCCCTTCCGCCTCTCGCGCCTGCTGGACGGCTCGAAGGTGGAGGTCGGGTCGATCTGATTTGCCGCTGCGAAGGAGCAGAGCATGAGTTTACCCGCCATCGAGCCTCAGGGCACCGGCCAAGGGACGACACCGGGGCCGATTGCCGGCATCGATGCTGGGGAAGAGGCGTGGCATCGGGTCCGCGCGGCCTATCCGCCCCAGCAGCCGCTGCTGAATCTGAACAATGCAGCCGTCAGCCCGCCGCCACTCGTCGTCCAGCAGGCGGTCATCGACGCTTATCTGTTCATCGGCCAGAATCCCGATGTCAACATGTGGAGCAAGCTGGATGCGGCACTCCCCGACATCAAGAAGCAGCTCGCTGAATTGGTCGACTGCGCACCGCATGAAATCGCCCTGAACCGCAATTCGTCGGAGGGCCTGTCCACGGCCATCTTTGGCATACCACTCACGCCTGGCGACCAAGTGCTGTTGTCACCGTGGGATTACCCCAGCGTGCGCGCGGGCTGGCTCCAGCGGCAGCAGCGGGACGGCATTGAGGCGGTGACCTGCCGCTTCGATCTTATGGCCAGCGACGACGACATCGTTGCCGCCTTCGAAGCGGCGATTACGCCGCGCACCCGCGTCATGCAGCTAACCCACATGTTCCACTGGAACGGCCGGGTTTTGCCCGTCAAACAATTGTGCGCTTTGGCCCGCGCACATGACATCGTCACGGTCGTCGATGGTGCCCAGACCTTCGCGCAAATGCCTGTCAGCTTTCGTGAACTCGGTTGCGATTTCTTTGTGGCAAGCCTGCACAAGTGGCTGGGCGCACCGGTCGGCAACGGCATGCTGATCGTCAAGGAAGCCCAAATCGACCGCACTTGGCCGCTGCTCGCGCCCTTCGACCAGTCGCCGTTCGGGGTCGACAAATTCGATCACTGGAACCTCGGCACCTACAATTCAGCGATACAGGCCGGAATCGTGCCGGCGATCCAGCTCCACAGAGAGATCGGAGTTCGTACCATTCACGCACGGTTGCAGGAGCTGACCCGCTACTGGGTGGGCCTCGCTCACGAAATCCCCGGTTTTCGGCTGCATACGCCGTTGGACACCGATGACCTCGGCGCCGTAAGCCTGTTTTCCATCGATCACGTGGATTCCAAAGCCCTTGAGCGAGAGCTCCGAGAGAAACACCAGGTTCATGTCAAATACCGCAAGGTCGAGCATTTGGAGGGGCTCCGCGTCTCGCCTCACGTCTACATGCTGAGATCCGACCTCGATACTTTCGTGACGGCGCTAAGGGATGCCGTAGAACACGTCGACTACTGAGACAAGGCAGACCTGCGGACAAGAGGTACGATCATGCTGGACGATACATTTCTCCTTGATGCCTTCACCGTACAACTCCGCGAGATCATGGATGCGGATCTCGATGCGCTCCATGTGCTGTCCTTGAGCGTCGGCTGGCCCCATCGGCCCGAAGACTGGCAGTTCCTGCGCGAAGTGGGACAAGGCGTTGTGGCGCTAGACCCTATCGGCCGGGTATGTGGGTCGGCCATGTGGTTCCCGTTTGGCGATGATTTCGCCACCGTCGGCATGGTTATCACCCCGCCCCGGTTACAGGCCAACGGTGGCGGGCTATGGCTGATGCGCCATGTCCTGGCACGTACCGAAGGACGCTCGATCGGCCTTCACGCGACGCAGGCCGCGCACCGCCTCTATCTGTCGCTCGGTTTTGTGGACGAAAGGATTGTTCACCAGTGCCAGGGGGAGGCGATGATGCCTCCAGACGTGGCGCCTCCCACCGGTGCCGAGGTGAGAGATCTGCAACCTTCCGACTTCGCCGCTCTCTGCGAGCTGGACCGGCGCGCCAGGGGCGCCGACCGGGCAAGCCTCCTTGCTTCGTTGGTGACGCGGTCGCGCGGCACAGTGCTCTGCCGCGAAGGAAAACCGGAGGCTGTCGCTCTATGCCGCCCCTTCGGACGCGGATTCGTGGTGGGACCGGTCATCGCGGCGACGGACGAGGACGCGATCGCGGCGGTTCGTCCTCTAGTGGCGGCTCACGCGGGAACCTTCCTGCGCATCGACACGGGACAGACGGAGGGCGATTTTGCCCACTTTGTCTCCCTATGCGGCCTGCCGGTCTACGACACCGTGACCCAAATGTCGCTTGGGCGCCCATGGGCTCCTGAGGCCGCGCGGACACCCGCAGTCTATGCCCTGGCGAGCCATACCACTGGCTGAACGACGAAAGACCTCGGTGATCCTGTGATTCCGACGAGTCCCATGCTCCTCGAGACCAGTCGTGGCTCTATGCGTGTCGAGCACGACCTACTGGGTGATCTGGCGGTTCCTGCTGACGCCTATTACGGCGTGCAGACGGCCCGCGCTCTGGACAATTTCCAGATCACCGGCACACCACTATCCCATTTCCCGAACTTCGTGCATGCGCTGGCGATGGTGAAGAAGGCAGCCGCTCGCGCTAACCGCAAGCTCGGCCTTCTCCCGAAGAGATTGGAGATGGGATCTCGGCGGCCTGCGACGAGGTGATCGCCGGACGATGGCATGATCAGTTGGTCGTTGACATGATCCAGGGTGGTGCCGGCACCTCGACCAACATGAACACCAATGAGGTGATCGCCAATCGCGCGCTGGAGCTTATGGGATACGAGAAGGGGCAGTACGAACACCTTCACCCCAACAACCATGTTAACCTGTCGCAATCCACCAACGACGTCTATCCGACCGCCATCCGGCTGAGTCTCATCTTGAGCTACAGCGACCTCACCCGGGCCATGGAAAACCTCTGCGCCGCCCTACGCGCCAAGGGCGTAGAGTTTGCGCACATCATCAAGATGGGACGAACCCAGCTGCAGGACGCCGTTCCCATGACGCTCGGCCAGGAATTTCGGGCCTTCGCGACCACCATCAGTGAGGACATCGAGCGCACCCACGAACTGGTGAGATTGTTGCGCGAGGTTAATCTAGGAGCGACCGCCATCGGCACCGGCATCAATACGGATCCGGGCTACGCGGCACTTGTAGTTTCCGAACTTTCCGAGATCAGCGGCGAAGACCTGGTGCTGGCGGCAGACCTCATCGAAGCCACGTCGGATACGGGCGCGTTCGTCACCTTTTCGGGGGGCTGAAGCGCATCGCGGTGAAGGTTTCCAAGATCTGCAACGATCTGCGCCTCCTCTCTAGCGGCCCGCGGGCGGGATTGGGGGAAATCAACCTGCCGCCGGTACAGCCGGGCTCTTCCATCATGCCTGGCAAGGTCAATCCGGTGATTCCGGAGGTGGTCAACCAAGTGGCTTATCAGGTCATCGGCAACGATCTGACGGTGACATTTGCGGCTGAAGCCGGCCAGTTGCAACTCAATGCTTTCGAGCCGGTGATCGCTCTCAACATTCTCCAGTCCATGCGCATCATGACGCGTGCTATGACGGCGCTGGCCGAGCGCTGCATTAAGGGCATCACCGCCAACGAGGACCACTGCCGCAAGGTCGTCACCCACGGCATCGGGGGGCTTCAGCACGCCTCGAAGCGGATCAACTTTTCCGATCGCCTGCTCAGGCGCCTGCCGCTGGCTTCGGCCAGCCTCGTGGGCGTGCTTGGCGCCGTCATGCTGGTGCAGGGACTCGTCGACCTCGCGGCACCGGCGACGGCCCTGTCGTGAGGCTCATGTCCCGGACTGCACCTTTACGCGGCAACTTCGGCTTGGCTGCCAGAAGGTGACCTATCGGCAATGTCTCGGATATGCCAGGAGGCGACATTCTGGGTGTACGAGCAGAATTTCGCGGAAGGCTGTTTTTGACGAGCGGTTCAACCTCGCACGATCAAGGTCTGTGGCGATTGAGCACGGCGCTCGGACTCCTGACGCTGCCCGTCGCTCTCTCACAGGCAAGGCCCCGGGTTACCTCTCGGGGCCTTCGCCGTCTCTGGCTGTCACGGGCCAGAAGCGCTCGGCCGGGCCGAGTTCCCCGCCTACTTCCTGTGCGAAGCCTGTCACCGCCCCGCGAAAGTCCTGGGTGAAGCGGAAGATCACCGGCACCTGGCTGGCATAGCAGGCAATCGCCTCGAGCCGCTGCTCCAGGGTCTCTCCGATCGGCACCAGCACCGGATCGCCCACCCTGCCGCTGAGGGCAGCCAGCCGGGTGCGGCGTCCCTCGGGCGTATGGATGGCATAGGGGCAGTCCTCGTAGGCATAAACCTCCACTCCTTGGTAGGCGAGGCAGCGGCCGGCCTCGAACACGAGCTGGTGATCCACATGCGAGCCGATGCCCAGCGGCACGAACACGCGGTTGTTCTCGCGCCACTCCGGCAGGTGGCGGATCTCCTCGGCCAGATGCGAGGCCAGCTCCCGCTCCTCAGCCGGCAAGGGTCCGAACAGCTCGTGGTCCGAGGTGTAGCGGTCGCGGTAGATGGCATCGGGCAGCCCGAGCCAGCGTACGTCACAGCCCAAGGTGCGGGCGGCTGCCGCATCCTCGGCCCGTCTGGCCTCGAGCACCTGATCGGGATCGGTGAGCCTCCAGCGCTCGTGCTTCCAGGCGGCGAACTCGCCCACCATCTGCGGCAGCAGCTCGCTGGCAAACACCGTCACCATGTGCGGCTCATGTCCGTTCCTTGCGAGCAGCGCCACCGTGCCGCCGCAGGAGAGCGGCACGTCATCGTAGTGCGGCTGGATGAACAGGGCAGGACCGGACGTCAGGGCAGGCATGGAGCCGATCTAGGGCATTACCCCGGAAGAGGCAAAGCTGACCTGTGCATCCGGAGCCATAGCCAAAGGAGAGCTTCGACGCGGCGGCTTGCCGAGGTAAGCTGGTGTCAGCGGCCTCTCATGGCCTGGTCCGCTGGACCGCCTTGATCGCGAGGCCCGGCGCCGGCTGATCGGGGCTGTTGATGAGAGCTCCCGATCGGTCGGCGTTTCCCTTGGCTGTGGGCATCATCTCGGGCTGCGTTGGAGGCGGTAAGCCGTGAATCCTCTCGGTCATGACCAGGCAGCCGAGTACCGCCGGCAGGCGCAGGAGATCCGATCCATCGCCCAGAGGATCTCAATCACCGAGGCCCGCGAACAACTCCTCGAGTCGGCCGAACGCCTCGAACGGCTCGCCGAGGCAGAGGAGCGTAAAGCGCATCCCAAGGGTTCCAAGCCAGAGCCCAACGCACAGGAGTGATGACCGCGTTCCCTGCCAATCGATGCCGAGGACCTCTTCGGCTAGTCGGGGCGCTGCCGGGCTGTCGTTCCAGCCGGGCCTGGGCGAAAGCGGTCGGGCTCTTTTGAAAAGACGCTACTGTCGTGTGAGGACGTCGAGGATCCGTTCCCGCTGAGCGTAAAAGTAGTCGAGGACCTGCTCCAGGCCCTGGAGCACGGCCTTGGCCGTTTCGGCATCGGCCCCCTGCTCGGTCATCCGCTCGATCCGGGCGATCTGCCGGGAGACGAGCCGCTGGGTATCGGCGATGTTCTTTTCAAGCTGGGCGAGTTCGGGATGCACCTCAAACATAGTCGCCCAAATCATGAGATCGGGTGCGGGTTCCCCAATGGACCCCGGATTTCCAACAACAGGACACAATGGAATATAGTGTCAAACTGCGGAATGGGCACCTGACAGGAAAGGCATTCTGCCCCTGGGCAGGCACTTGAATGAGAAGGCGAGGCGATCGCAAGGACAGCGCTGCGCGAAGATGGTATCAAATGACCACCTGACCCGAGAGGTGGCGGCCATGCGGCGAGCACCCCGACGTCCATTCTGGTACCTCACAAGCTCCGTCGTCGCGAGCCTACTCGCGCTGGCCGACCCGGCGGGGGCACAGGGCGCGGGAAAGCTCCCGCCGCTGACGGTATGCGCCAGCCCGGCGGCCCGGATGGAGGCTGCCCCGACAGGATCGCTGCGGCTCGGCTTCGCCCTTGTTGGGCTATGGGCGACCCGTGATCCGGGAAGCGGGCGGCTTCAGGGGCTCGCGATCGAACTCGGGACTGCTCTCGCCGAACAGCTCGGTCTCGCACTGACGCCACTGCCCCACCCCAACCTTTCCAGCTTGATCGAGAAGGGCCGTGCAGGGGAGTGGGATATGGCGATCAGCGTCGTCACGCCGGAGCGCCGTACGCTGTTCGACTACTCGCCCACCGTCATGCTGGACGAGGCGACCTACCTTGTCCCGACCGGGTCGGACATTCGCGTCGCGGCTGATGCCGATCGGCCCGGCACGCGCATTGCGGTGGTTAGGAACAACCCGACCGACCTCTACCTGACCAACACCATACGGTCCGCTGAACTGATCCGGGCGGAGAACGAGCAAGCGTCCATCGAACTCGTGCGATCGGGGAATGCCGACGTGATGGCACTTGCGCGCTGGAACGTGCCCGGCCGTCTCAAGCTGCTGCCCGGCTACCGCAGTCTGAACGAGAACTTCGCGTCCCAACCTGTAGCCATCTCCCTTCAGAAGGGTCGGCCCGCCGCGTTGGCCTGCCTTGAGGAGTTCGCGCAGCAGGGCCTCCGAACGGGTCTTGTCCAGGACGCCATCGCGCGCAGCGGCCATGTGGGGATTGCGGTTCCAAGCGCCCCCTGAATAGGCCCAATGCTGGCACAAGACGGTGCGTTGCCGGTTCGTTCTACCTTAGCGCTCAATCAGGAACACATCTTGCGCTAACCCCGAAATGTCGCTGTTTGTGCCAAATAGAAACGTCAGTGAAGTCTAGCTGGAGTTAAGGGGCGCAAGCTGGGATCTGATCCTTGCCCAGCTGGCCAGGGTTGCTGGGAAAGGATCAGATCCCATTCCAGATATTGCAATGAACCCGATCGGCGGATCTGGAAAAATGCCATCAAATTCTGGCCGGGCAAAGCGGCATCAGCTGTCAGCTAATGGGCCTTAAACATGTGCCCATCACCTTGGCCACGCCGCCGCGGGGCCTTGGAGGAACGCTTCTCATCCCGCTCCTGCTGGATTTGCGCCACATAGGCCAGCGCCGTACTCAACCGCTTGTTCTCAACAATCGCCGCCTGGGTGACCCGCCGCAGCTTGTCGTAGGTGCGGAAGGGCAGATCAAGGCCCTTGTGGCGGATGGCCAGTCGTCCATCAGGGTAATCAAACACTGTGACCCGCTGGCGGGCGAGGGGACGGGTGATCTCGTTCGGCTCGAGAATGAACAGCACCTTGTCGTACTGAAGCGTCAGGTTGTGAGTGACCGTGCGCTCCTCCTTCCAGAGCCCGGCCGCCATCATCCATTTGCGCAGGGTCTCACGCCCGACATGCAGATCGTGGCGCTCGGCCAGCTTCTCACAAGCAAGGGTCGGGCCGAAATCCGGATAGTGCGTCCGCACCAAAGCCACGACCGTCTGTCGCAGGGCCGGATGATGGCGCCGGTTGCTGGGGCGACCACGCTTGCGCGACACAAGACCCGGCACACCGTCCTGTCGGAACCGCCTCAGGAGCCGCCATGCCTGGCGCTCGGTCAGGCGCAGCATCTGCGCTGCCTGACGAGCGGTGAGGCGGCCTTCAGCGAAATCCATCACCACCGTTAACCGGTTCAATTCTGCCTGGCTCATACAAATGACCGTCATTGCCCAGCCGCCTCGTGGATCGTGGGGACGATCCCAAGGCTGACATCTCTAAATGGCAGGGCACTGACATCTGTATATGGCAGCTACAGTCACGGTTGCGCTCAAGGCCGTTTTTGACAACAGCTTAGAAGCCGAGCTGTTTGAATGTGTTCCCGCACAACGCCCTAATATTAACATGGATTAAGCTTTACTTCTCCGCGCTCGCCCAAGACTCGGGAGCTGCATCCCCGAGCCAAGACGACAAGGTCAACCTTGGGAGCAGTGCAGATGCCCAACCACTTCAGCGACCGTTGGGGAGGTCCAATTAGAGGCCTCCATCTCCCTCTCAGAGTTTGGGACACCTTGAGGGACGAAGGCATAACAACCATCGACCAGCTTAGAGCAGTGGCAGATCAGCTCGAACGGCTCCCTGGCATTGGAGTCAAAATGGCTCGGCTAACTCGGGAAGAACTCGCTCAGGCATCAGCTCACGAAGGGGACTCATCAAGCCAGAATTTCCGATAATCCCGTATGGAACGGAATTGCATTCAGGACGTATGAGCCTCCACGGATGGTGAAACCGAGCAAGCTGTGCTGATGTTGCCGCTCGCGGAGATCATGCATGACGGTAACAGGGACGGTTGCCTGGTTCGACCAAACCAAACAGTTGGGTTCGTGGCGCTGGAGAGAGGCCAGGGCGACGCCTTCCTGCACATGTCAGTGCTCAAGGAGGCCGGCTATGTCTGGCTTCCGCGTGGAACCACGGTGCGGGTCAGAGTCGAGCACGATCGTGGCAAGCAGCGCGTTGCCGAGGTTCTGGAAATCGACACCAGCACTGCCCGGCCTGGGGAGAACGAGGCAATCCGGCGCAAGCCCAAGACCTGAGCGCGTGAGCACATTTCTGACAAGCGGCTAGCCTCGGGCGATTGCGTCTAGGATCAGCCCTCGATGGGTGTGCCAGATCTCAAGGGTGTCCTCGAAGTTCTGAAGCAGCTTCTTGGCTTCCGTCGTATCATGGCCGCACCGGGTCAGGTTCTGGATCAGGACGATCTGCTCGGCGATCCGCCGTTTGCCCTCAGCGAGATGGCGATCTGCTAGGATCAGATATTCACGTTCCTGCTGGATGTTGACCATGGCAGCACTCCCTGGCCTTGTAGGCGGGAGCGCGCGTCTCTCTCAGTCAACCAGAGCCTACGGGTTCGGAACGACTGGTGATGGAGCCATTCTACGCCTGATGAGGTGTCGAACGTTAGGCTTTTAAGGTGCGTTGATAATCTTATTGCTTTGCCACCAGGAGCGGCCTTGTATTCTCCTCGCTACGATAAGGCCGCCGAGTATCGGCGGCAGGCTCAGGAGGTCCGGAAGCTCGCCCGTCAGATCTCGATTAATGACGCCCGTCGTCAGCTTCTTGAGACCGCCATACATTTGGAGGCGCTGGCGGAGGAGGAAGAGCGCAGGGTCCGAGAAACTGCCCCCGATCAGGTCCCTCGCGCAACAGAGGAATAAACGCCACAAATTTCCGATAAGCCCATGTACGGAACGGTGAGCGAGCCTCTTGGCTTAGTAGTCATTGCCCCAAGGGCCAGCGTATCCATGCCGCGTTATTACCTTCACATTCACACCGGCCATGAACTTGAGCCAGACCCAGAGGGCGATGACTTTCCGGACCTTGGGGCCGCCCAAGCGGAGGCTAAACGGGTGATTGGGGAAGTCTGGCTCGATTGGCCTGAAGCCCGAATTGGCATGGCAATCGAGATTGTTGATGAGACTGGCCAAACCGTGCTGCGGGTTCCCTTCGCGGACGTGATCGGGCGGATGCAGTGAAGCCCAGTGGGCCAGGTGCGTTCAATAACGCCGATTGCAACTGTGGAATCAAGCCGAAGTGCGAGGGCTGATCGTTAGGGGTATCCTCTCACCCAGGGCTTGCCGGGGCTGCGCTGGTCAGGGTTGCTCAGCCCCTGCAAGCCCGGATCCAGAGAACTCATGAGAACCTCGGCCGGCGTGCGGTAGCCCAGACACTTGCGTGGCGTCTCATTGAGTCGTTCACAGAGATCGAGCAGCGTCTCCTCGGAAAGAACGGCAATATTCGTATCTCGTGACAGGAAGCGCCGCACCCGGCCATTGGTGTTCTCGACCGTGCCCTTCTGCCAGGGCGCTTGCGGCTTGCAGAAGTAGCTGTCGATGCCGAGCTTGTGCTTGAGCAGACGGTAGGAGGAGAACTCCGTACCTCGATCAAAGGTGACCGACTGCCGGGCCGGAGCGGGCAGGGCTTGCAGCTTCTCGATCATGCCAAGCATGACACCCGCTGAGTTGCGGTCGCGATTGCGGGTGAGGATCGTGTAGCGGCTCTGACGCTCCACCAGCGAGGTCAGGTTGTGCTGGCCCAATTCCCTGCGGAACATCATCAGGTCGCCCTCCCAGTGGCCGAAGCTGGTGCGAGTTGCGATCTCCGGTGGACGCTGCTCGATGGTGTTGCATGCCGGAATGAAGAGACCGCGCGGCTTGCGCTGGTAGCGGGTTCGCCGTCGGCGCCGTGCCATGGGCAGTTCCTTGTACAGCCCGAGATGCTGCCCCTGGGGACCATAGACAAACCGGTAGATCGTCTCATGCGAGATGCGCTCGGGTGCGCCTGATACCCGCAAACGGCCGGCGATCTGTTCCGGCGACCAAGCCGCCTTGAGGCAGTCGATCACATGGACGGCCAGAGCGGGCTGGCGGGAGAGCTTGCCCAAGCGCTGACGCCGGGCACGAGCCTGCATGTCGGCCGCCACATGAAAGTAGCCTCGATAGAGCGGTTCCTCATCATGCATCCAGTTGCGGGAGATCTCGCGGTAGATCGTTGAGGGATGGCGGCCCAGGCGCTGAGCGATGACAGCCACGGGGATCTGAGCCGAGCGCAGGCGGTAAATCTCGCGACGCTCTGCCAAGGAGTATAGGGCAGGGTCATGCAGCCTCCGTGCGAATGTGGTCCTTGTACTTGTAACAGCATTCGCACTTCAGATTAGAATCCACCAACACCCGGCGGTAATTCGCAGAATTGCCTTTAAGGAATCGGATATTGTGTCTTTTGAGCGTATTCGGAAGTTGAGTTTCCGTGAGACAGCCTGACTTCTGTAAACACCTAGTCTAACGGCCTTGTTCAGGCCCCCTGTGGCCAATGCCAATACTGGCGATAACTTGCACGTCGAGTGGGCCAAAATCTGCGGCCCCGTTTAACCTGGGTGAAGGTAGCAGTTCTGCAGGGAGCGCATTCTGCACATCGTGGATTGAGCCTTTTGCAATCCCCCTGGCGTCGATCCACGTCCACAGAGATGCAGACTGCGGATTCCGACGCAATCCGGACAGGTATTCCGATTTGAAGCCGGACAGCATTC
>NZ_JALJRK010000006.1 GCF_024519725.1 Microvirga sp. Mcv34 | reverse complement strand
TGCCAAGTCTCAACGCCTAAAAGAACCGTGCGCGAAGCAGCCGACCGGCTCTTCCATTAACCTACACAGCGAGCCGGACGGCCCGACGCGCCACCCTCGACCATCTGCCAGGCTCGCAGCGCAAGCTGCGGGCCCCAAGGTGCTGGCTCTTTGACATGAAGGATCGGCACTCCACCCGCACCCCTGTCATGGCCGGGCTTGTGCCGGGGATCAGTCCTGGCCCTCCCGATCCGACGAGCGCTGTGCCTTAGTTGATCGGGATCACCGGCACGAGGCCGGTGATGACGTTGTGGGCGTCAACCCCGGAATCGCATCAGCGAAACCCGGGACAGAACCACAACCGATGCACAACCAGATGCGACGCCGCTCGCCTGTCCGTAAAGCTCGGCGACTCTGGCTTTCCGCCTCTGCGGGAATGACCGCGTTGCGGTACCGGTGCCCATCCTGCCCCGCCTTCGGATCATCACACCCGCGAGGTCGATAGCGGTCCCCTGACGCGCTCCTTGGAGCAGCCTCGGCCACCCCCATCTTTGCTCCCGTGCCGAGGCGCAGAAGCCCGGCTTTGCCGCAGCGCGACTAAAGTCGGGTATTCGTCTATTGCAAACGCGTTCGCTGTGAGATACCAGTATGAGCAAGCTCTGACACAAGAGCGGCCATGAAAACGCAGAAGGAGAGAAGCGTCCTGATGCCGAGACCTGCGATGCTCGAGACGTCGCGTCCGGCTGCGCGGATAGAACTCCGCGCCGCTCCTCCCTTCCGTTCGACTTTCGATCCCGGGCAGGTTCTTGCCATGCCGAAAAGCCTTGAGCGGGCGACGCGCCATCGACGTCGCATCCGCCGCAGAAATCGAACTCATTGAGGGAAGGAACACCATGACGCCAACATCCGCAGCACTGAAAGCGGCTCTTCTCGGAACCGCGCTCACCATCTCGACCGCCGGCTATGCCCAGGACATCAAGATCGGCTTCAATGGCGATCTATCGGCTTCGCCGTCCGCCCAGAGCGGACAGGCCGGCGTGCTCGGCATCCAGGCGGCGATCGAAGACATCAACGCCGTGGGCGGCGTTCTCGGCCGCAAGCTGACGCTCGTAGTTCGCGATGATCTCTCGCAGCCGCCCAAGTCGATCCAGAACATGAGCGACCTGATCGACAACGAGAAGGTCGTCACGGTTCTCGGCCCCACCAATTCCGGCAATGCGCTGGCCTGGAAGCACATTCCCAATCAGAAGAAGAATCCGTCCATCGGCTGCATCGGTTCGGCGACGGACATCACGAAGGCTGCCGGCGGCGAGAACTACATGTACCGCGTGTCGATGGTCGACCGCGCGCAGGTGGCCGGTCTCATCGCCTATGCGAAGAACAACCCGTCCACCAAGAATGTCGGCTTCCTCGTCGAGACCACGGGCTATGGCCAGGGCGGCCTGAAGGACCTTCAAGAACTCGGCGACGCCAAGGGGCTGAAGCCGGTCGCGACCGAGAAGTTCGGCGTCAACGACACCGACATGACCTCGCAGCTCAACAAGATGAAGGCTGCGGGCGTCGATACCGTGCTCGTCTGGGCGCAGGGAACGCCCATCGGGCAGCTCGTGCGCAGCATGGAGAAGATCAACTACTTCCCCGTGACGCTGACCTCCTGGTCGTCGGACAATGCGAGCTTCTACGACACGGCCGGCAAGACCCTTGCCGAGAAGCCGATCTTCATGCGCACGATCACGGAAGACCGCACGCCGAAGCAGCAGCAGCTCTACGACCGTCTTGGTCCGAAGCTGACCTCCAAGAGCGCCTTCAGCTTCGCGGCGCATTGCTACGATGCGACGCTGATCGCAGCCGCGGCCATCAAGCAGGCGGGCAGCACCGAAGGGCCGAAGATGCGCGAGGCGCTCGAGAATCTTCAGGCGCCCGTCGACGGCATCATGAAGACCTACAACAAGCCGTTCTCCGCGACCGAGCACGAGGCGCTGACCGCTTCCGATTATCGCTGGACGCACTGGAAGGACGGCAAGCTCGTGTCCTACAGCGACGACGTGGTGAAGGCCCTGAAGCCTTCGGACTTCACGCAGTAAGGACCTGACCATGAGGGGCGGCCCCGCACGAACGGGGCCGCCTTCTCCTGACCGGACGAACTTCAGACGGCGAACCGGGTCCGCTTCGCCGGGCGATATTCCAGGCCTGCCGGCCGTGATCGGCGGGCCTGGCCCCTTGCACCGTTGGAACGCGCCATGCTGGACGTATATCTCCAGACTCTCCTGAGCGGCCTCGCCGTCGGCGGGGTCTATGCCCTGATCGCCCTCGGCTTCAGCATCACCTTCACGACCACGAAGACGCTCAACTTCGCTCAGGGCGAGTTCATCTCGTTCGGCGCCTTCATCGGTGTGACGATGCTCCTGCTCCTGTCCGGCCTCGCCGGAACGGCAACGGCCGTTCCCAGTGAGGCGGCTGCGGCCTGGCGCTATCCGGCGGCCGTCGTCGGCGCCGGCGTGGTGGCGGGCGTCATGGGCATCCTCATCTTCGTCCTCGCCGTGCGCCCCTTCGCCGGAAAGGGCGGCATGAACTGGGTAATGAGCACCATCGGGTTCGGCGTGATCCTGCAGAGCATCGGCCTCGCCATCTGGGGACCCGCTCCCGTCATGGTGCCGTCCCCGCTGGGCGACGACGTGCTGCGCATCGCCGGAGCGGGTGTGCGTCCGCAGGAGCTGCTCGTGCTTGCCTGCGCCATCCTGATCATGATCGCGCTCGACCTCGTCATGCGCCGCACGCGCATCGGCAAGGCCATGATGGCGGTCGCGCATTCGCCGCAGACGGCAAGCCTCATGGGCATCAACGTCAACCTGGTCATGATCGGCGCGTTCGCCCTGTCGAGCGGCCTTGCGGGCGTGGCCGGCGTGCTGATCGCGCCGATTGCCTCGGCGTCACTTTTCATGGGCATGGGATTTGCCCTCAAGGCCTTCTCGGGCGCCATCATCGGCGGATTGAACAACCCGCGCGGCTGCATCTATGGCGGCTTCATCCTGGGCGTCCTGGAATCCGGCGTCGGCCTCTGGCAGGCGCAATGGCGCGAGATTGTCGTCTTCGGCCTGATCATCCTGGTTCTGGCATTCCGCCCGGCGGGCCTCTTCGGCCGGGCTGCCGTCGACAAGGTTTAATGCGCATGCGCCACATCATCGGATCCATCGCTCTCGTTGCGGCTCTCGCGATCGGTGCCTCGTTCATCGAGAATGAGTTCTACCTGCGCACGCTCTTCATGATCTGCGTCTATTTCCTCTGCGCCGCGGGCATGAACGTGCTGCTCGGATTCGCGGGCCAGAAGTCCCTCGGCCAGGCGGGACTCTTCGCCGCAGGCGCCTATGCGGTCGCGCTCCTGACCACGCGCTACGAGGTCGGTCCCTGGCTGTCGCTGCTGCTCGCCTGCTTCGTTTCAGGTGTCTTCGGAATCCTGATCGCCGTGCCGTCCCTGCGGGTGAAGGGCCCGAGCCTCGCCATGGTGACGCTGGCCTTCGGCATCGTCATCGAGAAGGTTGTGACGGAAGGCTCCGAGGTCTTCGGCGGCGCCATGGGCATCTACGCCATCCAGCCGCTGAACATCGGCGGCACCCCGTTCACGATGGTGCATTGGGTCTGGTTTGGGCTGCTCCTGTGCCTCGTGGCTCATCTTCTGCTCCGCAATCTGCTGCGCGGGCGGTTCGGCCGCGCCTTCCTATCCCTTCAGGCCGACGAGGTCGCAGCCGGCGCGGTCGGCGTGGCGGTGTACCGTTACAAGGTGCTCGCCTTCGTGATCGCGGCCGTAACCTGCGGTCTCGCAGGTGCCTTGGTGGCGCAGCAGAACCAGTACATCAATTCCGACTTCATCAATTTCCACCTGTCGATCTTCATTCTCCTGCTCGTGCTGTTCGGCGGAAGCGGATCGCTCTACGGGCCGCTGCTCGGGTCCGTGACGCTCGTGATCATCGGTGCGCTCGTGGCGCGCTGGTCCTGGATCGAGCACTTCGTCAACGGCGCGCTGCTGCTCTTCGCTCTCTACGCGATGCCCAAGGGGCTGGCGGGTGTCTTCGGATCGCTGTTCCACAAGATCGGTCTGGTCCGTGCCGGGAATGCTCATGGAGCGGTCTCGCAAGGCATGGCTGCTCCCAAGCTGCCGACCAGGCCCCTGTCCCGGTCAGGCGCGGGAAGCCTTCTGACGGCCGACAAGCTCAACAAGGCCTTTGGTGGCGTCGTCCCGGCAAAGGATGTCTCCGTCACCCTGACCGAAGGCCATATCCATGCCCTGATCGGCCCGAACGGGGCAGGCAAGAGCACCTTCATCAACATGCTCACCGGGATCATCCGCCCGGATCAGGGCAAGGTGACGTTCCTCGGGAACGAGATCACTCAGCAATCCGTGCATGGGATCTGTGACCAAGGCATCGCCCGGACCTTCCAGAACCTCAGGCTCTTCAAGGATCTGTCCGTGCGCGAGAACGTGCTGCTTGGCCAGCATTCCCGGATGCGGAACGGCTTCGCCTCCTCGCTCCTGGGCCTGCCCAAGTCCTGGCGTGAAGAGGCCGAGGCCCTTCGCAAGGTCAACGCGATCCTGGCCTTCACGGGTCTGTCCCACTATGCCGAGACGCCGGCCGGAAGTCTCGCTTACGGCCTCCAGCGCCGGGTCGAGCTGGCGCGGGCGCTGGCCTCCGAGCCGTTCCTTCTCCTGCTCGACGAACCGGCTGCGGGCCTGAACCCGCAGGAGACGGCGGAGCTGGGGCAGTTGCTCGTGCGCATCCGCAACGAAGGGATCACGATCCTCCTGATTGAGCATCACATGGATCTCGTCATGTCCATTTCGGATCACGTGATCGTTCTCGATTACGGCCAGAAGATCGCCGAAGGCGCGCCGGCCAAGATCCAGGCCGATCCGCGGGTCATGGAGGCCTATCTCGGCACCTCCACAGAGGCCGCCTAGGGCAGGAGAGCGACAATGCTGAAAATTCAGAACGTTCATCTTGCCTACGGCCCGATCTCGGCCGTCCGCAAAGCCAGCATCGAGGTCGAGGCCGGTGAGGTCGTCGCCATCGTCGGTGGCAACGGCGCCGGAAAGAGCACCCTGCTGAAGGGGATCGCCGGATTGATGCCGGTCAGCTCCGGGCAGATCCTGTTCGAACAGGAAGACGTCACCAGGCTCCCGCCCCATCGCAGGGTTGCGCGCGGCATCGCCCTGTCTCCGGAGGGCAGGCAGGTCTTCCCGGACCAGAGCGTCTACGACAACCTGACCCTGGGGGCTTATTTCCGGCGGCTGTCCAACGACGCCCTGGAGGCAGAGGTCGAGGAGCAGTTCAAGCTGTTTCCCCGGTTGCGCGAGCGCCGAAACCAGATGGCCGTGACCCTGTCGGGCGGCGAGCAGCAGATGCTGGCCATCGCCCGCGCCCTCATGGGCAAGCCTCGGCTGCTCCTGCTCGACGAGCCCTCGCTCGGCCTCGCACCAAAGATCATCCAGGAAATCTTCGACATCATCGTATCCCTGCGCCGGTCCGGCATCACGATCCTTCTTGTGGAACAGATGGCCAATATGGCACTGGCCATCGCGGACAGGGCCTATGTTCTTGAGACCGGCAATGTGACATTATCCGGGACAGGGCAGCAGCTCCTTCACGATCCGAAGGTCCGCGCGGCCTATCTCGGGGTATCCCACGGCACGGCGTGACGCCGCTGTCTCTGGGAAGATTGGATTGAGCCATGAGTATCGACGGACGCGGCGTACAATCGGTCGAGGTCGGGGGCAGGATCCTCGCCGCGATGGTGAAGGCCGGAAAGCCCCTGATGCTGCGCGAGCTCGCCGCCTTGGCGGATGTCGCTCCGGCTCAGGCGCATGCCTATCTCGTCAGCTTCCGCAAGCTGGAGCTCGTCGAGCAGGATGTCGCGAGCGGGCGCTATCAGCTCGGCCCCTTCGCCCTGCAGCTCGGCATTGCGCGCCTGCGAAGCTTCGACCCGCTGCGCCTCGCCGCTCAGGCGGTCGTCGACTTCGCCGAAGAGATCGGCCTCATGGTGACGATTGCCGTGTGGGGAACCCACGGCGCCACCATCGTCCAGGTCCAGGAGGGCAGCGACCAGGTCCACGTGAACGTGCGCACGGGAACCGTGTTCTCGATCACCGGCACGGCGACGGGCAAGGTTTTTGCCGCATTCATGCCTCCGAAGATCATCGAGGCGCAATTGGCCGAAGAGCTCCGGAAGGGAGCTCGCATTCAAGGCGTCGGCGCTTCGACCTCGCGCAAGGAACTGGAAGCCGAGGTGGCGACGGCCAGGCGGCTCGGCTATGCGACCACGGAGAGCAAGCCCGTCACCGGCATCAACGGCATTGCGGCTCCGGTGTTCGATTACAGCGGACAGATGCAGCTCGCGATCACGCTGATCGGACCCACAGGCGTTCTCGACATCGGCCCCAAGAGCGCCGATGCAAAGGCCCTGTTGGCCTTCACCCGAAAGCTTTCGGCACAGCTTGGCTACGCACCGCAGGCGGACGGCGAGACGATCCGGACGAAAGAGGCAGAGATCGTCGTGGCGCCAATCACCAAGCGCCGTCGTCGCGCTTAACCCCATTCTCATTCGTCATATTCGGTAATTCATACTCTCCGGCTCGGAGCGTGCCCTTCTGCGCGGAAGCCTGACGCGCGGCGCAATCGAATATCTACGACTATTCGCCATTTGCGAACGCGTTCGTCATATGATTATTTCATTCAAACGCTCGATGGGTCACGTCCGGGCGACTGCACCAATCACAACCAGGGAGCCGAAACAGATGTTGCTCGAACGGCGTATCGCACTCGTCACCGGTGCCGGCCAGGGAAACGGCGCTGCCATTGCGCGGGGCCTCGCCGCGGAAGGAGCCCGGGTCATCGTGACCGACCTGAATGGCGAAGCTGCGAGGCAGACGGCCGAGGGAATCGTCCAAGCAGGCGGCGAGGCGTGGTCCTACACGCTCAACGTGGCCGATGCCGAAGCCTGCATGGCCTTGGCGCGCGAGGTCGAGGCAGCCATCGGCCAAGTGTCGGTTCTCGTCAACAACGCGGGCATATGTCCGCGCAACACGATCGACAGCCCCGACGTGCGCCGTTCGTGGGACGCCGCGATGCAGGTCAATCTCGACGGTACGCTCAATGTGACTCTGGCCTTCGTCGCCGCCTTGCGGGCAACGAAAGGAGCCATCATCAACATGGCGTCGATCGCATCCTTCGTGTCGACATCCACGTCGATCAGCTATTCGACCTCGAAAGCTGCCGTGCGCATGCTCACGCAGAACCTCGCGCAGGAGCTTGCCAAGGACGGTGTCCGCGTGAATGCGATTGCGCCAGGCACGCTCAACACGCCCATGACCGAAGCCACGCGCACCAATCCTGAGCGGGCTGAGCGCTTCCTGGCGCGCATCCCTCTCGGCCGTTTCGGCGAGCCCGAGGAGCTGATCGGTCCGACCGTATTTCTGGCATCCGATATGTCGAGCTACGTGACGGGAACGACGCTCGTCGTCGACGGTGGTTATCTCGCCGTCTGAGGGAAACATCATGATCGTTCGTATGGGACTTCTGACCCGCAAGCCGGGCTTGAGCAGCGAAGATTTCCGCAGCCACTGGCGGGACGTGCACGGGCCCTTGGCGGCTCGCCTGCCGGGCTTGAGGCGTTATCATCAGAACCACGTGGTCGATCGCAGTCAGCTTGCCATCGACCATGCCCGGGGCGCGTGGTCGGTCGATGGAATTTCGGAACTGTGGTTCGACAGCCTCGACGACATGCATCGGGCGATCTCGTCCGACGCCTATCGTGAGGTCGCCGAGGACCATGTGCGCTTCGTCGGCGGCACGGGATTGATCACGGCCGAGCAGAACGTCGTCGTGCCGGTGGAAGCAACAGCTGGGCCACTCGTCAAGCGCATGTCGATCCTGACGCGCAAGCGAGGTTTGACACCCGAGCAGTTCAAGTCGGAATGGTGGGGCTTCCATGCCGACGCTGTGAGAAAGTTTCCGAACCTCATGGGCTACACGCAGAATCTCCTCACAGGCCGGAGCGCTGGCTTGGGACAGTCCGCGTCCTACGAGGCACTTCCGATCGACGGCATGGTGGAGCTTTGGTTCCGCTCAGTTGCCGATATCGAAGCAGCTTTCCGCTCTCCTGCGGCGAACGTTTCGCAGACTCATGCACTCAGCTTCATCGAAGAGATCACCACGTTCCTCGTGGAAACCCATGAAGTGATCTGACGAGCGAGCGGAACGGGACATCCGAAGGGTCTCAAACAATCTTGAAATAGCGAATGCGTTCGTCTAAAACAAATTCAACAGACGCATTCGTGAACGCTGAATCAGAAGCGCTCATCGGATGATAGAGCGGGGCGAGATATGAGGAACGCCATGAAGCCCACGAAAATTGTCACCTGCGATGTCTTGGTTGTCGGGTCCGGCGCCGGTGGATTCGCGACCGCGCTGACGGCCAAGCTTCACGGTCTCGACGTGATCATCACGGAGAAGGAACCGGTCTTCGGCGGGACGACCGCCCGCTCGGGCGGCTGGATGTGGATCCCCTGCAATCCGCTGGCGAAGCGCGAAGGTTTCAAAGATTCCCGCGAGGCTGCGCGCACCTATCTTCAGCACGAGGCGGGTAACCACTTCGACGCCGCACGCGTCGACGCCTTTCTCGACAACGGCCCGAGGATGATCGAGTTCTTCCAGGAGAAGACCGAGATGGATTTCACCCTCGGTCCAGCTTTCTCCGACTATCATCCCGACGCGCCCGGCGGCATGTCGGGTGGCCGCTCCGTCGTGGCGACGCCTTATGACGGCCGCAAGCTTGGCAAGGAGATCGCGCGCCTTCGTCCGCCGCTGAAGGAGATCACCTTCCTCGGTATGATGATCGGATCGGGCAAGGAACTGCTGCACTTCTTCAACGTGACGCGCTCCGTCAAATCGGCTGCCTATGTGGGTGTGCTACTGGCGAAGTATGGGCGTGATCTCGTCTCCCACGGTCGTGCGATGCGGCTGACAAATGGCAACGCACTCATCGGTCGTCTCGCCAAGTCGGCCTTGGACCAGAGCATCCCAATCTGGACCTCGTCACCCGTGAAGGATCTGATCGTCGAGGACGGCGCCGTGAAGGGGGCCTTCGTTCAAACCGAGGATGGAATGACCGAAGTTCGCACCCGTCGTGGCGTGGTGCTGGCGGCTGGTGGGTTCCCGCAGGACATGCTGCGCCGGAAGGAGCTGTTCCCGCATGCGCCGACAGGCGCCGAGCACTGGTCTCCGGCCCCTCCCGGCAACACAGGCGATGGAATCCGTCTGGGCGAGCGGGTCGGCGGCAAGGCAATCGACGGCCTTCCTAATGCGGCCGCCTGGGTTCCGGTTTCCCTCGTTCCGCGCCGCGATGGCACGTCAGGGCCGTTCCCGCACTTCATTGATCGCGGCAAGCCCGGAGTCATTGCCGTTACAAAGAGCGGCCAGCGCTTCACGAATGAAGCGAACTCCTACCACGATTTCGTTCAGGCCATGGTCAATGCCTGTGGCGACGATCCGGAAAAAGCGGCCTGGCTTATCGTCGATCATCCGACGATCCGTCGCTACGGACTGGGCTTCGTGAAGCCCTTCCCGGTGCCTCTGACACCTGCTTTGCAGAACGGCTATCTGGTGAAGGGACGCACCCTGCGCGAACTGGCGGAGAAGATCGGCATCAATGCCGCAACCTTCGAGCTGACGGTCGCGACCTACAACCGTGATGCGCGCCGGGGCGAAGATCCTCAGTTCAAACGCGGCAGCACAGCATATAATCGCTATCTCGGCGATCCGGACCACAAGCCCAATCCATGCGTCGGTCCCATCGAGAACGGCCCGTTCTACGCCGTGAAGGTGGTGCCCGGCGATCTTGGCACCTTCGCAGGCCTGCGCACCGATGCCGACGCGCGAGTGATCGATGAAAGCGGAACCGTTATTCCCGGCCTCTATGCCGCGGGCAACGACATGGCGAGCATCATGGGCGGCAATTATCCCGGCGGCGGTATCACTCTCGGGCCGGCCATGACCTTCGGCTTCATCGCAGGGCGGCATCTCGCCGGTGTCGATGCTGCGTCGACGGCGAGCCGGCCGGCGGCTTGAGGGTGCCTATCAACAGTTCCGGAGAGCGAGCAATGAAACTGGCGTACCAAAGGCCACGTCTCTTCGAGCCCCTGACGGTCCGGGGGCTCACTCTCAAGAACCGCGCCGTCATCTCGCCTATGTGCCAGCATTCGGCTGAACGGGGAATTGCGGGAGCATGGCATCTGGTTCACCTCGGTAAGTTCGCCCTGGGTGGAGCAGGATTGATCTTCGTCGAGAGCACGGCCGTTGCGCAGAGCGCGAGGATCGGCGTTCGCGATCTCGGACTGTGGTCGGACGAGCAGATTGCTCCTTTCAAGGCGATCGTCGATTTTGTTCATGAGAACGGCGCTGCCATCGGGGTGCAGCTCGCCCATGCAGGGCGAAAAGCCGGTTCGCAAGCCCTGTGGGAGGGCGGTAGGGCACTCACGGTGGAGCAATTGCAGGAGACAGGCGAGCCGTGGCGGCGTGTCGCCCCGAGCGCAATCGCGGCCGGGCCGGAATGGTCCGTGCCGGAGGAGCTGAGCATCGACGAGATCGCCGCAACCCGGCGGATGTTCGTCGATGCCGCCGAGCGCGCGGAGCGGGCCGGCTTCGATGTCCTGGAGCTGCATTTCGGACACGGCTACCTCGTGGCGTCGTTCCTCTCGCCACACTCCAATCATCGTGAAGATGAGTATGGCGGCTCGCGCGAGAATTGCATGCGGCTCGGTCTTGAGATCGCCGCCGACGTGCGGGCTGCCTGGCCGGAAGAGAAGCCTCTCTTCGTGCGCATCTCGGCCGTCGACGGAACCGAAGACGGATGGGATTTGGAAGATTCCATCGTGTTTGCCCGAGAGCTCAAGGCTATCGGGGTGGATGTGATCGATTGCTCCTCCGGCGGGCTCTCGGACGAAACGCGCAACATGAACGTGCCGCGAGGCCTCGGTTTCCAGGTTCCATTCTCGGAACGTATTCGCCGTGAGGCCAATGTCATGACCCAGGCCGTCGGCGTCATCCTTGACGGCCAACAGGCCGAGTCAATCCTCCAGGACGGCAAGGCGGACCTGATTGCCATCGGCCGGCAGGCTCTTTACGATCCTTACTGGCCTCACCACGCGGCTCACGCGCTCGGGCATGATGATGGGTTCGAGGATTGGCCGATCCAGCATGGCCCTTGGCTTGCAAAGCGAGCCCCACTCATGAAGAAGCTCAAGTTTACCGACAACAGCGTCAGGAGCCTCACAGGCTCCGGCCATCAGCTGGGAGAAACAGGACAATGAGTGCCAAAGCATTTGCCTCTACGGGGGACATGGCCGCCAAGACGGTGTCATTCACCGAGATCGGGCCGGATCTCTATGCCTACACGGCCGAGGGGGATCCCAATTCCGGCATCATCGTGGGTGATGACGGCTGCATGGTCATCGATGCCCAGGCCACGCCTGCCATGGCCGAGGACGTGATCGCCCGCGTGCGTACCGTGACCGACAAGCCGATCAAGTATGTGGTTCTCTCCCACTACCATGCCGTGCGCGTGCTCGGCGCATCCGCTTATCAGGCCCAGGGAATCATCGCGTCGAACGCCACCTACGATCTCATCGTCGAGCGCGGCGAGCAGGACAAGGCATCCGAGATCGGCCGCTTCCCGCGCCTGTTCCGCGGCGAGAGCAGCATTCCCGAGGGCCTGACGTGGCCGACATTAACCTTCGAAAGCGGCATGTCGGTGTTCTTAGGAAAGCGCGAGGTCAAGCTGTTCCATCTTGGTGCTGGTCATACGGCCGGTGATATCGTCGCCTGGGTGCCGGATGCCGAGGTGATGTTCACGGGCGATCTGGTCGAGTATCATTCGGCCTGCTATTGCGGCGACGCTCACCTGCGCGAATGGCCTCAGACGCTCGATGCCATCCTCGACTTCCAGCCCAACGCCATCGCGCCGGGCCGGGGTGATGCGTTGCAGGGTGACCAGGCGGTGCGCGAGGCCGTGGCGATGACGCGGGACTTCGTCAACACGCTTTATGGCGCGGCTGAGTTGTCCGTGGCGCGCGGGCGCTCCCTGAAGGAAACCTTTGCCACCACGCGCGACGTTATGGATCCGAAATTCGGCAATTTCGCCATCTACGAACATTGCCTGCCCTTCAACGTCTCGCGCGCCTTCGACGAAGCCTCCGGCATCGATCATCCCGTCATCTGGACCGCCGAACGCGACCGCGACATGTGGGCTCAGCTCCAGGGCTGAATGTTTCGAGCTGCACGAGAGAGGTGCGCACCTCTCTCGTGCGGACGAGCCGCGGCCACGACCTGCTGAAGGGACTGTCTCAGGAGCGCTACGCCCGTGACGTTAGGACGCCGGAATTGCCTTGGGAAAGAGCAGCCAGAGGTTTCCGGGAACCCTCGCCAGCGTGGGAAGCTATCACAGAGCGGTCGTAAGGTGTGGTTATCAGAGTAAAGAGTTGAGTTGCTGCAATAACGGTCAGGAGTATGGCCACGTAGATCAGCACGACTGGCAACACCGGTAGAAAGTTGAATTGAGGGAAGGCCCCGAGGATGAAGGGGACATACCAGGACGTTGCCGAAATTCCACCAGAGGTTAACAGTAAAAAGCGTTGGCCTGAGCTGAACCCATCGAAGAGCATGCGCCCGATATTCTCACGGATCAGCGGCAACACTGTCCGATGAATGAAGAGGCCGTTCAGGGTGAGAACGCTGACGACAATAAGTTTGGCCCAGATTTTCTGGTTGGACAGCTTGATAGGATCGAAATAGCTGTAGAAAACGAGGAATCCTATACCTGTCATCCAGAGAATTATTAAGCCCAATACAACTATTTTTGAGAAAAAACTAATTACGGTGTAGTGATCTTCGCTGACTATTCTGCGAATAATGAATTTGACAATAAATATGTCGAGCAATGTTGCTGTTCCAAGGCCAAGGATCAATCCTATGAGGTGGCCAATAATCAGCAAAGATTTTAAAGTTGCTGCAGGATCAGAGATCAGCCTGTCGAGCAAAATATGTGCGTCCATGACTTTTCTCCAGGAAATTTGGAGCTGACATGTACTGTGCAATCTTAGGATGATGGTATTCGACTCGATCAATTTAATTTATGTTAAATTCCATCATGTTAATATGTATAAATTTGGTTAATACTACATATTTTTTATATTAAAGGTTGGTTCTAAGTCGCGTGCTTGAAATCGACATATTGGTTATTATTTGCGCCACCCGGAATTGGACTGCTTACACCCCCACGGGTCCAGAAAACGTAGCGGCTGACCTGTCAGTTGGTCAGTCATGTAAATCACATTCGTCTAAACACCCCTCCCATGCTTTCGGGGATAACTTTCGGACGAGGGTTCAAACAAAATCCAGAGGCTGAGATTGAGTGGAGCGGTCGCGAGCTTCCGAAGAAGTTGCGCTTCCGTCAGAACGCGAACCGCTCCGGCTCATTTACCGGCCATTGATCCTGCGGTCATCTCCCGGCTCGAAGCGCCTGTCTCGGTCCCGGCGCCCCCCATTGTTCTCCGAAACGCCTGCGTCATCCGCCCCGCGTCCCCGCACTTGACGCATTTCGGCGAGATCGTCCTTTCCGCGTGTGCGGGTCCGGGTCTGGTGTCGATCCTCGTTTCGTGTCCGAGACCGGTCGTCGGCTCGGCTGTGATTGCGTGCGCTGTCCTCACGGCTGCTGCCCACGCCATCGTCCGCTCCGCGACCGCGACCGCGTCCGGGATCGCCGCGGTTGCCGCCGTCATCGCTGCTCCGGCCGCGTCCATGGTCGTCTCCGCCGCGTCCTCCGCGCCCGCCGCTGTCATCTCCACCTCTGGTGCCGCTGTTGTCGTCGCTCCCACGGCCGCCTCGACCGCCGCTGTCGTCTCCTCCGCGCCCGCCGTCACGTGCCAGTGCCGGTGACAAATAGGCACTTGCGATGGCGGCCGGAACGATCGCGGCTGTCAGCGACGCCAGAACTGCACCCAGGACCAGGACGCTCGGTCCGCTCTTGATTGGCTTCGACATCTTATTCCTCCGTTCATCCGACGCGACAGATCAGCGCCGGTGCAGGAGCAATCTGAACGGAACCGGGCATGCGAACCTGATGGGTGATGTCAGCGAAATATCAGGTTCGCCGTGCTATGCTGGATCGCTTTGGAAGATTTCATGATCCGACGTCACCTCATCCTCATGTTCGCGGCTACTTTGGCGTTCACCGCTCTGGAGGGCTCCTGGCCTTCCACCGTGTTCGCCAAGGATGGCAATGGCGGCGGTGGAGGAGGGGGCGGCGGCCATGGGGGCGGAGACAACAGCGGCCGGGGAGGCGGAGATGACGGAGGACGTGGCCGGAGCGGCGATGACGGGAGCCAGGGCCAGGGCGGCGATGATGGCGGACGAGGCCGGGGGCGCGGCGGGGATGAAGCTGCCCAACGCGGCTGGGGCAGGACCTCGTCCGAGAGTGCCCGTGAGGCCGTCTCGCAGGGTTGGGCCCTCGCCCTGAGTACGGTGCTGCCGAATGTCTCGCGAGCCGTTCCAGGTCAAGTCCTGGAGGTCGATCTCCGGCAATCCTGGAGCGGCCAGTGGCGCTATGAGTTTCTCATTCTCACCCGAGATCGGCGCTATGAGGAGGTGGTCGTCGATGCCAGCAACAGTCAGATCCTCCAGATCCGGAGACGCTAATGAGGGTTCTTCTCGTCGAGGATGAGCCGGCCATCGCCCGCGACATCCAGAATGCCCTGGCCGGCACCGGGTATGTGGTGGATGTCGTTCGCGATGGGGAGGAGGGCTGGTTCCGAGCTTCCACCGAAGACTACGATGCACTCATCCTGGACTTGGGTTTGCCGAAGCTCGATGGCCTATCCGTGGTGCGGCGGCTGCGGGACGAGGCCAGCACCGTCCCGATCCTCGTGCTGACGGCCCGGGGCTCTTGGCTGCAAAGGGTGGAGGGCATCGATGCCGGTGCCGACGATTACCTGACCAAGCCGTTCGAGATGGAGGAGTTGCTGGCCCGGCTGGCTGCCCTGCTGCGGCGGGTCGGGCGTCACGTCACGCCGCTGATCGAGATCGGCGCCTTGCGCATCGACACGCGGCGGCTGCGGGTGATGCTCAATGGAAGAGCCGTTGAGCTGTCGCCCCTCGAGTTCCGCCTGCTCCGATATCTGGCCCACAACCGGGATCGCGTCGTCGCCCAAAGTGAGCTCGTCGAGCATGTGTACGGTTCCGACGAGCCGGAAAGCAATGCCGTCGAGGCACTCGTGGCCAGGCTTCGGCGCAAGATCGGGACGAACACGATCGGAACCCGGCGCGGCCACGGCTACATCATGGAGACGCCTGCGCCATGATCTGCAATTCCATCCGGCTGCGGCTTCTCGTCGTCGCCGTAACATCCACCCTCGTCACGATTGCGGTGGCTGGAGCCTCCCTCGTTGTGTTCTTCGAGCGGCAGGTGCTCCGCTATGTGGAGCAGGATCTCAACATCCATTGGACTGAACTTGCCACGGCCTTCGGCACGGCGGGGGAGGGCGGGATAGCCCAGAAGCTGACGGATCCGCGCTATCACCAGCCGTATGGCGGGGCCTATTGGCAGGTCGCCGAGGGCGGCCGCTCGATCATGCGGTCACGTTCCCTCTGGGACAAGGAACTCCCCCTGTCTGGCCCGCGTGAGGATGCCGACCGTGATAAGGCTTTCGAGATCGAGGGACCCAACGGATCAGAGCTCTACGTGATCGAGCGGGAGGTCACGGTGGACGGTGAGCAGGGGCCTCGCCGCGTCAACCTGTCCGTCGCCCTCGATCACGGGCAGGTCGTCGAGCTGCGCCAAGCTTTCGGATGGGATGTTACACGAGTCCTCATCCCGATTGCCGCGGTGCTCGTCCTCTTTGCCTGGCTTCAGCTCTCGCTGGGTCTGCGCCCCTTGCGGGCCGTAGGGCAAGAACTGAGTGCCGTCCAGACGGGCCAGATCCGGCGCATGACGCAACGCTTTCCCGTCGAAGTGGAGCCGCTCGTCGAGAGTATCAACAAGCTCCTCGACCGACAGGAAGATCTCGTCCGCAAGGCTCGAGACCGCGCCGGTGCATTGGCGCATGGTCTGAAGACGCCGTTGACCATTCTTCGCGCGGAGGTGAGGCGGCTCAAGCAGGCTGGCCTGCAGGATGTGGCAGGATGCATGCAGGAGCAGCTGCAGCTGATCTACACCCATGTCGAGCGGGAGGTCGCGCGGGCCCAGACGAGTGGCGCATCCGTGGGCTGCGGCGCTTATACGCAGGTGGGCGAGACCATCGCTCGCCTCCTGCGATTGATGCAGCACATGCCCAGAGGCGAGCGGCTGATCTGGGAAGCCGATATTCCGGCGGATCTGGCCGTCGACATGGATCCTCATGATTTCGGCGAGGTCATGGGCAATCTGCTCGACAATGCTCGCAAATGGGCGAAGACCCGGGTCGTGGTCCAGACCGCGAGGTTGGGCGACAAGGCCCGGATCAGCGTCGAGGATGACGGACCGGGCTTCTCCGGCCATGCTCGCGGCGAGAGGCCCGAGCGCGGCGTGCCGGCGCGCTCCGATCCGGACTCGAGCGGGCTAGGCCTCGGGATCGTGGAAGATATTCTGGCAGAGTACGGGACGAACGTCGATATCAAGGGCAATGGGCGCTGCCGCATCGTATTCGAGATTCCCCTGTGCCGGCCGGGGCAGGTCCCCGTGCCGTCGGAGAGCGCCGTGTCGATGAGTTCTTAAAGAGGATGACGCTGAACCGCTATGCTTTCTGAGGTTCGGCGCTCCTCGTCACTTCGCTGCGGACGAGCTGGTCCCGATGGGCGAGGTCGGGGAACCAGAAGCGCCAGAGAATCGCGAGCGTGAAGGTCCCGATGCCGCCGAGAACGACGGCCGCGGGAGCCCCGATCAGCCAAGCCAGCGTCCCCGACTCGAACTCGCCCAGCTCATTGGAGGCGCCGATGAACACCGTGTTCACCGCGGCCACGCGCCCCCGCAACTCGTCCGGGGTCTCTGCCTGAACGAGAGTCTGGCGCACGACGACGCTGACCATGTCGGCAGCGCCTAGGATCGCGAGCAGCACGAGCGTCAGGCCGAAACTCTTGGACAATCCGAAGCCTATGGTTGCCAGTCCGAAGATGCCGACGGCCTGCAGCATGCGTAGACCTGCGCGGCGGGTGAGAAGGGACGAGTGGGCCAGCACGACGGCCATGGTGACGGCCCCGACGGCCGGCATGGAGCGCAGGAGGCCAAGACCCCATGGCCCGACATGGAACACGTCACGGGTGAAGATGGGCATCAGGGCCGTCGCTCCCCCGAGGAGAACGGCGAAAAGGTCCAGGGAGATCGCGCCCAGCAGCAGTGGCCTCGTGCGCAGGAAGACGAGACCCGCCACGAGGCGGGACCAGGTCACAGGCTCGCGCTTGGCCTCGGCAGGGCGCAGGCGCAGGGCGGTGATGAGCAGAGCCGCCAGCCCGAAACAGACGGCAGATCCCAGGAACGGTGCTGTCGGATGAACCGCGTAAAGAATGCCTCCAACCGCCGGACCGCTGATGGTGGCCACCTGCATGACGGAAGAGTTCCAGGCGATTGCATTCGCCAGATCGCCCGTGGGCACCAGGGCCGGAACGATCGCCTGCGCGGCGGGATTGCCGAAGGCTCGGGCGGCGCCGAACGTGACGAGAAGGCCGTAGATCGGCCAGAGGCTCGGCACCCCCGCGTTCACCTGTGCCAACAGGCCGAGGGAGGTCAGGGTCATCGCCGAGAAGACGAGAAGGAGAATCCTCCGTCGGCTGTACCGGTCCGCGACGAGGCCGGTGACGAGCACGAGGGCCATTGTGGGCAGGAACGACGCGAGCCCGACAAGGCCGAGGCTCAGCGCGGAGCCGCTGAAGTCGTAGACGAGCCACGCGACGGCGACGGTCTGGACCTGCACGGCAAGCGCCATGGCGAACCGAGCCGCGCAGAACAACCGAAAATCCCGATGGCGGAAAGCCGCCCAGCCCCTTGACCCCATTGCGAGTGCCCTAACCCCTGTTTGGATATGGCGTGAGCCTCTCTAGCGCATCAGATGGAAAAGGGGACCTGACATTTTTGCCGATGCCGGTCCGATCCGATGCGTCCCACGCAAGCCGAGCTTCATGCGCTGGACGGGTCGTTTCAGGGCGCGATGTTTGACACTAGAAATGTTCGAAACTAACCTATTTTAAGCAGAGAAGTTGTTGCAGTGCGAAATCAAAGGGAGGGTTACCATGAACATGGAACTCTCACGACGCGGCTTCCTCAAGGCTGCAGGCGTGGGTGTTGCCGGGACTACGATGGGAGCCTTCGGGTTCGCTGATCTTGAGGCGGCTCAGGCCGCGGCCATCAGGCCCTTCAAGCTGACGAACACGATGGAGACGCGCAATACCTGCCCGTATTGCTCCGTGGCCTGCGGCATCATCATGTATTCGAAGGGAGACCTTCGGAAAGGCGAAACGGCCGAGATCGTCCATATCGAAGGCGACGCCGACCACCCGACGAACCGTGGCACTCTCTGCCCGAAAGGCGCAGCCCTCAAGGATTTCGTGAAGGCAGAGACCCGGCTGAAATACCCGATGGTCCGCAAGCCGGGTTCCGACAAGTTCGAGCGGGTCTCGTGGGATCAGGCGCTCGACCGCATCGCCCGGCTGATGAAGGACGATCGCGACGCGAATTTCATTGCCTCAAACGCGGCCGGCGTTCCGGTCAACCGCTGGACGACGGTCGGCTTCCTGGCGGCCTCGGCCACCACGAACGAAACAGCTTGGCTGACCTACAAGGTCGTCCGCAGCACGGGAATCGTCGCATTCGATAATCAGGCGCGCGTTTGACACGGCCCCACGGTGTCCAGTCTGGGCCCAACTTTCGGTCGTGGCGCGATGACCAACTCTTGGACGGATATTCGGAATACGGATCTCGTCGTCATCATGGGCGGCAATGCCGCTGAAGCGCATCCGTGCGGATTCAAATGGGTCACGGAAGCGAAGGCCAATCGCGGCGCGAAGCTGATCGTCGTCGATCCGCGCTATACGCGCTCGGCCTCGGTATCCGATTTCTACGCACCCATCAGGCAGGGCACCGATATCGCCTTCCTGCTCGGCGTGATCAACTACTGCATCCAGAACGACAAGGTGCAGTGGGAATACGTGAAGGCCTTCACCAATGCGGCTTATGTGGTGAAGGAGGGCTTCGCCTATAACGACGGCCTGTTCACGGGCTACGACGAGAACAAGCGTGACTACGACCGCTCGACCTGGGAGTACGAGATCGGGCCGGACGGCTTTGCCGTGGTCGACGACACGCTGCAGAATCCGCGCTGCGTCTGGAACCTGCTCAAGGCCCATGTGGCGACCTACACGCCGGAAATGGTCGAGCGCATCTGCGGCACGCCCAAGGACAAGTTCCTGAAGGTGGCGCAGATGATCTCGGAGTGCTCGTCTCCGACCAAGACCATGACGTCGATGTATGCGCTCGGCTGGACGCAGCATTCTAAGGGATCGCAGAACATCCGATCCATGGCGATGCTGCAGCTCATCCTTGGCAATATCGGCGTGCGCGGCGGCGGCATGAATGCCTTGCGTGGCCATTCGAACATTCAGGGCCTCACCGATATCGGCCTGATGTCGAACCTGATCCCGGGTTACCTGAACATTCCGGTAGAGCGGGAGACCGACTTCGCGACCTACATGTCGAGCCGTGCGTTCAAGCCGCTGCGGCCGAACCAGACCAGCTACTGGCAGAACTACAAGAAGTTCTTCGTCAGTTTCCAGAAGGTCATGTGGGGTGATGCGGCGACGGCGCAGAACGAGTTCGCCTACCAATACCTGCCCAAGCTCGACGTACCGGCCTATGACGTGCTGCGCACCTTCGAGATGATGCACCAAGGCAAGGTGAACGGATACTTCTGCCAGGGCTTCAACCCGCTTCTGGCCTTCCCGAACCGCCAGAAGATCACGGAGTCACTGTCGCGGCTGAAGTGGCTCGTGACCATGGATCCTCTGGACACGGAAACGTCCCGGTTTTGGGAGAACCATGGCGAGTACAACAATGTGAATCCGTCCTCGATCCAGACTGAGGTGATCCAGCTGCCCTCGACGTGCTTTGCCGAGGATGAGGGCGCGCTCGTCAACTCGGGCCGCTGGCTGCAATGGCACTGGGCGGGCGGCAGCCCTCCCGGCGAGGCGAAGCACGACACATGGATCATGGCGCAGATCTACAGGCGCCTACGCGCGCTCTATGAGAAGGAAGGCGGAGCCTTCCCGGATCCGATCCTCAATCTCACCTGGAACTACCAGGATCTGGAAGAGCCTTCTCCGGAAGAGCTCGCTAAGGAGCTCAACGGTTACGCTGTCGAAGCCCTCACCGATCCGGCGGATCCGGCCAAGGTCGTGCTGGAGAAGGGCAAGCAGCTCGTCAATTTCTCGGTGATGCGCGACGACGGCACCACGGCCTGTGCCTGCTGGATCTATTCCGGCTGCTTCAACGAGGCCGGCAACAACATGGCCCGCCGCGACAATACCGATCCGGACGATACGGGCGCCTATCCCAACTGGTCGTTCTCCTGGCCTCTCAACCGGCGCATTCTCTACAACCGCGCCTCGGCGGACCTGCAGGGCAACCCGTGGGATCCGACGCGCAAGCTGATCGCCTGGGACGGGACAAAATGGTCCGGCTACGACGTTCCGGACATCGCGCCTACTGCGAAGCCCGACGAGGTCGGTCCCTTCATCATGAACCAGGAGGGGGTGTCCCGTCTCTTCGCCCGCGGTCTCATGCGGGAAGGGCCGTTCCCGGTGCATTACGAACCGTTCGAGGCTCCGATCGCCAACGTGATCGCTCCGAAGATCCGGGGCAATCCCGTCGCGCGGATCTTCCAGAGCGACGTGGCGCAGTTCGCTACGTCGGAGGAGTTCCCCTATGCGGCGACATCCTATCGCCTGACGGAGCATTTCCACTACTGGACGAAGCACAATCGTGTGAACGCGATGCTTCAGCCGGAATTTTTCGTGGAGATCTCCGAGCAGCTCGCGGCGGAAAAGGGGATCGCGCACGGATCGTGGGTGCGGGTCTGGTCCAAGCGCGGCGAGGTGAAAGCCAAGGCCGTCGTGACGAAGCGGATCAAGCCTCTCATCTGCGACGGCAAGTCCGTTCATGTGGTCGGCATTCCGCTGCATTGGGGCTTTACGGGCCAGGCACGAAAAGGCTGGGGGCCGAACTCTCTCACGCCTTTCGTTGGAGATGCCAATATCGAGACGCCTGAATACAAGGCATTCCTGGTCAATATCGAGCCCACGACGGCACCGGTCTCGGTTTGAGGAGAAGCGGAATGGAACCAAGTCCTCACACCGCAACCAGTAACCCACCGGTCGCCGCGACCAACACAAACCTGACGGAGCGGGATCTCGTGCGCCGCTCAGCCTCGACGGTGCCGCCGCCCGCGCGTCAGCTGGAGCCGGTCGCGAAGCTCATCGACGTGTCGAAGTGCATTGGCTGCAAGGCCTGCCAATCGGCCTGCATCGAGTGGAACGATACCCATCCGGCCATCGAGACCAACACGGGCGTCTACGACAACCCGCATGACCTGACGCCGGACATGTTCACCCTGATGCGGTTTACCGAGTGGGACAATCCGCAGACGGGCAATCTCGAGTGGCTGATCCGCAAGGACGGCTGCATGCATTGCGAGGACCCCGGCTGCCTGAAGGCTTGTCCGGCGCCCGGAGCCATCGTGCAGTATTCCAACGGCATCGTGGATTTCGTGCATGAGAACTGCATCGGCTGCGGCTACTGCATCAAGGGATGCCCGTTCAACATTCCGCGCATCTCCAAGGTCGATCATACGGCTTATAAATGCACCCTCTGTTCCGACCGCGTCGCCGTGGGGCAAGGGCCTGCCTGCGCGAAGGCCTGCCCGACTCACGCGATCACCTTCGGCACGAAGGACGACATGAAGAAGCTGGCCGACAGCCGGATCGAGGATCTCAAATCCCGAGGCTACGACAATGCCGGCCTCTACGACCCGCCGGGTGTCGGCGGAACGCATGTGATGTACGTCTTGCATCACAACGACCAACCGGAGATCTACGCAAACCTGCCGAAGGATCCGAAGGTCAGCCCCGTCGTGAATGCCTGGAAGGGAATGGCCAAGTATCTCGGCTTTGCCGCCCTGGGGCTCGCTGCGGCGGCGGGCGTTCTCCATTCGGCGCTGGTCAGCCCCAACCGAGTCACGCGGGAGGATGAGGAGAAGGCCGAGGATCTCGTGAAGGAGAAAACCTGATGGCACAGACGAGCATCGAGAAGGAGGATGCGATCCATCCCGGCAATCCGGTCGTGGTCGATCGGTATAATCGGGCCGCCCGGGCCAATCACTGGATCACGGCGATATCGCTCATCCTTCTTGCCTTGTCCGGTCTCGCCTTCTTTCATCCCTCGCTGTTCTTCCTGACTGGCCTGTTCGGAGGCGGGCAAAACGCCCGGGCCTTGCATCCCTGGATCGGCGTCGTTCTGTTCTTCAGCTTCGCGGGCCTTTTCATCCGCTTCTGGCGCGCCAACCTGCCGGAGAAGGCGGATCGGGACTGGCTCGCGCATGCCGGCGACATGATCAAGGGCGACGAGGAGAAGGTGCCGCCGGTCGGTCGCTACAATCCGATCCAGAAGTTCAATTTCTGGGCCATGTCTCTCCTCATTATCGCGTTGATCGTGACCGGGCTTGCGATATGGGACCAATATTTCTTCGACTGGACCACTATTCCCCAGAAACGTGTCGCGGTGCTTGTTCATTCACTCACCGCCATCGCGCTGATCTGCATCTGGATCGCCCACGTCTATGCGGCGATCTGGGCACGGGGCACGCTGAGGGCCATGACGCGCGGCTCGGTGACGGGCGGCTGGGCCTGGAAGCACCACCGGCTCTGGTTGAAGGAGCTGGCGGAGCGTCATAAGGTGAAGAAGCCGGCTACGCCTGCCGAGTAGGCGCATGATGACACGTGACCCGTGCGGTTCGTGAGGTTACATGACACATCCAGGTTCCGTCGATCCCAATCCGGCCTCCATCGGCCGCGTTCCCGCTCCTCCATTCGCCAGGCTGCCCGATCCGCGACGATTGTTCGAAGCGCGAAGGGAGCGCCTCGAGTCGTTGGCGCAGACGAGCGAGCTTGCGCCTTACCTGCGCTTCGTAGCAGGCATCGCGGCGGCCCAGAGCGCCATTCAGGGCGGCCTGCCAGAGCCCGATCTTCCACCTCCCGACGCGCTCGACCGCGCCCGTGAATTCGGCATGCCGCCGCTCGACCGCAATCAGGTCGACGTCGACGATGTCATCGGCACAACCCTGAATCGCCTTTTCGATGTGGTCGCGCCCCTGGCCAAGCCGGACGAGGCTCAAGCGGCTCTCTCGCGGGTGAAGGCAGCCTCGCCGGACGAGGTTCGCATCATGGTGCGCAACGTTCTCGCGGATTCCATCCCGGCCGACGCCATCGCCGAGCACGTCTATGTGGCGGCGGGATTGCAGGTCCATTTCACCCGTCTGGCGGCAAGGCTCGACAAGGATAAGCTCACCCGGATCAGCGACAGTGCATGCCCCTGCTGCGGCGGCGCGCCGGCCTCGTCCCTCGTGGTCGGATGGATGGAAGCCGAAGGGACACGCTATTGCTCCTGCTCCCTGTGCGGGACGCTCTGGAACGTCGTTCGTGTGAAATGCGTGCTCTGCGGCTCAGGCAAGGGGATCGGCTACCAGGAGATTGAAGGGAGCGCCGGGACGATCAAGGCGGAGTGCTGCGATACCTGCCGCGGCTATGTCAAAATCCTTTACCAGCAGAAGGACATGGCTCTCGACCCGGTGGCTGACGATATCGCCAGCCTCGCGCTCGACCTTCTCTTGAAGGATGGAGAATACCGCCGAGGGAGCTTCAATCCATTCCTGCTCGGAGTTTAGTGATGGCCGAGGCCGCTCCCTCTCTGCGCTACCTTCCCTCGGTCGATCGCGTGCTGCGGCAGCCGGATGTCGCGACACTCGTCGAGCAGCACGGACGTGCGGAAACCACGCAGGCCGTTCGTGATACCCTTGCAGTTCTGCGCGAGGAAATGCGTCCTGGAATCGCGTTCGACGATGCGACCATCGTCTCTGCGGTCATAGCCCTTCTCGATACGCGGGCGCAACCGCGGCTGAAACCGCTCTTCAATCTGACCGGTACGGTGCTCCACACCAATCTCGGTCGCGCCGTTCTAGCGGAAGAGGCCGTCAAAGCCGCGACGGCCGCCATGCGCGAGGCCGTTTCTCTGGAATTCGATCTCGCGAGCGGCAGGAGAGGGGAGCGGGACGATCATATCCGCGCGCTCGTCTGCGAATTGACGGGCGCGGAGGATGCGACCCTCGTCAACAACAATGCAGCTGCGGTGCTTCTTGCCCTCAATACCCTTTCGCAGGGTAGGGAAGCCATCGTCTCACGTGGCGAACTCATCGAGATCGGCGGCGCGTTCCGCATGCCAGAGATCATGGCACGGGCGGGAGCACGCCTGCGCGAGGTCGGCACCACGAACCGCACCCATCCGCGCGATTATGCGGATGCGATGGGGCCCGAAACCGGTCTCATCCTGAAGGTTCACACCTCCAACTACCGCATCGAAGGTTTTACGGCGGAGGTCGGCTCCCGCGATCTCGCGAAGCTCGCGCGGCGACATAACGTGCCCTTCGTCAACGATCTCGGCTCGGGAACGCTCGTCGATCTCTCCCGGTTCGGCCTCAGAAAGGAACCGACCGTCCGAGAGGCCGTGGAGGAGGGAGCGGATCTCATCACGTTCTCCGGCGACAAGCTTCTCGGTGGACCGCAGGCAGGCTTCATCGTTGGCCGGAAGGATCTCATCGCCGCCATCAACCGCAATCCAATGAAGCGGGCGTTGCGGGTGGACAAGATAAGGCTCGCAGCCTGCGAGGCGACCTTGCGGCTCTACCGCGATCCGGACCGGCTCGCGCAGAGACTTCCCACCATGAGCTTCCTCGCGCGAAATGTGGAAGACGTGCGGCAGCAGGCCTTTCGCCTCGCCCCTGTTCTAGCAAAAATCCTAGGTGACAGCGCGGTCGTCGAAGGCGCGCCATGCTCAAGCCAGATCGGCTCTGGGGCGCTGCCGCTTGACACGATCCCGAGCTTCGGAATTGTCATCCGGCCGAAAGGTGGAGGGCGGGCGGTTGACGCTCTGAGCGCGGCTTTCAGAAGCTTGCCATGGCCTGTGATCGGCCGCGTGGCCGAGGGAGCGCTCGTCTTCGATCTCCGGTGCCTGGAGCACGAGGACGCATTCCGAGACAACCTTGCATCCCTACGTCTCGAGGCTGGCCCATGATCGTCGGCACGGCAGGTCATATCGATCACGGCAAGACGGCCCTCGTCAAAGCCTTGACGGGGATCGACGCGGATCGCCTCAAGGAAGAGAAGGCGCGCGGCATCACCATC
This sequence comes from Microvirga sp. Mcv34, assembly GCF_024519725.1. GTDB lineage: Bacteria > Pseudomonadota > Alphaproteobacteria > Rhizobiales > Beijerinckiaceae > Microvirga. Next base: position 150,801 of record NZ_JALJRK010000006.1, on the reverse strand, counting down.
GATCTCGGCTTCGCCTACTGGCCCCAGGACAACGGCGATGTGATCGGCTTCGTGGACGTGCCCGGCCATGAGCGCTTCGTCCATACGATGGTTGCGGGCGCCAGCGGTGTCGATTTCGTCATGCTTGTGGTTGCCGCCGACGACGCGGTGAAGCCGCAGACGCTCGAACATCTGGCGATCATCGACATCTTGGGTGTTGACCGGGGCGTCGTCGTGCTCAGCAAAGCGGATCTTGCCGGTGAGGAGCGCCGCGCGGAGGCGATCGCGCAGATCCGCGATGTTCTCGCAGACACGGTTCTGACGGAGTGTCCGATTCTTCCCGTGTCTGTCGTTACCGGTGAAGGAATCGAGACGCTCAAGCTGCACTTGCAGTCAATATCTGCGACGCAGAGGGAGCGGAATGAGGCGGGACTCTTTCGCTTGTCGGTCGATCGCAGCTTCGTCCTGTCCGGCGCCGGCACGGTGGTCACGGGGACCGTTCTCTCCGGGTCGGTTACCGTCGGCGATCAGCTTGTCGTCAGCCCTTCGGGGCGCACGGCCCGCGTGCGTTCGATCCACGCCCAGAACCGTTCTGCCGAGCGAGGCGCTGCGGGGCAGCGCTGTGCCCTCAATCTCGCCGGAGAGGGAATATCGAAGGACAGCATTGTCCGCGGCGATATGGTGCTCGCACCCGAACTTCATGCGCCGACCGACCGGATCGATGCGAGCCTGCACATTCTCCCGAGCGAGAGGAAACCCGTCGGTCAATGGTTTCCCGTTCGTCTGCATCATGCGGCCGCGGAGGTCGGGGCGCGGATCGTCCTTCTGCAGGATGAGCCCATGCAGCCGGGTGAGAGCAGCATCGTTCAGATCGTCCTCGACCGGCCGATCGCCGCTGCGGTTCATGACCGTTTCGTCGTGCGCGACACCTCCGCTCAGCGGACCATCGGCGGCGGGTTCTTCATCGACCTGCGGGCCCCCGCCCGTCACCGGCGTGGCGAGGGGCGGCGTGCGCAGATCTCCGCATTGGCGCAGGCTGATCCCGTCCTCGCCATGAGGAGCTTGACCTCGGTTGAGCCCTGGTTCTTCGACCTCGTGACCTTCGCCCGGGACCGAGCGATGCCCCTCGGCGTCGTGACAGACATCGCCGGCAGGCTCGGATGCGTGTGCCTTGCCGCAGGCCCGGCCCTTCTGGCCCTCGCAAGAGAGCATTGGATTTCCTTCGAGGCCGGCTTGATCGGCAGGCTCGATGCATTCCACAGGGAGAACCCGGATCTCCAGGGTATCGGCTTCGAGCGCTTGCGCCTTCAATGCGAGCCGCGCCTGCCGGTACCGGCCTTCCGCGCTGCGTTGCAGGCCCTCGTCGCGACCGGAAGGATCAGGCTCGACGGCTCATGGGTGCGCCTGCCGTGGCACGAGGTGCGTCTCGACGACCGGGAGGAGGACACATGGCATGCGATCAAGCCTCTTCTCGGGGGCGAAGAGCGCTTCCGTCCTCCCCGCGTGCGCGACATCGCTGACCTGATGGGTGTGCCGGAGAACGAGATCCGGCGCCTCTGCAAACTTCTGAGCCGCCTCGGACAACTCGACGAGGTCGCTCACGACCATTTCTTCCTGCGGGGTACGGTGGCCGAGATGGTCGGGATCATCCGGGATCTCGGCATTCAGGCGCCGGGCGGACAATTCACGGCGGCGCAATTCCGGGACTGCGTCCAGAACGGGCGTAAGGTCGCCATCCAGATCCTGGAATTCTTCGACCGTCACGGCGTTACCTTGCGTCGCGGCGATCTTCGTCGCATCAATCCCCATCGGCTGGATCTCTTCCGCGCGATTCCGCCAATCGACGATATTCATGGAGGAGAGGCGTCCCCGGTGGGGCGTCCGGACTTCAAATCCGGGTGGGGCCGCGAGCCGGTCCTAGGTGGGTTCGACTCCCACTCTCTTCCGCCATCATTCCCCAGCGGCCTCCCGCAAGAACGGCGTTGACAGCTGTCGCCAGTGCCGAGATCAACGGGATGGTGTGCATCCGCGGGATGTTGCGGCAGGCGCCGCGGCGTTCTTCATCGGATCGAGACCACTCGCAGTCGCCGGGTGATCCGATGGCGATTGCGGAGTGGGACCCTTCGGAGCCGTCCCGATATAGGAGCCGCCCAAGCCTCCCGTCCAGCCGGAGGATCCTGCCGTCCCGGGCGAGGTGCCGGAGGCTTGGCTGTTCGGATCGGGCGCCGTGGCGGCCGTGGTCGCAGGCTCTTCCGGGCAGGGGTTCTGTGCTGCACTCTGCGCCCAGCACGGTGTCGACACGCCGACGGCCGCAATGAAAAGGATCAGGGGGGCACGCATCGCATCCGGCTCCTGTTGGCTAAGCTGTTGGAGCAACGTGGCGAGGCACGGCGGGTTCCGGCAGGACCTAGATCACCTTGACCTTCGGGGAACCCGTCTCCGCGTCGCCGATGATCCGGGCCGATGGATAGCCCGCCTCGACGATGCGTCCGAGAATATGCTCTGCCCGCCCCGGCGCGCAGGCGACGAGGAGCCCGCCCGAGGTCTGGGGATCCGTGAGCAATTGCCTCTGCCATAACTCGATGTCGTCAGGCAGCTGGATGCCATCTCCGTAACTGTCCCAGTTGCGGGTCGAGGCGCCTGTCACATAGCCCTTCCGGGCAAGCGATGCCGCCTCCCCGAGCAGGGGCAGGCGGGCATGGTCGATGCTCAGAGTCAGGCCCGACCCGCGGGCCATTTCGAGGCCGTGGCCGAGAATGCCGAAGCCGGTTACATCCGTGATGGCATGGACGTCGGGATCCCGGCTGAGTTCCGCGCCGATCCTGTTCAGCAGGGTGACCGAATTCATCATTTCCGCGTAGGCCTCCGGCGAGAGTGCGTCCTTCTTGAAGGCCGCCGAATAGATCCCGACGCCGAGGGCCTTCGTCAGGATCAGCGCATCTCCGGCCTGTGCACCGTTGTTGCGGCGGATCTCACCGGGCTTCGCCGTTCCGATTACCGCAAGGCCGTAGACCGGCTCGGGGCAGTCAATGGAATGCCCACCGGCCACCGGAATGCCGGCCTCGGCGCAGATCGCTGCTCCGCCTCTTAGGATGTTCCGGACGGTCGCTGGCGCTATCTTGCCCAGTGGCATGCCGAGGATCGCGAGCGCCATGATCGGGCGGCCACCCATCGCGTAGACGTCGGAAATGGCATTGGTGGCCGCGATACGCCCGAAGTCGAAAGGGTCATCCACCATCGGCATGAAGAAGTCCGTGGTAGCGATGATGCAGGTCTCCTCGTCCAATTGCCAGACGGCCGCATCGTCGGCCGTCTCGGTGCCAACGAGAAGTTGGCGGAACGGTCCGGCCGCCGGCTGTTCGGAGAGGAGTTGCTGGAGGACGGACGGTGCCAGTTTGCAGCCGCATCCGCCGCCATGTGACAAATGACTGAGCCGAACATTCTGTGTATCCATCTCCGTCCTCCTCCCACTGCCAGATCATGGTTTCAGGTCCCTGCCCATAAGGCAACCACGCCGATCTCCCAGGCGTTGCCCTAGAAGCGAGGCGCTTAGGCGAGGGGCTGTATCCTTGCGTTTCGAAACGTACGATGCCCCTATGGGGAGGCAATCGATGAATGGCCGTGAATGCGCTCGGAAGCAGGGGGGGCGATGAAGCCGGTTCAGGAACAGGAGAATGAGGGTTCCGTGTATCCCACCACTCTTGAGGCGCCGATCACGGTCATCCCTTTCAATGGGACCGGAGTATCGCGCGGAGCACGGGCCATTCCGTCGGAGGTGCCGGTCAATCTCGTCTATGGCGGAATTCCGTTCGCCGTCATGATGACGACGCCCTCCGACTTGGAGGATTTCGCTTTAGGCTTCAGCCTGACCGAAGGCGTCATCAAACATCCGCAGGATATTCGCGGCATCCGCATCGAGCCGGACGAGCACGGCCTTCGGCTCGCCGTCGATCTGATTCCGGACAGGTTGCATGAGCACCTCGCGCGCAAACGCGCCCTGTCGGGCCGGACGGGCTGCGGGTTATGCGGCATCGACGATCTCAAGGCGCTGCCCCAGGCCGGACCGCCCGAAGGAACGGCACCAGTCGTTGCCCTGCATGCGATCCATTCGGCTCTCCTCGGCCTCGACCGCCGGCAGGCTCTCAACGAATTGACCCATGCGGTCCATGCAGCCGCCTGGGCCGATCTCGATGGAACGATCCGCTTCGTCCGCGAGGATGTCGGCCGTCATAATGCTCTCGACAAGCTCATCGGCGCGGCATGCCGGGCTGGCACCAAGCCTGGCGGCGGTTTCGTCGTCGTCACAAGCCGCTGTTCCTTCGAGCTGGTGGAGAAAGTGGCCGCCTTCGGGGCGAGAACTCTCGTTTCGATCTCGGCGCCCACCTCGCTTGCCTTGGAGCGGGCGCGACATCTCGACATTGCGCTCATCGGGATCGCCCGTCGCGATTCCATGACGGTCTTTCATGGAATGGAACGCATCCACGGCGTCGACGGTGTGCCGTCCTCTGGAAGGCGCCCGGAAGCGTGACCGCAGCTTCTACCGCTTCAGAAGGAATGGAGCGGCTTGAGGACCTTCAGGCCGAATCCGGATCTACTGAATGTGTCCCGTGAACACGTAGCCCACGCCACGCACCGATTTCACCAGCATGGGGTGTTTAGGGTCAGGCTCGATCTTGCGCCGCAGGCGCGCCACCTGGGCATCGATAGATCGATCGACAGCCTCCCAATGCCGCCCGCGAGTCAGGTCCATCAGCTGGTCGCGGTTCAGTACCCGGCCAGGGTGCCGGGCAAAGGTCGCCAGGAGCTCGAATTCTCCCGTGGTGAGCGCAATGTCGGAGCCGTCCGGTGCTTTCAGTTCACGCCGTCCCAGGTCGAGCCGCCATCCGTCGAACCGGATGACCTCGCCTGCTTCCTGTCGGACCATGGGGCCCGGTTCCGCAGATAAGGATGGTTGGGTCCGGCGCAGGACACTTCTGATCCGGGCGAGGACCTCGCGCAGATGAAACGGCTTGGCGATGTAGTCGTCCGCACCTACCTCCAGGCCGACCACCATGTCGACCATGTCCGACCGACCGGTCAGCATGATGATGCCGGTCCTGACCGTGCTCGGTCGCGCCCGAACGTCCTTGGCGAGCTGAAAGCCGTCTTCTCCGGGCAGGACCAGATCCAGAAGCACCAAGTCGATCCTCGCCTTGGCCAGGCACTCCCGCATGGCCTCGCCATTGGCGGCCGCGCTGACCTGAAAGCCTTCGTCGGTCAGATAGCGGGTGAGCATCTGACGGATTTTGGCATCGTCATCAACAATGAGAATATGCGGCGCATCTGTCATCACCGGCCAAGGTCCGTGAGTTCCGTCGCTCTTGACGTCGGTGCCGCTACGTTATCCGACGAACCCGAGATCTGGGAATCCTCCTGAATTGCCACGGTCGAGCCGCCGGTCGGCCCTGAGACACCATTCAACCTCTGCAGCCGTCTTCGATGGATGTGTGCGGGGCGGTATGCAGGATCCCGTTACGGACTGTTACAAGCCGACACATAATCGTACGGGAGAGCGGCACGGATGTGACATTCACCTGCTTTGATCACGATAGTCAGGATCGTGATCGGAGCATCCCATGTACTCCTCCCACCTCCTTCCCTCAGCTGGAAGTGCAGTTCCCTCGGTGTTCGACGGGCCAACGGAGCCTTTGACCTTGGATTGTTTGTTCGCCGGCCAGCCGGCCGACAAGTTCGCGGCCGGGGAGGGGGTGTTCTGGGAGGGCGATACGGCTTCCGACATCTGCCAGATCGTCGAGGGCTGCCTGCGCCTGTACCGCATCCTGCCCGATGGCCGACGGGCGATCATGGGCTTCAGGTTTGCCGGCGAGACGCTCGGTCTCTCCTGCGAGGGAACGTATTGCTACACGGCCGAGGCTGTCACGCCTGTACGGCTGCGGCGTCTGAGCCGCGCCCGCCTGCGGGCGATGGGCGAGGAGGTCAGGCCATTGCAGCCGCTGCTCCTTGCGAAGGTCTTTGAAGAGATCCGCGCTGCCCGGCAGCATATCATCGTGCTGGGGCAGCTCGGGGCCGAGGAGCGGACCGCCCACTTCCTAGTATCGGCGGCCCGTCGGACAGGAGCCGACCGGAGGCGTCCGGTGACCATCGAACTGCCGATGACCCGCCAAGACATCGCCGATTATCTCGGCCTGACCATCGAGACCGTTTGCCGTGTCCTGTCGAAGCTCAAGCGTGATGGATTGGTCGCTCTGGAAGGACGCCACAGGATCGTTTTGCTTCGGATGACGAATCTGCAGCATCTTGCAGGCGAGTTCGACGATGCCGAGCCGCAGGCTCCGACTTGGACTCCGGCCAAGTGGCCGCACTGATTGCCCGGAAGGCCATGCCTTCCACATCCAATGATACGCTTGTGGGCGGAAAGCATCGGGACTGTCCCAAATGCGCAAGTCCGTTTCTTCGCCCGATGCTCTAGTCTGGAACCCGGCCGGAGAGGGCGGGCAATAAAACCCGGGCTGATGTGAAATCTCCGGTGACCACTTGGACCCCGGCGGCGATTTCGCTTTAGGTCTGAAAAGTTTGGGACGGGGACAGGGATCGGATCGCATGGGCCAGAGCGTCGAAGGGCAGTATCCGTCGGATCCGTCCGGAGGAGCGAGTCATCCGACCGAAGCCCGCGATCACTCGCTCTTTCAACTGGTATTCGACCAAGCCGTCGTCGGCATCGAACTCGTGGATAGCAACGGCCTCCTGCTCGACGTGAACGCCGCCGTGTGCGCCCTGCTCGGCTATGCCAGAGATGAGCTGATCGGGCGTAGCTTCGAGGAGATCGTACACCCCGAGGACCGACCACGTGTGCTGGCGCTCGCCCACCAACTCATGGCGCGCGAGATCCCCAGCTACCGGATCGAGAAGCGATATCTGCGCAAGAATGGCGCAACTGCTTGGGTTCGCGTGACTTCCTCCCTGACGGAAGCCCATCCCGAGCGTCCCTACCGTCTGTCCATCGTCGAGGATATCGGCGAGCGCAAGCATGCCGAGGAGGAGCAACGGGCGAGCGAGGCCCGGCTGCGCACCATACTGGAGGCGATCCCCATCGGGGCAATCCTGTCGGATGCCGACGGCCGGGTGATCGAGGCCAACAAGGCCTATCTTGACTTGATCGGGCGCTCTTTGGCGGATCTGCGTGCAGGCCGCGTGCGCTGGGACGAGATCACGCCGCCCGAATGGCTAGCCGCCGACGAGCGGGCCATTGCCGAGGCGCGGACCCATGGCGTGTCGTCCATGTACGAGAAGGAATACCTCCGCAACGGCGAGCGCATCCCGGTCCTCCTGAAACTGGCCTCGGTCAACAATGGTCAAACCTTCGCGGTCTTCGTACTTGACCTTACGGAACGCAAGGCTTCCGAGGCGGCCCTACAGGCGCGGATGACGGAGTGGGAGGCCCTGATCGAGACCGCCCCGGTAGCGGTCTGGTTCACCTATGATCCCGATCTACGCGAGGTGAGGGCCAATCGGCTTGCCTCCGAGTTGCTCGAGCTGCCAATCGTTTTCGGCTTGGCGGATCAGGGAGCTGGAAAACTATCCCAGCGCCGTATCCTTCGGGACGGTTTGGAAGTCACGCTCGATCAGGCGCCGCTGCGACGGGCAATCCGAGGGGAAGAAGTGCGTAACGAGGAATGGGCGAGCTGCTTCGAGAATGGCCGGCGCGTTGACCTGCTTTACAATGCCTCGCCGCTGCGGGACCGCTCGGGCGCCGTGGTCGGGGCGATCGCCGCCGCCGTCGACATTACGGCCCGTAAGCATTCAGAAGCTATCCTTCACGAGCGCGAGGCGCGGCTTCATTCCATTCTGGAAACGGTGCCGGAGGCCCTGATCACGATCAGTGAGAAGGGGGTTGTTGAGTCCTTCAGCCGCTCAGCATCAGCGCTGTTCGGCTATTTGCCTGACGAGGTCATCGGGCGAAACATCAGCATGCTGATGCCATCGCCTTATCGGGAGGCACATGACAGCTATCTGGAGCGCTACCTGCTGACGGGCGAGAAGCGCATCATCGGTATCGGGCGTGTCGTCAGCGGCCAACGCAAGGATGGCAGCGTGTTTCCGATGGAACTCGCCGTGGGCGAGGTGAAGGTGGGCGCACAGCACATGTTCACCGGCTTCATCCGTGACCTCACGGCGACCCAGAAAGTCGAGCAGGAGCTGCGTCAGGCCCAGAAGATGGAGGCTGTCGGCCAACTGACCGGTGGGGTCGCGCACGACTTCAACAACCTGCTCACCGTCATACTCGGCAATCTCGAGATGCTCGAGATGCGGTTGACCGACGACCGAGAATTGGAATTGGTGAAGGAGGCGCGGGAGACGGCGGAGCATGGCGCCCAGCTGACCGAACGGCTGCTTGCCTTCGGGCGTCGGCAGCCGTTGCTGCCCAAGCTGACCGATGTCGGAGATCTCCTGGGCGAAATGATACCCCTGTTGCGGCGCACCTTGGGCGAGACGATCCAGGTAAGGAGCCGTTCGGACAGCGACCTCTGGCAGGTTTTGGTCGATCCGAGCCAGTTGCAGAATGCGATCCTCAACCTGGCGATCAACGCCCGCGATGCCATGCCGGCCGGCGGTCGGCTGACGATCATGGCTGAGAATGCGGAACTCGAGGCCGATTACGCCCGGATGCATCCGGAAGTCCGGGCCGGCCGCTATGTTCTGGTGGCCGTCACCGATACGGGAACGGGCATGCCCAGGGAGATCCAGGAGCGCGCGTTCGAGCCGTTTTTCACCACGAAGGAGGTCGGAGCCGGAAGCGGGCTCGGACTATCGATGGTCTATGGCTTCGTCAAGCAGTCGGGCGGCCATGTGACGATCTACAGCGAGCCTGGTCACGGGACGACGATCAGGATGTACCTGCCACGGGCAGCAGTCCTGGAGGAACCCGCGGAGCCGCCCGCACCCATGCCCCCCATGGATGCCTTGCGGGGGCAGAACGAGACCGTGCTCCTGGTCGAAGACGAGCCACGGGTGCGGCGGATGACGGCGGCCCGTCTGCAGGATCTCGGTTACCGCGTGCTGGATGCCGCGAACGGCCCGGCGGCTCTGGCGCTGCTTGACCTTCATCCGGAGATCGACCTGCTGTTTACGGACATGGTAATGCCCGGCGGAATGACCGGCTCAGATCTGGCGGAGGCCGTGCGGATCAGGCGGCCCGCGATCAAGGTGCTGTTCACGTCCGGCTATGCCGAACCGGATGTGGTGCGGCGTGGCCAGGCGACCGACGCACGCTGGCTCAAGAAGCCCTACAGCACCCTGGAGCTGGCTCGGACCCTGCGGGAGGTTCTTGCGACCTTGGATTCATAAGCCAAATTATTACAAACCGTCACAAAGCGGTACACGATTTCACGGCTGTGCGGTTCGGGCGTAACAGAAGCAGGCTTTTATGGTCCATGGATCAAGACGGGAGCCAGCCATGAATGCCGCTCGTCCAATTTCTCTCATCGGTGCAGGTGCGCGAGCCGCCCTGGCGTTGACGGTTCTCCTGGGTGCCGCGGATTTCGCCACAGGGCTTGCCTTCAGCCGAAGCGCAATTCAGATGCGTGTGGACGGCGTCATGCGTCATGCGCCCCTTGCGGCCCTATTCGATGATGGGGACGAGGCAGCTCCCCCGCTTCATTGATCTTCTCGCCCGTGTCCACTCGATCTGAATGGGGCCTGTCATGCCCGTTTTCGATGCGTCCGCGCTCAATGACAACGATGAGACCTTGGCCTATCTACGTATCATCCTGGCAGGGTCCAGGGACACCACGGGGGCGCAGCACAGCCGTCGCGGCCTGGTCGAAAAGGCGTCTCTGCCCCAGCCGCACTCCAGGCGCGTCGTCGGCCTTCCCCTAATCGTCGGCATTGCCGTCTCGATAACAATCCCGAGCCCGTAGTGGCTCTCCATTCCAGAGGAGAGGCTTCATGCTTGCCTCAGCTGTTATGATGTTTCCGCTTATGCTTGCAGTCGTTCTCTCCGTTCTCGCGCTTGCCCAAGGCGAAGCGGCGCGGGCCCGCGCCACGTCACGACGCCGGCACTTTTAGGTTGGCACTCGGTGCGACGGGCCTGAGGATGACTCGGCGCGTGGATGCGACTTTTGAGGTAGGCCAATAGAGACAATTTGGCGCCTGTCACCATGCGTTAACATAGTTTAAAAGCGTGAGTGTTGAACCAGAACTGTCTTCCACCGTATACTGGTGGTCGAGGGTCGCCATGGACGCTTCACTCACCCGCCATCCGGTTTACCGCGCCTATGTGATCGATTCCAACGGTGGGATTCTGATCGCTCACGCACTGACCTGCCAAACCGACGACGAGGCGATCAGCAAGGCCCGGGAATATGCCAACGGCAATGCTGTCGAATTGTGGGACAGAGGGCGCAAGATCGCCTTCATTCCGCTGGGAGGCGCACCCTGCGTTATTTTTTGACGATGTTCGTCGACAACCTTGTTTGACTCCTCACGTCTGCGGTTCGGATGGCTGAAACGCGACCTTGAAGACCAAGCGCCCATCCATCCCGCTCACGGCGACAAAGCTGTTCATCGGATCGCGGCAACGATCCGCGAGGAGCATGGTGAGGTGGCGGGCATGCGCTCGCGCGGCATCTTCATCCGAAAGGAACTGGCCCAGCCCATCCAATGTCGACTGACCGTCCAGGACAATATTGAAGAAGTACTTGGGCATAGATGTCATCGCCCCCAACACCGCTTCGTTTCACTTACCTGATCGCGGCTTCGACGGCCTTGCCATTTGTCAATCTGACGGGCGCCTGGATCACGTGTGGCATCTGCAAGTCAGGAACGCTGCCCTCGCTCTCAAAGCCCTTGATAAATCGCAACATCGGTTTCTCTGGCAAAGAATAAAATCGGCGGCAAAGAAGGAGGCAGATATGGCGATTTTCATTACTCAAGGCCGCTTCTCGCCGGATGCTATTAGAGGAATGCTGGCCAAGCCTGAGGATCGTGAGGGCGCGATACGCGAACTTTTCGCCCAATCGGGCGGTAAGCTCCTGGCCTATTACATGACCTTCGGCGACTATGATTTCATGATCGTATCGGAAGGACCGTTCGAGGGCGTTGCGACCTCGGCGATCGTTGCAGCCGCGACGGGAGGCGTCTCAAGCCTGAAGACGACGCTTGCCATGACACCGGCGGATATGCAGCAGGCCTTCTCCCGAGCCGGGCAGGTCGCCGCGCATTTCAAACCGGCCGGAGCGGCAGCTCCGCGCACCGTCTAGGCGCGTCAAGAGATGGGTGGAGAAAGCAGCAGAGGCCACTTTCTCCACACGTCATAGACGGCGGAATCGGCTACGAGCATCATGCGGATCAATAGGGCTGGTCGCGAATGTGGAGCATGAAGAACAGGCGGGACAGCCATATCTCCAGCAGAATGAAGGCCATTACCAGAAGAACGATTTCGAGCCCGCTCAAGCCGAGTGGGCCTCTCAGGATTACGAGGGGCAGGAGAGCCTCCGGAATCTGATCGAGCCCCAAAGCGCGCGAATGAGGAGCGAGCCCCAGACGTCGCTTGAGAAAACTTGCGGCAATGTCTCCCATCATGGAAATGGCCGCGATCTCTGCCCCCAATCGCCAGCCGAGCTTGAGCATCGCGGCGACAGCCGCCGTGGCGGCAATCGACACCGCAAGGCCGCGGAACGTTTTTGAAGATCCCAGGAACGGCTGCCTGTCCGATAAGATCAGGCCGAAATCGAGGGGCGCCGCGAAACGATCCCCGATAAGCCTTTTGAGGAAAATCGGCGTGCCGTTGGCGGCTCCCAGGAGAACGAGAACGGTGAGATTCAGTCTGAGATCGCCCATGGAGCCCCACCGTCACGGGTGCTTGTGCAGGCTCGTGATGTAAGCCGTCACATCCCGGAGTTCCCCAGGCTCCAGCATGATGTTCGGCATCGTCTTATGCGAGGTTCTCATGGCGACTGTCAGAGCGGTCGTCGTCATGCCGGGAACTCGTGCAATCCGGGCAAACGTCGGCGCCTGCGTGCGGGGAGACTGGTTCTGGCCGGGCTCGACCGCATGGCAGGTTGCGCAAGCCTCGCGGGCCACGCGGAGGCCCGCTTCCGGATTGCCGGATTCCTGGGCCTGCAAGCCGGCCGGAATCATGAGGAGAAAGATGGCAAGCCCGCGGTTCATGGGCGGCTCCCTTGCCGTGGACCCGAGCCGGCGGGCTTCGGCGCGATGGTCAGCGGGGCGGATGGTGGTGTGCAACGGCGCATCTTTCGTCCCTCAGCGATCATCAGGTCGAGAGATATTTAAAATGCGCCGGAAAGCACGATCCAACTTTGACTATTCGCAACCCTTCAGGACGGCCGATGCAGTCTGCGATTATGAGGGCTCGGCATCGGGGACGCCGCTCTCCAGTTCGGCGAGCCAGACCCCGGGGCTTGCATCGGACGGCGCGCGCCAGTCGCCGCGCGGCGACAGCGATCCGCCGGATGAGATCTTCGGCCCGTTCGGCATGGCGGTACGCTTGAACTGGCTGGTGAAGAACCGGCTGAGGAAGACCCGCAGCCATTTCTTGATCTCGCCGAGATCGTAAGCCCGGCGCGACATGTCCGGGATGTTGGGCGGCCATGTACCCGCTTCCTGATCTTTCCAGGCATGCCAGGAGAGATAGGCGATTTTGGAGGGACGGAAGCCGTAGCGAGTGAGATAATAGAGATTGAAGTCCTGCAGTGCGTAGGGACCGATCATGGCCTCGGTCGACTGGATCTGCCCGGAGGCGTCCTGCGGCACGAGTTCGGGGGAGATCTCGGTCGCCAGGATCGCATGCAGGATCTCGGCTGTCTCCGCAGTTACATCGCCCGAGCCGGCGACGAAGCGGATCAGGTGCTGAATCAGGGTTTTCGCCACCGATGCGTTGACGTTGTAGTGGGACATCTGGTCGCCGACACCATAGGTGCACCAGCCGAGACCCAGCTCGGAGAGATCGCCTGTGCCCACGACGATGCCACGGTGGTGGTTGGCGAGCCGGAACAGGTAATCGGTCCTCAGCCCTGCCTGAACGTTCTCGAAGGTCACGTCATAGACCGGCTCACCTTCCGCGAAGGGGTGATCGAGATCCTTCAGCATCTGCCGCGCCGCCGGTCGGATGTCGATTTCCGACGCACTGACGCCAAGCGCACGCATGAGCGCCCACGCATTGCCTTTCGTACCTTCGCTCGTCGCGAAACCCGGCAGCGTGTAGGCGAGGATGTTGGTGCGAGGAAGGTTGAGCTTGTCCATGGCGCGGCAGCAGACGAGGAGGGCCTGCGTGGAATCGAGGCCCCCGGACACTCCGATGACCACTTTCTCCGTCCGCGTGGCCTGCAGGCGTTTCGCGAGTCCCTGGACCTGGATGTTGTAGGCCTCGTAGCAGTTCTCCGCGAGCTTGGCGGGATCCGCAGGAACGTAGGGGAAACGCTCGACAGGCCGGCGCAGCGGCAGCGTCTCTTCCGGCGCATCGAGATGAAGGGGGAGAATGCGGAAATCACCCGGGACGACCTTCAGCTCGTCGGCGCAATCACGGAAGGTGACCCGCCGCATGCGTTCCTGGCGCAGGCGCCCGAGATCGATATCGGCCACCGCCATGGTGGATCCCGACGGAAAGCGCTCGGTCTCGGCCAGCCGCTGCCCGTCCTCGAAAATGCCGCCATGGCCGTCCCAGGCGAGATCGGTGGTGGATTCCCCCGGGCCGGCCGCCGAATAGGCATAGGCAGCGACGCAGCGCATGGACTGGGAGCCGCAGAGGAGGCGCCGGTCCTCGGCCTTTCCGATGGTGATATTGCTCGCCGAGAGATTGAGGAGGATCTCGGCGCCCGCCAGGGCGGCCGTGGTGCTGGGCGGCTGCGGCACCCACATATCCTCGCACACCTCCACATGGAACGTGAAGGCGCAGTTGCCCGTCGAGCGGAACAGGAGGTCGATCCCGAAGGGAATCTGACGGCCGGCGACGCTGATCGTCTGCCCCCGGATGCCCGCGCCCGGTGCGAAATGCCGGCGCTCGTAGAACTCGCGGTAGTTCGGCAGGTACGCCTTGGGCACTACCCCCAGAATGCGCCCGGCATGGATGACGACGGCGGCGTTGTAGAGGCGGCCGTCCAGGCGCAGAGGAGCGCCGACCACGAAGGCCGGAAAGAGGCTGGCGCTCTCCTCGGCTAGGCGGGCCAGACCCTGTTCGACGGCTTCCAGAAGGGCATCCTGATGCAGGAGATCGTCGATGGCATAGGCAGACAGGCCAAGCTCGGGGAACACCATTAAGGCGACTCGCTCCTGGTGTCCCTGGCGCAGCAGCTCGAGAGTACGGTCGACATTGTAGGCCGGATCCGCAACCTCGATCCTCGGAACACAAGCTGCTATGCGGACAAAATCATGACGGTAGGGTGTAAAGAACGAGATCATTCCGCGTCCGATCAGGGTTGGCCCTCATGGACAGGGCCGCCCCAGGCCATCGGGTTGATGGGGGCCCCGCCGTACAACGTGACAGGCTAGTAACTAGCACAAGGAATCCAATCCGCCATGGGGTTGGTTCCACAGGTGTCGGAGCCTTTCCGCCACGCTGGTGGGCGGGGAGCCTGTCCTGCTCGGTTTCCACCATCAGATTGACGAGACGCAAGATCCAGGCCGAGGCTTCATGCTCATGTTCATTCGCGTGGAGGCATTCGCGATGATCAAGGATTTCACCCTCTCGGACCTTCAGGCCAGGATGGACCTGCTTGCCAGCGGGGGCCAAGTCCAGATCAGCCATGACGACATTCGGCGCCTCTTCTGCTCGAACGATGTTGCCCCGGAGCGTCTCCACTGGTTCGCCGAGGGGCACAATTGCCTGATCATTCGCACGAACCAGGGAATCATCTTTCGCTGGACTCCAAGCCGATTGCCAAAGAGCAGACCTATGGCTGAATTCACCTGACGGATTGCCAAAGTCAGTCATCGGCCGCGTCTGCACGGTGCGTTGGGCCGATGAGTGCATGGAAGTGACTGAGGTGCGATCCGATGCCGTTCTCCAATCGATCCGATGCCGGTCGCAAGCTCGCTTCTGCGCTCGGGAAATACCGTGACCAGGATCCGGTCGTGCTGGCGCTGCCGCGGGGCGGCGTTCCCGTGGCGGCGGAGGTCGCCGCTGTTCTCAGCGCACCGCTCGACCTCATGATCGTACGCAAGATAGGAGTGCCCTCACAGCCCGAGCTCGCCATGGGGGCGGTCGTCGATGGCGAGACGCCCATCGTGGTGCGCAACGAAGAGGTCATCCGGCTTTCAGGGATTGCCGAGACGGAGTTCAAGTTCGTCTGCGATGCCGAGATGGCCGAGATCGAGCGCCGCCGCAGACGGTATCTGGGGCATCGGGAACGGGCGATCGTCACGGGACGGACGGCGATCGTGGTCGATGACGGGATCGCCACTGGGGCGACGACGCGCGCAGCCTTGCAGGCTGTCCGACGGCGCAAACCGAGACAGCTTGTGCTGGCGATTCCAGTAGCCCCTTCGGACACTCTCGCGGAGCTTCGGGACGAGGTCGATGATCTCATCTGCCTCGAAGAGCATGCGTTCTTCGGAGCCATCGGCAACTATTATGACGATTTCCAGCAGATATCCGACGAGGAGGTCATCACCCTCCTCAATCGATTCCCACCCGGAGCTTCTTGACAATCCTCAATGATGGCAGGCCCGGGAGGGCCATGCTTTCAAAAATTCCCGTGTCAACGGAGCAGGAGCATCATTATGCAGGGTCCGGCTCAAATCGAATTCCAGGGCTTCGATCCGACGGCGAGGCAGCGCGCCTTGGTCGAGGAGCGCATGGCAGATCTAGAGAAGTTCTTCGATCGCATCATGGCCTGTCGCGTGGTGATGAAAGGATCCGGCCAGCATCAGCGAACAGGTGGACAATACCAGGTCGACATCCATCTGGTTTTGCCCGGAGGACGTGAGGTTACCGTCGATCGAACACCACATGAAGACGAGCGTTTCGCCGATGCCGCCTTCGCCATCAACGATTCCTTCAACCGGGCCCGACGGCAGCTTCAGGATGCGGTCCGGCACATGCAGGGTGAGATCAAGACGCATGCGCCTCAGCCGACGGGAACCGTAAGACAGATGCATCTCGAAGATGGATATGGATTTCTCGAATCCGTTGATGGTCGCGAGATCTACTTCAATCGCAACAGCGTTCTCGATGACGCTTTCGGGCAACTCAAGCCAGGGATGCGGGTGGTCTTCTCCGAAGAAGCAGGAGACATAGGTCCTCAGGCCAGCACCGTTAGGCTTCTCGGAAAGCATGGGCTTCGCTGAGGCGATCATATGGGCTCCCTATCGGAGCATGGGAGCGCCCGCGATGGATCCAGGGCATGCCCGAATGTGATCTCAGATTGATTGAACGCAAAGTGGCGTCGATCCGATCGGCGCAACTTTTTGAAGTTGTGGGCTGGGATGCATCATTGGAGATTTCCTATGGTTGAGACGACGAAACTTCCCGTTAAGAAAGAACGTACGGCACCGGTTGAGGCCGGTTGGCTTCCGCTTGAGCGGATGCGTCGCGAGATGGACAATCTTTTCGAGGAATTCGGTCGGGACTTCGGGTTTCCGACCCGGTGGAGCATGCCTGAGATCGAACGGCTCTGGCAGAGCAAGGGGCGCGGCATGGAGCCTGTCGCCGACCTCGTCGAGCGCACCGACCGATATGAGGTCACGGCCGAACTTCCAGGCATCGATGGTAAGAACATAGAGGTTAAGCTGGCGAATGGCAGCCTCATCATCTCAGGTGAGAAAAAGGAAGAACGAGAGGAGAGGGAGGCGAATTATTACATGTCGGAAAGGCGCTACGGCTCATTCCAGCGCAGCTTCCGGATTCCCGAAGGCGTCAATGCGGATAAGATCGAGGCGAGCTTCAAGAACGGCGTGCTGACGGTTGCGCTTCCCAAGACCGATGAGGCCAAGAAGGAAAAGAAGATCGACGTGAAAGCCGCGTAAGATCGGTCATCGGGAGGGTTGTGATCAGGGCCCTCCCGACACTAACGCGGATCATGGAAGAGCGTCGTCGGACATTGCTTCCTTCAACACCTGTGCAAAGATCTCCGAGACGTCAAGAATAGTCAGCCGGCCATCCAAGGCAGAGACGAAGTCAGGGGTCTGAGGGATCGTGTTGGCCAGAAGCACCGCGTCGATGGACGGCTGCGTCAGGTTGGGAAGCGCCGCAACCCCACCGACACCATGGGTCGCGGCGACGATCACCCGCCTGGCGCCACGCTCGCGGCATTGCTGCGCAACCCGCGCCATCGTCGCGCCCGTGCTGATCAGATCATCCAGAATGATTGCCGTGCAGCCGGCGACGTCGCCTGCGAAGAGATCGCCTGAAACCACGCCCATGCTGCGCTGCTTATCTGCAAGGGCTTTGGACACCGGACGCCCGATCATATCCTCCAGCGTCCGCCGGAAGAGTTCGGCTCGCTTGGCGCCGCCGATATCGGGGGATACAACGGCGATCCGGTCGCCGCCGGCCACGGTGGCAAGATGGTGAGCGAATGCTCGATAGGCGTCCAGATGGGTCGTGCTGCACCGAAAGGCATTCTGAAAGGCGGAGAGGTTGTGCACCTCCATGGTGATGATCCGATCGGCTCCGAGTGCCTCGAAGAGCTGGCCGACATAACGCGTCGTGATAGGATCGTTCGGCTTCGTCTGCCGGTCCTTGCGGGCGTAGCAGAGATAGGGTGCCACTACGCTGACCCGCTCGGCTCCCGCGTCCTTCAGAGCTCCCACGAAGAACAGCAGGCGGCATAGCCGGTCGTTGGAGCTCTGATGGGAATCACCATGAAGCCCTGCGATCACATCGACATTCTTCCTGCGCACATCGACGAGCGGCCTGGTCTTATGCTCGCCGTCTTCAAAGTCGCGTTCTTCGTGCGGCTGAAGCGGCTGATCTAGATGGTGCGCGATGCGTTCTCCAAGATCGGCCGCCGATTTCAACGCGAACAGAAGCGTTTGAGCCTTCGTCGGACTGCTCGATGTTTTTAAGTGAGTTGGTCGTCCGGCATGGACCGGCCGGAGCGCCAAGCCGCCGAAGAGCCCGCTGACGGTGCGGCCGTCCTGAGACAGCGGGGCAAGAACCATTTCAATTCTCATGCGCGAGTGATCGAGCGCCCGCGTCTCGAACTCGACCAGAACCGGTTCGGCACGATTCCGCACGAGTTCGGATAGTCGCCGAAGCCTGGCTGCGCCACGTCGTCGTGGAGCCTTGGCGAGAACGACGACTCCGGGATCGCATGCTCCCATCAGGGTTTCGAATGCAACCCCGCCGAACATCAGGATCGGTGCATCGCTCTCAGGCTCGTATTGCAGGATAAAGGCACTCGCGGCCAACTCGCCGAGATCCGATAGGGACATATCCTGGAGAGTGGGCGCGATACGGCTGCCGCGTTCTTCCGTCCAGTAGGAGAACAGCCAGCCGAGTGTCTCGTCCTTGGGTTGTGGGGCGAAATCCAATCGCTCGAAGAGCCTTCGAAGGGCTGGGTCCGTCATCGCGAAGGTCGTCATGGTCCGCCTCGCAGGAGTGAGTGATGCTAGGAATTTAGATGCTTTCACCGAACCTCACTTTGACAATGGTCATGGAAGCCCGTCCCTTGTCTGGCAGGTTCAGGCCACAACATTCTGTGTGGTTTTCCACATGACAGCCCTGACTTGCGCAAACGCACCGACACTCGAGGCGAAGGTTCAGTTCCTGAGCAGGCCGTCGTCCTATGCTTTTCGCTCGGACCATGTCGTCGCCAAGGAGACCCACATGTCCTGGGTCTTCCTCGCTGGTGAGAGAGTGTTCAAGCTGAAGAAACCTGTGCGCTATTCATATCTCGACTTTACGTCCCTCGAGGCGCGAGAACGGTATTGCCGCGAGGAGGTGCGACTGAACCTCCGGCTTGCACCTGGTATCTATCGGGGCGTTGTTCCGCTCACCTGTTCGGCTTCGGGTGCGATGGCCCTGGGAGGACAAGATGAGGTGGTGGATTGGGTCGTCGAGATGAAACGCCTTCCTGCCGGTCTCATGCTCGACGTCTGCTTGAAGGAGGGACGAGCCGGGACGGGCGACGTCCTCCGCTTGGCCCATGTCCTGGCGGATTTCTATCGACGGGCCGAGCATCCTTCGGTCGATCCGGAAACACCTTTCCGACATTTTTCGCATGAGATGGCGGAGAATCGCGCCGTGCTTCTTCATCCCGACCTCTGGGAGAACCGACCAAGGGCCGCAACGCTTCTCGACCGGCTTGATCGCGCTCTCGAGAGGATCCGCCCCCGGTTGCGGGAGCGGACGCAAGCCGGCTGCGTCGTCGACGGCCATGGCGACCTCAGGCCGGAACATATTTGTCTGACGGAGCCCATCATCATCTTCGATTGCCTTGAATTCAACCGCGACCTGCGCCTGGTCGACCCTTATGACGAGCTGACATTCCTCAGCATGGAATGCGCCCATCTGGAGGCGCCATGGTTTGGACCCGCTCTGACCGACCATGTCGCAGCTCTCATGGGGGACGCGGTTCCGCGCGATCTTCTCGGCCCCTACACGGCCCTGCACGCAGCCTTGAGGGCGAGGCTTTCGCTCGCTCACCTGCTGGATCCCGTTCCACGCGAACCTCGAAAATGGGCGCCGCAGGCTGGGAAGTATCTCGACTTAGCGGAGCAGGCGCTTTCCTCACCATTTTGACGCTAGATCTGAGCCAAGATCCTCCGTCGAACCTCCCGTTCATGCTCCTGAAGATCGTCACTGATCGTGACCGGGTAAGGCGAAGTCGATGCTTCGAGCATGCGGAGACTCTCGGGCAGTTGCGTGATGGAGCGACGGGCGTGGTCCCGGATCTCTGTCAGAGATGGAACAGGTGCGATCCGCCGGCCATCCTTCACGACGGGCTGCAGGAGTGGGACGCCTGCGAGATTCTCCTGAGCGCGGCCGATGACATCGCCCTGGGATAGGCCATTCCGACGCGTGCGGAAGATCTGTTTGCGGCCCGGCAGCATGCGCTTGCCTGCCGAGAGCTTCATGCGGCCGAGACCGGCATACTTGACAAGCTTGTAGGCGATGTCCAAAGCCGGTGCGTCATCGGAAACGCTCATGCTGGTTCCGACCCCGAAGGCATCGATGGGCGCTCCCCGGGAGAGAAGTTCGGCGATCCTATGCTCATCGAGCCCACCGCTGGCAAAGATCTGGACACCTTGCAGGCCCGCTGCATCGAGGATGGAGCGCGCGCCCTTGGACAACTCCACCAAATCACCTGAGTCCAACCTCACGCCTCTGATGCGACAATCGGCACCGAGCTCACTTGCAAGGGCGACGACCCGCCTCACGCCTGCCAGGGTGTCATAAGTGTCGACTAGCAGGATGGTGTCGGGAAAGACCTCGGCAAACTTCCGGAACGCCTCAGCCTCGGATGAGCAGGCCTGGACGAAGCTGTGAGCCATGGTTCCCGCAACGGGAATGCCCCAAAGCTGTCCAGCTGCCACGTTCGAGGTTGCGGCGGCGCCCGCGATGAAGAAGGCCCTCGTGCCTTTGATCGCCGCATCCAGCCCCTGCGCGCGCCTTGCGCCGAAATCGACCACTGGACGGCCTTGGGCGGCTGCGACGATCCGGGTCGCTTTGGAGGCAAGAATCGTCTGGAGGCCGATCTGGTTCAGAACGAATGTCTCGATGAGCTGGGCCTGGCTGATGGGCGCGACGATTTCGAGGATCGGCTCGTTCGGAAAGACCGGCGTTCCTTCCGGCACTGCATGTACGTCGCCCGTGAACCGGAAATTCTCAAGCCGGTCGATGAAGGCTTTGGAGAAAAGAGGATTCGACGCGAGATACGCAAGGTCCGTCTTGCTGAAGGAGAGGTTCTCCAGATCCTCCAGAAAGGGGTCTAGGCCGCAGGCCAGAAGATAGTTCCGCTGCGGGGGCAACTTGCGGAAGAACAGGTCGAACACGGCAACGGCGTCCATGCCGAGTTCGCCATAGGCGCGCAGCATAGTCAGCTCGTAGAGGTCGGTGAAGAGCGCATGTCCACCGTGCGAGCGCTCGTTCATCATGGAGCCGGGCATCCTGCGTCAGTACTTGATGGCTGCGAAGAACATGGCGAACAGGCCGTCGGCGACGATCACCATGAAGATCGCCTTCACCACCGACGACGTGACGTGCCGTCCCAGAGACTCGGCCGATCCCTGAACGGCAAATCCCTCGATGGAGGCGATCATGCCGATGATCAAGGCCATGAAGGGCGCCTTGATCATGCCGACCAGGAACGTGTTGAGGGCAATCGCCTCCTTCAGGCGCGCCATGAAGACGTGCGGGCCGATTCCCTCGTACAGCCATGCGACCAAGCCGCCTCCGAGCAGCGCGGACAGGTCCGACAGGAAGGTCAGCATCGGCAGACCGATGATCAGGGCCAGGAGGCGGGGGATGATCAGCACCTCCATCGGATCGAGCCCCATGACCCTGATCGCGTCGATCTCCTCTCGCATCTTCATGGAGCCCAGTTCGGCCGTGAAGGCGGACCCGGAACGGCCCGCGACCATGATCGCCGTGAGCAGAACGCCGAGTTCGCGGAGAACGAGAATGCCGACAAGGTCGACCACGAAGGCGCTCGCCCCGAACTGGCGCAGCTGAAAGATGCCCTGCTGGGCGATGATGCCGCCGACGAGGAAGGAGATCAGCGCCATGATCGGAACGCCCCGCAAGGCGACGAAGTCAAGCTGGTTGACCAGGGACGTTCCCCGGAACCGCCTCGGCTGCAGGACGACGCGCCCCAGGCTCATCATGAACTCGCCCAGGAACGCCAAGCCGGAGAGGACATCCCTGCCCAGGTCCAGGACCGCATGGCCGAGAGCGGCCAGCAGATCGAACGCCCGATGGCGCTTCACCTCCGCCTTGGGAGGAACGTCATAGTGATCCACCTCATCGAGCAGGATGCCGTGTTCGTCCCGGGCTTTGATGAAGACAAGGGTGCAGCCCTTGGCCTTGAGGTCGTGACGGGTGCGGTCGAGGAGCCAGGCGCCGACGGTGTCGAGACGGTCGATGCGCGAAAGGTCGAACGTCATTGGTGAGGCTCGGACGTCGGCAATCACGTCCGCTAAGGCGAGTTCCATGGCGGAGGCCTGTTCCGCGCTCCAGTCGCCCGAGAGTTCGACCAAGGGCTCCTTGTGGTCCTGCTTCAAGGTCCATTCCGGTGGGCGACGGTCGGAGCTGTCCAGCCGGTCTTGAAGGGGAACGGAAGCCTCGAGAGTCATGGCGCTCGCTCCTCTTCTCCGGTTCAGTGCGACATGAGCACCGGCACGGTCATGGAGCGGAGGACCTCTCGGGTGGTGCCGCCGAGAACGACCTCCCGCAGGCGCGAATGGCCGTAGCCGCCCATCACGATCAGGTCGGCATCCATGTCGGCCGCATGGGACAGGAGCATGTTCGCGATATCGATCTCATCGACGGGAAGCCGCTTCGCTTCGGCCTGGATGCCATGCCGGGCCAAATGCCGGGCCAGGATCCTGCCCGAGAGATGGGAATTGCCATTTTCTCCCTTGCCGATGGTGACGATGTCCACTTGGCGGGCGAGCGCCAGCAGTGGCAGAGCATCGGCAACGGCTCGTGCGGCCGGTTGTCCGCCGTCCCAGGCGATCAGGATCGAAGTGATGTCAGGGCGGACGCGAATATAGGGCACGATGATGAGAGGGCGTCCCGAGCCGAAGAGGCATGACTCGATGATGTCAGACGTGTCGGTGCCGTCCGGATTTGGCTGCGGAAGGATAACGGCATCGAAGCAGCGCGCCACTTGGCTCAGGGAATAGCCGACCTCTCCGGCGATAGCCTTGAATCTCACGATATCGATCGATGTGTCGGCTTCTCGCGCGGCTTGTGCGAATTGCTCGACGGCCCTGCCCGCTGCAGCCTCGACCTCGTCTTTCATGCGAGAGAGAAGGTCGTCCGGCAACTCGGCGGCCAGGCCGGGAGGAAGCGAGGGCTCGATGGTCGGAACGGCCGCGGTCAAACAGGCGCCGCAAGTGACCGAGAGCGAGAGGGCATAGGTCCCAGCGGCTTCCATGCTGGTGCCGGTCAAGACCAACAGATCCTTGAGAGCCATGCTCCTCTCCCACGAGGCAACGCCGATTGCCGATCAATCGCCGCTTGCCCTTTAGGAGAAAGATGCCACGAACGAGATCCGCGACTTTGACTTAACGCAAACTTGGCTTGGCGAGAGCTCTCTATGCTTGCACCCTGGCCGCCTCGGGAGAGTCGACCACGGCGCCGAGGAGCAACATGATATGGCCCTCACCCCAAGTGGGCAGGAGAAGGCGCGCATAAGCGGCCTGATTTTCTTCCACGGCAGATCGGAAATACGTAGGCGCGCGCCTCGCGAGTGTGGCGCTGCATTGTCGCGTAAGTTCCTGCAGCGGTCCTTGCTGCCGAACCTCGTCCGAAAACATCCCCTCCAACGGGGTGCCGTATTGGGAGATCACATGCTCTCCGGCGTGCTCGAAGCGGAAGCGTACCGGGCTCTCGAAAGCCTGCAGCAGGAGGACGCGGCTGGCGAGCTCGGGAATTTGGGAAAGGTCGATGTCGTCCGAGAACGGCATGGCGTTCTCCCCGCGGAGAAGATCCTTCCAGTAGATCCGAAGGCGAGCCAGTTCAGGCTCCAGCGTTGCGGGCATCGAAAAAGCGGCCGGGTTGGTTTCCATGGCACCCTCTCGCAGCGAAGCGGACGCGTCCATCATAGAACAAGCGATGCGCTTCTTTAACTCCATACCCGGCGATCCTTAAGGAGGGGGTGGCATGTTACATCTTCCGCCGATGCCGGAAGCGGTCCATCCTGCGGCGGATACGTCCCGGTGGGAGCCGCCGATGCGCGACACGGGAGGCGCCGAATGCCGCAGGTTGTGACGCTGACCATGAACCCGGCGCTGGACATCGCCACGAGCGCCGACGCGGTCATGCCGACGGACAAGATTCGCTGCGGACCGCCGCGATACGATCCAGGTGGCGGCGGGATCAACGTGGCGCGGGTGATCCGCAGGCTCGGCGGCGATGCGCTCGCGATTTTCCCCGCCGGCGGGGCGGCCGGAACGGCTCTGGATACCCTGCTGGATCGGGAGCGCCTTCTCTCCTGTCGCGTTCCGATTGCGGGTACGACGCGCGAGAGCTTCACGGTCGATGAGCGGCGGAGCGGTCAGCAATATCGCTTCGTGCTGCCGGGTCCGAAGCTTTCCGAGGAGGAATGGCGGGCTTGCCTCGCTCATCTGGCCCGCCTTGCCGACGGGACCCGCTTCATCGTCGCCAGTGGCAGCCTGCCGCCGGGTGTTCCCGCGGATTTCTTTCAGCAAGTGGCCGATTTGGCGAAGTCTCTCGAAACGCGCCTCGTGCTCGATACGTCGGGCGATGCGCTGCGCCAGATACGCTCTGGAGCATATCTCCTGAAGCCAAGCCTTCGTGAGCTAAAGGAATGGGTCGGTGAGGACCTTCCAGACGAAGCCTCGCAGGTGGCCGCTGCGCAGAGCCTGATTGCACGGGGCATCTGCGAAGTCATGGTGGTTTCCCTCGGTGGCCATGGCGCCCTTCTCGTTTCCGCCGAAGGAGCTGAGCGGCTGGCGCCCTTCAGGGTTCCGGTGCGGAGCGCTGTCGGAGCGGGAGACTGCATGGTCGGCGCCATCGTCTTCGGGCTCATGCAGGGCATGGATCTTCGCCATGCTGTCCGCCTGGGGATGGCCGCGGGCGCCGCGACGCTGATGACGCCGGGAACAGAACTTTGTAGGCGGGAGGATGTCGAGCGTCTCTATACGGCGGACTGAGGAGGCGCGAATAAGGAGACAGGCCGTGTCGGTGATCGAAAGCTATCTGCCGAGCACGCGGATTGCCTATTTCAGCATGGAAATCGCCCTGCGGCCCGAGATGCACACCTATGCGGGCGGCCTCGGCATCCTCGCCGGAGACGTGGCGCACTCCGCCGCCGACCTGGAACTCCCGATGGTGTTCGTCACGCTGGCCAGCCGCGACGGCTATCTGCGCCAGACGATCGACGGGGAGGGGCGCCAGATCGACTGGCCCGATCCGTGGGAGCCGGAACAATGGACCGCGCAGGTTCCCGCGATGGTCGCCGTCACCCTGGAGGGGCGGGACGTCTGGATACGTCCCTGGCTGTACGAGCTTGCATCGCCCCTCGGATACAAGGTGCCGGTGATCCTCCTGGACACCCGGCTCGATCAGAACGCCACTCAAGATCGCACCGTCACGGACCGGCTTTACGGCGGCGGGGAGTGCGACCGGCTCAGGCAGGAGGCCGTTCTCGGGATCGGTGGCGAGCGCATGTTGCGGGCGCTCGGCTTCAGTATCGAGACCTATCATCTCAACGAGGGGCACGCCGCCCTGCTTGCGCTAAACCTTCTGCGCCGCCACGCTCGCGCTCCTTCGGACAACCCGCTCGAGCCCCGGCCCCACAATACCGACCCTGTCCGCCGGCAATGCATCTTCACCACGCACACGCCGGTTGAGGCGGGACATGACCGCTTCGCCTATGAGGATGTGGCGCGTGTCCTTGGCGACGTCGTGGCGCTCGACGAGCTGAAGAGCCTCGCAGGAGAGGATCGCCTGAACATGACGCGGCTCGCGCTGAATCTCAGCGGATATGTCAACGGCGTTGCACGGCGTCATGCGGAGACGACCCGGCGGATGTTCCCCGGGTATCGCGTCCGGGCGATCACCAACGGCGTGCATGTGGAGCATTGGACACATCCGGCCTTCGCGCGCCTGTTCCAGAGTATCCTTCCCCATTGGTGCCACGAACCGGAAGTCCTGTCGCGTGCCGATCAACTCGACGACGGGAATGTCTGGGACGCACATCGCGAGGCCAAGCGCGACCTGCTGGAGATAGTCAAGGGGCAGTCGGGGATAGACTTCGATCCCGAAGCGCCCGTGATCGGGTTCGCACGGCGCATGACCGGATATAAGCGTCCGAACCTACTGTTTATGGATCTGGAGCGCGTGAGGCGGCTCCATCGCGAGTTCGCGCTGCAGATCGTCGTCGCCGGAAAGGCTCATCCGCGGGACGAAGGGGGCAAGGCGCTCATTCAGCAGATCCACGGCCATATCGACGATCTGCGGGACGTCCCCATCGTCTTCCTTCCGAATTATGACATGGAGATCGCCCGGACGCTCACGGCCGGCAGCGACATCTGGCTCAACACGCCGCTGCCGTCCCTGGAGGCTTCCGGGACGAGCGGCATGAAGGCGGCGCTGAATGGGGTTCTCAACCTCAGCATTCTCGACGGATGGTGGCTTGAAGCCTGCGAGGAGGGTATCACCGGCTGGAGTATCGACCACCGGCCCGAGGGAACCCGCGAGGATCACGCCCGCGCGCTGTACGAGAAACTAGAAGCTGTTGTCCTCCCGCTTTACGCCCAGGACAGGTCCCGCTGGATCTGGATGATGAAGCAGACGATCAGCAAGATCGGCCCGATCTTCAACAGCCAGCACATGATGCGCCGCTATGCCAGCGAAGCCTATCTGCGGTGATAAGGTGTGCCGCATGTCGATCTGTCTTATACGGCTTTAACCTGGATCGACCAGCGTGGCTTTAGAAGCAGGCTTGATCGGCGAGCATGCCTGGAGACTCGACGTCAGATGCCCCACTGCAAGACCTGCGACATCAAGGACCCGAACCAGAACATCACCTGGGTCACCCCCGAAGGCGGCGGACTCAACTACGTCAATATGTGAAGGCGTGCAGAGCGCCCGTCTATCCGCGGCTGCGGCGTTTCCCCGGCGGCGATCTCTTAGATGCGTCGCCGGCCAGAACAAGGTCACGCGCCGTCCGGGCCGTGGTCTCGTCGCAGATGACCACGGAGGCGAGGTGGGCCTTGAGGGCTGCCGCGATGGCAGGAATCTTGTTGCGCCCGCCGGACGCGAGGACGACGGTCGGAATGCGAGAGAGTTCGCTGAGCGGCAAGGCGATGGCGCGCAGGTTGAGCGGATGGTCGATCACGTGGCCTTCAGCATCGTAGAACTGCCCCAGGATATCGCCAACGGCGCCGAGCGCCAGCAGCTCGTCGGTGGGCACATCCCGCGGCAGACCGTAGCGGATCAGCAGGGAGCGGAGGGAGAGATCGCCGATGCTGAGCACCGCGACATCGTTTGCTGAAATGCGCTCGAAGGCCTCGCGAAACACGTCCTGCGACAGGATGATGTCGCGTGACGCAGGACTGCCAGCATAGATGGGCGCGGCCAGATACTGGCATTCGGCGTTCAGGCGGTTGGCAAGGCTGCTCGCCGTCTCGAAGGTGTTGAGTTCCAGGCCGTGCGTCAGCCCGCCCATCATCGAGTTGACGCACAAGTCCGGATAGCGGCCCGGCCGCGTGTTGCGGATAGTCTCGCGCAGGGTCGCACCCCAGCCAAGCCCAAGACCTTTGACGCGATTCGTCTCAAGGAAATTCGACAGATACTCGCCCGCCGCCTGACCGAGCAGGACCGGAACGAGATCCGGATCATCCGGCGTCGGAATGATGACGGCATCCTTCAGGCCGAACTCGCTAATGAGGATCTGTTCGAGTTCAACGCAGGTGGCAAAGCGCGAATTGAGGGTGATGCTGATAAGGCCGCTCGTGCGCGCCTCGACCAGCATCCGGTTCACGCGAAGTCTCGTCATGCCGAGCTTCTCTGCGATGTCGGCCTGGGTCATGCCTTCCATGAAGTAGAGCCACGCAACCCGCGCCTCGAGAGAATTGTCATCCGTGTTCAGCATGGTCGCGCGCCTGCAATGATTGTCCGAAGCCTGTATCAAGCCGTCAAGGCGCTCCCGCTGAGCCGGGTCCGCCGCACCATCGGGTGCAACGCATTCCGATCATCCCGAGGCGTTCGTGAGGGTGGAACAAGGTATCGGCGCCATCATCGAACGAATCCACCGGCGGGAGCAAGGGGCCAGGACCCCGTTGTCATCGTCATACAATTGTAATACACAATATGCAAATGTATCGCGAGTGAGGGGTCAATGGCAGGTCAGGCGCAGGTTCTCAACGAGGCGGTACGGAAGGCGACGACGACACGTCAGGTGTTCGTCTCCTCTTCGGCGCTTGCTTTCCTGCCCGATGCGGTACGCGCCGCGGGAGGCCGCGCGCCGATGATCGTCGGCGATCGCAATACCATGGAGGCTGCCGGCTACGATGCGCACGCGATCCTGGAACAGGCCGGTCTTGCGAGTGTCGCTCCGGTCCTTCTGGAGGCCGCCCCGCGGGTGAAGCCTCATGCCGCCCTCGCGAGAGATATCGCCGGCGCGATCAAGGCGCAGGGAACAACTCCGGTCGCCGTCGGGTCGGGCGTCATCAACGACCTCACGAAATACGCGGCCGAACTCGCCGGTGTTCCCTATATCTGCGTGGCGACGGCGGCCTCGATGGACGGCTATGCCGCTTCGGGCGCCGCCTTGCTCGACGACGGCTTCAAGCGCACGCTGGACTGCGCACCGCCCGTCAGCGTGGTGGCCGATCTCGATGTGATCGCGCGGGCTCCTGCCCGCATGGCGGGCTGGGGCTATGGCGACCTGGCCGGAAAGATCGTCGCCGGCGCGGACTGGAAGCTGGCCGACCTGCTGGGCGAGGAGCCGATCAATCCCGAGCCGTTCGCGCTTGTTCAGGACAATGTGCGTGGATGGCTGTCGCAGCCTGACGCAATCGGCGCCGGCAACTCTGCCGCCATGGGCGATCTCATGAACGGCCTGCTCGTCTCAGGCTTCGCCATGCAGGCTCATGGCAATTCTCGCCCGGCGAGCGGGGCCGAGCACCTCATCTCGCACGTCTGGGAGATGGAACGACTCACCTACGAGGGCGAGCCTGCGGCGCACGGCGCCTGCGTGGGGATCGGGACCGTGGCGATCCTCGCCTTGTACGAGTGGTTCCTGGCGCAGGACATCGATGAAAACGTCATCGCGCAAGCGCGTGGCGCCGCGTCCACACCCGAGGCGGTGGAGGCCGAGATCGAAGCGGCATTCTCTGATCCGCACATTGCCGAATCCGCGCGGACGGAGATGCGGGTCAAGATGGAGCGGGCTCCGCGCCGGGCCGAGCGCTTGGCGACGCTCGCCGCCGACTGGCCGGCGCTGCGCGAAGAGTTGCGCCGGTACTGCATTGCACCCGACGAAATGGAAACCTGGCTTCGCGCGGCCGGCGCCGCGGCGCATCCCGGCGACCTCGGGGTGCCGCTGGCGCAGCTGGCGAAGGAATGTCGGCGCGCGCGGTTGATCCGCCGGCGCTTCACCATCCTGGATCTTCTCGATGATCTGGGCTGGCTCGACAAGGGGATTGCCGCCCTCATGGCCGAAGGAGGCTTCTGGGGAAGGCGTTCGAAAGGGCAGGGGATCGCTATCTCGACGCCCTGAAGCGGGAGAGAAGGATCAAATGGGAGGACATCAGAATGAAAAATGACAAGACGATACCGCGCATCGCCGTCGGAGCGCTGGCCCTGATCATGTCCGGTGCCGCCTCTGCCGAGCCCGTCGAGGTGCAATGGTGGCACGCCATGAACGGCGTCAACGGAGAGCGCGTCGAGGAGCTTGCCAAGAAGTTCAACGAGTCGAACGACCAGTACAAGGTCGTCGCGGTGAACAAGGGCAACTACGACGAAGTCATCAACAGCACCATTGCGGCCTATCGGGCCAAGCGTCCTCCTCACATCGTGCAGATCTACGAGCGCGGCTTCATGACCATGCTGCTCTCGGACGCCATCGTCCCGGTGCAGGATCTCATGGACAAGACGGGCCATAAGGTGGATTGGTCCGACTTCATCAAGCCTGTGGCTGGGTTCTATTCCTACAAGGGCAAGCTCGCGGCGATGCCCTTCAATTCATCCTCGCCGATCCTCTTCTACAACAAGGACCAGTTCCAGAAGGCTGGGTTCGACAAGCCGGCGGAGACCTGGGGCGAGTTCGAGAAGCAGCTCTACGTCATCAAGAAATCCGGCGCGGCCGAGTGCGGAACGGCACTGGCGACGGATTATCACTGGAGCCTCATCGAGAATTACAGCGCCATCAACGACCAGCCCTACGCCACGCAGGCGAACGGCTACAATGGGCTCGACACGGAGTTCGTCTACAACAAGACGCTCGTGGTGCCTCAGGTGGCTCGCCTGAAGAAATGGCTCGATGACGGCGTGCTTCAGATTGCCGGCCAGGGCTTCAGCCCCGAGCAGCTCTTCACGTCCGGAAAATGCGCCACCTACTTCGCGTCGACCGCAGCGCATAGCGGTATCGAGCGCAACTCGAAGATCGCCTGGAGCGCGACCTTCATGCCGTGGGAGGAAGGTAGGCAGCCGAAGAACAGCACCATCGGCGGCGCCGCCCTGTGGGTGATCAAGGGGCACAAGCCGGAGGAGGAGAAAGCGATAGCGGCCTTCTTCGACTATCTCGCGAAGCCCGAGACGCAGCTCTGGTGGCACAAGGCGACGGGCTATGTCCCGCTCACCAACAAGGCTTACGAGATGGCGAAATCGGAAGGGTACTACAAGGAGAGCCCCACACGCGAGATCGCCATCCAGCAGCTCAACCGCGGCACGCCGACCGACAATTCGCTCGGCTTCCACTTCGGCAACTTCACCCAGTCCATGTTCGCCCAGCGTGAGGAAGTCGAGGCTCTGTTCGCCGGTAAGAAGGACGCGCAACAGGCCATGGATGACGCCGTGAAGCGCGGCAACGAGGTTCTCCGCCAGTACGAGCGCCTCAACAAAGGCAAGTACTGATCGAGCGAAGCGGCACTGGTCCGAATCCGGATCAGTGCCGCATCCTGTCTGTCGAGCGGAGATTAGACGTGGTCGCAACCACTCACGAACCCGGTCTGAAACATGCTCATTTTCAGACCGCGGGCCTGCCGGCCCTGCTGCTTCTGCCGCAGCTCCTCATTCTTCTCTTCTTTTTCTTCATCCCGTCCATCCGGGCCCTCATGCAGGCGTTCCTGCTGACGGATCCGTTCGGGGCCAGCGTTCATTTCGTCTGGTTGGACAATTTCACGGCGCTCTTCGCGAGCGACAGCTACCGCAACTCCATCTGGGTAACGATCTGGTTCACTCTGGCACAGAACGTCGTAACAATCACTGTCGCGCTCGTTCTCGCCTTCGCGACGGATCGGGTGGTGCGCTTCCAGTCCGCTTACAAAGGCGTGATCCTGCTGCCCTATGCGATCGCACCCGTCATCGCGGGCGTGATGTGGGCGTTCCTGTTCAATCCGGCCGTGGGCCCCATCGCGTTCTTCATCAAATCGCTGGGGATCCAGTGGGATCCCAACCGCAATGGCTCCGATGCCATGCTGCTCGTGGTGCTCGCAGCGTCCTGGAAGCACATCTGCTACGATTATATCTTTCTCGTCGCGGGCCTTCTGGCCGTGCCGAGATCCTTGATGGAGGCCGCCGCGGTCGACGGTGCGGGGCCGATCAGGCGCTTCTTCCAGATTGCGCTGCCGCTGCTCGGACCCACGCTTTTCTTCCTTACAACCATGAACTTCGTCTACGGGTTCTTCGAGACCTTCGCCATCATCGACGCGGTTACCCGAGGCGGTCCGGCCGGAGCCACGAACATCCTGGTCTACAAGGTCTATCAGGACGGCTTCATCAATCTCGATCTCGGGTCCTCGGCGGCCCAGTCGGTTCTCCTGATGACATTCGCTCTCCTCCTGACTCTCCTGCAGTTCAAGTATGTTGAACGCAAGGTCAATTACAGCATCTGATCATGGTTGAACGCTCCCCCATTCTCACGGCGATCTGCCATCTGATCCTCCTCGGGGGCATCGTGCTGGTCTGCCTGCCGCTCTATTTCGCCTTTATCGCCGGCTCGCTGACGATGGAAGAGGTGCAGCAGGTGCCGATGCCGTGGCTGCCCGGTGGCCACTTCCTGGAGAATCTGGCGACCGCATGGATCAAGGCGGACTTCGGACAACTCCTCCTGAACTCCTTCATCGTGGCGATCGGCATTACGGTCGGCAAGGTGGCGATCTCGCTGCTGTCTGCCTTCGCGATCACCTATTTCCGGTTCCGATTTCGCATCCTGGCCTTCTGGCTGATCTTCATGTCGCTGATGCTTCCGGTCGAGGTGAGGATCGTGCCGACCTACGAGGCCGTCGCGAATGCGGCACTGCCGGTCCAATGGGTGATCGATCTCCTCAACATCCAGGGGCTCTGGGAGTGGATCACGGGCAACCGGATCGAGATTGCCCTCGAATGGAACATGCTGAACACCTATCAGGGGCTGATCCTGCCGCTGATTGCATCGGCATCCGCCACGTTCCTGTTCCGGCAGTTCTTCCTCACCGTTCCCGAGGAGCTTCTGGAAGCGGCGCGTCTCGACGGCGCATCGGCCATGCGCTTCTTCTGGACGATCCTTCTGCCGCTCTCGCGTTCCAACATCATCGCCTTGTCGATCATCCTGTTCCTTTATGGGTGGAACCAGTATCTCTGGCCGCTGCTCTTCACGACCGAGAAAGACATGGCTACGGCCGTCATCGGTGTGAAGCATCTCATCCCGCGCTCGGACACGGAACCGGCCTGGAACGTGGCGATGAGCGGCGCGCTCCTGGTGATGCTCCCGCCCGTTCTGGTGGTTCTCATCATGCAGCGCTGGTTCGTGCGCGGTCTCGTCGACAGCAGCAAGTAAGGCAGAATTTTCATGGTCATGATCATCGGTCATCGCGGGGCGCGCAACCTGTGGCCCGAGAACAGCCTGGACGGTTTCCGGAGGCTCGCGGAGCTCGACGTGGAAGGCGTCGAGTTCGACGTTCACCTGACGGCGGACGGCAAGCTCGCCGTGATCCACGATCCGACGCTGGAACGGACCACGACGGGATCCGGCCCAGTCGGCGCCCGGACCTTGGCCGAACTCCAGGCAATTCCCCTGCGTGACTGCCAAGAAACCGTTCCGAGCCTCGATCAGGTCCTGCAAGTGCTCGCCGGCAGCGCTCTCGAACTTCATATCGAGCTGAAGACCGACGCCGTTGGAAATGCCTATGCCGGCATGGAGGCCAAGGTCCTGGAGGCCGTGCATCGCCACGGCCTCGAGACGAGGTCGATTCTGACGTGCTTCATGCTGGAGGTGCTCGAGACCGTCCGACGGCTCGATCCGGACATCCCGGTGCTGGCTTCCGTCGATCGGCGCTCCTGCGAAATGCTGGGAGGGCTGAATCGAGCCATCGATCGTCTCCAGGCTATCCCGGGCATTTTTGTGGCGGTTGAAAAATTCCTTCTGATCCATACCATGCAAGCGTTCACCGACGCGTTCGGAGCGGATAGGCTCGGTGCGTGGGTGCCGAACGAAGAAGCCGATCTCCGCTACTGGTTTCGCCAGCCCGTCCGGCAAATCACGACCGATCGTCCCGACCTCGCGCTGCGGGCGAAATCCGACCTTCAGAGCGCTTGAGTAGGGCGGACGCCGCAGTCGGGCGTGGGTCGGGCGGGCGAAGATTCAGCCCCCGACGCAATGTCGCGTCAGGATCGGCGCTGAGACCGCGCGGGATCCTGCAAAGGAGCGGAGCGGCCCGGCCTGCTTCGGGCCCGTGCCTTGTAGAGCAGAGACTTGACGTGCTGCTTGACGGCGCATTCGCTCAAGGACAGGGCACGTGCGATGTCGGAATTCGTTTCGCCGCTCGCGACGAGACAAAGCACTTGCGCTTCTTGAGGGAACAGAGCGGTAGAGGACGCATCTGTTCTGGACTGTATATGAGATCGGTGCCTTCGTTTGCAGCGAAGGCAGATGAGATTTCCTGTCATGGCAGCTGCCCCCCAGCAACGCTGTTTCAACGTATTATAGCGTCAGGCGGGGTGTTTCACTTTGCAGGTCGGCGCAATCTCTGTGCCGTATGCCTCAAGCGACGGGTCGAAGGCGGCAGGGTCGATCACATCTGCAGATCGCGGATCCACTGTGCCACAGCCGGGCCGCTCGAACCGGGCCTGTGCCGCTGGACGGCGACCCGGGCCAGCGTTCCTTCAGCGCGGGCTTCGCGAGGCGACATGCCGAACATGCGCCGGAACGCTCGGCTGAAGGCCGCCTCGTTCCCGAAGCCCCATGAATACGCGAGATCCGCTATGGAGCGATGGGATGGAGAGGGAGAGGTGAGTTCGGCAAAGCAGCGGAACATCCGGCGCTCCCGGATATAGCCGCTCAGTCCGCCGAGGGGTTCGAACATGCGGACAAGCGTCGCCCGCGAGACGTGGAATTCGCGGGTCATGCTCTCGACCGTCAAATCCGGGTCAGCGAGATTGGCTTCAATGTAACGCTTGATCGTCAGGAGCAGGGCCCCTTTCTTGGCCGTCGCGACCGTCTCCCGTGAATTGGCTGAGGGGCCGAAGCAGCCGGCGATCAGGCTGGCCGTCGCTTCTGAGATGGCTGCCCCATCCTCTGCACTCAACGAGCCGGCCGTCTTGTAAATCGTCTGCAAATAGGTGCCGAGGACATGGCCGAGCCCGGTCCGGCCCGATAACACGGTGCCGTGCAGCCCGTCAGGATGTCTGAGAAGTGGCTCCAGCATGGTTCTCGGAACGATGCAGTTCAAGTTATGGAAGCGCTCGGCTTGGGTCTGCAATGTCCGGGAGAGGTCGAGAATGCTGATATCGCCTGGTTTCACTTGGATGTCTTGGCCGTCGACCTCTCCAGCATAGCCGCCCTGCGAGTAGAGCTGGACCACGTAATGATCGATCCCACTGCGGGCGATCGTGCGTGGCGAGCGATGGAACCGCTGAGCGTTTGCGCTTACGCTTCCAAAGACGAGCGGCCCAAGATGATAGCTGTCGACTTCGACCTCGAAAGCCTCGACGGCTCGTGAATCGGGCATCGATACGTCGAACAGGGGCGATGTGATGCTGCGCCATGTCCAGAATGCCTCTTCGGCGGACGAGGCCGCAGAGCCGACGAACGAGAAGGATGGGAGGCCGGACATGATCGATTGCGCACCCCAGGATCATATGATGTTGTTCATCGAACGGGAACGTTAATGGAGCGTGGTGGAAAAGGAATACGTATTGTCCGCAGGATCGAATAGAATTTCTGTCTCCGGCAAGATCGTCGCCGCGAGATATCACAGCGTCTGGAAGGTTGAGCCGATCGTTAACTCTTTGGTGACCATATCCTGACTTGGCGAATTCTGCTTCGAACACCTGCCACGATCGTTCGTTAACCACACGGATGTGTTCAGTGAGGTTGCGTACATGGCTCCAATGCTGTCCCCTTGGACTCGCCCCAAGCCGGCGAAGAAACCAGCTCCCAAGTCACTGCGTCAGCGCGTTCTCGTCGTCGAGGACGAGTTGATCATCGGAGAGCTTGCGGCCGAAGCCCTCATCGAAGCGGGCTACGAGGTCTTCACGGCGGCCAGCGCAGAGGAGGCCGAGGTCATCTTGAGGGACGAGTCGGTGGATATTCTGTTCACCGACATCGATCTGGGTGGCCGAGACGGCTTCGATCTCGCGCAGGTCGCCTTGTCGCTCCAGCCGCTCATCTCAATCGTCTTCACCTCCGGCCGCTCCCGGATCTGCCACGGGAGGTGTGTGTCGGTGGGTGTGCCTTTCCTCGCCAAGCCTTACCGGCTCACCGAACTCGTGGAAACGGTCGAGCGTGCCTTGAAGCCGCGATCAACGCAGTGACAGTCGTTCCTCGGGATAGCATCGTCGACAATGGTGTCTGCCTCAACCGATCTTGGCCAAACGATTGCCCGGGGCGGACCCGTGTGGCGCCGGCCTCGTGCGCGCTTGCCTGGGCTGAATGCGTGTGCATAGATTTCCCTTGTCAGTTCGGAGGCATGCTGAATATTAGCTGCCGAACGCACACAGGGCATCAATGGACGCGGAGCAAGCCCCCCCAGAGACGTCTTCGGATCGTGAAGACCATCTGAAACGTGACCGCACAGCGCGAAGCTTCGTGACGTCTGAGGACGTGGCGCGGCTCGCCGGTGTCTCCCGCTCGGCCGTTTCGCGCACCTTCACGCCCGGCGCCAGTGTCTCGGCCGATGTGAGGCATCGTGTTCAGGAAGCGGCCAAGACTCTTGGATACCGGGTCAATCGCCTGGCCCGGAGCCTGATCAGCGATCAGTCCAACTTGGTCGGGGTGGTCGGCGCCAACCTGTCCCTGCCCTTCATGGCTCGCCAGCTCGACGAACTGAGCCGGGAGCTTCTCAGGCGCGGCATGCAATGCCTGCTCCTGAATGCCGCCGAGGCGGAGCAGGGGATCACGCCTCTGATCGAACTGATACTCGAATTCCGTGTCCGGGCCATCGTGGTGATGTCCGGTTCGCCCCCCTCGTCGATCATCGACGAGTGCATGGCCAATGGCGTACGGGTGATCCTGGTCAACCGACAGGACGATGACACCGAAGCCGATACGATCATCAGCGATGATCTCAATGGAGCCCGTATTGCGGCCGAGCGACTGCTCCGCGCGGGCTGTCGGCGGATCGGCGTCGTCGGGAGCGGCGCCCAGACTCCAACCCAGATCCGTCGTCGCGGTGCCTTCGTGGACCGCGTGAGGGAGGCCGGGATCGAGCCGGCCGTCTGGGCCTCTGGCGGGACCGCCTACGAGACCGGGATGGACGCCGCAAGAGGCTTGCTTTCCGCCCATGACCTCGATGGCGTCTTTTGCGTCACCGACCTCATGGCGCTGGGCTTCCTCGACGGCGCGCGCGAGATGGGGCGGCGCGTTCCCGACGATCTGTCGATCATTGGCTTCGACGATATCCAGCAATCGGCATGGGCTGCCTATCGCCTGACCACGATCAGGCAGTCGATGAGCGATCTTACGGAATCCGTGCTGGCGGCCATCGAGCGCAAAATGACCGGGGAGAGGGGTGACCTCGCGCACGAGGTTCTCCCGGTCGAACTCGTCGAGCGAGCGACCGTCCGTTCCACCTCCTGATCCAAGATCATTTCTTGCTCAGATTGGCTCTTGCAACCTTTGCACACGTGTGCAAACCTAACGGTGCTTCGCTCCAAAGTGGGGAGAAGATCAGCGAACTGACCGCCCGTCCGGCCAAGCCGAATGAGAGCACCCGAATGTCAGACGCCACGGGAAACGCTATCGGGCCGGATTCCGGCCTCGGGAAGGATGGAGCGGAATGACGAGCTCGGCGGCACCAGCGCACACCCCATCGCGTGTCCCTTCGACAGGAGCCGTCGCCAGTCGCCTCTGGCAATCCTTCACCCAGCCCGAACGCCTATTGGGCATCCTCCTCGCCATCGTGTTGGGGGGACTGGTTCTCGTGCCACTGTTCGAGCTGATCCGAGAGACACTTACCGTCCAGCCTTATGACCGCGCCTATTTGCCGAAGGCCCAGCCGGGCGACTTCACATGGTTTCACTACGAGCGCGTCTTCGCCGGTCGTCTCTCCTGGGCGATTTTCTACAAACCGTTCTTCAACTCGCTCATCACGGCATTCGCCGCCACCATCATCTGCCTTGCCTTCGGCGCAGGATTCGCTTGGCTGATCGTCCGTACGAACATCCCGTTCCGGAATTTTCTGCATACGCTTGTGATGATCCCCTACATGTTGCCTTCGTGGGTGATGGCGCTCGCCTGGATCACGTTCTTCAAGAACGACCGCATTGGCGGAGCTTCAGGCGCCTTCGCGTATTTCTTCGGCGTCCAGCCGCCGGATTGGATCGCCTATGGCCCGATCCCGATCATCATCTGCCTGTCGCTGCATTACTACGTCTACGCCTACCTCTCCGTGTCGAGCTCGATCACGAGCGTCGACAGCCAGCTCGAGGAGGCGGGAGCCATGGCAGGCCTTTCCCGTCTCAAGCAGTTTCTGTGGATCACGGCTCCGCTGCTGCTGCCTGCGATCGGTTCCGCTGTGGTGATGACGTTCATCCGGGTGGTCGGATCGTTCGGAACGCCCGCTGTCCTCGGTATGCCGGTGCGCTATTACGTGCTGCCGACGCAGATCTATGCCGCCATGGGGACCCGTAATGCGGGCGATGGTTTTCTCCTCGCTCTGGTTCTCGTCGTTCTCGCGTGCCTGTTCATCTTCATCAACCAGCGCCTCATTGGAGTCCGCAAGAGTTTCGTGACCTTGTCCGGCAAGGGCTTCCGCAGCAAGGAGATCGATCTGGGGTCATGGCGATGGCCGCTCTTCTTCCTCGTCATGCTGCTCATGACGGCTGCTGTCGCGTTCCCGCTCGTCCTGCTGGTCCTGCAATCGCTGATCAAGACGGCCGGCAATTACAGCTTCGGCAACCTGACCCTGCATTACTGGATCGGCGGAGGAGGTGAGGGCGTTGATCAGCTGCAGGCCGCGCTCGTCGACAACAGCAATATCCTCGATGCCACCTGGAACAGTCTCAAGCTCGCGTTCCTCACGGCCATGACGACAGGAATCTTCGGCTTTCTCATCGGCTACGTGGTGGTCAGGACGCGCGGTTCGCTCACCTCGCGGACGCTCGAGATGGTGGCTTTCCTACCGTATATCTTCCCGGCTCTCGCCTTCGGAGCGATCTATATCGGTATGTTCGCCCGTCCATTCGGGCCGATCCCTGCTCTCTACGGCACCTTCGCGCTACTCGTCCTGATCTGCTCGGTCAAGACGCTGCCCTTCACCTCGCGCACCGGCATCGCGGCGCTACTGCAGATCGACAAGTCGCTGGAGGAGGCTGCACGCGTCCAAGGCATCGGCTGGATTCGCCGAATGCTTCGGATCATCGTGCCCATCGCGGCTGGTGGGCTTCTCTCCGGCATGCTGCTGAGCTTCATCAGCATCATGCGAGAGCTGTCGCTCATCATTCTTCTCGTCACGCCTTCGACGAACGTACTCGCAGGCGTCATCTACAACTACCAGAACCAGGATATGCCGCAGCTTGTCGGCGTCGCCACCGTGATGCTCGTTGCCATCGTCATTGCGGTCAACCTGCTCGTCCGTGCCTTGTCAACGAAGATGAGGATCGGAGCGGTCTGAAGCTTTGATTTAACTTGTCGTAACGAGAAGAGAAGGAGGAAGCCCATCATGACACTGACATTTCGCAGCGCCGGAACATGGATCGCTGCTGGCGCCCTTAGCCTCGCATTGGTGGCGCCGGCACTTGCGCAGACATCCGACCCGAAATGGGACGCCTGGTTGCAGAAGAGCCAGCTCGGCCCTTACCAGAAGAACGAGAATTGGGACGAGGTCATCGCCAATGCAAAGAAGGAGGGAGAGGTCGTTGTCTATTCCTCCACCGGCACGATGCTGAAGGTTGCCGAGGATTTCGCGAAATTCCATCCGGAGATCAAGGTCAAGGCCTATGATCTGGGCTCTGAGAAGACCATCGAGAAGATCGTGCGTGAGCATCAGGCCGGTGTGTATGCGGCTGACGTTGTCTATTCAGGTGGCACCGAACAGATGGTGTTCGACCTGCTCCCCAATCACCGCATCGTCAATTACGTGCCTTCCTACCTGACGGACAAGATCCCTGCGGAGCACCGCGAGCCTCTGCTGACGCACGTGATCGAGGCTTATGGTGTCTTCTACAATTCGGAAACCCACCCGCAGCCGCCGATCAAGACCCTATGGGAGCTCACCGAGCCGCAATGGAAGGGTCGTTTCTCCATGAAGTCACCGGCTGGCTCGCTCACGACGCTGATGATGCTGGCGGCCATCGTCGAGCATTCCGACGACATGCAGAAGGCCTACGAGCAGCACTATGGCAAGAAGCTAGAACTCACATCCGGAGTCGAGAACGCCGGCTACGAGTTCCTTCACCGGCTGATCGCAAACGATATCGTCATCTCCGACAACAGCTCGAAGATTGCCACAGCCGTTGGTCTTCGTGGCCAGGCCAAGCCGCCGATGGCATTCTCGGTCATCCACTATCTGACCAAGAACCAGAGCGACAACTACGCGAATGCGGTTCCCTATGACCTGACGCCGTCGGCCCTGTTCTCCTACCCGACCTTTGTGGCGGTCGCTGGACAGGCGCCGCATCCGAATGCCGCGAAACTCTTCGTGGCTTTCCTTATGGGCAGCAAGGATCTGAGCGGCAACTCGGAACTGAAGGCACCGTTCCGGTCCGGGAAGTCCCTTGAACTCCTGCAGGGCATGGCGGCATTCTATCAGGTCGGCACCTTTTCGCCGCGCACCGACGTTCCGCCTCCGCCCTACAGCGAAATGTGGCCCAAGGCTCGGAAGCTCACGGCATCGCCTGAATTCGTGAGGGACAACATCGCGAAGATCAGTGACTTCTGGATGGCCGAGACGAGCCGCTAACCCGTTCCGAATGGCTTCCGCACGAGAGAGTGCCCATGTCTGAAATCACCCTCAGAAACATCACCAAGTCGTACGGAAGCCATCTGGCCCTTCCGAGCCTGGACCTCGACATTCCGAAGGGAAGTTTCGTGACCCTCCTCGGACCGTCAGGCTGCGGCAAGACCACGACCTTGCGCGTTATCGCGGGCCTCGAGCAGGCTACTACGGGGGAGGTCGTGCTTGGCGGCAAGACGGTTTATTCCAGCGGTACCGGCGTTTTCGTTCCGCCCGAGCGGCGCGGACTCGGCTTCATTTTCCAAAGCTATGCGCTTTGGCCCAACATGAAGGTCGACCGGAACATCACCTTGGCGCTCTCGGAGGCGAAGCAGCCAAAGAAGGTGATTGAGGATCGTCTCGCCGAGGCACTCGCGAAGGTCCAGCTGACGGGACTATCCGACCGCTATCCGTCGGAACTATCGGGTGGTCAGCAGCAGCGCGTCGCTGTGGCCCGTCTGATCGCGGCACGCAACTCAATCCTGCTCATGGACGAGCCTCTGTCCAACCTCGACGCGAAGCTCAGGACCGAGATGCGGACGGAGCTGAAGCGCATGCATCGT
Organism: Microvirga sp. Mcv34; assembly: GCF_024519725.1. Classification (GTDB taxonomy): domain Bacteria; phylum Pseudomonadota; class Alphaproteobacteria; order Rhizobiales; family Beijerinckiaceae; genus Microvirga. Next base: position 110,035 of record NZ_JALJRK010000006.1, on the reverse strand, counting down.
GAGTTGCAGGCGACGACGGTCTATGTCACGCACGATCAGGTCGAGGCGCTGACCATGTCGGATATAGTCGTCGTGATGAAGGACGGCGTTATCCAGCAGCAGGGATCGCCATATGAAATCTATCACAATCCCGCCAATCTCTTCGTTGCCGAGTTCATCGGCGATCCCAAGATCAACCTTTTCGAAGGAGTTCTGAGCACGAACGGCAGCGAACGCGTCGTGCGCTTCGAGGACAGCAATATTCCCGCTCCGGCGCGTCTGCAATGCGGGGACGGCCCCGTGACGTTCGCGATCCGCCCGGAGAACATCACGATCGTCGAGCGGCAGGGTCCGTTCAGTCTGCCGGCCGAAGTCGACGTCGTTCAGCCCACCGGGTCGCAGACGATCATTTCTCTCTCGGTCAAGGGACACCGGGTCACGGCGCTCATTCCGCGCTTCGAAACCTCCTTGTCGAGGAAGAACATTTGGATCGAGTTTCCCGCTGACCAGCTCACCTTCTTCGACAAGGCCGGAAACCGGGTCGCACTGCAACAACAAGTTCTCGGAACATCCCATGCGGCCTGAAGGCAGAACGCCTCCGACTGTCGCGGCAATACGTTGAAGAGTTTAGGATATAAGATGGCAACCCAGTTCAACTTTCCCCGTCCTCCGATGAGCCTGATCGTCGATGATCTCCCGCCCTTTGGCGTCAAGCTCTATGTCGGGGACGCAAACGCGGCTTCGGACAGGGAAATGCTCGAGATGAACGACATCGCCATCGTGGTGAACTGCGCCGTCAATCTCGACATTGACTACACGGCCGGCGTGGGAGCCTCGGAAATCGCGTCGCCTCACGGACCGGTTCGAAACTACAAGCTTGGCCTCATCGACGATGCGGGTAACCCGGACACGATGCTGCTTGCAGGCTATTACCTGCTCGACGGCGCTCTCCATCAGCAACTGCCCGACCGCTGCACCTATCCCCATCGGCGCCGCGGCAATGTCCTGTTGCACTGCCGCGGCGGTCGCAGCCGATCCGTGATCCTCGCGGCCCTATACATCCATGTCCAGCTTCCTGACCGCTTCCCGAACCTCGATTCCGCCATCGACCACCTGCGTGTCACGCGCGAGCTTCACCCCGATGAATGGATGGAAACGCCGAAGCCGATGCTGATCGCGGCCGCACGTTACGCAGCTGCTTGGATCCAGCGGATCGAGAGCGATAAGCATGACGCCCCGCCGGCCATTTCCACCATTCGATAACCAGGACAGACCCTTATGGCCTTCTCGAACATTGCCAGGGCTTCAGATACTGCTTCTTTGCCTGTAGCAGAGAGAGCCGATCTCAGATTCTCCGTTGCATGCGCGGTTGCTCGCGAAGCCGGGGCCTTGGCCCGCCGCCGTTTCAACGGGCGTCCGGGCACGACCGGCATCAATCTCAAAGGCCATCAGGACTACCTCTCGGCTGTCGACGCAGAGGTCGAGAACCTGATCCGAATGCGATTGCTGGATAGCTTTCCTGAGGATGCCTTCTTCGGTGAGGAGGGGGGAGGATCGTTCGACCGCGATGTCTGGGTGGTGGATCCTATCGACGGCACCGCGAACTTCGTGCGCGGCATTTCGCAGTTCTGCATCTCCATTGCCTATGTCCGCGATGGTCGGATGCAGATCGGGATCATCTACGATCCGATGCATGACGAGTTATTCGCTTCGGAGCGCGACGGGGGAGCAACCCTGAATGGCGAGCCGATCCGGGTCAGCGGTTTGGCCGATATGCAATCGGCGACCATCGAGGCGGGCTGGTCGACCCGCCTGCCACTCACCCGATATGTCGAACTCGTGGACCGGATTTTGGCGGATGGGGCCGGCGTCCGGCGCGGCGGATCCGGCGCGCTCGCCCTCGCTTATGTGGCGGCCGGCCGGATCGACGGCTATTGCGAACTGCACATGAACTCGTGGGATGCATTGGCCGGGCTGCTGTTGATCGAGGAAGCCGGAGGCTGGGCGAACGACTTCCTTGCCGATGCGGGCCTGCGCGACGGCAACATCGTGCTCGGCTGCACCTCGGGCTTGAAGGACTCTCTCGTCAAAGCGATGGGAATGACCTGACTCGGATCCTCGATGCAGAATGGCGACAACTCTATCCTGTCCAGCGTCCGGAATTTTACCATCCTGGATACTATGAAAGCGATTCCCCATGCCGTTCTCGACCCGTGATGCCGAAGCTGTGGATCAGCTTCTCCGCGAAGTCGCAAGGGTCGAGATCATGCCCCGCTTCCGGAACCTGGCAGCCCACGAGGTCCGGCAAAAATCGTCGGCCTTGGATCTCGTGACGGATGCCGATGAGGCAGCCGAACGGATGATCAGCAGCGGGCTGAGACGAATCTTCCCGCAGGCTGTGATGGTCGGCGAGGAGGCCGCGGAGCGTGATCCCTCGCTGCTGAATAAGCTGGCGGATGCAGAGCTTGCTCTCCTGATCGATCCGGTGGACGGAACCAAGAATTTTGCTTCGGGTCTTCCATTGTTCGGGGTGATGGTGGCAGCCGTGATGCGGGGAGAGATCGTTGCCGGTTGGATTCATGACCCGGTCGGCGATGACACCGCAATTGCCATTCGAGGAGAGGGGGCGTGGATCCAGATGTCCGGCGCTCGTGTCGACCTCCGGGTCGCAGCTCCGCTTCCCGTTCAGGAGATGTCAGGCTGTGCATCCTGGAATCATATGCAGGAACCCATGCGATCGACCGTGGCGGCGAACCTGACCGGATTCGGAGCCGTCGCATGTTATCGCTGCGCCGCACACGAGTATCGAATGGCAGCCGCCGGGCATAGCCATTTCCTTGTTCAATCGAAGCTCATGCCGTGGGACCACGCGGCCGGCTGGCTCCTCCATCGCGAAGCGGGCGGATATTCCGCACGGTTCGACGGATCACCATATCGCCCAACCCTTCATACCGGAGGCATTATCTGCGCTCCCGACGCTGAAAGCTGGAGGACGATACGGGAGACGCTGTTCTGATTTTCGCCGTCGTCTGCCAACTCAAGCACGTCTGAGCTGGCCGAATGACGTACTTTGCTTTTTGAAGAATGACTTGATTGCCCGGTCCGTCTCGGGCCTATGATGCAGCCCGACACTGGCCGCTTCATCTGTTCATGGTTCGCACATTCTTCTTTTGCCTGGCTGTATTGCTCGCCCCTGCGGTCCCGACCGCCGCGACGGCCATGGCGGCTGAAAAGGTGCGTGTCCTGACATCCTTTCCGCCGCAGGTTCTCGAACTGTTCCAAACCGCTTTCAGCACCCGCAATCCTGAAATCTCCCTTGAATTCGTCCAGCGCAAGACGACGACGGCCATCGCCGACATCGCGGGCGGGAGGCACAGGGCCGACATTTTCTGGGCGTCGGCGCCGGATGCTTTCGAGATCCTGAAGCGCGCAGGACGGCTGGCCGTGTTGAAGCCCCGCTCCACGGGAGCGCCGGACCTAATCGCCGGCTATCCCGTCAACGATCCGGACCTAACATATCTCGGTTTTGCCCTGTCGGGTTACGGGTTCGTGTACAATCCCAACTACATCGAGCAGCGGGAATTGCCGGTCCCAAAACGCTGGGGTGATCTCGCGGCCCCCATCTATGCCGGACATATCGGCATCAGCTCCCCGTCGCGGTCGGGTACGATGCACCTCATGGTCGAGGCCATTCTCCAGGTCTACGGGTGGGACCGCGGGTGGGGCATGTGGTCTGAGGTTGGTGGCAATCTCGCGACCGTGACGGCACGCAGCTTCGGCGTCGCTGCTGGGGTTGCCCGCGGTCGGTTCGGGATTGGTCCGTCAATCGACTTCCTCGCGAACCCGGAGGGCATGCCGAAGGGATCTACCCGGTTTGCTCTTCCAGAGGAGACGCTGTTCGTGCCCGCCAGCATCGCGATTCTAACCGACGCGGCCAATCGGAGCGGTGCCGAACGCTTTGTCGATTTCGTCTTGTCGCCCGAAGGCCAAGCGCTGCTGCTCGATCCTGCGGTTGCGCGATTGCCGATTTCTCCGGTCGTCTATCGGGCCGACGGGACATCGGACGGTAATCCATTCCAACAGAATGGGCTTTTCACCAAAAGCCTTTTCGACGCCAGCCTTTCGGCCGCACGATATGAGCTGGTCAATATCATTTTCGACGAGATGGTGACCTTTCGCAGATCCGAACTAGTGCGGCTGTGGCGCTCCGTGCGCTTGCTTGAGGCGGCTTTGGCGGAACGATCGGACGCTGAGGTGGCGAGGCTCGTGAGCGATGCTCGCGATGCCCTGACACGACCGCCACTGAACGGAGCGGAGGCCATGGAGCTGGAACGCTGGAGGGACCTCGTGCGCGTGCCACGGGGGCTTCCCACGCCCGAACCCCAGGCCCGGCTCGAAGAAGACATCAAGGCACGGATCGATGACAATATGCAGAGAGCGGCACGCGCCCTGACCGCCGCATCTGCGCGACTGGACAATGCCGGCCGTGACGCGAGACCGGAGGCTCTGCGGCCATGATCCGGCGGAAGCGGCTCGGGATTGGCGGACGCCTGACCATCTCCTTTCTCGCCGTGGGTGGGCTTGCGGTCGGCGCCTGCATCGTGGGCTGGTTATCCTACGCTCGTCTCAGCGCAGAGCTGAGTTCCGTCGCGACGGATCATCTCCCGGCTCTCGCTTTCTCGGCCCGCCTCGCGGAGGCGGGAGCGAATGTAATCGCAAGCACGCCCGATCTCGCGGTTGCGGAGCGGCGCGAAGCGTACGACCGCATTCGCCAGACGCTCGTCGAGCGTTTGGCCGTTCTCCGGTCGGTTCTCAACGAACGTAGCGACGAACACTCACTCTCGCCCGAGCTTCTCGTCGTGCAGGACGGGATCGAGGCCAATCTCAAGTCGATTGACCAGGTCGCCGACCGGCGCTTTCCGCTGCACGAGCGCTCGCGGGAAATCGGGGAAGAGTTGCGATGGCTGCAGGCTGACCTGATCGAAGAGATCGAGCCGCTCATCGACGACGCTCGCTTCAACATGGAGACCGCCATTAGCAGGGTTGCTCCGGGCGAGGCCGCCGAGGCCGGGCGCAAGACGCTGCTGGAGGAGAGCCGCAAGAGCGAAGCCCTCCTGACCATCAATGCCCATGCTAACCTAATCGTGGGACTGCTAGGGCGGCTCGGCACCGTGCCGACGGCCGAGGACCTTCAGGAGACGAGCAACTTCCTCGGTGAAATGACGGATCAGCTCGATTTGGAAACCAAGGCGCTCGCCAGCTGGACGGATACGATCACCATCAGCCAAATCGCGGCGCGCCTGCTGGCCGTCTCGGATCCGATATTGGGCCTGGCGGCCGTGAAGCGGGCCGAGCTCGAAGCCATTGCCGACGCGCAGGCGCTTCTCGCCGAGAACCGGCGTCTCGTCACCCAGCTCGGTACGCTCGTATCGCAGGAGGTCAGTCGCACGGAAGCGATCGCGCGCAGGGCCGCGGAACGCTCCGCGGCCGCCATCGTGATCGGACGCAATCTCCTTCTGGCCATCGCCGCCGCGTCACTGGCCATCACGGTCGCAATCGGCTGGTTTTATATCCGCCGAAACTTGGTCGTGCGCCTCCAGGAACTGACGCTGGCAGCGACGACTATTGCGAGCGGTCCCACGATGCCGGTCCTGCCACTTCCCACCAACGACGAACTTGGCGATCTCGCCAAGGCTCTCACGGTCTTCCGGCAGACCCGGGACGATCTGGTCCAGGCGGCCAAGCTCGCGGCGCTCGGCCAGATGGCCGCCGGCATCAGCCACGAGCTGAATCAGCCGCTCGCGGCGATCCGCTCACACGCCTATAACGGTGCTGTGCTGCTCCAACGCGGCCGTGCCGAAGAGGCGAGGGCGAGCCTGGACCGAATCCAGGGCCTGACCGCCCGGATGGCCGAGCTGATCAAGCATCTCAAGCGTTTCGCTCGCCGCCCAGCAACGAGTCTCGAGGCCGTCGATCTCCACGCGGTGGTCCAAGGAGCCCTGAGCCTGTTCGAGCAGCGCCTCGACGAGGAGAAAGTCGCCGTGCGGTTGAGCTTTCCCGATGGTCCGCTGTCTGTCCTCGCCGAGGAGGTGAGACTCGAGCAGGTGGTCGTCAATCTGATCTCGAACGCACTGGATGTCCTCGAAGGACTGGCGGAGAGACGCATCGACATCGGGGCTCACGTCATGGGAGGTCACGTTCACCTGGCCGTGACTGATAATGGACCAGGCATTGCGGAGCAGCACCGTGCCGCCATCTTCGATCCGTTCTTCACCACCAAGCCCGCAGGCCTGGGACTCGGTCTCGGCCTCTCAATGTCGTACAATATCGTCAAAGACTTCGGAGGAGACTTGATTTTGGCGAGAACAGGACCGACGGGAACGACCTTTGCGATCCATCTGGTGGCGACCAGGTCATGAGTGCGGAGACGAAGGTCGTCCTCGTGGACGACGATCAGGAAGTTCTGGACGCTTACCGGCAAACGCTGGAGCTCGATGGATTCGACGTCGCGGCCGTGGGCTCGGCCAATGCTGGGCTCGAGATCCTGTCACCCGATCTGCCCGTCGCCGTCGTGAGTGACGTCCGGATGCCTGGGCTCGACGGTTTTGCCCTTCTCGATGCAGTCCGCGCGGTGGATTCCGAGATCCCGGTCATCCTCGTGACCGGGCATGGCGACGTGCCGATGGCGATCAAGGCGGTTCGAGGCGGAGCCTGGGATTTCATCGAGAAGCCGGCCGATCCTGTGAGGCTCGTCGAGACTGTCAGGCGCGCTCTTGCGCACCGGCGCCTCATCCTCGAAAACCGGTCCCTCAGGGCAGGGGGTGCCGATCACGATTCGATTACAGGCCGGCTCATCGGCCGTTCCGCCGCCATCGAACGGCTGCGGCGCAATCTCCGGACCCTTGCGGATGCCGAGGCCGACGTGCTCCTCCTCGGCGAGACGGGCACGGGCAAAGAGGTTGCTGCCCGCGCTCTCCACGATTTCGGACGACGTCGGAACGGTCGCTTCGTGGCGGTCAATTGCGGTGCAATGCCAGAGACCATGATCGAAAGCGAGCTCTTCGGTCATGAGCCTGGCGCTTTCACGGGAGCCCGTGAGCGACGGATCGGCAAGATCGAGCATGCGAGCGGCGGCACACTCTTTCTCGATGAGATCGAGTCCATGCCCATGACGGCCCAGATCCGGCTTCTGCGCGTTCTTCAGGAGAGAACCATCGAGCGGATCGGATCGAACAAGGAGATTCCTGTCGACATCCGTGTCATTGCGGCCACCAAGGCGGATCTCACCCAACTCGCCGGCAGAGGCGCGTTCCGTGAGGATCTGGTCTATCGGCTGAATGTCGTCACAGTCCGCCTCCCTCCTCTCCGCGAGCGGCGGGAGGACGTGCCCATGCTGTTCACCCACTTCCTCCATCTCGCGGCCGCCCGCCAAGTGAGGGCGGCGCCGTCACTCGATCCGTCTTTCCTCTCAAGGCTTCAGCAGCAGGAATGGCCCGGCAATGTGCGCGAGTTGCGCAATGCAGCCGAGCGGTATCTTCTCGGCCTCGACGAGGACGAGCCGCCTCATGCGGCGCTGAACCTCGATGGCATGCCGACTCTCGAGCGGCAGATGGAGATCGCCGAACGCCGCGTGATCGAAGAAACCCTCGTGCGCTTCGCCGGGCGCATCGGCGCCACTGCGGAGGCACTCGGGATCACGCGCAAAACCCTTTATCTGAAAATGAGGAAATACGATCTCGGCCGGCCGGGAGAGATCGAGACCTGACGTTACATATCTGTCCCATGGCGGGTAGGGAGCGTTACCATCCTTTCCCGTATGGCAGACCATTCGTGTGTTGCACCTGACAATTCCTCCTTCAAACGAGCGCGAAGCGATGCGGCCGGGGTTGGCACGCTTATTGCTTATGGCTTCGTGGCCGCCTTCGTGCGGGCCCAAGTCAAAAGCCATCAAGTTGGAGGAAACTGATGCTTCGCCATTCTGTCGCCGCGGCGGCATTGATCGGTACTGCCCTGTTCACGGGCGTCGCCTTTGCCCAGTCCGGGAAAGTCACTGTGGTGACCTCGTTCTCAAAGGATGTGACCGACCCGTTCAAGCAGGCCTTCGAGAAAGCGCATCCGGGTGTGACGCTCGATGTGCAGAACCGTAACACCAATGCGGGCGTGAAGTTCGTCGAGGAGACGAAGGGCAACAACCAGGTCGATATATTCTGGGCCTCTGCCCCGGATGCCTTCGAGGTCCTGAAGGGCAAGGGTCTGCTCCAGAAGTACAAGCCGAAGGCCGAAGGTATTCCGGACAAGATTGGTTCTTATCCCATCAACGATCCGGAGAACTTCTATTCCGGCTTTGCGGCTTCCGGCTACGGCATCATGTGGAACGATCGCTACGCCAAGGCCAACAAACTGCCCGATCCGAAGGACTGGCAGGATCTCGCCAAGCCGATCTACTTCGATCACGTTGCCATGGCGGCGCCTTCGCGCTCCGGCACGACGCACCTGACCATCGAGACGATCCTCCAGGGCGAGGGCTGGGATCAAGGCTGGCGCACGCTGAAAGAAGTCTCCGGCAACTTCCGCCAGATCACCGAGCGCTCCTTCGGCGTTCCGGAAGCCGTCAATTCGGGACAGGTCGGCCTCGGCATCGTGATCGACTTCTTCGCCTTCTCGTCCCAAGCATCGGGCTTCCCGGTGAAGTTCGTCTATCCGACGGTCACCACCATTGTGCCGGCGAACGTGGGTGTGATCGCGAATGCACCCAACAAGGCTGGGGCCGAGGCCTTCGTCGATTATCTCGTGTCTTCCGCCGGCCAGGAGGTTCTGCTCGAGCCGAGCATCCGCCGTCTTCCCGTGAACCCGGCCATCTATGCCAAGGCTCCGGCTGATTACCCGAACCCCTTCAAGGATCCGTCCCTCGGGGCGCGGGTGAAGTTCAACGTAGACATTTCGGAGAAGCGCACGAACGTCGTCGACGTGCTCTACGACCAGACCGTGACGTTCCAGCTCGAAGCCCTCAAGGGAGCCACCAAGGCCATCCAGGACGCTGAGGCCGCAATCGCCAAGAAGGACAACGCGGACGCCAAAGCCCTGGTGAAGGAGGCCCGCGACCTTGTCGCCGCCATGCCTGTGACCGAGCAGGAGGCCTCGTCGCCTGAAATCGCCGGCGCCTTCACGGGCGGCAAGGAGAAGGGCGCCCGTCAGGCCGAGCTCGAGCAGAAATGGGCTGCCTTTGCGAAGGAACGCTATCAGCAGGCCCAGGCCAAGGCCGAGCAGGCCCAGAAGCTGGCCCGCTGATCGTCCATCGGGCGGCTCGCATCGCCGAGCCGCCCGTCAAAGGCACTTCTTGACTGTTGAGGAGAGCGTCCATGGCTGGCGCCACCACTGCCGGGCGAGCACGAGCGTCGTCCACCTCTTCCGGCAATTTTAAAAGGCTATTGGCATCGCCGGGGCAGATCGCTCTGGCTTTCGGAATTGCCCTCTTCCTGCTTCTTTTCCTCGTCGTTCCCGTCGGAACGGTGATTTACGTCGCCTTCACGGAGAAGGGCACAGGTGAGTTCACTCTCGTCAACTTCCTCGACTTCGCGCGGACAGACCTGTTCATCCGCTCGTTCTGGAATTCCGTCTATGTATCCGCGATGTCGGTTGTCGTCGCATCGGTCTTCGCGCTGCCGCTCGCCTATATCACCACGCGCTTCGAGTTCCGCGGCGCAATGCTGATCCAGACGCTCGGCTTTCTCCCGCTGATCATGCCTCCCTTCGTCGGAGCGGTCGCGATGCTCCTGCTGTTCGGCCGCAATGGATCGGTGAACCTGCTCCTCGACGATTGGCTCGGTATCAAGATCCCCTTCATGGAAGGCTTGAACGGTGTCATCTTCGTTCAGGCCGTGCATTATTTTCCCTTTATCCTGATCAATCTCTCGGCCGCGTTGCGCAACATCGACCGAGCTATGGAGGAGGCGGCGCAGAATCTCGGCAGCTCCGGTTTCCGCCTGTTCCGTCGCATCGTGTTTCCGCTCGCCATGCCGGGCTACATCGCGGGAGCATCGCTCGTCTTCGTCAAGGTCTTCGACGATCTGGCCACGCCGCTGCTCCTGAATGTCAAGGACATGCTCGCCCCGCAAGCCTATCTGCGGGTCACCTCCATCGGCATCGCGGATCCGATGGGCTACGTGATCTCCGTGGTGCTGATCTGCATGTCGATCCTGGCCATGTGGATCTCGGCGCGGGCCATGCGCGGGAAGGACTACGCCACGGTGCAGCGCGGCGGTGGCGGTCTGGCGAAGCGCCGGATGCGGCCCTGGGAAAGCGCCGTCGCCTATGGGGCTGTCCTGCTCATTCTGTTCCTTGTCCTGGCGCCGCATCTCGGTCTCCTGCTGCTCTCCTTCGCGACCGTCTGGTCCTTCAGCCCGCTGCCTGATGCCTATACCCTGGCTCATTATGGGCGCGTGTTCGGCGAGAGTTTCGTGTACGTCAAGAACACGATGATCTATGCCTCCATCGCGGGCCTGATCGACGTGGTTCTCGGCACGGCTATCGCCTACCTCGTGCTAAGGACGAAGCTGATCGGCCGCGAATGGCTGGACTGGGCTGCCACCGCTGCTCTGGCGATCCCAGGAGTGGTGCTCGGCATCGGCTATCTGCGCACATTCTATGGCGTGCAACTGCCCGACGGCACTCCGCTTGCGGCTCTCTGGATCATGATCGTACTGGCGCTGGCGATCCGACGCCTACCCTATGCACTGCGCGCCTGCTACGCGGCCCTGCAGCAGATCTCGGTCTCTCTCGAAGAGGCGGCCGAGAACCTCGGCGCCACGAAGCTGCGCACGATCCGTCGCATCGTGCTGCCGCTGATGGGCGGCGGCATTCTGGCAGGCTTCGTCACGAGCTTCGCCACTGCGGCCGTGGAGCTCTCGGCAACGCTGATGCTCGTCCAATCGAACTCGGACGCGCCTCTCGCCTACGGCCTCTACGTCTTCATGCAGTCGCCGGCGGGCCGGGGTCCTGGTGCGGCGTTGGGCGTCATCGCCGTGCTGCTCGTCGCAGTGTGCACCTTCGCGTCTCATCTGATCATCGAAAGAAGCCAAAAGGCCAAGGCGGTCGGACGCTGAACGCGTCCGTGCCGGAGGAAATCACACCCATGAACCAGCCATTTCCCATCACGTCCCTTGAAACCAAGGCGGTCGACGTCGACATCCGCAACGTCGACCTGTCCTATGGCGCCAATCATGTTCTCAAGGGGATCAACCTGCACATCCGGCCCGGTGAGTTCTTCGCCTTCCTCGGGCCGTCCGGCTGCGGAAAGACGACGCTTCTGCGCCTCATCGCAGGATTCAACGAGGCCGATGGCGGCGAGGTCCTGGTCGGTGGCCGCGACGTGGCTCACCTTCCGCCCTGGAAGCGCGATGTGGGCATGGTCTTTCAATCCTATGCCCTGTGGCCGCATATGACAGTCAAACGCAATGTCGCGTTCGGCCTGGAGGAGCGGAAGGTTCCGAAGGCCGAGATCGACAGGCGCGTCGCCGCTGCGTTGGAACTCGTCGGCCTTGCCCATCTGGCCGACCGACGCCCATCCCAGCTTTCCGGTGGCCAGCAGCAGCGTGTCGCGGTCGCGCGCACCATCGCGATCGAGCCGAAGGTGCTGCTTCTCGACGAGCCTTTGTCCAATCTTGATGCGAAGATGCGCGTGCAAGTTCGTCGGGAGCTGCGCGACCTGCAGCAGCGCCTCGGCCTGACGACGATCTTCGTCACGCACGATCAGGAGGAGGCCAACACGATCTGTGACCGGATCGCCGTCATGAATGACGGTATCGTGCAGCAGGTCGGCACGCCCATGGAGCTGTACGAGAAGCCCGCCAATCTGTTCGTCGCGAACTTCCTCGGCACCGCAAACATCCTGCCAGGGCGCGTAATCCGCGTGGGAGGCGAGCGTTTCTTCGACATCGATGGTGGGGTTCGCCTGCCGATCCCGACGCACGTTATCGTGCCCGACGAGGCCAAGCTCGTCTTCCGGCCCCAGCACGCTTCTCTTGGTAGAGGCGGCACGGGCGACGTCCTTCTGCCAGGCACCGTCGTGCACAGCGAGTTCCTCGGGTCCACCCTTCGATACGGGGTGAAGATCGGGGCGGCGGAAGTCTCCATCGATACGCCCTTCCACTCGGGAGAAGCGCTCCGCCAGCCGGGCTCCGCCGTCGAGATCGGCCTCTCTCTGCGCTCCGCCCTCTGGCTCGCCGCCTGAGAGGCCCCGCGCAACATTGCCGCCGGGCGGAAGGGACGCATCCTTCCGCCATTGCCACGCCTTTCTCCGAACGCTAGTACCGACCGCATGTCTCCCCTGAAAGCCATCATTTTCGACCTGGACGGAACCCTGGTCGACAGCGCCCGCGACCTGATGGACGCGGTGAACATCCTCCTAGCGCACGAGGGCCTTCGTCCGATCGACCTCGTCGAGGTCAAATCCATGATCGGCGACGGAGCGGCCAAGCTCGTGGAGCGGGCCGTCTCGGCGACGGGAGGAGACCTGTCGCGTCTGCCTACACTTGTCGCACATTTCCTCCAGATCTATGAGGGCAAGGCGTCCCACCATACCGAGGCATATCCCGGTGTCGCAGATACGCTGGCCGGCCTGCGCAGTCTTGGACTTCCCCTGGCGGTCGTCACCAACAAGCCCTACGGGGCCACCATCGCAATTCTGGAGGCGCTCGACCTGCGCGCCTTCTTCGATGCGGTCGTCGGGGGCGACACGCTTCCCGAGCGCAAGCCGCACCCCGCTCCGATCCTGGCGGCGTTGAACCAACTGGGCGTCGCACCCGAGGCGGCGCTCATGGTCGGCGACAATTATCACGACGTGCAGGCGGCCCGCTCGGCAGGCGTGCGGGCCTTCGCTGTCACCTACGGCTACAGCCACAAGCCTCATGCTGAATTGGGCGCGGATCGACTGATCGACGCCATGCCCGATCTGCTGTCAATCGTGACGAAGACCGCGGCCGCGTGAGCCTCTGAACACAGCCTGGAGACTTATGCCGTGAGATTGATCCTCGTGCGTCATGGCGAGACCTTGTGGAACGCGGAGCGCCGTTTGCAGGGACATGCGGATGCCCCCCTGTCACCACGTGGCATCGAGCAGGCGCGGCGCGCGGCGATGTTCTTCGCAGGCGGTCCCGCTCCCAGCTACATCGTATCCTCCGATCTGAGAAGGGCGCGCCATACGGCAGAACTTCTTGGCTTTGCCGAATTTTCAACCGATGAGCGCCTGCGCGAGATGGATCTCGGCGACTGGGCAGGTCAATGGATCGAGCAGATCGAGGCATCCGATCGGGGCGCCTATCGCGACTGGCGCCTCGGACTCTACACGCCGCCGGGCGGTGAAGAATGGCTGCCGTTTCGGGAACGTGTCAGCGCAGCGATGCACGCGGCCATCGACCATGCCGACGGCGATGTTGTAATCGTGGCGCATGAGGGCGTGGTCCGGGCGGCCTGCGACGTTCTGGTCGGCTTGGGTCCGTCCCAACTTTCACCAGTAGCGTCGGCAGCGATCACGATCTTCGATGTTGATCCCTTGGCGCCGTCGCACAAAGCGCGCCTTGTCGCATTCAACTTCACTGTGTCACCTGACGACCTGAGAACGCGCGGTCTGGATCATGCTCCCGTCTAGAGCTGTTTCCATTGGTATGGCTTCAGCTCTCTTGTTTGCTTTGACGGTGGACCGGATCCACTTCGCCGAAAATGCTCGAGTGGATGGTCTTCGCCTCAATGGAGCAGGCTGATAGAGGGCAAGGCGCCTCAAGTCCAGATTACGTTACCGGGACTGCGGGTGACCGTCGAACCAGCGTCCAGAAAGCGTAGGCCGATACCCTCCACATATACCTCGCGAACCGTGCCATCCTCCACGAACGACATACGGTCACCGACGCGAAGGCCCAGGAGCGCCGTTCCCAGCGGAGTCGTTACGGAGATCTCCGCGCCGGGCCAGATCAGATCTTCAGGATGGACGAGCAGGTGCGCGCGCGACTTCGGATCGTCGTCAATGCGATAGATCACCCGACAGTTCGTCGAGACGACATCGTCCGGCAGCGCGGCGGGATGGCAGACCTCTGCGCGACGCAATTCTTTGAGCAGGAAGTCGGGCGTCCGGTAGTTGCGCTTCTGCCGGATCATCGCGGTGAACAGCAAGCGGTTATAGTCGCTGGTCGCAATTGTGATTGGTGGGAGTTTGTTCCGCGTGCTCATGAAAGCCTCCTCGAAACGGTCAGATGTGGGACGTGCAGGAGCATTCCCGCAGGCCGTCCGGACACAGCAAGTCGGGACGCGCCTGAACGGCATGCGGAACGCTCAACAACGGTGTGAGATCGATTTGACGCCCCGGAGTGTCGGTGACCGCGCATGGGTCAATCCGACTCCTGGGGCTTACCTGCCTGCTTTGAGGCAACCCGCGTGCGCTTGAAGACGGAGAATTTTCACGAACATCGTCATGATAGAGACAAGATAGTTCCTTCGCGGGCAAATGCAAGGTTATGGGCGTTGCAGGCGCTTGCACGAAGGGAGTAGTCCCTGGCGTGGATGAGCCTGTTCCTGATCGACGCAGCCTTCCCCGGGGATATTGCGCTCCGCAATGGAAGACGCCATTAAGGCTTCGCAGTGGCAACCTGCCCGAAAGACGTCGACACATAGGAGCAAGATAGATTGCAAGCGGCCTCCATGCCGGACCAGGCGCTGACGCGCCGCGACGAAGCAGCCCGGCATCTCGATTCCGACGCAGACGTTCTCGGTAGCGTGAATGATTTGCGCGACATCACGACGGTCCATCTGATGATCCGCATGGACGAGGCATCCCGAAAATCTTTCCTGGCCTGGCGCTGCAGCTATGACGACACCTGCGATACGACCTTGGAGGAGGTGGAGGCGCCTGCCTCTTTTCTGGCCATCAATCGTGCGGGGATGAACCTGCCGTATGGCGGCGGCAAGGCTGCCATGCAGGTCGATCCCGGCAGCCTGTCGAAGGCCGAGCTGGAGCGCCTCTCGTGTGCCTGCGTGCAGGCGCTCGCGCGATTTGAGGGCCCTATCGAGGCCCCCGGCACGCAGCAGTTCTTCACGAACTGACATCCGGAACGGCAACATCATGAAATCACCGCCGCAATTGCGGGGCGCAGCGCGTCCCCGGCGTCAGAACGGCGCTGTGGTCAGCTTGCCACGCGCCCTGTCGAAGCTCGGGTTCTGCTCCCGCACGCAAGCCGAGGCCTTGGTCGCGGCCGGGCGCGTGAGTGTCGACGGCCGGGTTGTCCGCAATCTGGCGGCTCGCGTCGATCCGGGGCGCACCTGCATTACCGTCAATGGCAACGCGGTGGCAGCCGAGCGCAGGGTCTACCTGATGCTCAACAAGCCACGCGGCTTGGTTACAACCCGAGACGATCCCGAGGAGCGATCGACCGTCTACGACTGCCTTGAAGGGCTCGTTCTTCCGTTCGTCTCACCCGTGGGCCGCCTCGACAAGGCGAGCGAGGGCCTTCTTCTCATGACGAACGACACGCGCTGGGCGCAGCGCGTGCTGGACCCTGCATCAAACGTCGAGAAGGCCTATCACGTTCAGATTGATCGCCTGCCGGATGGGGAAATGCTCGAGCGGCTACAAGCGGGCATGATGCTCAACGGCGAGCGTCTCGTCGCAAAATCGGCGAGCCTGCTCCGTGCTGGTACGCGCAACGCGTGGCTGGAGGTCGTTCTCAACGAGGGCAAGAACCGCCAGATCCGGCGCCTGCTCGGCGCCGTCGGTGCGGACGTGCTCCGCCTCGTGCGTGTCGATGTCGGCGGTGTGCAGCTGGGGGATCTGCCAAGAGGCGCTGTTCGGCATCTCTCTGTGGACGAGAAGGCGATGCTGGATATTCCGGCCCGTGTGAGTCCAGGCCCGCGCAAGACGCAGCAAGAACGGCAGTTCCGAGATCGTTGATCGCTACCTCATGAACCTCTCCGACCTAGAGCTGATTCCATTGACATGGAATCAGCTCTCTTTCTTGTTTGACCGCATTTTTTGACGGTGAACCGGATCCACTTCACCGAAAAATGCTCTAGGCGCCCTCATGAATCATGATGGTCCGGATCGTGCTCAGGTGGTCGAACATGGCCTTTTGTGCTGCCGCTGGATCCCGGATCGCGATGGCCTCGACGATGGCCAGATGCATGCGCCCCTGCTGGGCTGCATACTCCTTCTTGCGAGCCCGCCGGAAGGCGAGATCGTGCTGCCGCTGCCAGCGGGCGCGGCCTCTCACCGATGACAGGACATCCAGGAACGCGATCAGCAGTGAATTGCCGGTAATGCGAGCGATCCCCTTGTGGAACGCGTCATCTGCCTGCTCATAAGCCTGCCAGTCAGGCGCTTCGCTGCTCCTCGACGCATGTCCGCGCAGGAGGGCAATGTCCTGGGCGGCCGCGCACAGCGCGGCCTCGCCGGCGATGGGCGGCTCGATCAGGAGCCGGGCCGCGAGCACGTCGGCGGGTGAAGCCATCTCGACCAAGATCGAGGGGCGAATCGGCTCGGAGGCGGGTGGTGGCCCCACGAAGGTGCCTTGTCCCACGTGCCGCCAGATCAGGCCCTCCTTCTCCAGCACCTCGAGGGCTGCCCGCAAAGTCTCGCGACTACAGCCGATCATGGGCGCGAGGACCCGCTCCGGTTCCAGCCGATCCTGCGGGCCGAAGGCGCGTCGCCGAAGATGGGCGCGCAGACGCTGGGTTGCGACCTCCGTCGTCAGGCGTGTTCCAGGCAATGTGTCCAGACCAATTTTTAGACCAATTACGATCTGTCCTATGTAGCAGGCCCGGCCCGAATGCGAAAGCTGCGGCCAAGCGAGAGGAGGGAGAAGGACGTCTCATGAAAGCGACACTTGCTGACCGTTTTTTCGGCGATGAGCCCACTCACGATCCGGCCGTCCGTCTGGGCCGCCTCATCGGCACCATTCTGGGCTTGCTGATCTATCCCATGTTCGTCTGGATCGTCATCGACGGACTCTTCCGGATCCTGTGAGCCATGACAGGCCCAGAGGTGGAAGACACGGACCGTCTGCAGAGGAGCCTTCAAACCCAGGTTCTGCTGGGTGTGCTGCTGACCGCCGTGGCCGGCTTTGTCGACACCATCGGCTACATTGGCCTCGGCGGTCTGTTCGTCTCCTTCATGAGCGGAGCCAGCGTATCGCTCGGTGTCGGGCTCAAGGACGGTCATTGGGATGCTGTCGGGCAGGGCTTGTTCATGATCGCATCCTTCCTGGGCGGAGTGACGCTTGGAACGGTGCTGCGCGGGACTGTGGGTCCATGGGCTCTTTCGTCCGTCCTGCTCATCGAGGCGATCTTCCTAGCGGGCGCGGCTCTGATGGCGGGCTCCGGGTGGGCTGTCCCCGCCTCGATCCTCCCGGTCGCGGCAGCCATGGGCGTGCAGAATACGGCCCTGCAGCCTGTGAGCGGGGTGCGGCTCGGCGTGACGTTCATAACGGGTACGCTGGTGAGCCTGGGACAGGCCTTCGGACAAGCTCTTCTCGGGCAGTCGGAGGCTTGGCGTCGACGGGGCCATTCCGTGTTGTGGGGCGCACTCGTCGTCGGGGCCACGGTGGGGACCAGCCTGAACGGCGCATTCGGACCGAGAGTCCTGATCGTCCCGGCCATTCTGGTTATTTTCCTGGCACTCCTCAGCGCCGTCTCCGTGCTGGCGACGAGGCTCCCTGATCCGGCATACGCGTATCGCGATCCAGAGCCGGTTCATCCCTCTGTGTGGCCGTACTACTGACTGGCGCGAGCACGCAGTTCATCATCAGATCGGAATAGGTATGCGAAAGATCGATCCGTTTCTTCTGCTGATCATGGCGGCCATCGCCGTGGCCACCGTACTTCCCGCGCAGGGCGTCAGCGCCCGAATCCTCGACACGTTGGGGAGCTTGGGAATCGGGTTGCTCTTCTTCGTTCATGGAGCAGCCCTTCCGCGGGAGGTGATGATCCATGGCCTCGTTCAATGGCGGCTGCACCTCTTCATCTTCGCCATTACATTCGTGGTGTTTCCCCTAGCCGTGATTCCGCTCGGCATATTGCCGCCGGCGTGGATGCCGGCAGACCTGTTTCTGGGCTTTCTCTACTTGGCGGCGTTGCCATCGGCGGTGTCGTCCTCCATCGCCTTCACGGCTATGGCCAAGGGCAATGTGCCGGCGGCCATCTGCAGTTCCGCCGCCTCGAATGTTTTCGGCCTGCTGCTGACGCCGGTACTGTTGTCGTTGCTCGCGCGGACGTCCGTTGAGGGCGGCTTTGACCTTGCCCAAGCCATCAGCGACGTGGTGCTCCAGCTTCTGGTCCCGTTCGCGGCCGGCCAGTTCGTCCGCCCATGGTTGGCAGGCGTTTTGGCGCGACATGAGCAACGGATCGGTACCCTCGACCAAGGGGTTATCCTGATGATTGTCTACACTGCGTTCTCGCAATCTGTGGTCGACGGTCTGTGGTCTCGCCTTCCACCGGCCAGTGTAGTCCTTACGGCGGTGCTGTCTCTGATTTTGCTGACGGTCGTGCTGGCTCTCACCACCTTCATCGCCCGTTGGTTCGGATTCACCCGCCGAGACGAAATCGCCGCTGTGTTCTGCGGCTCGAAGAAGAGCCTGGCTTCCGGCTTGCCGCTCGCTAAGGTTCTGTTCGCGACGGCTCCAGGCTTCGGCATGATCGTGCTGCCGATCATGTTCTATAACCAGATTCAGATCATCGTCGGGGCAGTTCTGGCTCGCCGCTATGCCCGCATGCCGGCTGTCACCCATTGATCATCAGCAGGATCTTGCGGCGAGACCCGGCCGTAAAAGAAAGCGCCCCTTCGAGCAGGGCGCTTTCCCAATCTGACATCGGAGCGTTCCCCGGGCGAAGCTCCATTCGCCGGGGGCCTGGCATGTCGGTTCAGGCGGCCTTCACGCCACGAAGGAACTGACTGACTTCGTCTCCAAGGCTGTTGGAATGACGGGCCAGCTCCTGGGCTGCGCTCAGGACCTGAGATGCAGCCGCTCCGGTCTCGCCGGCACCCCGGCGCACATCGCCGATATTCCCGGTGACGTGCTCGGTGCCACGGGCTGCTTCGTGAACGTTGCGGGCGATCTCGCCCGTTGCCGCGCCTTGCTCTTCCATCGCTGCAGCGATCGTGACCGAGATCTGTGACATTTCCCCGATGGTGTGGGTAATGGTCTGGATGGCCTGAACCGCCTCCCGCGTCGCTTGCTGCACCGAGGCGATCTGCTGCGAGATCTCGTCCGTCGCCTTGGCCGTCTGGTTGGCGAGTTCCTTCACCTCGGAAGCAACGACTGCGAAGCCCTTGCCGGCTTCGCCCGCCCTGGCTGCCTCGATCGTGGCGTTGAGCGCCAGCAGATTGGTTTGCCCAGCCACCGAATTGATTAGGGCGATGACGTTGCCGATCCGCTCGGCCGTGGACGCCAGCTGCTGTACGATGGCGTCGGTGCGCTGGGCATCGTGCACGGCACGCTCGGCGATCCGCGACGATTGACTGACCTGAGAGGCAATCTCCCTGATGGAGATCGACAGCTCTTCAGTGGCGGCTGCGACCGTCTGCACGTTGGCGGATGTCTGCTCGGCGGCCGAGGCAGCGCTGACCGTCTGGTTGTTGGTCTGATCCGCGATCGACGTCATGGTCTGCGCGGTCGCTTCCATCTCCGTCGCAGCAGAGGCCAACCCTTGTGTCATGGCGGAGACGTTGCGCTCGAAGTCCTTGGTCAGCTGGTCGAGGAGCTGGGCCCGTCGCATCTTGGCGTCGCTTTCGGCCTCCTGCTCCGCCGCGAGGCGGCGGGCTTCAATTGCATTGTCCTTGAAAACCTGGAGCGAACGGGCCAATGCGCCCACCTCGTCCTGACGATCAGTGCCGGTCACGCGGATATCGAGCTCACCTCCGGCCAAGCGGCCCATGGTCTCGGTCATCGATCCGAGCGGGCGAGTGACACCGAGGAGAACGATCGAGCAGATCAACCCGATGGCGAACGTCAACCCGCCTGCGGCAGAGCCGATCAGCCACCATCTCGTGTTCAGCGCATCCGAAGACGCTTCCTGCTTCATCTGCTCCAGTTCGAGAGCGATGCCGTCAATGCTGGTGGTGATCTGGTCCCGCAAGGCGCGGCGCAGGTCGCGAGCGGAACCGTTCGTGATCTCGGTCGCCGCAGCATCGTTGCCCGCCATCGAGGCGGAGAGGCTCTGTTCCAGTACCCGGAAGTAGTTCAGAGTAGCGCTTCTCAGCTCCTCGTTCAGCTGCCTGAATTCAGCCGAGCTGGACAGATCAACGATCCGATCAAGGTCTTCCGACGCCTTCCTGGTCGCGGTCTTGAAAGCATTTTCGACGCTCCTGACCCGATCCGGAAGGTTCTTCGGCGTCAGGATCATGCCCTTCTCCTGAATCGATGCCTCGTTGATCTGCGTGTTGACGCTCTGAACCAGGCTCAGCCGTTTCGCATCGTTGTCGACGATACGCTCGGCATTGGAATTCATTTCGTCGAGGCCCGAGACGGCCATGGCAATCAGGCCGAGTGTGATCGCAACGAAGATCACCACCGGAACGGCAATCTTGGTGAGTAACTTCAAATTGTTGAGGAGTCTCATTGTCTTTCATTGGCCTGCTCGCATCGCCGCGAGAAGCGCACGCCCCCAGACGCGCATGAACCAGGCGGCGCCAAGATTAGGCAAAGACGTGAAGAAGCCCTTAAGGTTTCATACCATGCATGGCCAATGAATGCTGTCGCGGTATCGACCTGTCAGTAATGAACACGGTTTGGATCTGGTCATGTCGGCGCCGCGTGCAGGCTGGACATTCAGCCATCTCAACCACGCACTTCCAAGTGAAGGATCGCGCGCCGTTTCAGCAAAGGTTTACTGAATATCATCCTAGTAATGCGTGTATTTTCGTGTACGCGCCGAATCTCGGCCGTCTTAGGAGCTGGTCTGAACTCGAGGCGGCTCTGAACTTTCCGGTATTCGCTCTCCGGTCTTGCTCACGTCGCCGCTGCCAGCGCAATCGAGTCCGCCACACTCTCATATCGATCCGATAAGGTGGCCGTTGCAACGCGCAGATGACACGTCGGCAGGTTGGAGAACTTGGCTCCCGGATGGACGGCGATGCCATGGGCTGCAAGCGTTACCATGGCGAACGGCTCGGACGACACCGGGACCCATGCGCAAAGACCCTCACCGTGCATGGCATCGACGCCTCTCTGCTGCAGGGCTCCGACGAGATGGGCGCGCCGGCTCTGATAAATCGTCCGAGCGTGATCGATGGATTCTTTTGTCGCCGCATCGCGGAGCAGCCAAGCCGTGGCGCCTTGCAGGATGCGGCTGGTCCAGCCGGCGCTGAAGCTGCGGTAGGATTGGATCTGTTCAACGATGGCGCGTGAGCTGGAGAGGACGGCCAAACGCAGGTCCGGGCCATGTGTCTTCGAGAACGACAGGATGTGGATGACGCGGTTCGGAAAATGAACTCCCATCGAATGGCGTGGAGCTGATGAGATATCTCCGGCACCGTCGTCTTCGACGATCAAGGTATCGACCTCTTTCAGGATTCCGGCAAGGGTTTCCAGGCGTTTCCGGCTGACGCTCTGACCGGTCACGGAATGCAGGCGCGGTTGAAAGATGAAGGCTGCGGGTCTTGCCTTCAGCGCCGTCTCAAGGGACGACGGCAGCGGTCCTTCGCTGTCGCATTCGACCGGCACGATCCGAACGCCCCGGTCCTCCAGGATATCGAGGAGGCGCATGCCCGTGGGATTTTCAATCGCCACGGATGCCCCCGGCGGCAGCAGCGCATGAACCAGGGTGTAGACCGCGTTGTAGCCGCCATTGGTCGCCAGAAAGGCCTCCGGCTCATAGGGCCACGTTTTCCTCACTTCTTCTTCCAGTTCCGGCAGAATCCGGTTGCGCTCGTAGCTGTTGAGGTTCTCCGCCGAGGCGCCGTACGCCATCGCTTGCGCAAGTGGCGGCAACAGGCGGACGTCGGGAACGGCTGCGGTCAGGTTCAGAATACCTTCGCCGTAATGGCCTGAGCTTCCGAGCCGGTTCGGCTTTGCGACGAAACGGTCGCCGCTTACCCAGGTGCCGTTTCTACCTCGACCGCTGATGATGTTCTGACGGCGTAGCTCGCTCCACGCTTCCGAAATTGTCGCAGGGCTGACACCGAGTGCGAATGCAAGATCGCGGATCGGCGGCAGCTTCGTACCAACCGTGAGGGCGCCGGCGCGGATCAAGGCACTGGTCTCGAGAGCGATCCCTCGAATGGTCCTATCGTTGAGCTTCTCGGCAAACCATTGCGCGTCCCTGATATCAGTCATGCAGCACCACATTTAATGTTCAATAACATAATAGAGTTTGATCAACGTATTATGAACATTCTAATTACAAGGAGGACAAGTTTGCTGCGAGTGAATTCTGATGCCGTTGACCCTCCGTCTCGCCCTTCGTGACTGGGATTACATGACGCCTCTGGTGTTGGGCGACGTCCGGTCCGATCGCCTCGATATCAAGGTCGATCGCGTCGGCACTCTCATCTCCAATGTCGCTCAGGATCCGTCGTATGAAGGGGCGGAGATGTCCTTCAGCCGCTATTCGCAGCTGCGACATGACGGTGACGACAGTGTCGTGGGCATTCCGAACTTCATCATGCGCGGCTTCCGGCATCGGTGTATCATAACTATGAAGGAAAGCCCGATCCGCAAGCTGTCGGATCTCGCCGGCAAGAAGATCGGCATGACGGGCTGGCGGGATTCCGGCAATACCTGGACCCGCGCCGCCCTCCGTCGCGAAGGTGTCGGGATCGAGGACGCGATGTGGTATGCGGGCCGGTTGACGGAAGTCCATCCCATCACGGACCGGCTCGACGGGTTTGGTCGTCCGGGGCGCATCGAAGCCGCTCCGGGCGAGAGGCCGATGGTCGATCTTCTGAAGGAGGGTGGCCTGGATGCGATTTTCACGCCCTTCATGCCGCCAGGCTTCTTTGATCAGAATTCCCCGCTTCGCCAAGTCCTCGACGACTTCAGAGCGGCCGAGGTCGCCTACTTTCATGACGTCGGCTACGTGCCGGGCATGCACCTGATCGGCCTTAAGGCCGAGATCGTGCAGGACAATCCATGGGTCATGGACGAACTGAGCGAACTGATCGACGCCTCTCAGCGCATGTGGCTGCAGAAGCGCGAGAAATACGCAGATACGACCCCCTGGATGATCGACGAACTCCGCCGCTGCGCCGCGGATCTGTCGCCCTCCTGGAATGTGAGCGGGTTCGAGGCGAACGAGAAGATGATCGGCGACTTCGGTATCGAGCTCTACGAGCAGAAGATCCTGCCGCGCGCGCTGACGCCCGCCGATTTCTTTCCCTGGCAGGCGCGCGCCCAATAAATTCCATCAGAGGGACTGACGACCTGAGACGGCGTCTTCAAATAGAAAGGGTTTCTCCCATGCAGTCGAAATTGATCGCCTCCGCCGCATTCGCTGCCCTGCTTCTCGCAGGCTCGGCCATCGCGCAGGAAGCCGCCATCCCGAAGCAGAGCGTGAACGAGGAATTGCGGGCGCGCCTACCGGAGAACATCCGCACCGAGGGCAAGATGATCTCGGTCAACAACGGCTCGTTCCCTCCCTATGAGATCGTCACCGGAACAGAAATGACCGGCGCCAGCAGCGACCTCACGGATGCGATCGGCCAGGTTCTCGGCGTCAAGATCGAGCATGCCACGGTC
The DNA here is from genome assembly GCF_024519725.1 of Microvirga sp. Mcv34. Taxonomy (GTDB): domain Bacteria; phylum Pseudomonadota; class Alphaproteobacteria; order Rhizobiales; family Beijerinckiaceae; genus Microvirga. Next base: position 86,345 of record NZ_JALJRK010000006.1, on the reverse strand, counting down.
GGTGGCCTGCCGGCGCTGCTCGCCGGCGTGAATTCCGGGCGCTACCAGTTCGCGTTCGGCCCCGTGGGCGACTTCAAGAGCCGCGAAGAGGCCAACGACTTCGTCGACTGGGTTCAGGAATTCGTCGTCTTCGCCGTTCAGAAGGGCAATCCTAAGGGCATCACCTCGCTGGATACCGCCTGCGGCAACCGCATCGCCGTCATGGCGGGCGGCTCCGCCGAACGCGTGATCCAGGCCCAAGCCGAGAAGTGCAAGGCCGACGGCAAGGAGCCTCTCACGGTTCAGTCCTATACGGACCAGCCGAGCTCGATCCTTTCGGTCCGTTCGAAGCGCGCCGACGCATTCTTCTCCTCGCAGGCGCCCCTGACCTACTTCGTCGCTCAGGCCAACGGCCAGCTCGAACTGACCGGCGTCGGGCAGAAGAACGGCTTCGAAGATCTCTATCAGGGCGCCGTCGTGCCCAAGGGATCGCCACTCGGTCCGGTGCTGCTCGACACCATCAAGCTCCTGATGAGCAACGGAACCTACGCGGCTATCATGAAGAAGTGGAGCCTTGAGAACAACATTCTCAAGGAGCCCGGCATCAACCTCGGTGGAGCGCTTCCGAAATGAGCCGTCTTGATCTGTCGAGCGCATCGCCCTTGGGCGATGCGCGCTTCCGTGACGTGGCGACGGCCCATGCTCCATTCCGCCTGGGCCGGTTGATCCTCTGGGCCGTCATCCTTCTCGTGGCGGCGAACTTCGCCTGGATCGTCGCCCATAACGAAAACTTCGGCTGGCCCGTCGTGATCGCCCATTTCTTCGATCCGACGGTTATCAGCGGCCTCTATGTCAGCCTTGGGCTCACGGTTGTCGCGATGGCGATCGGCACGGTTCTCGGACTGGTGCTCGCCATCGCCCGCATGTCCAAGGATGGGCTGGCGAACTCGTTCGCCTCCCTGTTCATCTGGTTCTTCCGGGGCACGCCGCTGCTCGTGCAGCTCATCTTCTGGTACAACCTGTCGACCTTGTTCCCGCGTCTGTCGATTTCCATCCCCTTCGGGCCGACGCTCGCGAGTTGGGATACGAATTCGGTCATCACGCCGATGACGGCCGCGATCGTCGGGCTCGCTCTGAACGAAGCAGCCTATATGGCGGAGATCATCCGTGGCGGCCTCCTCTCCGTGGATCGCGGCCAGACGGAAACCGCCGAAGCCTTCGGCATGACGAGGGCTCGCGCCCTGTGGCGGATCATCATCCCGCAAGCCATGCGCTCCATCGTGCCGCCGACCGGCAACCAGCTGATCAGCATGATCAAGGCGACGTCTCTCGTCAGCGTGATCGCGATGGCCGATCTGCTCTATTCCGTGCAGTCGATCTACAACCGCACCTTCGAAATCATTCCGATGCTGCTCGTGGCGGTCATCTGGTACCTGCTCATCACTTCGGTCCTCAATGTCGGGCAGAGCTATATCGAGGCCTATTACGGCCGTAGCGAGCGCCGCAACAGAACCGCCGACAAGCCGGCGCCCGTCGGTGCAGCCGTACAGGAGGCAAGCCATTGAGTGCCGCCCAGACCCTGGCGCCCCTCGTCCGGGCCCGCGACGTCCACAAATCCTTCGATCAGCTCGAAGTGCTGAAGGGAATCGACCTCGACGTCCTGCCGGGAGAGGTCGTCGTGATCCTCGGCCCCTCCGGTTCGGGAAAATCGACCTTCCTGCGCTGCATCAACCACTTGGAGGCCATCAACAAGGGATTCATCGCGGTGGATGGCGAGCAGATCGGCTACCGTCTTCGCGGCGATCGTCTCGAGAAGCTCTCCGCGAACGGCATCGCCCGCCAGCGCCGGAAGATCGGCATGGTGTTCCAGCAGTTCAATCTTTATCCGCACATGACGGTGCTGCAGAACATCATCGAGGCGCCCGTGGGGATTCACGGCGAAAGCCGCCAAGTGGCGACGCGAAATGCCATGAACCTCCTGGAGCGGGTCGGGTTGTCCGAAAAGGCCGGCAGCTATCCGCGCCAGCTTTCCGGCGGCCAGCAGCAGCGCGTCGCGATCGCCCGGGCCCTGGCGATCAAGCCCAAACTGATGCTGTTCGACGAGCCGACTTCGGCCCTCGACCCGGAACTGGTCGGCGAGGTGCTGGCAACGATGCGCGACCTCGCTAAGCAGGGTCTCACCATGATCGTCGTCACCCACGAGATCGGCTTCGCCCGTGAGGCGGCGGATCGGGTCGTGTTCATGGATGGCGGCAAGATCGTCGAGATGGGCAGCCCGGACGATGTGATCGGAAATCCGCAGCATCCTCGCACGAAGGCCTTCCTGTCGCGCTTCCTGTGATCATCGACGGCCTTCGCCTTTGCAGGCCAACGTTTCATTGCCATTCGGATGAATACCATGCTCAACGACAACGTCTTCGCCATGGTCTCGGATTTCGAGACCATGGAAGCGGAGCTCACCGGCATCCGCCATCATCTTCATGCCAATCCTGAACTCTCCTTCGAGGAGGCCGAAACGGCGCGCTTCGTCGCCGACAAGCTCGAGGGTTGGGGCTATGAGGTAACCCGCAATGTCGGCGGGCATGGCGTCGTTGCGCGCCTGAGCGCGGGCGACGGACGAAAGGGCATCGCCATCAGGGCCGACATGGACGCTCTCCCGATCGTGGAAGAGAGCGGCTTGGCCTATGCGAGCCAATCCCTCGGCAAGATGCATGCCTGCGGCCATGATGGACATACGACCGTGTTGTTGGGAGCCGCCGAGTATCTGGCCCGGACGCGCCGCTTCAACGGCACCGTCACGCTGATCTTCCAGCCGGCCGAAGAGGCCGGCAAGTTCAGCGGCGCACAGGCCATGATCGCCGATGGGCTCTTCGAGCGCTTTCCCTTCGATGCTATCTTCGGCCTGCACAATCATCCCGGCGCGCCGGAGGGCAACATCCTCCTGCGCTCCGGCCCAATGATGGCTTCCTCCGACACCGTCAATATCACCATCACGGGCAAAGGCGGGCACGCCTCGCGCCCTCATCTCACCATCGATCCTATCGTGGTTGCGTGCAACCTGGTGGTCTCGTTGCAGACGATCGTTTCGCGGAACATCGATCCGACACAGACGGCCGTCGTCACTGTCGGGACGATACACGCGGGCAGCGCCGTCAACGTGATTCCCGAATATGCCAAACTCGCGCTCAGCGTGCGTTCCTTCGATCCGAAGATCCGCGATCTCCTACAGGAGCGCATCGCCAAGCTGACGCAGTCCGTTGTAGACGGCTATGGCGCCACCACTGAGATCGAGTACGAGCGGGGGTATCCGGTCGTCGTCAATTCGGAGACTGAGACCGCCTTCGCCCGCACTGTCGCGGAGGAGCTGATCGGAGCGGACCGGGTTTCGACCTGCCACCTCATTCCGGGAAGCGAGGATTTCGCCTATTTCCTTGAGCACAAGCCCGGCAGCTTCCTGCGGCTCGGCAACGGCACGGATTCCGCCATTCTGCACAGCTCGAAATACGACTTCGCCGACGGTAGCCTGACCACGGGAGCGGCACTGTGGGCCCGTTTGGTGGAGCGCTACCTCGCCGAGTGACGGAAAGCGCGGCAGATCGACTGCCGCGGAACCTGCCCGATCCCAGCCTGTGGAAAGCTGGGGTCGGGGGTGCGCATCCATCGGCACCGGGGGAGCGAACCCGTTCGACCAAACTCGTCGCCCGTACCCCCGGGACCGCTGCCAGCTTCAGCCTTCGGCATCCATGGCGTGAAGCATTTCGACGCGCCGGCGGCAATCCTCGTCGGTCGAGAATTCGGCTGCCAGATAGGACGCGACGAGGTCCTGCGCCAGCCAGGTGCCGACGATCTTGGCCCCGATGCACATCACGTTCACGTCGTCGTGCTCGACCGATTGATGGGCCGAGTGGATATCGTGACAGACGGCCGCGCGGATGCCCTTGACCTTGTTCGCCGCGATCGACGCGCCGACGCCAGTGCCGCAGACCATGATGCCCCGCTCCGCCTCGCCGGACTTCACCTTCTGGGTCAACGCGCGGGCGATGTCCGGAAAGTCGACAGGCTTGTCATCGAAGGATCCGACATCGATGACCTCATGGCCGAGCGAGCGTACGTGTTCGACCACCGCGTTCTTGAGGGGCCATCCGGCATGGTCCGATCCGATTACGACGCGCATTGAAAATCACCTTTTGCTTTTCGATTGTAGGCCGCGTGGTGCCGGGGCACCACGCGGATTCTTCTAGCCTCAGCTCCGCATCTCCTGCGGGAGCTCGGTGCCGTGGAACTTCTTGTAGATCTCGTTCAGCTTGCCGTTCTTCAGGTTGGTTGAAATCCACTCGTTGAGCTTCTCGACCAGGGCCGGCTCGCCCTTGCGCACGCCAATGGCGAGATCGAAGGTCCGGATAAGCACCTTCGGCTCGAACGGGCGGGAGGGATTCTTGACGCCGATCTGGTTGGCGATCGTCGCCGAGGTCGCGACGCAATCCGCCTGTCCGGAGACGGCGGCCGTCACCATGGTGGCGTCGTCGTCGAAGCGAGCGAGGGTCAGGTTGCGATCCTTCATGTTCGACAGTTCAGTGTCTTGGGTCGTGCCGCGGGAAACCGCAATGGTCTTGCCCTTCAGGTCGCTCCAGTCCTTAGCCTCGACGGTCTTCAGGCAGGCCACGACGGATTGCAGCGCCGCATAGGCCTTGGTGAAGTCGATGACCTTGGCGCGCTCCGGCGTGACGGACAGGGTCGAGATGATGATGTCCGCCTTGTTGGTCTGGACGTTCGGGATGCGGGTCGCGCCCGTGGTCTGGACGAACTCGAGCTCAAGGCCCCAATCCTTCGCCAGAAGCTGAGCGGTCTCAACGTCCGAGCCCGTCGGCTTGAGATTGGCGTCCATCATTCCGGACGGCGGGATCGCCATGTCCGTCGCGATGCGGATCTTCTTCGCCTTCATGATGTCGTCGAGAAGATCCGCATGGGCGGCCGAGGTGCCGAGTGCGGCCATGCAGGTCATGGCGAATACGGCTACGGATAGCGAGCGCTTCATCATCGTCGTTTTCTCCCTTGATCGTCGTTGTCGTTAAAGCCCCGTGCCAACGAACTGGGCGAGTTCCGGAGTTGCGGGCGATGTCAGGATCGCGGCAGGACCGGTCTCATGGACCTTGCCGCGATGCATGAACACCACCCGGTTGGCGATACCCCTGGCAAATCCCATCTCGTGCGTGACCATCACCATGGTCATGCCGTCCGCAGCGAGCGCCTCGATGACCTTCAGCACCTCTCCGGTGAGTTCCGGGTCGAGGGCCGACGTCACTTCGTCGAACAGCATCACCTTGGGCTGCATGGCGAGCGAGCGGGCAATCGCCGCCCGCTGTTGCTGGCCGCCGGAGAGCTGTTCGGGATACTGATGGAGTTTGTCTTCCAGCCCGACCTGAGCCAGGACCTGCCGTGCCTGCTCCTTAGCCTGGGCCTTAGAGACACCTTTCACGGAGCAGGGGGCGAGCGTGATGTTCTCCTCGATCGTCAGATGAGGGAACAGGTTGTAGCTCTGGAAGACGATGCCGACATCCTGCCGCAAAGCTCTCAGATCGAGCTTGGGATCGCTGACCCGATGATCGCATACGACAATCTCGCCACTGTCGATCTTCTCGAACCGGTCGATGCAGCGAAGGGCCGTGCTCTTGCCGGAGCCGCTGCGCCCGATCAGGACGAGAACCTCTCCGCGATCCACCGCGAAGCTGACGCCGTCGAGCACTTTGAGCGGACCGAAGCTCTTGTGCACGTTCTTGAGGGATACCACCGGCGATTGGGGTGTCGCGTTCAGTGTCTGGTGCATATCAGGCAGTCCCGAGTGAGAGGCGGGCAGGGCCGCTGCGCATCTCCAGGCGGCGGCTGATGCGCGAGATCGGATAGCAGAGGGCGAAGTAGATCACCGCGATGATGGTGTAGATCAGGAAAGGCTCGAATAGGGAGTTGTTGATGATCTGTCCCGAGCGCGCGAGCTCCACGAAGCCGACCACGGAGGCCAGCGAGGTGTTCTTGATGATCTGGACCATGAAGCCCACGGTCGGAGGCGTGGCGATCCGGACCGCCTGCGGCAGGATGACTTTCACCATGCGCTGGGAACGGCTGAGGGCCAGCCCCTCGGCCGCTTCCCATTGTGGCTTCGGAACGGACTCGATGCTCCCACGCCAGATCTCGCCGAGATAGGCTCCGACATAGATCGTCAGCGAAGCTCCGGCGGCCGTCAGCGGAGAGACGGTGATACCGAGCGTCGGCAGGCCGAAATAGGTCAGGAACATGATGACCAGCAGCGGCGTGCCCTGGATGATCTGGACGTAGCCGGCGCTGAGAAGCCGCACGATCCTGCTCGGAGAAATGCGGCAGAGGGCAATGATGAAGCCCGCGATGCCGCCGCCGAGCAGACCGATGAGTGACAGGCCGATGGTCCACAAGGCTCCATAGCCGAGGAACATCAGGTGATTGGCATTCAGGGAACCGCCCATCGTCTCCTCCTCACAAAGGGGTGCCGAGGCGTCTGCGACGCGGGAAGATGACAAGCCCGAGCAGCCAGAACCCGGCGCGCATGACAAGCGATAGAACGATGTAGACGAGCGCGACCAGAATATAGGTCTCGAAGGCTCGATAGGTGTCGGACTGCACGTAGTTTGCGACGGCCGTCAGTTCCTCGGCCGAGATCTGAGACGTGACCGACGAGGCCAGCATCAGCAGCACGAACTGGCTTGTCAGCGACGGGTACACCTTCTCGATGGCCGGCCACATGACCACGTGCCAGTAGATCTGCGCGCGGGACAGGGCGAGGCCTTCCGCGGCCTCAATCTGTCCACGAGGGATCGAGTCGAAGCCCGCGCGGATGATCTCGGTCGTGTAGGCCCCGACATTGATCGTCAGAGCCGCCGCCGCAACAGCGAAGGCGGAGAACTTCAGCCCAAGGCTGGCAAGGCCGAAATAGACGAGGAAGATCTGGACCAGAAGCGGCGTGTTGCGGATCGCCTCGACATAGATGCCGCAGATCCGCGAGACGACGGGATGATGGCTGCGCCGGCCGATGGCGCCGAGAACGCCGATGACCGTGCCGAGCAGAGTCGCGATGAAGGCGAGTTGAAGGGTGAGCAGCGCCCCGTCGAGGAAGGCCGGCCATCGCTCAAGGATGGTGGCGAAGTCCAGATTGAGGTTCATTCCAGTGCGTCCCTCGTCACCCGGTCGCCTGGTTCGTCATCCGGTCATAGACGCGGAAGAGAGCCTGGTTGCCGTTCGTGCCTTCGCCATGTGCGCGCGCCTCGACGTACTGGCTCGTCACCAGCGCGGTTCCCGGCAGCGGGACGGACAGGGAGAGCGCCTGCTCCTGCACGAGACGCAGGTCCTTGAGCATCAGGTCGATGCGAAAGCCCGCGGAGGCATCGCCGGCGATCATCGCGGGGCCGAGCTTGTCGAGCATCCAGGATGCGGCCGAACCGCCGAGGAGCACGGTGCGGAGCGTGTCGAGGTCCACGCCGGAGGCGCGGCCGAGCGCCAGCGCCTCGCAAATGGCCTGGATGTTCATGGCGCAGACGAGCTGATTGCAGAGCTTGACCGTCTGACCGGCTCCCGCCTCGCCCACATGGGTGATCGTCGTGCCCATGGCACGGAAATACGGCTCGGCCGACCAGAAGGCGTCTTTGTCGCCGCCGGCCATGATCGAAAGAGAAGCGCTCTTCGCGCCGACCGGGCCACCGGACACGGGCGCATCGAGGAAGGCAATGCCTTTGGACTGAAGATCGGCATGCATGCGCCGGACTGCGACGGGCGAGATCGTGCTCATGTCGACGAAGAGACACCCGCGCGGTGGCAACGCCAGAAGGCCTTCTTCGCCATAGACGACTTCTTCGACCTGCGGCGTGTCGGGAAGCATGGAAATGACGATGTCCGCATCGGTCGTAGCATCCGCCAAGCTTTCGGCGCCGATGACACCATGGCGGAGAAGATCGTCCACGGCTTCCTTCCGGACGTCGTAGGCATGGACCGTGTAGCCTACCTTGAGCAGGTTGAGGGCCATCTCCCGCCCCATGGTGCCCAGGCCGACAAAGCCGACTGTTCCTTTGCGGACGTTGTTCTCCGTCACGGCGTCTCTCCCTTATCGTTGTTCCGTCACGAGGCGCTTTGCGTCTTGCCGATGGCTGCGCGACGGCGGAAATCGTCACCTATCGCGAAATGCTCGCGCATGACTTTTTCCGCATGTTCCGGATCGCGCGCCACGATCGCATCGAAGATGCGGCGGTGATCCTCGATCAGGTAGGTCTTCATCGTGTCGAAGACCTGGAGCAACTCTCGCCGCGTCCGATGCGAGCGCATCAGGATACCCGACATGGAATCGTGAAGGACGATGAGCGTCTCGGACTTTCCTGCCGTGACGACCGCGCGATGGAACTCGAAATCTGCCGCGCTGCCAGCATCTGCGTCGTCGATTGTCTCGGCGATCCGAGTGAGGGCGAGCTGAAGCTTCTCGAAATCGGAGACGGTGGCACGCTCGGCGGCCAATCGGACGGCCTGGCATTCGATGGCGATGCGCGCCTGCATCACGTCATCGATGACCTCCGATTGCTGCGCGAAGGCGAAGGTGAAGAAATCGTTGAGAACGGAAAGGTCGGGACGGCGGACGATCGTACCGACACGGTCGCGGATCTCGACGACCCCGAGCACGGTCAGGGCACGCAAAGCCTCACGCAGGATCGGTCGGCTGACGCCGAGCTGCGCAGCGAGATCGCGTTCAGGGATGAGCCGGTCGCCCGGTCGCAATGAGCCTGCGAGCAAGCGTTCGCGCAGGAAGGCGAAAACTTTCTCGAACCCTTTGCCGCCACTCTCCCTAAGCCGCGTGATTTCAAGATCACCGGTCATTCCTTTTACCTTGGTCAGACCAAAATACATACCACGCTTGTCCAGTCAAGCGTGACATGCCGTTGGGTTAGGTCAGTGGGCCATGGGCTGAGTTCCAGAGAGGTGTGGGTGGAGTGGGTTTACGCCTTAATGCCGGACTTGGCTCAACGATGCGACGCCACAGCGCGATGGGCTGAGCTCGCCTGAATGCGTTCGGCGGATGCCAGATTGCACCATGGCGCTAAGAGATGTGACGGCTTGCCGCTGAAGTTGCCCGGATCAGGAGTTCGAGTCCCAAAGGCGGTTCCCTGAACCGGTTTGGGTAGCGGCCGCGGGCAGCGTTCCGAGCATTCTGCTGGAGGTGGCGGCAACGGGCTCTGGGGCGAGGATACGGTCGGCGAGATGATGGCCGGCGTCGAGCGGATCGTGTCCCTTAGCGTGGTGTAACTGACGGCGGATCACCACGATCACCGGCCAGAGCCGGGATGATCAGATCGCCACGGCAGGCAAGCTGACCAGCAGATCATCGCTCATCGGCGCCACGGTTTCCAGCGTCAGATAGCGCGCCCGCTGCACCGCCCCTTCGTCGTTCTGCTCCAGCAGGATCGCGCCCACCAGCCGCCGGATCGCCGCCTCGTTCGGGAAGATGCCCAGCACGTCCGTGCGGCGCTTGATCTCGCCGTTGAGTCGCTTGAGCGGGTTGGTTGAATGCCGCGTGGTCCGGTGCGGCGGCGGAAAGCCCATGTAGGCCAGCACATCCGTCTCGGCTTCATCCATCAGGGCTGACAGCTTCGGCAACTTGAGGCGGAGTTGGTCAGCGACTTGCCGCCACTGCTGTCGAGCCGCCTCGGGCGTGTTCTGGGCAAAAGCCGTGGCCATGAAGGCTGACACCACCCGCCGGCCGCTCTTGCCTGCATGCGCCAGGGCATTCCTTATGAAGTGCACCCGGCACCTCTGCCAGGTAGCGCTCAGCACCTTGGGCACGGCGGCCTTGATCTCTTCATCGGCGTCCGAGATCACCAGCTTCACACCGCGCAAGCCGCGCCGGGTGAGCGTTCGCAGAAGCGCGGTCCAGAAGGTTTCCGCCTCCGAAGGGCCGATGTCCAGGCCCAGCACCTCACGCCGGCCGTCGCTGTTGACGCCCACCGCCACAATCACCGCCACCGACACGATGCGGCCGTTCTGGCGCACCTTCACGTAGGTGGCATCGATCCACAGGTAGGGCCACTCGCCCTCGATCGGCCGCTCCAGGAAGGCGTTCACGCGCTCATCGATCTCCTCGTACAAGCGGCTGACCTGACTTTTAGAAATGCCGGTCATGCAGAGTGCCTTGACGAGATCATCGACCGAGCGGGTCGAGATACCCTGGATGTAGCCCTCCTGGATCACGGTGGTGAGCGCCTTCTCGGCCATGCGGCGCGGCTCGAGAAAGCCCGGGAAGTAGGAACTGGTGCGCAGCTTGGGGATGCGCAGTTCGACCGTGCCGGCGCGGGTATGCCAGTTGCGCTCACGGTAGCCGTTGCGCTGGGCGAGGCACTCCGGGCTCTTCTCGCCATAGGCAGCGCCGGTGAGGGTGCCGACCTCCAACTCCATCAGGTGTTCGGCCGCAAAGCTGATCATCTCGCGCAGCAGATCGGCGTCAGGGGTCTTCTCGACCAGGCTCTTGAGGTCCATCATGGGATTGGTCATCGGGGGGTCTCACGGGTGCAGCTGGATGTCGCAACCCAACCCTAACCGGAAATCGCCGATGACCACCCGCCCAGCGCCCGGCCCGCTACGGCGCTATTGAGGGCGCGAGGACCGACCTCTGGGCTCCCGTCGAGCTACACCACGCCTTGGGACTTATCCCAGCAGCCCCTTCATACACCAGCCTGGCGAAGGATAAGGCTGGGCGGCAACTGATCGAATTCGGCGATTACTTGTTGCTTCCTCCCGCGACATAGGGCTAGCGCGGATCCGCCCTGATACGTTAACTAATGCGTAGATCGGAAGACCTACCCTTGGCCTTACGCGCCATGGCTAAACTTGCCGCTTCCGCTCCAGTCGCACTCCCAGGTAGATTTGCAAACCTACGACTTAGAAAGGTCAGTCAGAAGGGATAGCGAAACGCGCTATGGCTAAGGCTAAACTCACAGAGCAGCAATGGCAGGAGCTTGGCGAGCAATGGTGCGCCGGCGTCTCGGTTAGTCCGCTTTCCAAGAAGTATGGCGTCTCCCGCAAGGCCATCGATAACGCCGCCAGACGCATCGGTAGGTGAAAGCCCCAATTTTGCAAGAAGCCATAGCCGCTTCAACACGTGGTAAGGTGCAGGTGGTGCGACGTGCGATCGATACTGCGACTCGAAATGCGACCATCGACCGAATTGCAGGTGACCGCGCCTCGCTGATCATAGCGCATCAGACCGCACGGGACGGCATCTACGAGCTGCGCCAGGATGCTTTTAGGCTGCTGCGCGGTGAGCCTACGCGCCTTGTCACTAGGCCCTTGGAGCATGACGTTAAGGACGCAAGCGGCAGGATTATCGAGCAGACGCAGGTGATGACGCTGTCCCGGCGCATCAACCTGGCGAGCAAGCTGATAGTGATTTCGAAACTGACGCTCGAGCGATGATGACCGCCCCGGAAGGCGAGCGCCGGGTCTGGATATTTGATTACAAGATGCAGCAGGAAACCAACGCGGTCGATGACGCCGAGCTGCGCCGTCGCAATCAGCTGATCGACTCGATCCGCGAATTCGCTAGCAAGATGGCGCAGATCCAGGCGGCGCAGGTATCTCTGCCGATATCTGGTTTACCGCCAACCCTCGCCGCCGCCGATAATCGATGGAGAGGTGTCATAACGGGCGATTGCCAGAACTTGGGACGAACTTATGCATGGAGGTGACACGCTGGACATTAGTAAAAATTGCCTCGACCATTCCACAAACGAAAATTGCGTGGCGGACATCAAGCTTAGGAAAATCGAAGGTCAGCTTGGGACGCCCAAATCGCACATTCCAGATCAATCAGGCAATTTCTGAATCTGACCCGGAGCTGACGGTCGCAAATTTCGGCCACTACTGGCAAGTGAATAGAGGCAAGAACTTATTCTTATCTCCAGGATCGCCTTGAGCGGCGACCTTAACGCGATCCCGCTCGAGCGCTCAGGTCGACCTGCTTGAGACTCCATTAGTAAGGATCCTGGGAAACCTGTCCGTGAGGCTGCATCGCAATGCGCGCAGTCACCCCCAAAGCGTCAGCTGGAAATCGAAGAGGGACGTCATTCAATGACTGTATCGGCCCCGCTGATCAGAGACGACGGGACTGCGATGCTGAGTGCGGTTGCGGTTTTGAGATTGATCGCCAACTCGACCTTCGTCACGAGCTGCACCGGTAAATTGGACGGTTTTTCGCCGTTCAGTACCTGCCCGGCATAGCTGCCGGCACGATGGTGGGATTGCGCGAAGTCGCCGCCATAACTCATCAGGCCGCCTGCCATGGGAAAGTCGCGGGACTGCGTGACGGCGGGCATGGAATAGCGGAAGCACAGATCGGCAAGCTGAGTGCTTCGGAAGGCGAAGTAGGGATCCGATGTGAAGACGATCCCTCCTGCCTGTTCTCGGGTGGCGGCCAGGAATATCGCTTCGAACTCGCCTTCGGTGCTGGCATTCATGACATGGAGCCGAACGCCGAGAGCCTCGGCCGCCGTCTGGAGGTTACGCACCTGTGATCCTGAGGTTGGGCTGGTCGGATTGACGGCAACGCCGAAGGACGACACAGCAGGACGCAGGTCATGCATGAATTCCAGCCTCTTGCGTGATACTTCCACGCTCAAACTCGACACGCCTGTGAGATTGCCTCCCGGCCGCGACAGGCTGTCGACCACGCCAAGCGCGACAGGGTCACCTCCCATTTCAAAGATGATGGTGATCGACTTCGTCGCGGCTTTCGCAGCGAGCGCGGCAGGGGCGCCGCCGGACGCGACGAGGACGGCGACCTGTCTGCTGGCAAGATCGGCCGCCAGTGCGGGCAACCGGTCGTACCGGCCTTCCGCCCATCGGTACTCGATTTCTACATTGCGGCCCTCGACATAGCCGGCATCGGCAAGGCCTTGCCGGAATGCCTTGAGGCGACTGTCGAACGGTCCAGGCGATTCCGGCGCCAGATAGCCTATAACAGGTATGGCTGGTGATTGCGCACGCACCGGAAGCGTCCATGCCGCCGCGCTGCCGAGCCATGCGAGGGCGTCCCGCCGTCTCACCGCACCGGCCTCCGGGTGTGAAGGTAGCGGACATAGGCTAGATAGGATTTTGCTCCAGGCGCTGTCATTCAGTCATCCTGCGTGTTCAGGGGCATCCGACGACTTGGCGCCATTATAGCCCCAACACCAGTGTCAACAAACCAGTTTGAGCGACCTTGGGTAGGAGAGATCAAGACGCCTCAGGCCGCTCGGCGACAGCCACACGGTACACTAGGAACTCTTTGTCGTATCCCTTGATCAGACGCATGCCGACCGGTTGCACATGGCGCCTGTCCCTAACCGCTTCCGCAACCGTCGCATCCGCGAGGATCTCGCGATCCAGGGCCGACGCGCACAAGCGGGCGGCGAGATTTACGACGCTGCCGATGGCCGTATAGTCAAACCGGCTCTCATAACCAATCCGCCCGACCGTGGCCGGTCCCATGGCAAGTCCCATCCCGAATCCGATCCGGTAGCCTCGCTCTTGCCAGCCGACGATGAGCTTCTGCACGCTCACCTGCATATCCACCGCGAGATCGACAGCACGCAGGGCCGGCTCGTCGACGGAAACAGGGGCGTTGATCAGCAACATCAGGCCATCGCCCGAAAAGCTGGTGAGAGTGGCCGCATACCTTGTGATGATCCGGCCCAAAGCATCATAGTACTCCGACAGGACGTACATCACTTCTTCGGGAGTCGCTCTTGCCGAAAATGCCGTGAAGCCCCTCAAATCGCAGAAGACGGTTACCACTTCGGTGCGTCGGCCTTCCAGCACGTCGTCGTCGCCTGTGCGGTCAACCAGTTCCGCCACCTGAGGCGCCAAAAACCGCTTGAGTTTGGCAATCCGCTCCTGACGTTCCTGCGACTCTGCGAGTCCCGCCGCCATTGCGTTGAAGCTTTCGGCAAGCCGCTGAAGTTCGTCTCCTGTCCCAATGTCGATCCGGTGGCTGAACTGTCCGGCACCGATGCGCTCGGTGCCTTTCTCGAGCAGATGTATCGGTTGGGTCATCCGGCTGGCCAGCACATAGGCTAGCAGGCCCGCGAAAGCGGCACCGGCGATAAGAAGCCAGCCCGTCCTCCACAGTGCTGCATAAATCGGTTTGAAGGCTTCGGAGAGAGGCTGCTCGACCACAACGGTCCAATCTGGCCCGGTTACGGGTGCAGCGGCGACCGCAACGTCGGTGCCTTCTGCATTCCGACTCGTCGCCACGTCCGGGCCGGTCCGCCTGGCAGCCTCAAGGATCTCTCGAAAAGGCGCGATCGTGGTCTCATCGGTACCCCGCAGCATAAGACTGATGTCCGGATGGGCCACGAGCCGCCCCTGTTCATCGAGCACGAAGGCGTGGCCCGTCTGTCCGAACTTGATAGCCGCGATCACATCCCAGATCAGCTTTAGGTTCACCTCGGCGACAACCAGGCCGACGGAGGGCCGGTTGCCGGACATCGCGATCGTCATATAGGGCTCTGAGTCCCGATAATAATTCACCTTGCTGTACCAGATCCCGGCCGATCGGGCTCCTGCAACCGCCACATCGGCGGAGCGGTTCACCCGGCTCTCATTCCGGTTCAGGCCTATACGTGATATATACAGACGTTCCCGGCCATTGCCGTCGAGCAGGGTGAGGCTGACGATAGCCGGCACCTGTCGCAGCAGACGCAGGGAGTCGATGCGCCGCCTCTCGTCTGGTTCTTCAGTCCAGGGGAGTTGAACCAGCCAGCCCAGCTGATTGGTAAGGCCGTCGACGAAGCCCTGGATCTTGGCTCCCGCTGACCTCGCTTCGACACCCAGAAGCTGCTCGAGCCTCGTTCGTTGATCGCGATAGCCGAGCCAAGCCTCACTGATGCCATTGGTTGCAAGCGGGATGACTACGGCCAGAAACAACACGAAGAAGTATTTCTGAAACAGACCCTGGAATCGGAGATGCTTCCCGGCCATGTTCCATGCGCCTCAGCCGGTTTCGCCGAAGAGCTGCGGGGCCCGCAACGCTGGCATCACGTCATGGCGCGTTAAAGCGGAGGGCGAATAGATCATCGAGATCCCCAGGCCAGCAGCCGTCGTATTTCAGCGATTATGGAGCCAGGGGCGGCACGACGCCAGAGATCTGCCACGCTGGAGTGCAACTTTTCCTTGCCCTCGGCTCCTCGATCCGGCGCGGAGCTCTGGCGCCCGATCGCACAATTCGGATATCGTCGGAGCTGCGCCCCCGTCGTTGACGGCCTTGCCTGCAACGAGCTCCTGGAGCCTCCATAATCCCCTATCATGGATGCCATGCTGCTCAAGGTGGGTGACGGTATTACAGACATAACGGCCAGCGGTCATGCATACCGCACCAGCAGCTCAAACACACAGCCGCACCGACCAGTCTGGCAGAAACGTTCAACAGGTCCCTTGCCAACGGCGAGCCGTCCACACATGGCACTCTTGAGACGTCAGCGCCGGGTTCGCTTCAACGCTCAAGGGCCGACATTCGTTGAGCTGCTGGATGGTGAAGGTTTCACCCACTCTGGACGTTCGCGAGCAGATGAATTTTCATCAACGCATGATCGCATTGGCTGACCCTTGCTCTAGCGAGCGCGGAGGACAGGCGCCTCAAGGTCTTCATGTCGGTATCCGGCAGCAGGAACATGGCCGTCTGAACCATGCACAGACCTCGAGAGGTTGCGTACAAATCCTACGCCCGCTCCTAAGGTGTGATCAAGCGCACCGCTCAGCAACGGGTAAGAGCCCATAATACAAAGCCGAGTTGATCGGATCGACTTGAGAAGCGGAGCAGTAGAAAGGCGCTCCCATGCATGCCCCAGGAGCATCTCACCGGCTGCCTCAATGTCCGACCACTTCTCGCATAATATTCTGGTGAGCGGCACACTACGGCCTGCTCGTCGGCATAGAGCGCTTGGGATCACACGACCCCGTGCGTGCAACCGACCATCCATATTGAGGAGGGAGCGATGACGAGGATCTTGGTTCTGTCGTTACCATTATCGGTCCGGCGAAACCGGATGCGTCGGGTTCTGCTGAGTACGGCCGCCCTCGTCTGGGCATGGCTCGCCGGTCAGCCAGTTCAAGCTGACGAGACCTGCCAGTCTCCGTACATGGCCAAGATCGCCGGCGAGGAGGAATTCGTCTATGTCTGGACCCTCGGGGTCGAGGGGGTCGGCGACGGGCAGGACAAGGTGGTCACCGTCGACGTCCGCAAGGACTCGCCGACCTTCGGCAAGGTGATCGACTCGGACTCGGTCGGCGGGCGCGGCGAGGCCCACCACGGCGGGCTGACGGACGACCGCCGCTACTTCTGGGTTGCAGGCTTGGCCGACAGCAAGATCCACATCTTTGACGTGGCGACGGACCCGGCCAATCCGAAGCTGGTCAAGACGATTGACGACTTCGTTGAAAAGAGCGGGGGCGTAGTCGGCGCGCATGGCGCCTATGCCCTGCCGGGGCGCATGCTGATCCCGGGGCTGTCGAACAAGAACCACGACGGGCGTACCGGACTGGTCGAGTACACCAATGACGGGCAGTATATCACCACGCACTGGCTACCGACTGCAGAGAATACCCAAGGCGCGGTCGTCGAGAGGGTTGCCGACGGCTACGGCTACGACGCTCGGGTCCTTCCGCGCAAGAACGTCATGCTCACCTCGTCCTTTACTGGCTTCAGCAACTACATGCGCCCCCTCGGCGAGGTGGTGAAGGATGAGGAGGCGATGAAGCACTTCGGTCAGACCATGGTTCTGTGGGACTTCCATGCCCGCACGCCGAAGAAGGTGTTCAACGTTCCGGGCGCGCCGCTGGAGATCCGCTGGGCCTGGGGCCCTCATAACAACTACGCCTTCACCTCGACGGCTCTCACCTCTAAGCTGTGGCTCGTCTACGAGGACGCGGACGGCGACTGGAAGGCGGAAGCCGTGGCGGACGTGGGCGATCCGGCCAAGCTGCCGGTTCCCGTTGACATCAGCCTGAGCGCCGACGACAGGACGCTGTTCGTCGACAGCTTCATGGACGGCATGACCCGGGTCTTTGACGTCTCTGACCCCCACAAGCCGAAGCAGATCTACGAGAGGAAGATTGGCGGAGGGGTCAACATGGTCTCGCAGAGCTGGGACGGAAAGCGCCTCTATTACACCAGCTCGCTTCTCTCAAACTGGGACAAGACGGGCGCTGACGGCGAACAGTTCCTGAAGGCCTACACCTGGGACGGAAAGGAGCTGGCGCCGCGCTTCGAGGTCGATTTCATGCACGAGGGATTGGGGCGCCCGCACATGATGACGTTCGGCTCCTCGAAGCTCTACGCGAGCTGACGATCCCCAGGCGGGCGCCCGAGGGCTCCCGCCTGTTCCCCGCGAGGGGAGGAATCCGGGAGGAATCCGATGTCGAGCCTTGCCATCATCCGTCTCATTCTGGCCGCCCTGCTCTGCGGAGCGTCGTTTACAGCCCCAGCCCATGATCGGCACGAGCGCGCCCCCGACGTGGGGCAGCCGACCGGCCCGAGCACCGGCTACGCCTTTGCATTGCCGAAGCCTGGAAGCTACCGGCTTCCGGCCATCCGACCCGCGGCCGGGGGGAGTGTCCTGGATGAGACGGGGCGAGAACATGATCTGACCGACCTCCTTCAGGGGCGGATCACCGTCCTGGCTTTCATGTACACGCGCTGCGGGGACGTCTGCCCGACCGCGGCATTGCAGTTGTCTCTTCTGCAAGACCTCGCAGCCAAGGACGCACGGTTGGCCCAGCGTATGCATCTGGTCTCGATGAGCTTTGATCCAGACCTTGATACACCAAGCGTCCTTGCTGAGTATGCGGCGGCTTGGCGGTCCGATGAAACTGGTGCTCCCGAATGGCTCTTCCTCACGGCCCCCGACCACTCGGCACTCGCGCCTGTGCTCGCCGCCTACGGGCAAGTTGTCAGCGCTAAGCCCAATCCCGACGCAGCGGGCGGGCCGCTGTACCACATTTTCCGCGCCTTCCTGATCGATGCCTCGGGCCAGATCCGCAACATCTACAGCCTGGACTTCCTCGACCCGGATCTGGTGCTCACTGACATCAAAACCCTGCTCCTCGATCAGGAGCAGGACCAACATACGGCCGGCTCCGCTCCTTAAGCTAGGCACTACCGCTTCACATGAGGAGAACATCATGTTGAACTTTAGCCCGTATCGGCGGGCCGCGAGCCTGATTCAGCGTCGGACGTAACCAGCCGTGACCTCGTTCTTATAGCGGCGAAGGCAACTGGGACCTCAGCCTTCTCGCGTTTCGGGACCTTGAGGACGTCCAGGGTCCCTTCGAGTTCAGCAGCCACATCATCGAATTCTGCGGGGGAGATCTGGAGGTTGCGGCGCGCCTCCCCAGGCCGAGCAGTTTCGCGCCGGCTTGGTGGCCGTGAACTAGGACGGCCCACCTGCAGCGTTGCAGACCCACAGCGTCCGCATGAACTTGGGGCCGGGCAGCCGATCCAGGTGCTTCGTGTGCCATTCCCGCAACTTCGGGTCCTTGGACTTCTCTGGCCGACGATGGGGTTCTTTACAACGGCGTCGCTGAAGTGATCTAGCGCCGCCGCGATGGCGAAGACACCCCGAACCGTTTGTACAGACTTTTCTCAGGTGCAGTTTTCTCGGGCTCGGCTCGCTTGGCTTGGGCGTACGCAGCACCCGCCTTGGCCAAATCCACAGGAGCGGCGATCAGCACAAGCCCTAAGACCGCTCGTCGTCATGTGAGAAACCGAATCTGAACGAGGCACTAGCCTCTGGTACTCGTGTCGGCCAGCTTTTCGATGACGAGATCGAGAAGTGCCCGGAGCCGGGCTAACCGTCTCATGTCCCGGTGGTAGCCAACCCAGGTGTCGCGGTCGGGAGGCTCTTCACCGAGGTCGATGCGCTCCACTCCGTGGAGCGCATCCCCCAATGGTCGCGGCAGGACGGCGACACCAGCGCCATGGACGCACATCTGCCCCTGCACGTCCCTGTTGTTGCTCCGTGAGACGATGTGAGCATTCGGAAGCATTCGCTTTAACCAGACCGCATCCGGCAGGGTCGCTAACGCTGAATCCATGGTGATCAGTGGCGTGCCGATCCCGTCGCCAGCACGTGGGTGCTCCAAGCCCGATTTGATATAGGCACCATACGGAATGCGCAGGAGGCGGCGGGAGATAACATCCGGATCATCGAATGGCCGGATCCGGAATGCCATGTCGGCATCCCGCCGCACTAAGCTGAGGTGTTGTGCGCTCGTCACTAACTCGACGACAACACGTGGGTGCAAGCGGGCGAACTGGGCCAGGATCGGTGTCAGCATATGGGTCCCGAACCAGTCCGAGGACGAGACGCGGATGGCGCCTTCGAGCTGCTGATCCTGACCTGAAAGCTGGCGCTGGATGGCCAGCACCTCTTCCTCGATCCGTTCGGCGTGAGAGAGCATCGCACTACCCTCATCCGTTAGGATGAAGCCGTCACCTGTGCGTTGAAACAGCGTGTGGCCGACATCCAGCTCCAGTGCACGCAGTCGCCTGCCCATCGTTGGCTGGCTCTGCCCGAGCTTACGCGCCGCTGCCCCGAGAGTACCCTCGCGGGCAATGGCCAGAAAGATGCGTAGGTCGCTCCACTCCACGGGCGCTCTCCTGCTCATTCATTTATGAATGAATCGCGTGCATCATTGTCGGTTTCCAAACAAGAACATTGCGCTCACCTTGTGGCCGGAAAGCAGAAGGAGCAATTCATGTCCACAGCAAACGTGATGACGGCCGCGGTACTCGATACCCATGGGGCTTCTTTCCGTGTGGAGGCCGTCGCCCGTCCAGAACCAAGAGCCGGCCAGGTTCTCGTTCGGATTATGGCCAGCGGTGTCAATCCGCTCGATACCAAAATTCATGCGGGCCAAGCCGCTCACGCCCGCCACCCGTTGCCGGCCATACTGGGGATCGACCTCGCGGGTGTCGTCGAGGCGGTTGGTCCCGGTGTTACTGAATTCCGACGGGGTGACGAAGTTTATGGCATGACCGGCGGTGTCGGCGGCCACCAAGGGTCGCTTGCGGAATTTGCGGCGGTTGATGCTGACCTGCTTGCGCCCAAGCCTGCGAACCTGACTATGCGGGAAGCCGCAGCGTTGCCGTTGATCTTCATCACGGCGTGGGAGGGGCTTGTCGACCGGGCCAACGTGCAGGCCGGGCAGAAAGTTCTGATTCAGGGAGGTGCTGGCGGCGTTGGTCATATCGCGGTCCAGATTGCTCATGCTCGCGGTGCCGAGGTGTTCGCAACAGATTCTGGAGCCAACAGTCCCTACATCGAGCAACTCGGGGCTGTCCCAATCAACTATCATGCGATGTCCGTCGAGGACTACGTCGCCGCATACACGAACGGGAAAGGCTTCGATATCATTCTGGATACCGTGGGCGGTTCCACGCTGGATGCATCCTTCCAAGCCATCCGCCGGTTCGGACATGTTGTGAGCATTCTGGGATGGGGTACGCATTCCTTGGCTCCGCTGTCCTTTCGTGCTGCAACCTATTCCGGCGTGTTCACATTGCTTCCTCTGCTGACCGGCGAAGGAAGAAGTCATCATGGTGAGATCATGCGTCAGGCAACCCAATTGGCAGAGGCAGGCAAGCTCGCCCCCCGTGTCGATCAACGCCACTTCACCCTGGAATCGGTGGGTGAAGCCTATCAGGCCATTCGAGATCGCGACGCAAGCGGCAAGCTGATCGTCAATATCGCGGACAAGTGAGATTCGAAACCGACCGCTATGGATTCGAAAGGCCGCCGTTTAGCGGCCTTTATAGCTCTTCGACACCGACGAGATGCTCTCCAGTAAGCGGCGGGTGCTTGGGCGTGCAAATTCGCAAAACCAATGCGTTGCGGCAAGACGCTCCCGGCTAAGGCATGCAATCATGCCGCTATTGCAGGTCCGCGGATGACTCGAGGCACCTCAAAGGCTCAGTTCAGAATCATGGGCTGGGAGCAATCCGGTGCCTCGAACAGCCCTGACTGCGGTCGGAATCAAGCCCCTGACGACGGCTGTGGTGCTGAACTGCTCTTCGATCGGCGGAGCCCTGCGGAGGATGCCGTGAGACTCGAAAGCCCTTATTCATTCGCCGACACTCTGATCCGGTTGCAATCAACGCTTGAGAGCAAAAACCTGAGGGTATTTGTGACAATCGACCATCGTGCGGCTGCCCGCTCGGTCGGACTAGACCTGCCTCCAACGACCGTCGTCGTGTATGGCAACCCAAAAGGAGGGACACCGCTGATGCTCGCAGCGCCGGACTTCGCCCTCGAACTCCCCCTCCGCGTTCTGGTTCGAGAGGACCGGCAAGGGAGGGTTTACGTGACCTACAATCCGTCAACAGCGCTCGAGGGCAAGCATGGCCTGCCGAGAGGCATGGCCGAGCGACTCGCGTCAGCGGAAACCGTCATCGCTGACGCTCTCGCAGCACCAACCTGACAGAATTGAGCAGGCAACCCCCAAAGCAAGGATGGATCCCATGCCTTTCGTGAATGTGAAGCTCGTCGAGGGCGTCTTTTCAACCGAGGAAAAACATGAGATGGCCAAGGCTCTGACCGACGTCATGGTCCGCTTTGAGGGGTCCGAGGCCTTCCGTGAAGTCGTGTGGGTCTTGATTGAAGAGTTGCATCCGGATGGCTGGCACATCGGCGGCCGGCCCTTTGCTGGCCCAAAGTCCCTTATGGAGTCCTTAGAGCGCTCAAAAAGCATCGTCGAGTCGATCGACGGCCGCCCGACCACTCGTGCCGAGTTTACCAAGGCAGCGCCCGTGCGCATCTGACCTGCTCTCATGGGAGCAGCCTTCCTTCCGGTAGCGTAACGCTGGCAACTGGCCACCGCAGCGATTGGCCATTGCCACGCCGCCGTGCGAGGTCATACGGCTGAGTGTATCAATCGCGGTCCCTGGACCCTCACTGATCATGATGTCTTTGCGCTTGAAGCCTACACTCTGGGGCTCCAGCGCATTGTGGCTAAGCACGCCGGACCCGGCAAAGCGCCTGGCGAAGATCTGGCTGCATCATGACCAATACCTAGGTATAAGGCCGATTGCGCCTATTGCTAACAGACGCGTCCTCCAGAGTAACAGATCGACCGCTTCGTCGGAGCTAACGTCAGGTCCTCGGGCCCAAGACGATCCGCTACGAAGGAGACGTTTCGATGCTTGTGAGTCAGCGCGCGCAGACCGAGTCCCTCTCAGTCCGACATTACGGGGCGCAAAGGTCGGAGGCTCTACCGCTGGAAGCGGAGCCGCCGATCGCCGGACCCATAGGGGAGAAACTTCTCAGGCAATTGACGCTCGCCCTGGAGCAAGCCCATGCATCGGATTGCACGCTGAAGGCGATCCTGGCTGATGCGATCCAGATGGTGCTTGGGTCTTCAGAGACCCGATCTCACGACAATGCCGCGCATCCATCAACAGACCTTGGTGGGAAAGGGCTCTCAAAATGGCGTTTGAGCCGCGTGGACCGGTATATTCGTGAGCATCTGCACAGGAACATCACCCTTCCGGAACTCGCCTTGGCGGCCGGCCTGAGCCGGATGCATTTCGCCAAGCAGTTCAAGGCCGCTATGGGCCGGCGTCCGCATGACTACGTGCTTGGCAAAAGGATCGAGTTGGCCAAATCTCTGATGCTCAACCCGGACGTTCCGCTCGTCGACGTCGCCATGAACTCTGGGTTCCAGAGCCAGTCGCACTTCACAACCGTCTTCAGGCGGCTCGTGGGTGAGACGCCTCACAGATGGCGTTGTGCAAGAACAGCGGTTCCGCAAGGCGCCGCATCCGATCGTGTGGTTCCGTTCAGCAGCCGTGACCACCGGTCAGACCTGGAGCGTTCCTGACTGACCAAGCAGGGACTTGGCTGCAACCAATGAGGGTAGCACCCGCGCGGCATTCCTCTGCAACCGGGCTCGCTGGCGCTTCCTGACCTGGGTAGCTTCCGGGTTGCAGGGAGAGGACCGATCAACGTCGTGAGACAGCCTCCCTGATGATTCCGATGAACGCCCGTAAGCCGGCCGGCACGTGCCGGTGACCTGGGTAATAGAGCGAAAGGCCAGGGAACGGCGGCGTCCAGTCCTCAAGGACTCGGATCAGTCGCCCTGACGAAATCTCATGGGATACGGACCATTCGTTGACATAAGCCAACCCGGCACCTTCCCGGGCGGCTTCGATCCAGAGCTCGTAATGATCGAGGGTGAGCGCCCCTTTCACGTCAACCACCATCTGTTCGCCCCGCTTCTCAAACTCCCACTTGAGCATAGCACCGCTCGGCAGGCGGCCACGGATGCATTCGTGCGCGACAAGATCCCCAGGCGTTTTTGGACGTGCGTGGCTGTCGAAGTAGA
The DNA here is from genome assembly GCF_024519725.1 of Microvirga sp. Mcv34. Taxonomy (GTDB): domain Bacteria; phylum Pseudomonadota; class Alphaproteobacteria; order Rhizobiales; family Beijerinckiaceae; genus Microvirga. The sequence continues at coordinate 62,954 of NZ_JALJRK010000006.1, read as the reverse complement.
CTGGGGATCCGACCACGGCATATCGCTGCTCCGGCCCACAGGGAATCGCGATCATGTCCTGCGGCACTGCCTCAGCCAAGCGGATCCCGGCGTCGAACCCCTCGGCGACGATGTCGACCAGACGGCCCTGGGTCACGAGGTCGACGTGCATCTGCGGGTAACGCCGCATGAACTCGAGCACGATAGGGGTCAGGAGCTGCCGGGCGGCTCCTTCCGACATGTTGAGCCGCAGGGTGCCGGCGGGGCTGTCCCGAAACACGTTTGTCGCGTCGATGGCTTCCGCGATCTCGCGCAGTGCCGGCCCGACCTTGGCCAGGAACTGTTCACCGGCCTCCGTGAGCGACACACTCCGGGTCGTACGATTGAACAGCCGGACACCCATCCGCTGCTCCAACGCCGCAATGGCGTGGCTCAGAGCCGACGGCGACATCCCAAGCTCCGTCGCCGCAGCCCGGAAGCTGCGATGGGAGGCGACCGCGACAACAGCATTCAGCTCGACCAGACCAGTGCGCGGCATTGTTCGATTTCCTGCATCGCCTCATGCGAACTTATCCTGCTTATCGCATGAGTGGGAGGGATTTAGCTATGCACCAGGCTTCGGCTGATCAAAAGCGCCGTACCCACCACACAGAGGAATCAACAATGACGCTCGTTACAACACCTTTTGGATTTGGCTCGACCGCTGCTGAGGTCGTGGCCGATGTCAACCTGGCGGGAAAGCGCGTTGTCGTGACGGGCGCGTCCTCCGGCATTGGGATCGAGACCGCGCGAGCTTTGGCGGGAGCCGGAGCCGAGGTCACGTTGGGAGTGCGAAACGTAGAAGCGGGTGAGGAAACGGCTGCCGGAATCCGGTCGTCGACAGGCAATGCCGCTGTTCGGGTCCGCCGTCTCGACTTGTCCGATCAAGGGAGCCTCCGCACGTTTGTGGCCGAATGGGAAGGCCCCCTGCACATCCTGGTGAACAATGCCGGCATCATGGCTCTACCCAGCCTGGAACGCACCCCGGAAGGCTGGGAGATGCAGTTCGCCACCAACTTCCTTGGGCATTTCGCGCTCACCCTCGGTTTGCACCGCGCGCTCGCGGCGGCGAATGGTGCCCGCATCGTGTCGGTCAGTTCGAGCGGAAACCTGATCGCACCGGTGATCTTCGATGACCTTCATTTTGATTTCCTGCCCTATGATCCGCTCGTGGCCTATGGGCAGTCCAAAACCGCCTGCGCCCTGCTGGCTGTGGAGGCAACGCGGCGCTGGGCCAGTGACGGTATCGTTGCCAATGCCCTCAACCCTGGCGCAATCGCCACCAACCTCCAGAAGCACACGGGTGGTTTGAAGACGCCGGCCGAGCGCCGGAAAACGCCGCAGCAAGGTGCTGCTACATCAGTGATGCTGGCGGCATCTCCGCTGCTGGAGGGAGTCGGCGGGCGCTACTTCGAGGACTGCAACGAGGCTGCCACCGTTTCCAAACGTCCCACCGACTGGATGGGTGTCGCACATTATGCGCTCGATCCAGCCAATGCGGAGCGCCTGTGGAACATCTCTCTGGGGCTGATCTCCTGACGCGAAAGCTGGCGCCATTCGAGCCGCTGGAGCTTACTCGATAGAAAGGACACATGAGATGAAACCAAGTCTGAACATTGGATTTATTGGCCTTGGTGACCAGGGTGGGCCTATGGCTCGAGCCATAGGCGAGTCCGGGCTCAAGCTGCACGTCTGGGCTCGCCGAACCCGGTCCCTGGAGGCTGTCGCTGGCGTTCCCCATACAGTGCACGCCAGCATCAAGGCGCTTGCGGAGGCCTGCGATATCATAGGATTGTGCCTGAGGGATGACCGTGACCTCTGGGACATTCTGGATCGCCAGGGGCTGCTGAAGGCGCTGGAGCCGGGGACGATCGTGATCAACCATGGCACAGGCGATCCGGACGAGAATCGCCGCATCGCTTCCTATTTGGATGAAGTCCACGTAACTTTCCTTGACGCACCCGTCAGCGGTGGCCGACCGGGAGCGGTCGCGCGCGCACTCACCACCTTTGTTGGCGGAGATGCGGCAGCGTTCGAACAATGCCAACCTGTATTTGGTACCTTTTCGACACAAGCTGTCCACATGGGGCGCTCGGGGTCCGGGCAGGTCGCGAAGCTTCTGAACAACGCGTTGACGATGACCAACCTCAAGAATGCAGTCGACGTGTTTGGCTTTGCGGACAAGCTGGGGCTGAACATCTCAAGCCTGTTCGACGCGGTTTCGGCGAGCAGTGGGTCGAGCGCAGTGTTGAGAGCCTTAGGAACCGCGATCACTCCCGGAATTGCGCCGCACCTCCAAGAGTTGATGAGGAAGGATATCGAGCACTTTGCCGATGCCATGTCGAGCAGGGGGCTCGATGCGAGCGAGGTTGTCGAACGGGGACTAGGTGGGGCAAACGGATTGCTCGATCTTGTCCAGCGGGTGACAGCGAGCCGACCCAACGCCTAACCGGTGCGAACCGTCTTGTCGCCGTGCGATTGCGAAGCAATCGGGCGGTTTGGCAAGACGGCCCGGCACCAAGGGCGCAAGTTCCTGGGCGAGGAGGGCATAAGGATGGCTGTGGGTCACGCAATCAACACCTGCTCCGCTGTTGACAGGACAACTGGAGCCACATGGGAGCGAGAGCGGATCCTTATTATCGATGCAAATATGGCCGATCGGGAAAGGCTCACGCGAGAGTTCAGGGCGGCTGGCTACGATGTGGCTGTCGTGAGAACGAGCGACCAAGCCCTTGTCCTCTTGAGGAGCTGGCTTTCGTGTTGATCGGTTCAGCAACTCGGATCGGCATGGACCGGTTGGCAGACGTCCCGAGTCAGTCACCACAGGCGCGACAGGCGTGACGAAGATGAACCGGATAGGGCGACCTTGTCGGGGCACCGCTCAGGGTCGGCAACGGACTGCATCGTTAAGCCTGCAGGAGTTGAAGATTAATTCTGGACAGATCGGTCTGGTATGTCTATATCACCACGCATGGCTAGGCATAAAGAATTCGATCGCGACGCGGCGCTGAAGTCCGCCATAGCGGTCTTTGCCGATCGCGGCTTCGAGGGAACGTCGACGGATGATCTCCTGCGCTCCATGGGGATCAGCCGACAAAGTCTCTACGACACCTTTGGCGACAAGAGGAAACTCTATCTTGAGGCCCTGAGGCAGTATAACTCGAATAATGTATCGGATCTCATCCGGACCCTGAACACGGCTCCATCGCCTTTGAAGGGGATTGAGGCTGCGCTCCTTCAGTTTGCAACTGCGCCTGAGTTCAATGGGGCTATGGGTTGCATGGGCGTAAGCGCCATCTGTGAGTTTGGCCGATCCGATGGGGAGATCACTGCTGTAACCGATGCGATGGGACGGACGCTGATAGGAGCGCTTGAACGGCGGCTGACCGACGCCCAGGCTCTGGGTGAGGTCAGTTCAGACCTGGATGTTTCCGCTGCTGCCCAATTCATTGGTTCAACCCTCTCAGGGATGAAGGTCAGTGCGAGGGCTGGTGCGCCCGCCGACACCCTGCTCAATATCGCCCGGATGGCTCTTCGAAGCCTGAAGTAGCTGGGGCAGGGGGTGAGTATCGAACCGAACTTTTGCACTCAATCTTGGACTGGTTAGTCCGGAAAAAGCGATGACTTTAGAACTTATAGTCAGAATTTTGTCCCATTCTGTTTGAGAGGATCAGAGGAGGCATCATGCCACCGTTATCCGCAATGACATATCTGCTGGTCCGCGCGCACATCGAAGATATACTCAAGCGCTACACGCGGGCTGTCGACCGACTTGATGAAGCTGCACTTCGGAGCTGCTTTCATCCAGGCGCAACAATGCATGCGGCTGGGGCAGAAACCACTGCGGCGAGATTTTGTGACCTCGTCGTAGGCATGCTCCAGGAGCTTGAGCTTACGCACCACCAGATTGGCAACATCCAGATCGACTTCGACGATCGTGTTACCGGCGACGGCACAGTTGCGTTTGTCGAAACGTATTTTACGGCCATCCATAGGATTGGCCCATCAGGGTGGTCGCCCTTCCCACAGGGGAACCCTGGCGAAGATCTCATGATGCGCGGCCGTTACGTTGACCGCTTTGAAGATCGAGCCGGTCAATGGGCTATCGCCCATCGAGCGCTCGTTATCGATTGGGCACGGTTCGACCCGCCTGATGATCGCGGCATCGTCGGAAACTCCTCCCAACCCCGTGGCGGCCGCGACCATTCCGATCCGGTCTATCATCCAAGGAAATCCGCATGAGCAAGAACACAATCGGTGTTGGCGTCATTGGCGCAAGCACTCTCAATCCCGGCTGGGCCATGGCCTCGCACATCCCGGCAATCCAGGCGCTCCCTGACTTCGAACTGCGGGCTGTCAGCACAAGCAGCAAGGCCTCTGCCGAAGCAACGGGGCAAGCTCTCGGAGTGCCTGCCTTCGACAATCCTGAGACACTCATCAATCATCCCGACGTTGAACTGGTCGTGGTCGCCGTGAAGGTTCCGCATCACCATAGCTTGACGGTCGCCGCGCTCGATGCCGGCAAGATGGTGTTCACCGAGTGGCCATTGGGCCGGACTCTGGAGGAGGCCGAAGACCTTTCGGCCCGCGCCCAAAAGGCCGGCGTGCGGACGGTCATTGGGCTGCAAGCCCGCTTTGCTCCAGCAGTGCAGCATGTCCGCGACCTGATCGCGCAGGGCTACATTGGTGATGTCCTCGCGACGAATCTTGTCGGCACGGGCATGATCTGGGCGGATCAGATCCCCCGATCCTTCGCCTATACCCTTGACGCGAACCAGGGCGCCGGCGTGCTGCCAGTCCCAATGCTGCATGCTTTGGAGGCTGTAAATTTTGCTCTCGGCAGCTTCGTCAGTGTCGATGCTGCCGCGGCAGTACGCAGGCCGACTGTTCGTCTCATCGAAGAAGACCGTTCGATCCACGCTACTGCCTTTGATCATATTGCGCTCAGTGGAGCCCTGCAGAATGGGGCTATCGTGTCTGTTCTGTACCGTGGGGCTCCGTCACGTGGTGATAATCTGCGCTGGGAGATCAATGGCACCAAAGGTGATCTTGTCCTGACAGCCGCTAATGGAAACTTCCAGGTTGCCGATCTGAAACTCCAAGGCGCCTGGAGCGACCAGACAAATGTCGCTCCGCTCGAGTTGCCTGAGACATTTGCCGCGGCTCCCGGCGGGCTGTCTGGCGATTTCGGCGCCAACACGCTCCGGGAATATTCAGCTTTCGCTCGCGATCTCCGGGACGGCACAAGGATTGTTCCCGATTTTGCCTACGCGGTGCAGCGTCACAAACTACTTGATGCCATCCATGAGGCCGCCCGGACGGGCATTCGGCAGAAGGTGGCGTGACATGGCACAGCGCATGAAGCAGTGGGAATTGAGCACCCCCGGTATCGAGGCCCTGCGTCTTGTCGAGGCGGAGCGTCCTTCCCCAGGCGTAGGTGATGTACTTCTGCGAACGCAGGCTGTCGCGCTGAACTACCGAGATGGCGCCATCATCGAAGGTGCTATGGGGTCACCGTGGAACGGTGCCTTGGTACCCGGCTCTGAAATGACTGGTGAGGTTGTAGCGCTTGGTGAGGGCGTGACACGGGTCTCGGTCGGGGACAGGGTGATCATCAGTGACAATGTCGGCTGGATCGATGGTCCCAAGCCACCGGATGATGCCAATCACGAAGCCGTTCTGGGCCGGTTAGCCGAGTATTCGGTTGCCCCAGAAGCACAACTGGTCAGAGCCCCGGCATCTCTCGATGCGGTGGCTGCCAGCACCCTGTCGGTGGCGGGCCTGACGGCTTGGTTTGCGGTCGTGGAGCTCGGCGCTGTTCGCGCCGGCCAAACGCTGGTGGTCCAGGGGACCGGAGGTGTCTCGCTGTTCGCCCTCCAGTTTGCCGTCGCACATGGCGCTCAGGTGATTGTTACTTCAAGCAGCAATAGCAAGCTGCAAAGGGCAATGGCTCTCGGGGCCGATCATGGTATCAACCGCGTGGAGCATCCGGAATGGCAACGCCGTGTGCTGGAGATTACCGGCGGGCGCGGGGCCGAGCACATCCTCGAAATGGCTGGGGGCGATAACGTCGCGCGTTCGTTGGAGGCGGTTTCGCTTGGCGGGCGGGTATCAATCATCGGTCTCCTGGGAGACACAACCCTGCATGCCCCAATCCTGCCGCTGCTGTTCAAGCGGGCCACGCTGGCGGCGATCGCGGTCGGGCATCGACGTGCGCTGGAAGATATGGTCCGCGCGGTCGACCACCTCCGGATCAAGCCGGTCATCGACAAGGTCTATGATTTCCAGAGCGCCCCTGAGGCCTTCGCTCATCTTCGCCGCGGCCCCTTCGGCAAAGTGGTCATCAAGGTGGCGGACTGAAGCCCTTGCCGGGAAAGCGGATTCGCGTCGCCGCCCAACAACAGGCCAGGGCAAAGCACGCACCTGCTTCCGTGGAAAGGGACTGGTCTTTGCTGCGCCGTCTTCAATCAAGGAACAAATATGATGAAAGCGATTGTTCTCGAAGCGGTCGGTGGGCCGGACCACCTACGCTTGTTGGAAGTTCCCGATCGCGACCCTGCCCCCAATGAGGTGCTCGTCGAGATTGCAGCCGCCGGCGTCAACTACATGGACGTTGGTACCCGCGTCGGCATGTATTCGATTGCGCCTCTTCCCATGACGCCAGGAGTCGAGGGGGCAGGTCGGATTGCAGCAGTCGGCGAAGACGTTCGCAATCTCAAGATTGGTGATCGCGTTGCTTGGTTCTTTGCAGTCGGGAGCTATGCCGAGCGGATTATCGCTCCGGCGGAGGCCATGGTTCCGGTCCCTGACGACATTGATCTCAAGACGGCCGCGGCCCTGTTGATGCAAGGACTGACGGCAAGTCATCTGGTTACAGACACGTACGCCATCAAGCCCGGGGATGTCGCCCTGGTTCACTCGGCCGCTGGCGGCGTCGGTCTGATGCTCACGCAGTTGATCAAGCTACGTGGCGGGCGGGTGATCGGTCGCGTGTCCAGTCGCGAGAAAGTGGAGGTCGTCAAAGCAGCCGGAGCCGATCACGTCATCGTCGACCGTTTCGGTAACTTCGCTGACGAAGTCCTGCACCTCACGGAGGGAGCAGGTGCTCACGTGGTGTATGACGGGGCAGGGGCGGACACATTCCAGGGATCCTTGGCCTCCCTGCGCTATCATGGGGTGCTGGCCTATTACGGCCAGACCATCAAGCGGCAGCCGCCGATCGATCTGCTGGATTTGCCCAAGAGCGTGCTGATCACCTATCCCGTGGTTCACCACCACGTCAGGACACGCTCAGATCTCCTTGCGCGTTCGCAGGCCCTGTTCGATCGCGTCCGGGAGGGCCGCCTTAATGTACGGATCGGGCACCAGTACCCTCTAGCAGAGACGGCGCAGGCCCACATCGACATCGCATCGCGACGTACGACCGGCAAGCTTCTTCTCATCCCATGATCGCCAGCTTTGCGGAGCAACGGAAGGCTGACATTGCCTCGAACCCAGACTGTTGCGTGCTCAATCGACTGGGTGCATGATAACACGCTGAATGCAATAATGTCATTTCGTTGCGCATCGACATCGGGATTCTGTGCCTTAGAAGCTTTCTACTAGGGCAGTTGCGTGATTTGGTATATCGGATAACGAAGCCTCGGGCTGAAGGCGCTACCACAGGGTGAGTTGAGCACCTGCGGTTCTCCGTGTTTGAGTGATCACGTCGGGGGATGCGGATCCAGGCTTCATACCGCATCTCTCGGGGCAAAGTCGCAAGAGCCGCTGGTGGAACGCCATGAGAGAGGAACAGTCGGTCGTCTTCGTTGTCGATGATGATCCCAAAGTCCGTAATTCCCTCGAAAATCTCCTTGGCTCGGTTGGTCTTGAGGTGCGGTTGTTCGGATCGACGCTCGAATTCCTGAACAGTCCGCGCCCCGACGTCCCCGCTTGCCTCGTTCTCGATGTCCGGCTGCCGGGGCTGAGTGGACTGGACTTGCAGCGGGAATTGAACCGTCTGAGCATCGATCTTCCTATTATCTTCGTGTCCGGCCACGCCGATGTTCCCATGACGGTGCGGGCCATGAAGGCGGGCGCTGTCGAGTTCCTGACCAAGCCGTATCGCGAACAGGACCTGCTCGACGCGATCCAGGTCGGGTTCGAGCGGGATCGGGTTCGGCGCCAAGAACTCCGATCGCTGTCAGGACTGCAGCAGCGGTTTGCTGCTTTGACCCCAAGGGAGCACGAGGTCATGGATCTTGTTGTCTCCGGCCTTATGAACAAACAGATCGCAGCCCACCTTCAGGTCAGCGAGATTACGGTCAAGGTTCATCGTGCCCATGTGATGCGCAAAATGCAGGCGAGGTCCCTCGCGGATTTGGTGCGAATCGCGGATCGACTCAACACAATGGTCAGACCCTCGCCATCAACATAGATTGTTCAGTCGCGAACCAGTACCCGTTTGCCAGCCCCCAAAGGCTGGAACTCTGGACGGATGGTCTTTTCATCGTGCGAACTTGGCAAAGCCGTTCAAACGCGGAAGAGCCGCTTCCCGCTCCAGATTACATTGCCAGCACTGACTGAGGTCTCCCTCTGTCCCGGTTCAATTGGATCGTCCGGGAGTGCACTGATGTCCATATCGAAGTCTGATGGATCTTTGTTGCCGTCACGCCGGGCTGTGCTTGCCGGAACAGCCGGCGCGCTTATTGCACCAGCCCTCATCTCTGCTCCCAACATGGCAGCAGCGCAGCTTCGTCCCAGCCAGCCAGCTAAGGGGAATTCCATGACGACGATCACGACGAAGGACGGCACGCAGATCTATTACAAGGATTGGGGCAAGGGCCAGCCCGTCGTGTTCAGCCACGGGTGGCCCCTCACGTCGGACGCGTGGGAGGACCAGATGTTCTTTCTGGCCAGCCATGGCTACCGCTGCATCGCTCATGACCGTCGCGGCCATGGCCGGTCAAGCCAGCCGTGGGACGGCAACGACCTCAATGCTTACGCCGACGACCTCGCCGAGCTGGTCCAGGCACTCGACTTGAGGAATGCCGTCCATGTTGGTCACTCCACCGGTGGCGGTGAAGTGACCCGCTACATTGGCCGGCATGGAACCTCTCGGGTGGCCAAAGCGGTCCTAGTGGGCGCAATCCCGCCATTGATGCTTAAGACGGAGGGCAACCCCGACGGAACGCCAATGGAAGTGTTCGATCAGCTCCGCTCCAGCGTGCTCGCCGACCGGACTCAGCTCTGGAAGGATTTGACAATGGCCTTCTATAGCTACAACCGACCGGGCGCCAAGGTGTCGGAAGGGGTTCGTGAGCAGTTCGTCCACCAAAGCATGATGGCTGGCTTCCCAGCGTCATATTTCTGCATCAAAGCTTTTTCCGAGACCGATCTGACCGAGGATCTGAAAAGGATCGATGTGCCAACCCTGGTGGTGCACGGCAATGATGACCAGATCGTGCCGATCAAAGCCTCCGCATTGCGATCGGTCAAGCTGATCCCGCATGCGACGCTCAAGATCTATGAAGGCGCACCCCACGGCCTTGCGACAACCCACAAGGACCGACTGAACGAGGATCTGCTCGGGTTCATCAAGAGCTAGCGGTCGAGATGGTTGAGGAGGCTGCTATGACCTATGACAATCACGCCCGCTTGACGCGCCGCGGCTTCTGCCTCTGTTGCGTCGGCGCCACGACCTTCGCGGTCTCCGGGGGATGGCTCACGCCAAGGGAAGTCTTTGCCCAGGCACAGGGCATTGTCGATATGATCCGCTCGGCTGCCGCGAAAGCCCCAATCGAGGTTCATACCCTTCGGGGCAATGTCAGTGTCCTTGAAGGATCCGGCGGCAATGTCGCCGTTCTGACCGGACCTGACGGTAAGGTCCTGATCGATGCTGGCATTACCGCATCCCGACCTCGCATGCTTGAGGCCATGAGCGGTCTCGGCCGCGAGCCGATCCGGCACCTGATCAACACGCATTGGCACTTCGATCATACGGACGGCAACGAGTGGCTTAACAGAGAAGGAGCGACGATCCTTGCTCAGGAAAACGCGCGCAAGCACCTGATGTCCGCCCAGAGAGTCGAAGATTGGGATTTCAACTTCTCGCCGTCACCGCCGGCGGCACTTCCCAGCGAAACTGTGTCAGATGAGAAGTCGCTTCGGCTGAACAAGGCAACACTGCTTCTTAAGCATCGGCCTAACGCGCATACGGACGGTGATATCACGGTTGCATTTGCTGAAGCGGACATCTTCCACACCGGCGACATTTACTGGAACGGAATTTACCCGTTTATCGACTATTCTACCGGAGGGAGCATCGACGGGACAATCGCTGCTGTCGAGGCAATTCTTGCCAGCATCGGCGATCGGACGATCGTTGTTCCCGGGCACGGGCAGCCAGTGAGCAATAAGGCCGAACTTCAGGCATACCGAGACATGCTGACGACAGTTCGCGCAAATGTAGCCAACCTGAAGAGGCAGGGCAGGTCACTTGACGACACCGTCGCGGCCAAACCAACCGCGGCCTTCGACGCCAAATGGGGGCAGTTCGTCATTGGACCCGCCTTCTTCACGAAATTGGTTTACGAAGGTGTTTGACTGAAAGGATCAAGCCTATGTCGGATTCCGCTAACTCTCTCGTGATTGAGATTCCGGTTGAGATGCAACTCGTCAAGTCGGTGCACAGCATCGGTGATTTACAATTTGAGGGCGATCTGCCGGCTTCGCTCTTCCACCTTCAGCTCATCACGGGCGACATCGCCGAATGGCGCGCCCAGTCCGACGTTATCGCGGTGTTTCATACGAATGCCGGCCATGTGACGCTCAACGACGACGCCTATAATGCCTCGCGTAATATCTCGACGGGAAACCCTTACAAGAACCTGATAGCTGACTTGACGAGACGCGGCGCAAAGATCGAGCTTTGTGGTGCAACCGCCAGGGTCAATGGTTGGGGCAATGCGGATCTGCTTCCGGGCGTGAAAATCAATCTGGATGCCATGGCCAGGACAATTCAGCTTGTCCAGCAGGGGTTTGTGAAGATCACCGAGTGATTGGATGGTCGCGGTGAGGTGCTCCCGACATCTCCATGGCTTAGGATGGTCCAGGAGGACCAGCGGCACAGGCATTGTGATATCCAACACTGGACAATGCGAGCCGCTGAGCAAGCGAGAGGTTCCGCGTCTAGGCCATCGCATCATAATGTTGTTTAATGAAACATTGCTCTGGTACAGTGCGGGCTCGGTGAATATGGGCCCGCACACGGAGTACCGTTGCGATGGATCGTTCCATTCCCTTTGGAAGGCACAATGTGGCAATTGTGCTGGGCTGTATTGGTATTGCGCTCAGCTGGCTCTCCGGCGACACCTCCGGCCTCATCGCAGTGACCGCTCCATTGTACGCCTTGGTAGGAAGACAATCAGGGTGGTTCGCGATTGGGCTTTGCATTCTTGCTCTTGTCGCCTTGTTGCTGCTTATCGATGCGGCTGGAGCGCTGGGATACAGTGCTCTTCTGGGTGTGTCTTCCTTTGTGGCGGCTCTTTTTGCCGTCCGCTCGATCATCCAACGCTGTGAGAATGAGGCTTCCGATCGGCAGGTGGACCGGGAGGCGCGGCTGATTGTGGAAAGCATGCCGGGCCTCGGATGGTCGACCGATGCCAACGGCAATTTCATTTACGTCAGTCCAAGCGTTATCGACTATGTCGGCAAACAAACCGAGGAGTTCAACCGCACCGGGCGCACCGGACTGGAGGCGGTCCATCCGAACGATGCCGAACGTGTCACCAGGGCATGGCTACACAGCCTCCGGACTGGAGAGCCGTTCGAAACGGAACACCGAATTCGACGGTTCGATGGGACATACCGTTGGTTCCATGCCTTGGGACGACCGGTCTTGGACGGTAGCGGCCGTCCTACCGGTTGGTACGGCACAACAATCGATATCGAGAAGCGGAAGCAGGCTGAAGAGACAGCTGCGAAAAGCAAACAGCAGCTACAGGAAATCATTGATACCATGCCGGCCTTGGCCTGGACCACGAATGCTGCCGGCGAGGCATCCTATTTCAGCAAGCGAACACTCGACTACGTCGGCTTCTCCAGCGAGGAGTTGTTCAAGGAACCCTTTGCAGCAATGCATCCGGAGGATATCCCTGCCTTCAAGGAGGTATGGGCACAATCCGTCGCGTCCGGCAAGTCGTTCTCATTCACATACCGACTTCGTCGCTTCGACGGCGAGTATCGCCGACATGTAGGACGTGCCGAACCCTTGCGCAATGAAGCAGGTTCGATTGTCGAATGGATTGGTGCGAACATCGATATCAACGAATGGCATGAGGCTGAGGAGGCGCTACGTACTAGAGAGCTTCAGCTGAGCCTGCTCGTCGATACGATTCCGACAATGGTCTGGTGCATGACCTCTGAAGGGGAGCCGTCCTATCTGAATAGGAAGCTGATGGATTACGTGGGACTCACCCTCAACGATCTCGAAGCGCCTGACGGAACCCGCCTCACAGGTGCCATTGAATCGGTGGTCTTTCCAGAAGATCGAGCAATCGTTCGAGCCAACCTGGAACAATCATTCCGGACCGGAAATCCGTTCAGCATGAAATACCGACAGGTGCGGGCTGATGGTGTGTATCGGTGGGTTGATGGCCGGGCAGAACCACTTCGGGACACTGATGGCCGGATCATCCAGTGGTACGGCGTTACGATTGACGTCGACGATGAGACGAGGATGCATGAGACGCTTCGTCTGGCACAGGAGCGTCTGGCGCGGGCCACACAGGCAGCGAGCCTCTCGGAATTGTCAGCGTCCATCGCTCATGAGGTCAATCAACCCCTGGCCGCCGTGGTGACGAACAGTGAAGCGGCCTTGCGCTGGCTCTCATCGGAGCCGGCCAATGTCGAGCGGACCAAGGCGACATTGGATTGGATCATACGCGATGCAACGGAAGCTGCCGAGGTGGTCAGCCGCATCCGGGCCTTGTTCCGACAGTCGCCTCAGACCCAGACAATGGTGAGGATCAACGAGGTCATCGGAGAGGTGCTCCGTCTGATGCAGGCGGAGATTTCCGGAAAGGGCATCCGCATGGATGTCGAGCTGTTTCCGGATCTCCCGCCAATTGCGGCCGATCGTGTTCAGATCCAGCAGGTTCTTGTCAACCTGATCCGCAACGGGATTGATGCGATCGAAGCCACAAACGGAGCACGCAAGCTGCTACAGGTCCGAACACAGATGGACGAGGAAAACAACATGGTATGTGTCGAAGTCCGAGACCATGGCTGTGGGATCAAGGAACCGGAGCGGATCTTCGAGGCTTTTTATACAACGAAGGAAACCGGCATGGGCATGGGCCTGGCAATCTGTCGGTCCATCATCGAAGCTCACAACGGTCGCCTATGGGCGGAGCCCGCTGAATCAATCGGATCCGTGCTCAAGTTCTGCCTTCCGATGAGCTCAGGTGGTCTCGAATAATCCGGGAGATGCTTCAATCTTCGATCACTCCACCCGGCGCACAGGAAATCGCTGATATGCCCTTTGAGCATAGATCGGTCATAGCAGTTGTCGATGATGATCAGCGAATTCTCGAGTCTCTGAAGAACCTGTTCGAGTCTGCAGGTTTCTCCGTTCGAACGTATTTGTCCGCCCGGTCATTTTTGGAGGATTCTCCTCTGTCGGAGATCGATTGTCTGATCACCGACATCGGCATGCCCAACATCGATGGGTTCGAGCTGCAGCGCCGGGTCGAGGGGGGTCGACCTGACTTACCGATTATTCTCATTACAGGGGATCTCTCGATCTCCGCCCACCAGCCTGCCGTAGGGAATGACAAGCCGAACTTTTTTAGAAAGCCCTTTAGCGGTCAGGAATTGCTTTCAGCAGTGTGCCAAGGGCTGTCTTCGTCTCATAGACCGTCCTGAGACATCATGGTTTCAGGGCGATCTCTGATAGCCTTCGATGTGCTAGGCCGCCTTACGCCAAGCCTCGCCGATCGTCTCGCCGATCTGCTGACGCACAGCCTCGATCGCCTGCTCACGGGCCTCAGGGCCAAAAGCCAGCTTCTCCGCCCGCAGGAAGGTCACGTCGGTGATGCCCATGAAGGCGAGAAGGTTGCGCAGATGAGGCTCCTGGGAGTCGAGCGCCTGCGCCGGCCCTTCGCTGTAGAGGCCGCCACGGCTCTGGACGACCACTGCGCGCTTGCCCTTGAGTAGTCCCTCGGGGCCGCCCTCGCTGTAGCTGAACGTGATGCCGGCCCGCAGCACGTGGTCGAACCAAGCCTTCAACGTCGACGGCATGCCGAAGTTGTACATGGGCGCGCCGATGACGAGGATATCGGCAGCCTTGAGCTCGGCAATGAGGTCGGCCGAAAGGGAGAGGGCAGTGACCTGGGCATAGTTGGAAGGCTCGGCCCCGCGCAGCGCCGTGACAGAGTCGATATCCAAATGCGGAACTGGATTGCGGCCGAGATCCCGAGCGATGACCCGCAGAGCGGGATCATGGGACCGGAGGAGAGCGACAGTTTCCGCGACAAGTTGGCTGGACACGGAGGCTTCGCCGAGCGCGCTGCTGGTGATCACGAGAGCCGTGGACATGAGACAATCCTTTCGAGGGTTCTGGTCCTTGCGGTACGACCGAGGTAATGGTTCATCGGATGCAGCAGAAGGCGCATGCTCTGCACCATGCTGTTGCCCACGGAGGAACACTGTCGTGACCGAGCTGGAGGAGCTTAGGACTTTCGTGGAGGTCATCGAGAGCGGCGGCCTTAACCGTGCCGCGGCCCGCCTGGGCGTCTCGAAGTCCATTGTCAGTCGGAGGATCACGCGTCTGGAGACGGATCTCGGCGCACGGCTGCTCAGCCGGAGTACGCGTGGCATCAGCCCGACAGAGGCTGGCATCGAGTTCAAGGCGCGATGCGGTGGCGCAGCAGGGCCGCTCCGTGCGCGGGCGCCTGCGTCTGTCCGCACCGCTGGCCTTCGGCGTGCGTCACCTGGTGCCGGTCTTGGCGGAGTTGGCGCGCCTCCATCCCGCTCTCGAACTGGACGTGTCCTACACCGATCGGGTCGTGGACCTGATCGGCGAGCGGTTCGACGCAGCGATCCGCATCGGCTCCCTCAGAGACTCCAGCCTTATCGTTCGCCGGATTGCCCCTGTTCACGCGGTGCTGGTCGCAAGTCCCGATTACCTGGCCCGTCACGGACGGCCAGGGACGCCGCAGGATCTCTCCGGACACGAATGCCTGATCTACACAGGCAGCCTTGTGCCCGAGTGGCAATTCCAGTCGGGCAAGTGCCGGTTCTCGATCCGCCCCGAAGGACGGCTGAGGTCGGACAGCGGGGAGGCCCTTCTCCAATGGGCGATCGCGGGGCTCGGGATCGCGGACGCTCCTTCGTTTCTGGTCGCAGAGGCCATTGAGAGCGGCGCCCTTGTCCCCCTCCTGTTGGACCATCCGCGGCCGGAGTTCGGCATCCACGTCGTGCGGCCGCCGGGCACGCATGTCCCGGGCAAGGTGCGGGTTCTGATCGATACGCTCGCTGAGCGTTTCGGCGGCACGCCGTACTGGGATCGCTGCTTGGCCAATCTGGGTGATCGGAAGCATGTCAGCCCGGGCTTTCCTCAGGTGCCAGGGGGATGACGTAGTCGCGGCCGGTTATCGGGAGAGATGAGCATGGGAGTTGGAAACACCGAGGGATCTGACTTTGTTGGCAATGCTGCCGCGGACTGCTGTCCATCCAGGGACGGCTGGGGCTCCGAAATAGGTCTTGGCCAAGTTCGGCGGTACCAAGGCGCCACAAAAGTTTCTAATCCAGCGTGGCATCACCGCCAGGAATGCTGGAGCAAGCAATTCCAACTACGTGCTCGCTGAGCAAGTGCAGCGGAGGTTCTCCGCCAATTCGCCGTCTCCTAAGACTCGTGGCAGCCGCGTAGCCTTCAACGGTGCATTACCTTCGGTCTGCAAGGCCAAAGGCCCATGATTGACACTCCTGCGACGTAAGCTCTTGGTCCGGTTTAGCGCCGACGTTCGTTGAACTGCTGGAAGGTGAATATTTGACTCAAAGCTGCCATTCCTGTTGGACTTTGCGTATATCCTTGCAGGAGCGCTCGGTTCATAGAAATGAGGCATGGCCCATAGGGTTTGGCAGATAACCCAGGAATCCTACGATGCGCCATCGACTCTCGATACGCCGGCAGAAATACAAAGTTTGCCAGCGCAGCACAGCTGGATCGGCTCCAGCGAGAGGGATGGTGCCGTCGAATTTCTTGCGCGCCATCGCAAAGTCTTTGACGATCTCGATCTCACGCAAGGTTGTCAGCGCCAGCAGGGCTTGTTTCAGATCCATGGCGTCGATGCGTCCAGCGAGTTCTGCGCTACCCGCAAGCCAAACCTCGCGATAGCGCGCGAGATCGGCGAAGCTCGCACGCCAAGTATCGGGATCATCCGAGAACCGGCCGTCGATCCCAAAGAAGCCTTCTGGTGCGAAGTCTGCGAAATGTAGGTCCCAATCACCCACGACGAAGGCATGGATGTCGCGTTGCACAAGCATGTCCCAGATTGCACGGCGGTCGGGATCGCTGGGCGGAAAAGGATTGACGTCGGATATCATGCGATTTCTCCATGGGCGCCTGATCGTAAAGGGGAACCCGGCGGCATGGAACCGATCCAACCGGCTTGTACACGGCTCCCGACCCGCTCTGGCGGCTTACCCTTGCTTGGAATTGGCTCTGTGCTTTGCTTGAAAGCTTTTTTTGACGGTGAACCGGATCCCCTTAATGGAAAAATGCTCTAAAGCTTGGGTTCCAGGGAGGCGAGAATGAGAGATACGACACTTGTGACCGGCGGCGCCGGTGATATCGGCCGGGCGCTCGCCCGGCGCTTCCTGGCCAGCGGGCACCGGGTCGCACTGCTCGACCGGGACGGGTCCGCTCTCGAACGGGCCGCCCGCGACCTCGCCAGTGATGATCGTCTCGCCTGCATCAGCGCCGACGTGACGGACAGCGCTTCGATCATCGAGGCTGTCGCCAAGGCGGAGGCGGCCTTCGGCCCGATCGGCATTCTCGTCAACAATGCGGGCGGCGTGATCGCGCCGACCCTCGCCTCGACCGACGAGGCCGCGTGGCTCGCCGATCTCGATCTCAACCTGAGCGGCGCCTGGCGCTGCGTGCGTGCCGTGCAGGATGGGATGATCGCGCGGCAGAAGGGCGTCGTCATCAATATCTCGTCGGCGAATGCGACCGGGATCTACGGCTATCCGGCCTACAGCGCGGCCAAGGCCGGTCTCGAGCATTTCACCCGCTTTCTGGCGGTCGAGCTGGGCCGATACGGTGTCCGCGCGAACGCCATCGCGCCGGGCAGCGTTAGGACGCAGGCCTGGAACGATCGCGTGGCGCAGGATCCCGAAATCCTCGAGCGTGTGAAGCGCTGGTATCCACTGGGTGAGGTGTGCGAGCCCGACGATGTGGCGGGTGTGGCGGCCTTTCTGACGACCCGCGATGCGCGGATGATCACCGGCGCCGTCATTGCGCTCGATGGCGGCCTAACGGTCGGATCAACGACCATGGCTCGCGAATTCTGCGGCGCGGAATTCTGAAGCATCGGATCCAAACGTAGAATCCACTTTTGGGTCCGAAGCTCGCGTCCGAAACTGGCGCCGATGGCCCTTCGGCCTCAGAGCTTCACGCCGAGATAGGTGCGATCGTCTGTCCAGTGCTTGGCGGTCGAGCCCTTCGGCGAGGGATAGAGGATAACTTTCGACGGGTCCTCTCGCTCGACGTCGCGGAAAGCTTCTTCCCACGACGCGACGCCGAAATCTGCGCCGGGTCTGAAGTAGCCGTCCGAGAACAGTTCGATCGTTTCGACATCGGCGCGCGGAATCCGCTCGAAATGCACGAGGGAGGAGGGGATCTCGAAGCCGTCGAGGGCCGAGTAACCGAGGATCGTGCTCGCGTCGTTCTGATAGGCACCCTGTGCATTGACGATGCCGCCACGCACGAGCGCTTCGATATCGCTTTGCGGCACATGAGGCAGGGCCTGCACGCATGCGGCGACCGCACGCTCTTCGATCCATGCGAGATCCTGAGGCTCAAGGATGTCGGCGAGCGATTCGTGAGGCTGGCGGGTTCCGAACCAGGTCACCCGGCGGGAGGTCTTCTCCTGGATCTCGGGATCGCTCGTGCGGGCACCGATCACGGGCCAAGCCTTCTGGCGCAGGGTTGACGTGATCAGGTCCAGATCCTTGTCGACCTGGAGGATACGGCTGCCATTGATCCGGATTCCGCTATCGCCGACGAGGGCGATCTCGATGGTCGCCTCGCCCATGAGAGCGACGGCGAGGGTCGAGGAAAAACGATAATTGCAGTCGGTCCGCGCCGCATCCAGCACGTCGTGCTCTCTGTAGGCATCGGCAATGGCCTGGGTCAGGACGGCGATCAGAGCCTTCATGTCGGCAGGACGGTTAGGACCGGTGAGAGCGCATTCGATCGCCTCTTTGACGATCGACGCCGCATATTGGCCGGATAGCATGCCGTTGTAGCGCGTGCCGAGGCGGTCCGTGACGCCATCGATGACCGCATATGCGCGGCCGGGCAGGATGACGAAGCGATCTTCGTTCGTGTCGGGCGCAGAGGAAACCTTGGCCTCGGTGAAGGCTTCGATGAGCATTGAGCAAACTCTCTTTCAGAGATCTTGTGACGGCGTCATGACCTGAACGATGCGCGTCGCGTCGAGCATCGTCGGATCCTTGACCTTGGTCCTGGGGTCGCAATTGGTGATCAGCACGGATGCTTGACGCAGATGGCTGATGGCGTGAGGGGCCCGGCCGCCGAACTTATCCGCCTGCACGACGAAGATCACTTGCCGGGAGGCGGCAATCACCTCCTGGACGAAGGCGACCTCGAGGGGGTCGTGCGCGAGAACTGCACCGTTCTCGTCGATGGCATTGGCGCCGAGAATCGCAAGATCGAACTTGAAGGTATTACCGACGCCTCCGCCCATGGCGGCCAGAATGGCCGTATCGTTGCGTCGAACGTAGCCGCCGAACACGTAGAGCGTGACCATGGTGTTGAACGTGCACGCATAGGCGACGCCAAGATTGCTGGTTGCGACAATTAGACGGGATCGGTCGCGCAGCACCTCGTGGATCGTGTTGAACGTCGTGCCGAGGCCGACATAGATGGTCGAGCCGGGCTGAATGAATTCGGCCAGCGGCGCTATAAGGCGGCGCTTGAGCTCCGTCTGATGGGCGCTCCTGTCCTTGTAGGCGATGGCTGTGGAGCCCGGGCCTGGCAATGCGACGCCGTGGCTCTTCTGAATGAGCCCCCGGGCCTCGAGCTCCTGCAGGTCGCGCCGGATGGTCTGAGAGGTTACGCCATGCTCCTGCGCAAGGTTCATCACCGGGGTTCCACCGAGCCGCTCGATCGACTCAATGATGTGCCGCCGCCGTTCCTCTGCCGACAGTTTTCTGACTTTTGTCGATTGGCGAGCAGACATGGTCCTCGACATATCTCGAAAAGATGCGGCCGCGCCGACGAGGGCGCCGCCGCAGGATTGATTATTGACCGACGGCCTTGCGCCACTTGTCTAGCACCGCCTGGGTGCCGCCAAGATCGTCAATGGTCTTGAGTTCGACGAGCTTCAGGTTACCGAGCGGGGGCAGGTCGCCTGGGCCGGAGACATCCGTCCGGACGGAACGGCGTCCCGCTTCCTTCACGAGCAGTTCCTGCGTCTTTTTCGAGAGTGCCCAGTCGATGAACTTCTTGCCGCTCTCCGCATTGGGGGCGCCCTTCACCAGGGCTACACCGTCCGGCGACGCCGTCGTTCCATCGGCGAGATAGGCGATCTTCACCGGCGCACCGCCGACTTTGTACTCGAGCGCGTTGTCCTCGAGCGTCAGGCCGAGCGGAGCCTCGCCGTCGGCGACGTAGCGCGGCACCGAGCCGGAACTATCGGTCAGCACGAAGTTTTTAGCGATCTCGCCGTACTTGTTCCAGCCCTGCTCCCCGAAGACGGTCAGAATCGTCATCATCTGCTGGAAAGCGGAGCCCGAATTGTCGGCCCTCGCCGATGCGATCTTGGCCTTCCACTTGGGATCTGCAAGATCGGTCAGGGTCTTCGGCGTATCCGTCTCCGGGATCATGCGCGTGTTCTGCATGAGAACGTAGATTACGGCCGTATACGGAGTCCAGGCGGGGCTCTTCACGAAGCGCGGATCGATGCTGCCGGCTTCCTTCGACTGGTAGGGTTCAAGCAGGTCCGCATTCTCGGTGAGCAAGCTGCCCGTGGTGCTCCAGATGACGTCGGCTTTCGGGGCCTTGGCCTCGGCTCGGATACGCCGGGTGACCTCGCTGGAGCCGAGCTGAATCACCTCGGTTTTGATCCCGGTCTCTTTTTCGAAGACCGGTGCCAGGGACTGCACGAGGGATGTCTTGTGAGCGGTATAGAGAACGACCTTTTCCTGAGCCGAGGCGGCTCCGGCGAAAGCCGCAATAGAAATGGCGGTAACCCATAGGCCTGTCAGCGCTTTCATCCGTTCCTCCCGAACCATGATGCCGTCAAAACGGCCTTTATGTTGTTTATGCAAAGACCGCATGTTGCAAAGTAAACACTCCTGCTTATGCTTGTAAAGCAGACAAGCAAGAGCGGCGCGGGGGGATGATGAGTTATCTAACAGTGAAGGATGCCTCGAAGCAGTTCGGCGGCTCGGTACGGGCCCTTGATGGGGTTTCATTCGCGGTCGAACGGAACGAGTTCTTCACGCTTCTGGGCCCTAGCGGCTGCGGAAAAACCACCCTGCTGAGATCCATTGCCGGCTTTGCCGATCTGACCGCAGGGAGCATCAGCCTGGACAGGACGGCGCTCGACTCGGTCCCGTCGCATAAGCGTGATATCGGGATGGTCTTTCAGGATTATGCGGTTTTCCCGCATCTGACCGTGGCCGAGAACGTCGCCTTTGGCCTCAAAGCCAGGAAGGTGCCGGCCGCGGAGACGGCGACCCGGGTTGCCGAGGCGCTCAACACGGTTCGTCTCGGGGCCATGGCCGCCCGCCTTCCTGCCGCCCTCTCGGGCGGGCAGCAGCAGCGCATCGGCCTCGCCCGCGCAATGGTGATTCGCCCGAAGCTCCTCCTGATGGACGAACCGCTCTCCAACCTCGACGCAAAGCTGCGCATCGACCTGCGCGACGAGATCCGCGATATTCAGAAGAGCATCGGGATTGCAGCCATCTACGTGACGCACGATCAGGAGGAGGCGCTCGCGATTTCCGACCGAATCTGCGTGATGAATGCGGGTCGGATCGAACAGATCGGGACGCCACAGGAGATCTATGCGGACCCGCGGACGATCTTCGTGGCCTCCTTCGTCGGCACCATGAACGTCTTGCCGAGGGAGGCGGCGTCTCATCTGGGAATGTCCGATGCTGCAGCCAGCCGCACCCACCAATGGGCCATACGCCCCGAGCATATCCGGCTCGATCAAGGGGATGCACCCTCAGATAGCCTACGTCTTTCCGGGATGGTCGAGAAGTACACCTATCTCGGTCGCGAGGCCCATGTGCTGGCCCAGACGCCGGCGGGCAAGATCGTCCTGCAGGTCGCCGATCCGTCGCCGGCCCTGCGCATGGAGCCGGGAAGCCCCATTATCCTGACCTTCCGACGGGAGGATATCCTGAGCTTCGATTCCGACGGCGTGCGGCTCAAGGGCGGGGGCAACTGATGCGAATCAGTTTTTGGACGCTCGTCTCCATCTTCGCCTGGACGATCCTGATCGCCCTGCTGGTCCTGCCGCTTGGCTCGGTTCTCCTCTCGAGTCTCCAAGACCAGGCTGGAGATTTCTCCCTGGCGAACTATGCTCGCTTCGTCGAAACGCCTCGCTTCCGGACGGCTTTTCTCAACACGCTCATCGTCGGCTTCGGCGGGCTTGCCGGCTCCCTGCTGCTCGGCAGCGCCATGGCATTCTGCATGGCGCGAATCGAGATCCGGGGCAGTCGCTTCGTATCTCTGCTCGCGATCCTGGCACTCGTCTCGCCGCCCTTCATCGGCGCCTATTCTTGGATCGTTCTATTCGGATCGGGCGGTCTCGTCCGTCAGACCCTGATGTCGTGGGGCATCTTCATCCCGCCGATCTTCGGCCTGTGGGGCATTCTCATCGTCTTCTCGTTCAAGTTCTATCCCTACGTCTATCTTCTTGCCTCGGGGGCCCTGGCCAACATCAACCGATCCCTCGAGGAGGCGGCGGAGAGCCTCGGCCTCACGCCGTTCCAGCGCGTGATGCGGATCTCGTTCCCGCTGGTCCTCCCGGCCCTCTCAGCCGGTGGCCTCCTGGCGCTGATCCATTCGATCGCGGATTTCGGAACGCCCCGGCTCATCGGACGCGGCTTCAATGTGCTTGCGACCGAAGCCTACACCCTCTACTCCGCCGAGGTCGGTAGCAATCTCAGCATGGCAACGACGATCAGCATCGTGCTGATCATGCTGTCGATGTTCTTCGTCTTCGCGCAGCGCTACATGTCGCGCCGGAATGTCTATCACGGCAATCTGATCAACAAGCCGGTGAAGAAGAAGCTGACCGGCATCCGCAACGTCGCGGCTCACGTGGTCGTCTATGCCATTGCGCTCATCGGAGCGATGCCCGCCTTCATCGCGGCGATCTACTCCGTCAGACGGACGAGCGGTCCGGTCTTCCATCCGGGCTTCGGCTTGGATAGTTACCGTCGCATCCTCTACAATCTCGCGGACGTGGTACAGAACTCACTGACATTCTCCTTCGCAACAGTTGCTCTCATCGTGACGATCGGAACGCTCATCGGGTGTCTCGTGGCGCGCAAGATGAGCGTCAACAATTCCCTCCTCGATGCGACGCTCATGGTGCCCTACGTGATGCCCGGAATCGTGGTGGGCATTGCCTTCGTGGCCGCCTTCAACTCGCCTCCGCTCGCGCTGACTGGCACTGCTGCCGTGATCATTCTGTCGATCTTCATCCGGCGGCTTCCCTATTCCGTCCGCTCCTCCGCCTCCGCCCTGCGACAGGTGAGCCCGAGCATGGAGGAAGCGGCGATCTCGCTTGGCTACAGTCCCGCGCGAGCTTTCATGAAGGTGACCGTTCCGCTCATTCTGCCAGGCATCATCGCCGGCGGCATGTTGAGCTTCGTCACGGCGATCAACGAATTGTCGTCCTCGCTCGTGCTCTATGTCGGCAGCACTGCCACGATGCCAGTGCGCATCTACATCGCGATCAACGATGGGGACTACGGCACGGCAGCCGCGCTTTCCACCGTGCTCCTCGTGCTGAGCAGCACTGCCATTTATATCGCTTTCCGTCTCATGGGACGTGACGAGCGAGCTCTGCTTTGAGAAGGTCTATGGATATTCACATCGTTGCCGATAAGAGAGCTCTCGGCGCCCAAGCTGCCGCGGAGGGCGCGGAGGCCATCAGGGCCGCAATCGCTCGGGATGGAAACTGCACGATCATCCTCGCGACTGGCGCCAGCCAGTTCGAGATGCTTGACGCGCTCGTGATCCAGAAGGGGATCGACTGGGCGAAAGTCACCGTCTTTCACCTGGACGAATATGTCGGCTTGCCCTCCAGCCACGGTGCGAGCTTCCGCCGGTACCTGAAGGAACGCTTTATTGCTCGCGTTCCCATGCTGCGGGACTTCGTGTTCATCGAGGGTGACGCCGTCGATCTGGACGCCGAGGTCTCTCGGCTCAACAATCTCATCACGCCGCGACACGTCGCGGTTTGTTTCGCTGGAATAGGCGAAAACTGTCACCTTGCCTTCAACGATCCGCCAGCCAATTTCGACGTCGAGGCGCCCTATATCGTCGTCGCGCTCGATGAAGCCTGCCGGCGGCAGCAGCTAGGCGAGGGATGGTTCCCGAACCTCGAATCCGTTCCGAACCGGGCCATCTCCATGAGCATTTGCCAGATCCTGAAGAGCGAGCTTATCATCCTCTGCGTGCCGGACGCCCGCAAGGCGGTGGCGGTAAAGAACGCCGTCGAAGGCGCTGTCAGCCCGGACCATCCTGCCTCCGTCCTGCAGCAGCACCCACATTGTAGCCTCTATCTCGATCCGCCCGCGGCCGCGCTTCTCTCATACAAGGCGAGCTGAGGCGATGCGAACGGGCGGGCTCTTCGACCTTCAAGTGAATGGCTTCGCAGGCGTCGACTTCAACAGCGAGACCATCGACGCCGATGCGCTCGACCATGCCCTTGAGGCGATGCTCGCCACCGGCGTCACGGCTTGCCTGCCAACCTTGATCACGGCGCCGGACGACAGGCTCGCGGCTCGCTTCTTTGCTCTCGACAGGGCGGTTGCGCAAAGCCGTCTCGGGCCGCTCATGGTGCCCGGCTATCACCTCGAAGGACCCTTCCTCAATTCTGGCGACGGCTATTCGGGATGTCACCCGCCGGAAGCCATGCGGCCACCGGATGTGACCCTCGTCGAGCGGCTGTCGCGGACCTTGGCACGTCCCATCCTCCTCGTTACGATTGCGCCCGAACTGGCCGGCAGCGAGACGTTTATCCGCAAACTGGCCGGAGAGGGCCGGGTCGTTGCTATTGGCCACTCGGCAGCAGGCGCCGAGACGGTCGTGGCGGCGGCCGAAGCGGGGGCTCGCCTGTCGACGCATCTGGGTAATGGCCTGCCGCAGATCCTGCCGAAGCTCGACAATTCCCTGTTCGCCCAGTTGGCGGAGGACCGTCTGTCGGCAACCTTCATCGCCGACGGGATCCACCTGCCGCCACACGCGCTCAAGGCCATGCTCAGGGCGAAGGGGCGCGCACGGGCGATCCTCGTCACCGATGCAGTATCCGCTGCCGCTGCGCCTCCCGGGCTCTACCCTTTCGCCGCCACAATGGTCGAACATGCGGCGGATGGTTCCGTCCGCCTGCCCGGAAGCGCATATCTTGCTGGTTCGGCGCTTGTCCTCGATCAGGCCGTTCGCAATCTCGTCGATTGGGGTCTCTCCAGGGCCGACGAAGCTCTATCGATGGCCTCTGACAATCCGCGCCGTCTGATGGCGGCAGCGATCGCGGCCTTGGCGGCCAATCAGCCGAGCAGTGAAGTTCTTTGGTCCGATCGTCTGTATCCTCTCGTCGTCAGGGTCGGGAGCATCGAGCGGCGTTACGATCAAGAGAGGAGGTCCCAAGACCATGACGTTTGATCTCGTTCTGAAGGGCGGTCGCGTCATTGACCCGTCGCAGTCCATCGACCGGGTGACCGATGTCGCCTTTAAGGAGGGTCGTGTGGCGGCGGTTGGCGATGATCTCGGAGCGAATGCTCATTCCATTGAGAATGCTGCGGGGCTCATCGTCACGCCGGGCCTGATCGACCTGCATACCCATGTCTATTGGGGTGGCACCTCTCTCGGCGTGGACCCACTCGTCCTCGCGCGGGGCGGATGCACGACGCTGGCCGATACCGGCAGTGCCGGACCGGGGAATTACCGGGGATTCCTGGAGCATGTCATCCGGCCGTCGCCGGTGCGGATCCTCGCCTATCTCAACGTGTCCTTCGCCGGCATCTACGGTTTCTCGAAGCGCGTGATGGTAGGAGAGAGCGGTGATCTGCGGCTCATGGCACCTATCGATGCCGTGGAGGTTGCCTTGGAGTACCGGGACACCCTCGTCGGCATCAAGGTGCGGGTTGGATTCAATGCGTCCGGCAATTCCGGTCTCGTACCACTCGACATCGCCCGCCAAGTCGCCGACAAGGTCGACATGCCCATGATGGTGCATATCGACGTGCCGCCGCCAACCCTACCGGAAGTGCTTGCCCGCATGCGGCCAGGCGACATCCTCACCCATTGCTTCCGGCCTTTCCCGAATACGCCGACGACATCCGACGGAAAGGTACACCCAGCGGTCACGGAAGCGCGTGAGCGCGGCATCATCTTCGATATCGGCCATGGCATGGGATCGTTCTCGTTCGATACCGCCCGCGTCATGCTTGCCAACGGGTTCCTACCGGACTGCATCTCGAGCGACGTACATGCCCTTTGTATCGACGGCCCGGCGTTCAACCTTGTCACCACCATGTCGAAGTTCCTCTGCATGGGGATGCCGCTCACTGAGGTGATCCGCGCGGCAACCGAGCGCCCAGCGCACGCCTTGCAGCGTTCCGATCTTGGCAATCTCAAGCCCGGCAGTGCAGGCGACGCGACCTTGCTGTCGCTTGAGGAAGGACAGTTCGTTTATAGGGATTCAATGAACGCCGAGTTGTCCGGGCGCCTGCGTCTTGCCGCAAAAGGTATCGTGATCAACGGCGCCACGTGGCACTGGGCCTGATGCCATTGTCATGTCCACGATACCGGGATTCTAAGCATAACACTCAGGCCTTGAACGATAGTACGGTAACCGCCAAAGTTCCGCTTTTGATGCTGTGGACGGCTCCCACCCAGCGGTGAGGTAGCATGGCTGCTTCGAGCAGCCAGGAGCCCAGGAGCAGCCCATGAGCACGGTCACCACCATTGGTCTGGACATCGCCAAGTCAGTCTTCCAGGTGCACGGCATTAGCGCCACGGGCGAGGTGCTGATCCGGCGCCAGGTCAGGCGCGGGCAGGTGCTCAAGTTCTTCGCTTCCCTGCCACCTTGTCTGATCGGCATTGAGGCGTGTGCAAGTGCTCATCACTGGTCACGGGAGTTGCAAAGCCTCGGCCATGAGGTGAAGCTCATGCCGCCGGCTTACGTCAAACCCTACGTAAAACGACAGAAGAACGACATGGCCGATGCCGAGGCGATCTGCGAGGCAGTCACCCGGCCCACCATGCGCTTTGTCGAGACCAAGACATGCGAGCAGCAAAGCATCCTGATGCTGCACCGGGTGCGGCTGATGCAGGTGCGGCAGAGGACCATGCTGACCAATGCGATCCGAGCGCACTTGGCGGAGTTCGGCCTGGTGGCGAAGATCGGCCGGGAAGGTGTTGACGAGTTGCTGCTCATGGTCAGCAACGAAGATGAGCGCATCCCCGAGCTGGCCCGGGCCTGCATCCTGGCCTTGGCCGAGCAACTGGTGCTGGTCAAGCGCCAGATCCTGGAGATGGACCGGCGCATCACCGCATGCCACCGCGCCAACGAAGTCAGCCGCCGGCTGGCCGAGATCCCCGGTGTGGGTCCGCTGCTCGCATCAGCTCTCGTGGCCCATGTTCCCAACCCGAAGGCCTTCTCATCCGGGCGCAATCTGGCGGCCTGGGTCGGCTTGGTACCGAAGCAGAACTCTAGTGGTGGCAAGCAGCGGCTCGGCGGGGTGACCAAGCAGGGCAATCGCTACCTGCGCTCCCTGCTGACCGTGGGCGCACTGGCGGTGATACGCTTTGCCCAGCGGCATGGAACGAAGCGGCCGTGGATCGTGCAACTGCTGGCGCGGCGGGCCACCAAGGTGGCGGCCGTGGCCCTGGCCAACAAGATGGCCCGGATGGTGTGGGCGATCATGGCCAAGGGCGAGCGCTATCGCGAACCGGTGGTCGCGCAGGCGGTGTAGTACCTCGTCGGAACACCTGACGAGATTAAGGTTGGGAAGGGCGGACAGACGTTAATGCAGGATCCGGTCGAACCGGGAAGCGGGACAACCCATTCGTGCCAGAGCATCTTGGAATGCGAGCTTTTGGTCGGGACCCCTTCGCGGAGGGCATTATGGCCAGCGGTCAGGTGTACCGCACCAACAGGTCGAACACATGGCCGCACCGACTAGCCTTGCAGAAACGTTCAACAAATCCCTTGCCAAAAGGGAGCCGTCCACACATGGCACTTCCCGGAAGCTTCCTAATGGTCTGCTCGCACGCTCTAAGCAGACCATTGTGAGGGTTGGGATCCTCGTCCCCGAACCAGAGGAGGCTCTGAGTAAGCAACTTGCTACCGTGGCTACACGCTCTAGAGTTTCAAATGCGACAGCCGTTAAGACTGATGTACTCCGATGCAAGGCTATTGGCACATTTGGAACTCCTGGCCTAATGTTGAGGCATGTGCCGTAGGAGTCCTGCCACATTGTTCGAAGCAACAGTAGACCGTACGCAGCCGGCTATCGTTGCGAATGAGACGAGGGGCAAAAGGGACGACTTCAAGTCTCCTATAAAGGCCCTGTTAGGTCGTGTGGGCGGATTTGATGAGGATGAAGCTCAAAGCAAGCGCGACGAAGGAGCCGTAGTTCACGTCAGTCTCCTCGCAGCGTAAAGCAACACGCTTGAACCGCTTGAGTTTGCCCATGGTCTGCTCGATGCGCGCCCGCCCACGATAAAACGCTTTGGGAAAGTACTTTGGCTTGTCCATGGTGGTCGTCCGATAGGGAATCGCCGGGCCGATGCCGCGGGCACGGGTCGCCTGTCGGTTGGACTTGGCGTCATAGCCCTTGTCGCCCACCGCCCGCGGCGTGATCTCAGGCCCGAGGTCGAGCAGCGTCTCAAAGTGCGGGCTGTCACTGACTTCGCCCCCGGTCAGGTGGAAGCCGAGCGGATCACCATCCCAGTCGGTCTTGAGGTGGATCTTGGTTGATAACCCGCCCCGGGAGCGGCCCAGCGCCTGCGGCCGAGACATGCGTCCGCACGATGGTAGAGTCGAACATCTGCACCAGATGCGTCGTGTCACTCAGAGCCGCCAAGCGTCGAAGAAGGCTTCGAAGACGCCGGCCCGGCTCAAACGCCAGAACCGCTTCCAGACCGCGTTCCAGTGGCCGAAGTACGCGGGCAGCGCCCGCCAGGTGATGTTGTGGACAGCGAAGTAGTGCAGCGCCTCAAGGAGGCGGCGGTCGTTGCGACCCTTGGCGCCGCGCCGGGAGCACGAGGCGGCAAACACCCGCAGCACCGTTGCCCAGTCGTCCTCCGCCATTCCCGTCAGCATGGTCGAGCCTCCTGAAGCTGACCTGCCATGAATCATCGCCCAACTGATTTGGGAATCTACCTGCCCCTTGCTCGGCCTAATCCGTCAACACGGCATAGGGATGGTGTCGTCGCTGAACAGACGCATCTCGGCCAAGGCCCTCTCATGCTCCTGCCAATGTGCGATAGCTGCAAAGGCATCAGTCGATCGCAGCATCGTAACACTGGCGTTTGGCACTTGAGGGCGTGAGTTTAAGCGCCCCGCTCCGCCTCTTTCATAGCTTTCTCGATCGCCGCATCAATCAGGGCCGCAGCCCTGTTCGCTTGAGCGGGATCTCTCGTGTGGAGAGTTTTGGAGGATTCTGACCGGTCGGGCTTGCGGGCAAAGGCCTGGACGGGCGGAACGTGTCCGCGCAGATGTGGCGGAACAACACGTCAATACCAATAAATGCCTGTTATGTTGTGTCTTCTGATGCAGCCCATGAGACGCAACTTGGAACAGCTTTTGGAACAACAAACTGTTCAAAAGCCCTTCGTTCCCAAGGCGTTCAGCTATTTTCAGGAACTTAGATGAATGATGGCGGAGGGAGCGGGATTCGAACCCGCGATACGGTTTCCCGTATACACACTTTCCAGGCGTGCGCCTTCAACCACTCGGCCACCCCTCCAGCATGAGCCTCTGAAGGCTCCGGAACCCTCGGCGCTACCCCATGGGGCAGGCCGGTCAGGTTCTCCGCTTTGTTGTCTGCGGAGCGCTCGTGTATCGCCAAACCGGGGGAAAAGGCAAGACCGATCTTGTGACAAATCACCCGGAATCGCCTTTGCCATTGCGACAAAACGCTCTAGATAATTCCCCCTCTGTTCATAGAGGTATCTTCCCTTGAAGTTCCTAGCGCGTAGCCTTGGCCTCCTGCTCATCGCGGCGGGATTCGTCGGACTGGTGATCGACGGCACCCGATCCATCGTCAACAATGCTGTATCGTTCGGCTCCATCGGGAAGGTGCTGGGCGTTCTGTCTCCCAACGGCCTGGCTGAGCTCGAGGGCAGCATCGCGCAGCGCGGCTATCCCTGGCTGTGGGACCCGATCGCCACATACGTCCTGCAGATGCCCGCTTCGGTCACAGCCTTCCTCCTGGGTGCGCTGCTGATGTGGATCGGCCAGAAGCCCCTGGAGCCGATCGGCTACCTGGCGGGCCGCTGAGCCCGTTTTTCACGGGAAGGTGACGGCCGGGGCTCTCCCGCAAACGCACAGGAATGCTTACATCAGCGAGGTCACGCGAGGGACCTCCATGTTCAGCTTCCGCAAACGACTCGACCTGCCCAATGCCGCCGAGGCTCTGCCCGGCCGCACCAGTCCGATCCCGACGGCTGAAAAGCACTTCATCAATCACCGTCCCCTCCAGCCGCCTTATCCCGACGGGATGGAGAAGGCCGTGTTCGGCCTCGGCTGCTTCTGGGGTGCGGAACGCAAGTTCTGGCAGCTGGGCGACGGCATCTGGATCACCGCCGCGGGCTATGCCGCCGGCGTCACGCCGAACCCGACCTACGAGGAGGTCTGTTCCGGCCTGACGGGGCACAACGAGGTCGTGCTGGTGGTCTACGACCCCAAGGTGGTCTCCTACGAGACCCTGCTGAAGACCTTCTGGGAGAACCACGACCCGACCCAGGGCATGCGCCAGGGCAACGATACGGGCACCCAGTACCGCTCCGGGATCTACGTGTTCGACGAGGCCCAGAGGAAGGCCGCCGAGGCCTCTCGGGCGGCTTACGGCGAGGCGCTTTCGGCCAAGGGCTATGGGCCGATCACGACCGAGATCCTCGATGCGGGCCCGTTCTACTTCGCCGAGGATTACCATCAGCAATACCTGGCCAAGAACCCGAACGGGTATTGCGGTCTCGGCGGCACGGGCGTGTCGTGCCAGATCGGCGTCGGCGTCGCGGCCGAATAGGCACGGCGTCCTTCAGGAGACCTGAAACAGAAGCGGCCTGCGTCCCTCCGGATGCAGGCCGTTTTCGTTCGGGCCGTCGTCAGGGCGCCTCGAGAACGCCGCGGCACTCGTTGGGCAATTGCGCCAGGGTCAGGGGCGGGCGGGGCTTGCCGGGCTTCGGATGCAGCATCTGCGGGGTGAACCAGGCATTGAGCTCCGCGCCGCAGCCGTCGCCGCCGGGCGGCGGATCCTGGTCGGCGCAGCCTCCATCGCCGGCCGGGCAGGCGAGGCGGATGTGGAAGTGGTAGTTGTGGCCCCAGATGGGCCGCACCTTCGTCAGCCAGGAGCGGTCGGCGCCCGCCTCGCGGCAGAGGGCCCTCTTGATCGCCGGGTTCACGAAGACCCGGGCGACGCTGCGCTCCTGGGCGGCCGCGCGGATGAGCGCGGTGTGCTGCGGTGTCCATTGGGCGGGGTCGATATCGAGCAGGTCGTCGCGCACCATGTTGGTGGCCGACATTTCCTCCCGCTCGGCCCGCGAGAGGCGGCGGTTCGGCATCGGCGTGAGCCAGATATCGGCATCGAGCCCGATCTGGTGCGAGGCGTGGCCGGTGATCATCGGCCCGCCGCGCGGCTGCGAGATGTCGCCGACGAGAAGGCCCGGCCATCCGTTGATGCCGGGGAGCCGGGTCGCGAACCGCTGCAGGAATCCGATCATCTGCGGATGGCCCCAGTTCCGGTTGCGGGACAGGCGCATGACCTGCCAGTTGTCGCCGTCGATCGGGATCGCGGCCGCGCCCGCCACGCAGCCCCGCGCATAACCGCCGATGGAGCGGGAGCGAAGATCGGCCGGCGCCGTGCGCCGCCCGAAGAGTTCCTTCGCGGCGAGCTTGGGATCGTCAGGGTTGGCAAGCGGCGGCAGCGGCTTCGGGTTGAGGGTGCCCTTGTCCTGGGCGACGGCAGTGCCGCCGGCGAGAAGAGCGAGCGCAAGGGAGAGGGAGCGAATCGGGATCATGCGGCAAGGCTAGCCTGCGGGCGGGGAGTTCGGAACGTATCGGATGCGGCCATCTTGTCGCTCTTTCACGATTGGGTGCTTGCAAGATTGGGGCTTGACGGTTGCCACGTGCCCCACGTCATGGCCGTCCCCCGCCTTGATCCGCGGATCAGTCCCGGCCATCCCGATCAGGTGAGGCTCGGCGCTTCATGGGATCGGGTTCAGACGTGGCGGGTGTCGCCCCTGGCGATCCGAAGGCGAGGGAAGGGGATCCACGATCAAGCGAGCGCCATGGAATTCCGTCCCCTCCGCTGCGCTTCGGCCGGGAACGACACCTTTGGTGCTTCAGGACATCGTCATCACCGGGACGAGCCCGGCGATGACTGAGAGAGAGCCGCTCCTCAATGCCTCGGCTGCGGGCGGCCCTCGCCGGGGCCGCGCTGGCTGATGTGGCCGGGACCGAAGGTGCGCTTGTCGTGCCCGTTGCCGGAGCGGCGCATGGTGGGCTGGTAGCGCGGCGTCGGACGCTTGAAACGCTTCGGGCGTCGGCTTCCCGTGAGTGATGGCAGGAACAGGGCCGCGATGCCCGCCGCGACGCCGGCCAACACGGCGGCCGTCGTGAAGGGATGCAGCTGCGCCTCGAGGAGCAGGCTCGTCTTGCGCGGTTCGCCGGGCAGGGACGAATACATGTCGCCGTCCTGGCGGGCGCGGTAGAGATTGTCGCGCATGCCCGGACGTTCCGGCTGATCTGTGGTCTGAGAGGCATAGCCCGTCCATTCCATCGCCTTGTCGATGAGATGCGGCGCGACCTTGCCCATGGCGCCGATGACCCAGCCGCCGAACCCGATGGTGATCTCGCGGCGGTGATGCTCGGCCGCGTACACGATCGCCCTCGCCACGAGATGCGGATCGTAGGCCGGCGGCGGCACGGCGTTGTCCCGGTCGAGATAGTTGCGGGCATGCTCGACATAGGGCGTGTCGATGGACGAGGGCTTGATGAGCGTGACCGAGATCGGCGCGCTCTGGTTCGTCAGCTCCATGCGCAGGCCGTCCGTGAAGGCCTTCACCGCATGCTTGGAAGCCGAATACTGGGTCTGCAGGATCATCGTCCGCTCGGACAGGACGCTGCCCACATTGACGATGGTGCCGCCGCGCCGGCGCAGGTGCTCGGCGGCGATCATCGAGCCGTTGACGACGCCCCAGTAATTCACGTCGAAGAGCTGGCGCTGGTCCTCCATGGGGATATCCGTGAGGTTGCCGTACAGGGCCACCGCAGCATCGTTCACCCAGGTGTCGAAGCCGCCGAATGTCTCGATGGCGGTGCGCGACACCCGCTCCAGATCCTCGCGCTTGCTGACATCCGCCGCGACCGCGATGGCGCGCGTCGTCCCGCGGCTGAGTTCGTCGGCGATCTTGCGCAGGGCATCCTCGTTGCGGGCGACCAGGACAAGGCCCTTGGCGCCACGCTCGGCAAACAGATGGGCCGTCGCAAGGCCGATTCCGCTCGATGCGCCGGTGATGACGACGACCTGGTCCTCGACCGGCTTCTGGCGAACCGCCATGGCACTCTCCTTAAATCCTCGGGTTCCGTGAACGTGGGTCAACGTGAGGTCGGAAAGGGGGTTCCTAAGGCTGCGCTTGCGGTGCTGCGGCGCGGCCGTCATGGGAAAGTGAAAGGTCTCGCCGATGACGGGTCCTTCTTTCCCGATCGCCCCGGGCGGCCTCCCGCTCCGCCCGGGCGACGCGTTCTTCAATGTCACGGCACCGGATGTCTCCCCACTTGAGAGATCGCGCTCTGATCGATGATCCCGCAAAAGTCTTGGAATGCTTGGACTTCCGGCTCCGTACCGGAACCTGCTTTTCAACCCGAGCGTTGCCTTGGAGCATCGTGCGGAAAGATGGATCCGGTTTCCGCATCGACGATGCGCCGGTTGACGGATGATGCATCGGATTCGGCCCGGAAAGCGGGTCCGCTTTTGGGTCCGGTGCCTTGGATCTCACACAGGAAGGGAGCGCAGTGATGCAGACGACGGCACAGAGCAGCGACGTTCGCGAAACTCACAGCCTGATCGCCAGCGACAAGGTCGAAGGAACGCCGGTGCGCCGCACGGACGGCGATAAGATCGGGACCATCGAGCGGGTGATGATCGAGAAAAGGTCCGGCAAGGTTGCCTATGCGGTCATGAGCTTTGGCGGCTTCATGGGGCTCGGCGAGGAATACTACACGCTTCCCTGGAGCGTGCTGAAGTACAATACGGAGCTCGACGCCTACGAGCTGAACCTCTCGGAGGATCAGCTGCGCGGAGCGCCCCGCCGCAGCGCGGAGGGCCATGACGCATCATACGATCGCGAATGGGAAGAGCACGTCCACCGCTACTACAATGCCACGCCCTATTGGGGCGGCAGCGACCCGATGAGCACGGGCCGGTAAGCCCGACGGGCAGCCCGCTCAAACAAAATCGCCCGGCTTCCGCCGGGCGATTTTTTATGCGCAGGCGCCGGGCGACAGGGTCACTCCTATCCCGGCGCTTGCCGCATCGTGTTACCGCTTGCGCGACTTCGACGGGCTCTTGCGAGCGCTCGAAGACCGCTTGGCGACCTTGGCCGACTTCTTCGTGGCGGAGGTGCGGCTCGAAGCGGCGGCTGCGCGCTTCGTGGTCGACTTGGAGGCGCTGCGCGACTTCGCAGGCGACTTCACCGCGCTGCGGCTGGTGCTGCGAGCAGCGGTCTTCCGGGCCGAGGTCGAGCGGGCCGAAGTCGAACGAGCCGTGGACTTCTTGGCGGCCGACTTGGCCGGAGCCTTCCGAGCGGTGGTCTTCTTGGCAACCGTCTTCTTGGCAGTGGTCTTCTTCGCTGCCGACCTGGCCGACGAACGAGCCGTGGTCTTCTTGGCAGCGGTCTTCTTGGCAGTGGTCTTCGCCGTGGTCTTCTTGGCGACTGCCTTCTTGGCAGTGGTCTTCTTCGCGCCGGACTTGGCGGACGATTTCGCCGCCGACCGCGAGGTCGACTTCGCCGCCGTCTTCTTGGCAGCGGATTTCGTGCCAGCGGACTTGGCGGTCGTCTTCTTGGCAGCGGACTTCGTGCCAGCCTTCTTGGCGGCGCTCGTCGAGCTGCGACGCGCGCTGCTCTTCTTCGCGGTCTTCTTGGTGCTGGTCGCACCGGTGTCACCCGTGAACAGCATCGTCAGCGGGTTCTTGGTATCTGTCGGCATTGCCGCCTCCTTCAAGGGCCTTCGCGTGCAACCGTCACGCTTGCAAGGCAACGTCGTTATACCAACGCGGTTCCGATAATCGAAAAGTGTAGACAGTAGAACGCTCACTTTTTCTGTGGATATTTCGGCGAGCAAGTCTCTCTGCTCTTGCAGATCAAAGACTCAATATCGGTTTCAAGATGAGACAGTTAGAGACACTTCCTCAGTGCCGCCGACATCTCTCTTCATGATCGTGCGCTGTCGTGGCGGCGGAAAAAACACATTCATGTCAGAGACATAGCTCAATGATAAAGAAGATGTTAATCGGCCGCAGAGTATTCGAGCGTGTTCGGGAGCGTTCAACGTCGCGGTCAAAAACCTCTTCACTTGGAGAGGGTCGAAAACGGCTCCCGTGCCGGTCGGCGACGTCGCGCATGCGCGTTCAAAAAAATTGTCGCGTGGCGTCTAAAACAGACCCACACGCGGTCTCACGAGTCGAGAATCACGCGTGCTGACTCACGCGCGAGGTGACGATCGGATCGTCCTCCGCGTCTCGTCCGCGCGTTCATGGGTCGTGTGCGCCTTGGTCGCTGCAGGTCGCATAACGATGGAGGCTTCACGCCATCGCCGAGGCAGGCTAATCGAAAAGGGCCTCACATCGGTTGGAACGCCTTGCCCCATCGCAGCATCCTCGCCGTCGTCCTCTGGATGAGCGGTGCGCTCCTCTCCTTCTCCGCCACCGCCATCGCGGTGCGCACGCTTGCACCCACCTTCTCGATTTTCGAGATGCTGTCCGTACGCAATGCCGCGGGCGTCCTGATCCTGCTCGCGCTCGCGCTCCTCAAGCCGGAGCTGCGGCCCGGCCTGAAGCCCCGTCGCTTCCCGCTGCATCTGGCGCGCAACGTCCTTCATTTCCTCGGCACGGACGGATGGGCTTTCGCCCTCACGCTCCTGCCGCTCGCGACGGTCTTCGCGATCGAATTCACCACGCCGGCCTGGGTCGCCCTGCTGGCGATTCCGCTGCTCAAGGAGCAGATGACGAGAGGCCGGCTCGTGGCCATCGTGCTCGGTTTCGTGGGCATTCTCGTGATCCTGCGTCCGGGCCTGGAAACCTTGCAGCCGGCCAGTTTCCTCATGCTGGGCGTGGCATTCAGCTTCGCCTTCGTGGCGATCATGACCAAGCGTCTCACGATGACGGAAAGCACCTTCTCGATCCTGTTCTTCATGAACCTGCTGCAGCTGCCCATGAACCTCGTGGGCGTGAGCCGGGCTTTCTGGCTCCAGGTGCAGCCGTCCCACGCGCTCGGCCTCGTCGGCATCAGCGTCGGCGGACTGCTCTCCCATTACTGCCTGACCAATGCCTATCGGCGAGGCGACGCCACCATGGTCGTGCCGCTCGACTTCATGCGCATCCCGCTGATCGCCTTCGTCGGCTGGCAGTTCTATGGCGAGGCGCTCGATCCGTATGTCTTCCTCGGCAGCGGCATCATCATCATTGGCCTTCTCTACTCCCTGCATCGCGAGGCGAAATCCGCATGACTTGGTCGCCGCAACAGGACGCCGCCCTGAAAGCCGTCGCCGAATGGCTCCGCCGCGGCGACCGTCCCGTGTTTCGCCTCTTCGGCTATGCCGGCACGGGCAAGACGACGCTCGCCAAGCACATCGCCGAGAACGTGGACGGCGACGTGGTGTTCGGCGCCTATACGGGCAAGGCCGCGCTCGTGCTGCGCTCCAAGGGCTGCACCGATGCGTCGACGATTCATTCCATGATCTACCGCTCGCGGGAATCGGACGAGAACGGTCCGCAATTCGTGCTCAACCGCCAGAGTCCCGTCTCCAAGGCCGACCTCATCATCATCGATGAATGCTCCATGGTGGACGAGGAGCTGGGGCGCGATCTCCTGTCCTTCGGTCAACCCGTTCTCGTGCTCGGCGATCCGGCGCAGTTGCCGCCTGTGAAGGGCGGCGGCTTCTTCACCGAAGGCGAGCCCGACGTGATGCTGACGGAGGTCCACCGGCAGGCCAAGGACAATCCCATCATCCACCTGTCGATGCAGGTCAGGGAAGGCGGGCGGCTCGAGCCCGGAACCTATGGCGAGAGCCGCATCATCCGCCGCCGCGAGATCGATGCCGCAGCCGTCATGGCGGCCGACCAGGTGCTTGTCGGCCTCAACAAGACCCGGCGCCAGTACAATACGCGCCTGCGCGAACTGAACGGCTACCGCGATCCCATGCCGGCGGCGGGCGAGAAACTCGTCTGCCTGCGCAACGACAAGACCAAGGGGCTGCTCAACGGCGGCACCTGGAGCATCCAGGCCCTGCGCGGCATCCGCAACGACTTCATCCGGATGGACGTGCTGCCCGACGACGATGCGCGCCGCCGCTCCGTGGAGGTCGCCGTGCACAAGGCCTTCTTCGAGGGAACGGAGGAGGAGGTGCCGTTCGTCCTGCGCAAGGAATCGGACGAGTTCACCTATGGGTATGCGTTGACCGTGCACAAGGCCCAGGGCTCGCAATGGGACGACCTCGTGCTCTTCGACGAGTCCTACGCCTTCCGCGAGCATCGCAGCCGCTGGCTCTACACGGCGCTCACCCGCGCGGCCGAGACGGTGACAGTCGTCATCTGACAGGAGCTGTCTGGTTTCTACCAGATGCCTGCCCGGAACCGGATCGGCCGTGGGCGCTTAATGTCTTCAGCTGAGCAGTATGAAGTCGAGGTGCCGATATGCTGAAATGGGCTCTGATCTTTCTCGTCGTGTCGCTGGTGGCCGGCGCCTTGGGATTCACCGGAGTCGCATCCGGCGCCAAGACCGTCGCCAAGGTCCTGTTCGGCCTGTTCCTCCTGGGTTTCATCATCCTGATCCTCATCGCCTGGGGGGCGGGCGAGTTGATTTTCTGACGCAGGTTTCTCCGCTTAGCGGTCGCAGGTTCCGGGCCTCGCCCCGGAGCCTGCCGACGCATGCGCTGAACGCATGAAGTCCCTGCTCCGGAGGGCCTCCCTTCTTTCTCTCGTGTCGCTATAGGGGCGTCTCAACTATTCGTTTGAGTGCGTCGCATTGAAACTTTCTGTCCCATGTGCGCCCTGAAACGGAAACGAACGAAAGGGACGCTCATGAAACGTCGTGCATTCCTCCAGGCCGCCACCCTCGGTGCCGCCGCCGGAGCGGTCGCGAAGCCCGCCATCGCTCAGTCGAACCCGGAAATTCGCTGGCGTCTGACCTCGGCCTTTCCGAAATCCCTCGACACCCTGTTCGGCGGCGGCGAGACCTTCGCCAAGCTCGTCGCGGAAGCCACAGACGGCAAGTTTATCATCCAGACCTTTGCTCCCGGCGAGATCGTCGGTGCCCCGCAGGCGCTCGATGCCATCGGCGGCGGAACGGTGGAGATGGGCCACACCTGCTCCTACTACTACGTGGGCAAGGACCCGACCTTCGCCATCGGCACCACGCTGCCGTTCGGCCTCAATTCCCGCCAGACCAACGCCTGGCTCTATCACGGCAACGGCAATGCGCTGCTGAACGATTTCTACGCCAAGCACAACGTCTACGCGTTGCCCGCCGGCAATACGGGCGTGCAGATGGGCGGCTGGTTCCGGAAGGAGATCAAGACCGTCGATGACCTGAAGGGCCTCAAGATGCGCATCGCCGGCCTTGCCGGTCAGATCATGGG
Organism: Microvirga sp. Mcv34; assembly: GCF_024519725.1. Taxonomy (GTDB): domain Bacteria; phylum Pseudomonadota; class Alphaproteobacteria; order Rhizobiales; family Beijerinckiaceae; genus Microvirga. The sequence goes on along the minus strand of NZ_JALJRK010000006.1, from coordinate 24,375 downwards.
CAAGCTCGGCGTCGTGCCGCAGCAGATCGCCGGCGGCGATCTCTATCCGTCCCTGGAGCGCGGCACGATCGACGCCGCCGAGTGGGTCGCGCCGTACGACGACGAAAAGCTCGGCCTCAACAAGGTGGCGCCGTACTACTATTATCCGGGCTTCTGGGAGGGTGGTCCCGCGATCCATTTCTACATCAACCTGCAGAAGTGGAACGAGCTGCCCAAGAACTACCAGGCGGCCGTCCAGGCGGCGGCCGGGTATGTGAACGTCGACACGCAGGCCAAGTACGACGCCAAGAATCCGGCCGCCCTGCGCAGCCTGATCGGCAACGGCGCGCAGCTGCGTCCCTTCTCGCAGGAGATCATGGAAGCCGCCTACAAGGCTGCCAACGAGGTCTACGACGAAATCTCGGCCAAGAACCCCGATTTCAAGAAGATCTACGACAGCTACAAGGCTTTCCGCGGAGAGGAATATCTCTGGTTCCAGGTGGCTGAATACGCCTTCGACACCTTCATGATCCGCGCCCGCGCTCGCGGCTGATCGTTGGAAGGGCGGGCCTCGGCCCGCCTTTCTTCCTGCATGACAAACTTGCCTCATGCTGACCGATGCCGCTCCGAAGGATTTCTACGCAACCTGTGCAGTTTCAGGGCGTTTCCTAGGGATTAAGGGTCGATCCCCCGGAGGGTCATGTGAGCGGCATAAGGTGGCGGAGAGCATGGTCGGGCGGGCTCGCTCTTGCGGCAGGGCTCGCCATGATTCCCGTGGCGCTCGCCGCCAATGACCCGCTCGACAGGATCGGCGCGACGGAGGCGATCCAGGCGCGTTTCGACGCCGCTACCCGCCAGACGCAGGTCTCCGGCAAGGCCGCGCCGGATCTCTGCTTCTCCTTCGCCCTGCCGGAGGAATGGCGCCTGACAGAAATCGGCCTGAAAGCCGTTACGTCGGATGCGGATCTCTCGATCGGTCTCCGCTCCGCCGAGGAACTTCGCGACATGCCGCAGCCGGACCTTGCGATCCGCGATGCCGCGGCCCTGCAGCGCGATTACGAGGAACTACTCGGACGGCCGGCGCAGTCGGTATCCCTGACATCGGAGCCGAGGGCGACCCGGTGGTCCGCGACGTGGATCGATGCAAGCCTGCCGACGGCATCTCAGGCCATGACGGTCGAGACCTTGATCGTGCCGCTCTCGAGCGAATGGGTGCTCGAATTGTCCCTGTCAGGTGTGAAGAGCCGCGAGGCCTACGAGGCTCTCGCATGGCGCCTCATGGCGCGATTGAAGGTGCAGGGCAGGGCGGACTGCCGGGGCTAGGCGTTCGCGGCCTGACCCGGCCTTTCGCCATCCTTGACACAGGGATGCCCGACAGGGGACGGTCTCACGCAATCGGAAGGATCAGCCATGGACGTGATCATCTACCACAACCCGCAATGCGGTACGTCTCGCAACACCTTGGGACTGATCCGCAATGCCGGGATCGAACCGCATATCATCGAGTATCTGAAGACGCCGCCGACGCGCCTGCTTCTGCGCCAGCTCATCGGGCGCATGGGGGTGAGCGTTCGCGACGTGATCCGCGAGAAGGGAACGCCCTATGCGGAACTCGGGCTCGGTGACCCTTCCTTGAGCGATGACCAGCTTCTCGACGCGATGATGGCGCATCCGATTCTGATCAATCGGCCCATCGTGGTCACGCCTCTGGGCGTCAGGCTCTGTCGTCCGTCCGAGGCCGTGATCGACATCCTGCCGCCACAGCAGGGCGAGTTCGTCAAGGAAGACGGCGAGCCGGTGACCGATGCCTCCGGCCGCCGCATCGGCGTGGCATAGCTCCGCAAAAAGAGGAGCCGTCGTTCTCCCGTCGCATGGAGGCGCTCAATGCGCCTCCAGCCGCGTTCCGACGGGAACGACAGGTTCGGGAACGAAGGTTTCCTTCTCCTCGGTCGCGGGCGCGGCGCGCTGCAGGCTTCGATAAGCGCCCCAGATCGCCATGAGGGCCTGGGCGACGATGACGACATAGAGAAGGCCCAGTCGCCCGAACTCAGTCATGGCCATGCCCGAGATGACCGGGCCGATCGCTGCCCCGATGCCTTGTAGGATCAAGAGCCCGCCGGCCGCGGCCACGAACTCGCCGGGCTTCACCATGTCGTTCACATGCGCCGTGACGATGCTGTAGGTCGGGATCACGCTGCCGCCGAAGACGGCGACATAGAGGAAGAGCAGCCAGACGGGCACCGTGATCGGCACGAAGTGAATGAGCGCGAGAAGGATGGCCGCCGCCATGCCCGACGCGCCGATGATCACGTGGCGCCGGTCCATGCGGTCCGAAAGCCAGCCGAGAGGGTAGGTGGTGGCGAAGCCGCCGAGGGTGCCGCAGGCCATGAAGATGGCGATCTCGGCCGTATCGAGCCCCCGTTCCTGAGCCCAGATCGGGCCGAGCGCGAAGAACGAACTCGTCGTGGCGCCGCAGAGAACCGCCGCCACCACGCCGAAGGGCGACTGCCGGTACAGCTGCATCAGGTTGATCTTCGTGTCGCTAACCGCGTGGACCGGCGCAGAGGCGCGCGACAGGGCCGTGGGCACGAGGGCGAGGCAGATCAGGATGGCGACAAGGCAGAACAGTCGGTAGCCGTACGGATCGCCCGCGGGCAGGAGCATCTGCCCGCCGATTCCGGCGATCAGGCCCGTCATCCCGTAAACGCTGAGAACCTGCCCGCGCGTCTGCGCGTCGGCCGAAGCGTTGAGCCAGCTCTCGACCACGATGAACAATCCGGCGAAGCAGAAACCCGTCACCGCGCGCGCGGCGATCCAGACGGGCGGATTGATCACGAGCAGATGCAGCAGGGCCGTCGAGGCAGCGATGGCCGCCAGCGCGGCGAAAGTCCGCGTGTGGCCGACCTGCTGGATCACCCGCCCGGCATAAAGGGAGCCCACCACGATCCCGCCCCAGAAGGCGGAGCCCACGGCGCCGATTTCCGTGGGCGTGAACTGCGCGATGCTGCCGCGCACGCTGAGAAGTGTGCCCTGCAGGGTATTGCCGATCTGCATGAGAGCGTAGCCGAAGAGCAGCGCAAAGAGCGTCGGCAGCGTGGACCGCAGGGACGAAGGCATGGGTTCTCCTCTTGTGAAGCGAGGTCCTGTCGCTCGGACGTGCGGTTCCGAAAGGTCTGGCTCGGACGTGCCGAAGCCCGGCGTCCGAAGACTCCGTTCCTGCAGCATCGATCCTTTGGAGAGACCTTGGCCCCGTACGTGGGTTGAACTCAGGCTACCGGATCGGGTTCCCGGCTGCGCCCATGGGCCGCTCGAACAAAAAAAGCGTGCCGGTGATGTCCGGCACGCTTTTCGACGCGTCACGTTTGGAGCAAAGCCGGAGATCAGTTGTCCATCTTCAGCGCGGCGATGAAGGCTTCCTGCGGGATGTCGACCTTGCCGTACTGGCGCATCCGCTTCTTGCCTTCCTTCTGCTTGTCGAGGAGCTTGCGCTTGCGGGAGGCGTCGCCGCCGTAGCACTTGGCGGTCACGTCCTTGCGCAGGGCGCGGATGGTCTCGCGGGCAATGATCTTGCCGCCGATGGCGGCCTGCACCGGGATCTGGAACATGTGCGGCGGGATGAGCTCTTTCAGCTTCTCGCACATGGCGCGGCCGCGGCCTTCGGCTCGGGTGCGGTGCACCAGCATGGACAGCGCGTCCACCGGCTCGCCGTTGACCAGGACCGACATCTTCACGAGGTCACCCTCGCGGTAATCGGAGATGTGGTAGTCGAAGGAAGCGTAGCCCTTCGAGACTGATTTCAGGCGGTCGTAGAAATCGAACACCACTTCGTTGAGCGGCAGATCGTAGACCACCATGGCGCGCTTGCCGACATAGTTGAGGTCGATCTGAACGCCGCGACGGTCCTGGCAGAGCTTGAGCACGGCGCCGAGGTAATCGTCGGGCGTGAGGATCGTGGCACGGATCCACGGCTCGTCGATGGACTCGATCTGCATGACGTCCGGCATGTCGGCCGGGTTGTGCAGTTCCCGGATCGAGCCGTCGCGCATGCGCAGGTGATAGACCACGGATGGCGCGGTGGAGATGAGGTCGAGGTTGAACTCGCGCTCGAGGCGCTCCTGGATGATCTCAAGATGCAGGAGCCCGAGAAAGCCGCAGCGGAAGCCGAAGCCCAGCGCGGCCGAAGTCTCCATTTCATAGGAGAAGCTCGCGTCGTTGAGACGCAGCTTGCCCATCGCGCCGCGCAGGTTCTCGAAATCGGCCGCATCAACGGGGAAAAGGCCACAGAACACCACCGGCTGCACGGGCTTGAAGCCCGGAAGCGCTTCCGCCGTGGGCTTGCGCTCGTCCGTGATGGTATCACCGACGCGGGTGTCGGCGACTTCCTTGATCGAGGCGGTGAAGAAGCCGACCTCGCCGGGGCCGAGCTGCGCCAGTTCGGTCATCTTCGGGTTGAACACGCCGACCCGGTCGAGGCCATAGGTCGCGCCCGTTCCCATCATCTTGATGGTCTGGCCCTTCTTCATGGTGCCGTCGACGATGCGCACGAGCACGACCACGCCGAGATAGGCATCGTACCAGGAATCGACCAGGAGAGCCTTGAGCGGCGCGTCCGGGTCGCCTTTCGGCGGCGGAAGCTTCTTGACGATGGCCTCCAGCACGCCTTCGATGTTGAGGCCGGTCTTGGCCGAGATCGGCACTGCGTCCGAAGCGTCGATGCCGATCACCTCCTCGATCTGCTCCTTGATCCGGTCCGGATCGGCGGCGGGCAGGTCGATCTTGTTGAGGACGGGGACGATCTCGTGGTTGGCGTCGATGGCCTGATAGACGTTGGCGAGCGTCTGCGCCTCCACGCCCTGGGAGGCGTCCACCACCAGCAGCGAGCCCTCGCAGGCGGCGAGCGACCGGGAGACTTCGTAGGCGAAGTCCACGTGGCCGGGGGTGTCCATGAGGTTCAGGATATAGGTCTTGCCGTCCTGGGCCTTGTATTCCAGGCGGACGGTCTGGGCCTTGATGGTGATGCCGCGTTCGCGCTCGATATCCATGTTATCGAGAACCTGCTCCGTCATCTCACGGGCCGTCAGCGCCCCCGTGGCCTGGATCAGGCGGTCGGCGAGCGTCGACTTGCCGTGGTCGATATGAGCCACGATGGAGAAGTTGCGGATGTTGTCGAAGGTGCGAGCGGTCATAATACTGCAAATATAAGAATGTTCAGGCCGCAATAGCAGGGGCGGCCCCCAAAGCCAAGGGAGGCCGGGTATCAGGGCCCAGCCGACTGGGCCGGTTCAGGCGGAAAGCGCGGGCTCGCCAGGAAAGGGCCAGCGATGCTGCAGGGTGAGCCGCTGCGTTCGGGCCCATCGCCTGTTAGGGACAACAGGATCGGATCAGCGCACGCACTCGACAGGGAGGCGCTCTCCTGTCTCCTCGACGAATTCTGTGCGGCACTTGAACCCGTTGATGATCTCGATGTCGCTTTGGGCGGGCCCGGAAAAGGCATAAGGGGGTGCGCCAGGACCCGGTACGCCATAGGGCGGCGGGGCGAAGATCGTGCCGGTCGCGGTCGGATCCACGCCGATCACCCCGTTCGGACCGGCGCACTGGACCGGAAGCCGAACCCCGCTGGCCCGGTCGAGAATCGTGCGGCAGGGTACCCCGTTGTAGATCCGGATTTCATGCGGGGCGGCGTCCGGGAAGGGCGAATACGGCGTCCCGCTGACCTGGGCCTGAGCAAAGCCGATGCTACCGAGCCCCATGAGGGCGGTGATCGCGACAACCGAGAGTGTCTTCACGGAAACCTCCTGGGTCCAAGGCGAACGAGCAACTCTTACGGCAGAGGTTGATGCCTGGGAGATAGGAGGCTGCCCGTCCAAGGCAACATGCCTCGAAAGGGTGCCTGCGTGACCACGCAGGCACAGGGTCGAGAGCGCTGCAGGCGCGGATCAGGACGTCCGCGCCTGCCACCAGGAGGCGGAGCGATTATCGCGAAGCGCACTCGACGGGAACGCGCTGATCGGTGCCCTGGACCAGGACGGTACGGCAGGGAACGCCGTTGATGACCCGGATCTCATGCGGGGCGGCGGTGGGGAAGGCGGAGGCCGGCGTGCCGGACACGGGAGCCTGGCCGGCCGGAGCCATGAGAACACTACCCGTGGTCGTCGGGTCCATGCCGATCATGCCGGTCGGGCTGGCGCACTGAACCGGGATGCGCTGGTTGCTCTCACGGTCGAGGATGGTGCGGCAGGGCACGCCGTTGATCGTCTGGATTTCGTGCGGTGCGGCGTTCGGGAACGGGGAGCCGGGGGTGCCGCTGACCTGAGCCTGGGCCTGGCCGAGGGCGCCGAGCATCATGAGACCGGCGCCGGCGATGATCGCTGTTGTCTTCAAGGAAACCTCCTCCATCGATGGGAACATAGGCCGCATGCGCGGACAGGAGGTTTAACGCCTCAGGCCAGGATGGTTCCCAGAAGCGTCACGATATGTTGATGAAGCCGAACGAGCGGGAGCCTTATCGTCCGCTTTCCAGAATGCGCGAGATCACCTTGGCGGTGTAGTCCACCATCGGGACGATGCGCGCGTAGTTGAGGCGCGTCGGGCCGATGACGCCCAGGACCCCGACGATCTTCTGGCTGCCGTCGCGGAAGGGGGCGGCGATCATCGAGGAGCCGGAGAGCGAGAAGAGCTTGTTCTCCGAGCCGATGAAGATGCGCACGCCCTCGCCGCCCTCGGCGCGGCTCAGGAGGTCGATCACGTCGGTCTGGGTTTCCAGGTCCGAGAAGAGCAGGCGGATGCGCTCCAGGTCCTCCGCGGCCTTCAGGTCGTCGAGGAGATTGGCCTGGCCGCGCACGATGAGCTGGCGCGAATCCGCAGGCCCCACCGTGGTGGCGAGCCCCGCTTCGACGAGCCGGGCGGTGAGGACGTCGAGCTGGCGCTCCATGTCCTCGCGGCGGGTCTGGATCTCGCGCTTGATGTCGCCGAGCGTCTTGCCCTGGATCCGGGCATTGAGAAAGTTGCCCGCCTCCACCAGGGCGCCGGCGGGCAGGCCGGCGGGCAGGTCGAGGAGGCGGTTTTCCACCGAGCCGTCCTCGGAGACGAGCACCACCAGGGCGCGGGTGGGATCGAGGCGGACGAATTCGATGTGCCTGAGGCGCGCGTTGGATTTGGAGGTCACCACGACGCCGGCGCCGCGCGAGACGCCCGACAGCAGGGCCGAGGCCTCGGCCAGGGCCGTTTCCAGGGTGTGGCCGGAGGCGGCGGCCCGCATCTGCGCCTCGATGCGCGAGCGCTCCTCGGAGGTGACGTCGCCGATCTCCATCATGGCATCGACGAAGAAGCGCAGGCCGGTCTCCGTCGGCAGACGGCCGGCGCTGGTATGGGGGGCGAAGATCAGGCCCGCCGCCTCAAGGTCAGCCATCACGTTGCGGATCGAGGCCGGCGAAAGCGTCATCGGCAGGATGCGCGAGAGGTGGCGCGAGCCCACGGGTTCGCCGGTCATGAGATAGCTCTCGACGATCTGGCGGAAGATCTCGCGGGAACGGTCGTTCAGCTCCGCGATGGCGCGGTTTTCCGAAAAATGGGAAAATGGACCGGTGGGATGCATCCGAAGGGTTCTACGCTCTCACAATTCTACCCTGCAAGCCGATATTATGTGCGGTTCGGAGGCTCCTTCGGCAAGCCTTGCGCTTGCCTAATCGTCCTGGCCGCTTCAAACAGGCGGGAATCGCAAGATCTTTCAGGAGAAACCCCATGCGTCCTTCCAACCGCGCGCCCGACGAACTGCGTCCCGTCACCTTGGAGCGCGGCGTCGCGCGCTATGCGGAAGGCTCCTGCCTGGTCTCCTTCGGCAACACGAAGGTCATCTGCACCGCCTCGCTCGAGGAAAAGGGGCCGCCGTGGCTGCGCGGCACCGGGCGCGGTTGGGTGACGGCGGAATATTCCATGCTGCCCCGCGCGACCCACGAGCGCACCCGCCGCGAGGTCAATTCCGGCAAGCCTTCGGGCCGCACCCAGGAGATCCAGCGCCTCATCGGACGCTCGCTGCGCGCCGTCGTCAACCTGCCGGCCATCGGCGAGAAGCAGATCGTCGTCGATTGCGACGTGATCCAGGCCGATGGCGGCACCCGCACCGCGTCCATCACCGGCGCCTGGGTGGCGCTGCACGAATGCTTCACCTGGATGCAGAACCGCTCGATCATCTCGATCAACCCCCTGCGTGAGCCCGTGGCGGCCATTTCCTGCGGCATCTACAAGGGCCAGCCGGTCCTCGATCTCGATTATGCAGAGGATTCCGCCGCCGAGACCGACGCTAATTTCGTGATCACCGGTTCCGGCGGCATCGTTGAGGTGCAGGGCACGGCCGAGGGCAAGCCCTTTTCCGAGGAAGAGTTCCTGAGCCTGCTGCGGCTTGCCAAGACCGGCGTGATGCAGCTCGTGGACCTGCAGAAGAAGGCCGTCGCATGAGCGTCCACCGTCTCCTGTCCGGCAAGGTCGTCATCGCGACCCACAACGCCGGCAAGCTGCGCGAGATGCAGGAACTGCTCGCTCCCTTCGGCATCGCGGCCGTCTCGGCGGGCGAGCTCGGATTGCCTGTTCCCGACGAGACGGGGCACATGTTCGCCGAGAACGCCGCCATCAAGGCTCATGCGGCGGCCAAAGCCACCGGCCTGCCGGCATTTTCCGATGATTCTGGCCTGTGCGTGAACGCCCTGGACGGTGCGCCGGGCCTGTTCACGGCCGACTGGGCGGGTCCGAAGCGGGATTTCCAGGCCGCCATGGAGCGGGTGGAGCGCGAGCTCCTGAAGCGCGAGGCGACGGATCGCCGGGCCCATTTCGTCTCCGCCCTCGTGATCGCCTGGCCCGACGGGCATGAGGAATTGTTCGAGGGACGCGTGTTCGGCCAAGTCGTATGGCCTCCGCGCGGTGACAAGGGCTTCGGCTACGACCCGATGTTCCAGCCGGAGGGCTTTGCCGAGACCTTCGGTGAGATTTCCTCCGAAGAGAAGCACGGCATCGACTGGTCGAAGCCGGAGCCCGAAGGTCTCTCCCACCGGGCCCGCGCCTTCGTGAAACTGGCGGCCGGATGTCTCAAGAGGGCCTGAGGCTCTCATCCCCATTGGAGGTGCGCTCCGGCTCCACCGGTGCTCGACGGGACCAGAGATTTCAGCTATGACGTCGTTTTGTTACGTAACAACGTTAAATTTCTGGTTTCTAGGAAGGTTGAGATCCATGGCGCTCATTCGAATCGGAGACGAGATACAAATCGGCGGCGATATGCCCCAATCTGAGTATGGAGTCACCGGATCCTCTGTGGCAGCGCTGCCAAGCGGTGGCTGGGTTGTTGTGTGGTCTGCAGAAGTTAATTTCCGAACGGTAATCCTTGCTCAGGTGTTTAACCACCTCGGTGTCGCCTATGGCCCGGCCGAGCAGGTCAATCAGCACATACAAACAAGCAGCACTCCTCACCCTGTCGTAACGGTTCTCAATGACGGGAGTTGGGTTGTGACCTGGGCGGATCTCACTGACGCCGGAGATACCATCTACCAAGGTCACTTCGCCGGCATCGCCCCGCCCCAGCTCTCCCTCACTGGTAGCTTGATCGCGGAAGCCGCCGCAACAGGTGCGCCCATCGGCAGCTTGTCGCTTGCGAACGCGAACCAGGCTGACACCGGCACCATCCAATACCAACTGCTCGACGACGCGGGCGGTCGCTTCGTGCTCGAAGGGGCGCAGCTCAAGGTGCTTGACGGTCTCAAGCTCGATTACGAGCAGGCCACGAGCCATACGGTCACTGTGAAGGTGGTCGGCAGTACCGGGTTCTCTCACACGCAGACCTTGACGGTGCAGGTCGGCGACGTCGCTCGGGAGAACGTGACGGGCAACGATTTCGCTCATTACCTCGTGGGCGGTGCCGATATCGATATTTTCAGTGGCATGGGCGGCAACGATACCCTGAGCGGCGGCGCCGGCAAGGATACCCTGACGGGCGGGGCCGGCAAGGACGTGTTCGTGTTCAACACCAAGCCGAACAAGAAGACGAACGTCGACACCATCAAGGATTTCCGCGCCAAGGATGACGACATCTGGCTCGACGATGCGGTGTTCAAAGGACTCGGCAAGGCCGGCACCATGGCGGCACCTAAGAAGATGAGCGCCAAAGCCTTCTACTCGGGCTCAAAGGCTCATGATAAAGATGACCGGATCATCTGGAACAAGGATAAGGGCATTCTCTCCTACGACCCGGACGGAACGGGTTCGAAGGCTCAGATCGCCATCGCCAAGCTGCCCAAGAAGGCTTTAGGTGCAAGCGACTTCTTCGTGATCTAAGCGTTCAGCACAAATAACGTGCGACAAGAGTTGGAGCGCCCCATTGGGGCGCTCCCTTCATTTCGTCAGACGGGTCAGGCGTTCGTCGTGCCGTTGCCGCGGCGTTTGGCCATGTAGGCGTCGAACTCTTCGCGGTCCTTGGCCCGCTTCAGTTCCTCGACGAAGTTGCGGAAGTCGCGGGCTTCCTCGTCGAGCTTGCGGCGCTCCGCTTCGAGGCGCTCCAGCTCGCTGCGGCGATAATCGTCGAAGGCCGCGTTGCCCGTGCTCGCGAAGCCGCCGAAACCGGCAGGGCCGCGCGAGGCGAAGAGGTCGTCCTTGGCCCGGCCGAGGGTGTCGCGGAAGAAGGCCTTGGCCTCATCGTATTTCGGATATCCACACATTTTCCATACCAGATAGGCCAGCGCGAGCGGCCAGACGAAGATGAAACCCAGAATGATGCCGGCGATCTCCAGGCCGCGTCCGGGCCTGCGCCCGCAGCGGCGGTGTTGAGCGCCATTGTTCCAGGGGCCCGCATGCGGGCCCGCGTTCCAAGCGGTGGAGGCAGAGTCAGACATTGAAGGTCCCTATGTTAATGCTAACAACATTAACATGCGGATGAATCTCGGCGCTTTCAAGAGAGGTTTCGTCGATTATTTCGTCGGGCTCTCAGCGCGCTCCTTCAAGGCCCCATGGACCAGGGCCAGCACACCGGCCCGGAGCAATTCGTACTTGTCCGGCAATCCAGGGCCCTTGGGCAGCTGGCCGGCGGCGTCCAGGGTGGCGATGCCGTGGGAGAGTGCCCAGACCTCGATGGCGATGAAGCGCACGTCGACGCTCTGGAACCCCTCAGGAAAGGTTTGCGACAGGGCCTGAACCAGGAAATCGAAAGCGTTTCCGACGGACCTGCCGCCGCTCTGGATGCTCTTGGCCCAGAACGGGCCGCAGGAAGCCTCCCCCTCGGCGGGCTTGGCCGAGAACATGGCGGTGTAGAAACCCGGCTCCTGCTCGGCGAAGGCGAGATAGGCCTCGCCCATGCGGGTGAAGCGCTCCAGCGCCGTGCCCTCGCTCTGCAGGGCTCGCCCGAGCCGTTTCGCCAGTTCGTCGTAGCCCCGGAAGGCGACCTCGGCCACCAGGGCATCCCGGCCCCGGAAATGGCGGTAGAGCGCGGCCGGCGTGACGCCCACGAGCTTGGCCGCATCGGCCAGGGTGAACCCGCCGATCCCCCGCTCGGCAATGAAGCGCTGCGCCGCCTCGATGAGCGCTTCCTTCAGATTGCCGTGGTGATAGCCCTGCCGGTCGAACGGGCCGCGCCAATGCCGCATGGTGGGTTCCTGACTGTTACTCTTCCGATCATAGGGCCCAGCGGCGCCGGAGACCAGAACGGAAGGTTCCATGGAGAGAACAACCTTGTGAGTGAACGGGTTCAGAAAAGTTTGGGCAGCGCTCCGTCCTTGTCATTCCCGGTGAGCCGCAGGCGAGGGAGGGGGATCCATAGCGTTGTGCTTGATCGTGGATTTCCTTCCCCTTCGCTGCGCTCCGGCCGGGAATGACAGCGAGGGTTTGCCCTGCGCGACACCGGCACCCGTGACGTTCGCGCTCCGACCTGCCATATACGCCCCATGATCGATCATCCGACGCGCGATGTGGGCTTTGGCGTTTACGTCCATTGGCCTTTCTGCGCCTCCAAGTGCCCTTATTGCGACTTCAACAGCCATGTCCGCCACCAGCCGGTGGATCAGGAGCGGTTTCTGGCGGCCTTTCGCCGGGAGATCACCCTTACGGCGGCGCGCATTCCGGGACGGACGGTCACGAGCGTTTTCTTCGGCGGCGGCACGCCTTCGCTCATGAAACCGGAAACCGTGGGGGCGATCCTCGACGCGATCGGCGCGGCGTGGGCCGTCGATCCCAAGGCCGAGGTGACGCTCGAGGCCAATCCCACCAGCGTCGAGGCCGAGCGCTTCCGCGGCTACCGTCATGCGGGCATCAACCGGGTCTCACTCGGCGTCCAGGCGCTCAACGATCCCGATTTGAAGCGCCTGGGCCGCATGCATTCGGTCGATGAGGCTCTGGGCGCCGTGAAGATCGCAGCCTCCATCTTCGAGCGCTATTCCTTCGACCTCATCTATGCGCGGCCCGGCCAGACCCCCGAGGCCTGGGGGGCGGAGCTGGAACAGGCCATCTCCCATGCGGTCGAGCACCTGTCGCTCTACCAGCTCACCATCGAACCGGGCACCTGGTTCCAGCGCCTCTACGATGCGGGCAAGATCACGGTGCCCGACGAGGAAACCGGCCGCGTGCTTTACGACATCACCCAGGAAGTCTGCGAGAAGCATGGGCTGCCGGCCTATGAGATCTCGAACCACGCCCGACCTGGCGCCGAGTCGCGCCACAACCTGCTCTACTGGCGTTACGGCGAATATGCGGGGATCGGCCCCGGCGCCCATGGACGCCTCGTGACCGGCAATGCGCGGCTAGCGACCGCCACGGAAAAGCACCCCGAGACTTGGCTGGAGCGCGTCGAGACTGAAGGGCACGGCGTCATCGACGAGGAGGTTCTGACCTCCGAGGCCGAGGGGGACGAGTTCCTGCTCATGGGTCTTCGCCTCAGGGAAGGCATCGATGCGCGCCGCTACGAGGCGTTTACGGGCAAGACGCTGAACGCGCGCGGGCTGGACATTCTGGAGGAGGAAGGGCTCGTCCGCATCGACGGCACGCGCGTGGCGGTGACGCCGAAGGGGTCGCCGGTGCTCAACGCGGTGATCGCGGAACTGGCGGCCTAACAGTTTAATTCAGGGGGTGGCGTGAGCGAGGTTCCAAAAGGGAGACACTACTTCTATCTCGAAGAGATAGGGGAGCCCAAAGATAATATACTCCGACTCGTTATCGTGGAGGCTGCTGCGCAAGGGGCTGAAGTCGAAGTTCCTAATTTGCAGATTGCCGCGCGAGAAATCGCGCCGATTCCTGATCAAGGGCCCATCGAAATCGTTTGGGAGCAATATATCGCCTATTCAGTCCGGAATGAAAGTTACGCCGTTACCGAAGAAGGGCAGCCACTTGCCGATACGATGCTTTCAGAGCGATCCGGTACCGCCTTCCTCGCATTCATTGCCAAATCGACATTGGCGACGCACGAATTTCCTGGGCCTTTCAAACATTGGGAACTCGTGTGCCTGAACCATGTCATCGACGTGGTCTCAACCACAGCCCCACGTATCAGATCGCTGGAGCCTCGGCCCCAATAGTGGACCCCACTTTTTGAGTTTATCCGATGCTCATTCTTTTGGCTGGCGCATCGGATGACGCGGCCCTCCGGGCCCGTCCGATGCGCCAGGCTGCATCATGCCTGCTTCACCTTGCTCTCGATCACGTCCCACACCGCCATCGCGAGATCAGGCCCGCCCAGACGCTTGATGGCCCGGATGCCCGTGGGGGCTGTCACGTTGATCTCCGTCAGGTTGCCGTCGATCACGTCGATGCCCACGAGGATGAGGCCCATGCGCTTGAGGTCGGGGCCGATGGTCTCGCAGATCTCGCGCTCGCGCGGGGTGAGGTCCGTGGGCTTGGCCGCGCCGCCGCGCACCATGTTGGAGCGGATGTCGTTGGCCGCCGGCACCCGGTTGATCGCGCCCGCCGCCTCGCCGTCGATGAGGATGATGCGCTTGTCGCCTTCGGTGATCTTGGGCAGGAAGCGCTGAATCACCCAGGGCTCACGGAACAGGTTGGAGAACAGGTCGTAGAGAGAGCCGAAATTCGGATCCTCGCGCCCGACCTTGAACACGCTCGCGCCGCCATGGCCGTAGAGCGGCTTCATCACCACGTCGCCGTGCTCGCGCCGGAACTCCTCGATCTCCTGCCTGTCGCGGGAGATGAGGGTCGGCGGCATCAGGTGCGGGAAATGCGTGACGAAGATCTTCTCCGGCGCGTTGCGCACATGGGTCGGGTCGTTGACCACAAGCGTCTTCGGATGGATGCGCTCGAGGAAATGGGTGGCGGTGATGTAGGCGAGGTCGAAGGGAGGGTCCTGGCGCATGAGCACCGCGTCGACGGTCGACAGATCGACCCGCTCAGGCGTTCCCAGGGTGAAATGATCGCCTTCCACGTCGCGCGCTTCGATGGTTTCCGCCATGGCGATCACCGCTCCGTCGCGCAGGGACAGGCGGTCGGGGGTGTAGTGCAGGACCCGATGCCCACGCCGCTGGGCTTCGAGCATCAGCGCAAAGCCGGTATCGCCTGCGATCTTGATGCTGCGGATGTGATCCATCTGGAACGCAACGGTGAGGGTCATGCGTCAGGCCTCCTTGGGAAGCAGGGTTATTGGGCCAAATATCCAGGATGGCAACTCCAAAGCATCGGACCCAAAAGGGGATTTGCACTTTTGGAGCCGAATCCGTGGCTTGCTCCATGGATGAGAGCCTCGTGAACGAAAACCGGGGAGGCGGGTTATCCAACGGCTCCGCTTCGATGAACCCTTGCGGATCCGCTCAAGCTTTTCCATGTGACAGACCATGCCCCGCCGCGCTCTTCTGATCGTCAATACCAAAAGCCGTAGCGGTGCCGCCCAGTGCGACATGGCTGTCGATCGCCTGAAGGATCACGGCATCGAACCCGTTCACCTGGAATGTGGCCGCCGCGAGGACCTGTCTCCGCTCATCGTCGAACACGCCGAGGACGTGGACTGCGCGATCGTGGGCGGCGGCGACGGCACCATCAATGCGGCGGCCCTCGGGGTGATCGAGGCCGGTCTGCCCTTGGGCATTCTGCCCATGGGCACGGCCAACGATCTCGCCCGCACCCTCGGCATTCCCTTCGATATCGACGCCGCCGCCGATGTCATCGCCCGGGGTGTCACCCGCCGGATCGATCTCGGCCTCGTCAACGGCGAACCGTTCTTCAATGTGGCGAGCCTCGGATTGTCGGCGGAGCTGGCGCAGAAGCTGACACGGGACATCAAGCGCCGCTGGGGCCGCCTCGGCTATGCGCTGGTGGCCCTCAAGGTCCTGGCGCAGGCCAAGCCGTTCCGGGCCACCATCACCAGCGAGAACGAATCCGTGCGCGTGAAGACGCTGCAGATCGCGGTCGGGAACGGGCGCTTCTACGGCGGCGGGAATGCGGTGGAAAAGGACGCGGCCATCGACGACCAGCATCTCGATCTCTACAGCCTGGAGCTGGAACGGGCCTGGAAGCTCGCCCTCATGGCGCGCTCGTTCCGCCACGGGCAGCACGGCGCCTGGGAGGAGGTGAGGGCGGTCAGGGCCAAGGAGTTCGACATCCGCACCCGCAAGCCGAGGCCCATCAATGCGGATGGCGAGATCGTGACCCAGACGCCCGCCCATTTTTCGATCCGGCCAGCGGCCGTCACGGTGTTCGCGCCCGAACAGGACGATTAGTGCCGGCCGCACCTGACGGCATCCTCCAGGCTCCCCGGCGTGAGGCCGATATCGTGCAGCATCGCATCGTCGAGCGAGCTGACGTCGCGCAGGGCGCGGCGGATCTCGATCTCATGCATGAGGGCCGCGAAGAGGCTCCTGATCCGCGAGGGCTTGGCGGCCTTCTGCTCATGCTCGGTGGTCCAATCGCCGACGGTGGTGTGAGCTGTCATGGCTGTCTCCTCAGGTTCGATGAGAAGAGGATGCGCCTCCCGCTTGCATAAAGGAAACGAATGTTCATTATGTTGAAAATAACCAATCTTTATTGAGGTGAGCCGTGGCCCGGAACCTGGATGTGAGCCTGCTCAGGGCCTTCGTTGCGGTAGTGGATGCCGGTGGGATGACCGCCGCCACCGGGGTCCTCAACCTGACCCAGGCGGCGGTGAGCCAGCAGATCAAGCGCCTGGAGGAGACCCTGGGCGAGGAGCTCATCACCCGGGACCGGCGCGGCATGAAGCTCACGACCGCCGGCGAGCGCCTGTTCGGACGCGCGAAGCGGATGCTGGCCCTCAACGATGAAATCTGGACCGAGATGACGACGCCGGAATTCGAGGGCGAGGTGCGGCTCGGCATTCCGAGCGACATCATCACCACCTATCTGCCGACCTTCCTGAAGGATTTCGCGCGCCGCTATCCGCGCGTGCAGATCTCGCTCAACAGCGGCTCCAGCGTCTCCCTCCGCTCGAAGCTCTATGCCGGCCAGGTCGATGTGGTGCTCGCCACCGAAATGGCCTGCGATCCCGATGGCCGGAATCTCGTGATGGACCGTCTCGTGTGGGTCGGCGCGCGCGGCGGCGATGCGGCGCGGCAGCGTCCGCTGCCCGTTTCCATCGGCTGTTCCGATTGCGCCTTCCGCGCGCCGATCCGCGAGGCGCTGCAGCAGGCCGGCATCGAATGGCGTTCGGTGTCCGAGGTGACGAACACCTCGGCCCAGGTGGCGACGGTGGCGGCCGATATCGCCGTGATGGCCTGGATGGCTTCGACCGTGCCAATCGGCTTCGACGTGCTGGGACCTGAATCGGGCCTGCCGGCGCTGCCGCCGTTCATGGTCAATCTCTACCTGCCGCGTGATGGCGGCAGTCATGTGGTGCAGGAACTGGCGCGGCACATCCGCGAGGCGGTGGCGGACCGGCACCGGATGGCGGCTTAGAGCATCGAACGCAAAAGTGGGCACCGGTTTTGCGTGAAAAGATGCGTCAAACCAAACAGATAAAGCATCGGGCGTGAGTTCGAATTCACGTCCGATGCTTTAGCGCATCTCCAGCTCGAACGCCGACACGATGTGCCGCGGCCAGCTCTTGGGCGCGATGAACACCGCATCGGCGCGCCACGTCTTGCCCTGCGCCCAAGCGTTGCGCGAGAGCCATGCGCGGACCGCGCGGGAGAAGCGCTGTCGCTTGCGGGCCGTGATGGCGGACAACGCGTCATCCATCAGGCCGCGCGCCTTCACCTCGACGAACGCGATGGTGTCGCCGCGCATCACGATCAGGTCGATCTCGCCGCCCGAGGCCGCATAACGGCGTGCGAGGGGGCGGTAGCCTTTCATCAGCAGAAACAACAGCGCGATCCACTCGGCGCGGTGGCCGCGCAGGAAAGTGGCGCGGCGCCGTTCGAGAGCGCTCGTCATGCGTCCTTCTTGGCGAGCGTCAGGGCGCGGGCATAGACCTCGCGCTTGGGCAGATCGAGCTCCGCCGCGACGAGCGCCGCCGCGTCCTTGATCGAGTGGTTCTTCAGCGCCGCTTCGAGCCTGCCGTCGAGCGCCGCATCGGCCTCGGCCGCATGCATCGCTTTCGTCGCTTCGCCGATCAGCACCACGATCTCACCCCTGGGCGGGCCTTCCTCGGCGAATTGCCGGGCGAGTTCCGGCAGGGTGCCACGCCGGATTGTCTCGAACATCTTGGTCAGTTCGCGCGCCACCACGGCCTGCCGCTCGCCGAGCACATCGGCCGCATCGGCGAGCATGTCGGGCAGGCGGTGAGGTCCCTCGAACAGCATGAGCGTGCCGGGGATCGTGCCGATCTCGGTAAGACGCGCGCGGCGTGCGGCGCTCTTCGGCGGCAGGAAACCTTCGAAGAAGAAGCGGTCGGTCGGCAGGCCCGAGGCCACGAGGGCGGTGAGCACGGCGGAGGGGCCTGGGATCGGGGTGACGGGCAGCCCTTCCTCGATGGCGGCCTGCACGAGCTTGTAGCCCGGGTCCGACACCAGGGGCGTGCCCGCATCCGACACCAGCGCCAGGGCCTGGCCCTCACGGATCCGGTGAACCATGCGCTCGCGCACCGCGTCGTTGGAATGCTCGTGATAGGCCACCAGCGGCGTGGTGATGCCGTAATGGGCGAGCAGGGTCTTCGTCACCCGCGTATCCTCGGCGAGGATCGCATCCGCGGCGGCGAGCACGTTCAACGCGCGGAAGGACACGTCCTGCAAATTGCCGATGGGCGTCGCGACCACGTAGAGTCCCGGCGACAGGGGCTTGGCCTCGGCGGCGAGGCCGAAGGCCGTGAAGGTGGCGACCCGTTCGTTCGGCTCGCGCCGCTTGGTTCGATTATCGATTCTCTGGCTCATCGTCGTCACTGTCGCATGAAGGGGTGTCGTCGCGAAAGCGGGGTCGTCCAACCGTCAACCGTCATTGGAAACAATGTTTACCTTTTGCCGCCATGCTTTGACCATCGCTTGGCTGTTTCCAAAGGGGGTGGAGATGGCGCGCTTCATGAAACGAGCAGCCGGTTTTTCCGGTCATGCCGCCTGGGCTTTCGTTCTCTCCGCATCGCTGGTGCTGTCCGGATGCGTCGGCTCCGGCAGCCGGAGCTCGGCCCGAAAGCCGGCCCGTCCTGCCGCCACGGCGCCGTCCGAGCCCCTGTACGCGGCCGATGTTCCATCGACCGCCGCTCCCATGCCGAGTGCTCCCCGGCGGGAAGGCACGACCGTCGGCCATGGTGCCGTCAGGGTCGCGCTGATCCTGCCTCTGTCGGGAGCGGGCCAGGGGGCCATGGTGGCGCAGAGCATGCGCAACGCGGCGGAACTGGCCCTCGACGAATTCCAGGGCTCCGACCTCACCATTCTGGTCAAGGACGATGCCGGTACGCCGGAAGGCGCGCAGGCGGCGGCGCAGCAGGCCTTGGCCGAAGGCGCCGAGCTCATCATCGGGCCGCTCTACGCGGGCTCCGTGCAGGCCGCCGGGCAGGTGGCCCGCCAGAGAGGCAAGACCGTCATCGGCTTCTCGACGGATGCGAGCGTCGCCAGCCAGGGCGTCTATCTTCTCAGCTTCATGGTGCAGGAGGAGGTGGACCGCATCGTGTCGTTCGCCGCCAGCCAGGGACGCCGCTCGATCGCGGCCCTGATTCCGGACACGCAATATGGCCGCGTGGCCGCCACGCGGCTGCAGCAGGCGACAGCACGGCAGGGCATCCGCATTGCCGCGCTCGAGTATTATCCGCCGGGCCGGCCCCATGACGTCGTGCAGCGCATGACGCCCGTGATCGGCGGGCCTTCCCCGCAGGCCGACGCCCTGTTCATTCCGGAGAACGGCGACGGCCTGCCGGCCATCGCCCAGGCGCTGCAGATGGCGGGCTTCGATCCGCTGCGGGTCAAGCCGCTCGGCACCGGCCTGTGGGACGAACCGCGCGTGACGGCGCTCCCGGCCCTGCAGGGAGGCTGGTTCGCGGCTCCCGACAAACGCGGCTTCACGGCCTTCGCCGAGCGCTACCGGGCGCGCTTCAACGTCGATCCGATTCGCCTGGCGAGCCTGTCCTACGATGCCGTGACGCTGGCCGCCGCGCTCGCCCGGATGCAGGGCCCGCAGGCCTTCACCGAGGCCATGCTGACGAGCCCGGCCGGTTTCGCCGGCGCCGACGGCGTGTTCCGCTTCAATCCCGACGGAACCAACGAACGCGGGCTGACCGTGCAGGAAATCCGCGGCGGCAGCGCCGTCGCGATCAGCGGCGCGCCGCGAACCCTGGTGGCTGGGAATTGAGGGCATTCTGCTTCCCATGCCATAGGCTCATCGAAGCGAGGAAATCCTTCCTCAACCCTCATCCTGAGGAGGGTCGTAGGCCCGTCTCGAAGGAGGATCCTGTATTCTCTGGAAGCTCCTTCGAGACGCAGCTTCGCTGCTCCTCAGGATGAGGTGAGGGTTTTGTGAAGAACCGCTCAAGAGGAGCGTAATCCGAACTGCAAGCCTTACGTCCGCGTCAGCGTCGCGCTCAGCTCGGGCTTGTTGTTGAGGGTCTGGAAGACGACGCAGTAGCGCTCGGTGAGCTTGAGCAGCTGGTCGATCTTCTCCTGCGGTGCATCCGTGTCGATCTCGAAGGAGAGGCGGATGTTCCTGAAGCCGACGGGCGCTGTCTTGTCGACGCCGAGCGTGCCGCGGAAATCGAGATCGCCTTCGGCCTTCACGGCGCCATGGCGTAGATCGATCTCGAGGGCGGTCGCGACGGCTTTCAACGTCACGCCCGCGCAGGCGACGAGCGCTTCGAGGAGCATGTCGCCCGAGCACAGTTCCGCGCCGGAGCCGCCGGTGGCCGGGTGAAGGCCCGCAACGGCGAGCGCGCGGCCGGTCTCGACCTTGCAGGCGATATGCTGGTCGTCGAGCGTGCCCTGCGCCTTCAGGGTGATCACGGCCTTGTCGGGATCGTTGCGGTATTGATCCTTCAGCGGCGCCTGAAGGGCGCGAAGAGCGGTCGCATCCATGATGAAGTCCTTTGGGGTTCCTACCACCACAACGCAGCGGCCTGACGGTCGCGTTCACGCTGAGGCTGCAATTGAGGTGCTTTGAGGGAATGGTCCAGGGCCGTCAAGATGCGGCGCACGGAGGTCTCGAAGGGAAGACCCGTCTTGTCACGCGGACGCGAGAGTGTCAGCGGCAGTTCATCGAAGATCCGGCCGGGCTTCGGCTGCATCACGATGGCCCGGTCGGCGAGCGTCACCGCCTCCTGAACATCGTGCGTCACGAGCACGACGGTCGGGCGCGTTTCCTCCCACAGGGCCAGCAGATGCTCGTGCAGGCTCGCGCGGGTGAAGGCATCGAGCGCCGAGAAGGGTTCGTCGAGGAGCAGTACCTTCGGGTTCGTCACGAAGGCGCGTGCGATGGAGACGCGCTGCTGCTGGCCGCCCGAGAGATCGCGCGGCCAGCGATCCGCATGTTCGACCAGGCCGATCTTATCGAGGGCATGGGCGACGCGCGCCTTCTTCTCGGCGGCGGGCAGGCCGTCGAGCCCGAAGGCGATGTTGTCGGCCACCGACAGCCAGGGCAGAAGGCGCGGCTCCTGGAACACGATGCCGACGGCGGGATGAGGGCCTGAGAGCACTTCGTCGTCGAGGCTGATCCGGCCCGCGCTCGCCTGGTCGAGGCCCGCGATGAGACGCAGCAACGTGGTCTTGCCGCAGCCCGAGCCGCCGATCAGCGAGACGATCTCGCCTTCCTGCACGACGAGATTGATGTCGGACAGGGCCCGCGTGCCGTCGGCATAGGTCTTGGAGAGGTGTTCGAGGTTCAGCATCACAGCCTCTCCCGTACGGTGTCCTGCCAGCGCACGAGCGGCTTGGTGGCGGCGACGAGCAGGCTGTCGGCGATCTTGCCGAGGAGCGCGAAGGCGATGATCGCGGCGAGGATCTGGTCGGGCTTGCCCATCTGCTGGCCATCGACGAGCAGGTATCCGAGGCCTTCCGATGCGCCCATGAACTCCGCCGCGACGACGAACATGAAGCCGAGGCCGAGACCCGAGCGGAGCGCGATCACGGCCTCCGGCAGAACGGCCGGCAGCAGGATGCGGCGGGCGAGCTGCACGCGCGAGAGACGGAACACATGACCGACCTCCACGAGCTTGCGGTCAACGGACAGGATGGCGCCCGCGATGCCGAGATAGACGGGGAAGAACACGCCAACGGCAATCAGCGCCACTTTCGAGGCCTCGAAGATGCCGAGCCAGAGAATGAACAGCGGCACCCAGGCGATGGAGGGAATCGCGCGCAGGGCCTGCAGGGTCGGGTCGAGGATCTGGCGGGTCGTCTTGCTGGAGCCGGACAGCGCGCCGAGCACGATGCCCGCGACGGCGCCGATCACGAAGCCGACGAGAACGCGCCAGAGCGTCATCCAGGTGTGGGTCCATAATTCGCCGGTCTTCGCCAGGCCCCAGAGGGTCGTGAGGATGCGGCTCGGCGGGGGCACGAGGCGTCCCTGCGCGAGACCGAAGCGGACGGCGGCCTCCCAGAGAAGCGCGACGGCGATGGGCAATAAAAAGCCGAGAAGGATGCGCCAGTCGAAGGCGCGTCGCTTCTCGGTTGAGGCAGGGGCCGCGAGAGCGGCGGCACCCTCATGGGAGGACCAGGCGGAATTTACGATTTCGCCTGTCACGGCGCTCTCCCGCGATGAAGACATCAGCGCGACGCGGTGGCGAAGCGGCGATCGATGAGGGAATCGACGGCGGCCTGCACGTTCGCGTCGGCGGGGATCACCCCGGCCTGCTGCAGGGCGAGGCCCGCGGCGAGGATCGTGTCGGCTTGGGGCTGACCGATGGAGGAATGGGTCAGCTCCGTACGCTCGAGCTGACGCTCGATGACCGCGTTGGACAGCTTGGTATAGGTCACGAGGGTCTTCTTCAGCTCGTCCTTATTGGCGAGCGCGTATTGGCGGGCTTCCTCATAGGCCTTGAGAACGCGCTGCACGAGAGCCGGGTTGTCCTTGGCGAAGGCTTCCGAGACGTTGAGCACGCCCCAGGTATTGGCACCGGCGTTGCGATAGAAGAGCTGGGCGCCGCTTTCCACTTCGGCGGCCGCCATCAGCGGGTCGAGGCCGGCCCAGGCATCCACGTCGCCGCGCTCCAGGGCGGTGCGGCCGTCCGGATGCTGGAGCAGAACGAGCTTCACGTCCTTCTCGGTGAGCTTGGCGTCCTGCAGGGCGCGTACCAGGAAGATGTGCGGGTCGGTGCCGCGGGTCACGGCGACGCGCTTGCCCTTCAGATCCTCGACCTTGGTGATGCCCGTATCCTTGCGGGTGACGAGGGCGGTCCATTCGGGGCGGGAATAGACGTAGATCGACTTGATCGGGTTGCCGTTGATCTTGCCGATCAGGGCGGCGGCGCCGGCCGTGGAACCGAAATCGATCGACCCGGCATTGAGGAATTCGAGGGCCTTGTTGGAGCCGAGCGACTGCACCCAGCGCACGCTGATGCCGTCCTTCTCCAGTTCCTTCTCGAGGAAGCCCTTGTCCTTCAGGACGAGGCTGACCGGGTTGTAGGTGGCGTAATCGATGCGGATTTCCTTCACCTGCGCGGAAGCCGCAGTGGTGAGGGAGGCGAGGCCCGTGGCGAGGGAGGCGGCGATCAGGAGGCGGCGCGTCAGGCTCATCGTGTTCTTCCCATGTTGTGCGCATGGGAGCTTCGTGGCGCCCGGCGCTTTAGCTGCACTTGTTTCGCGCCCGCAATCTGCATGCTCAAATCGGCGCGTGTCCGTTTTATAGAACTGGTCGTTTTTTATGTCAAACACTATCTCTTATAACGAACAAACTACCCGTTCCGACGGATAGTTCCAGTCCTCCCTTGGGAGGAGACGTTTCAGGTGGTAAGTCAGACTATTCCTCGCATGCGGTTCATCCATGACCCTTCATAGCCCCAAGAGCGTCCTGAAAACCCTCGGCGGCGAGCCGATCCGCGATGCGGCGGAGCTGCGCGCCCGGCTGGTGCCCGTATTGAAGGCGATGCTCGAGCAGGGCCACGAGGAGGCTCAGGCGAAGCTCCAGGAGAGCCAGAACGGGTTCGTCTGCGCCCGCTATCTCTGCGAGCGCATGGACGAGCTGGTGCGCATCGTCCACGACGCGGTGGTCCAGCATCTCTATCTGGCCGCCAACCCTTCGGCGGGCGAGCGGCTCGCCGTGGTGGCGACTGGGGGCTACGGGCGGGGAACCCTGGCGCCGGGCTCCGACGTCGATCTCCTGTTCCTGCTGCCCTACAAGCAGACCGCCTGGAGCGAAAGCGTCGTCGAGGCGATGCTGTACGTGTTCTGGGACCTGAAGCTGAAGGTCGGGCATGCGACGCGTTCGGTGGAGGAATGCCTGCGCGAGGCCCATGCGGACATGACGATCCGCACCTCCCTGCTCGAAGCCCGCTTTCTGTTCGGCGATCGGGAGCTCTTCGACAATCTGGAGAAGCGCTTCGACCAGGAGGTCGTCGCGACCTCGGCGGCGGAATTCGTGGACGCCAAGCTGAAGGAGCGCGATGCCCGGGTGGCCAAGGCGGGCGCGTCCCGCTACCTCGTCGAGCCGAACGTGAAGGACGGGAAGGGGGGGCTGCGCGACCTCAACACGCTCTTCTGGATCGCCAAATATGTCTACCGGGTGAAGGAACCCAAGGAGCTGGTGAAGGCGGGGCTCTTCACGCAAGCCGAGTTCAATCTGTTCTCGCGCTGCGAGGAGTTCCTGTGGCGCGTGCGCTGCCACATGCATTTCGCCACCGGCCGCGCCGAGGAGCGCCTGACCTTCGACCTGCAGCGCACGATCGCCGAGCGCATCGGTTTTTCGCCGCGCGGCGGCCTGTCGGCGGTCGAGCGCTTCATGAAATCCTATTTCCTCATCGCCAAGGACGTGGGCGACCTCACGGCCATTGTCTGCGCGGAGCTCGAAGCGCGCCAGACCAAGCGCCGTCCCATGCTCGACCGGATGTTCGGCCGCTTCCGCCGCCGCAGC
>NZ_JALJRK010000069.1 GCF_024519725.1 Microvirga sp. Mcv34 | reverse complement strand
CAATCGTCCCAATGTTGCAGTGCGGCTTATTCCGCTCAAACTTTTCCTTCGCCATTGATCTCTACCTTGCATAGGCCAGGAACAAAAAACCCAGGGGCGTCCGATATTGCGGTTATGCTCTTTGTGCAAGAGCGAATTTCGATATTGCAGAACCTAACGCCGGATAACCCACCCTCGAACCCACGGGGACCAGATCACCAGACACCTCTCCACCGGGCAGGTTCGGCCTGTATAAAGGCCCTAGGGCCCCGAATTACAAGCTGAGCGGTTGGGATCGCGGAAGGTGGAGCGGGTGAAGGGAATCGAACCCTCGTATTCAGCTTGGAAGGCTGCTGCTCTACCATTGAGCTACACCCGCGTGCCCTTCTGATTGGGTGGTGGGGGAAGTAGGACTCGAACCTACGAAGGCATAGCCAGCGGATTTACAGTCCGCCCCCTTTGCCGCTCGGGACATTCCCCCTTTAGACCCAACCCGAACGCAAAACGCCGAGGCTGTTCTGCGAAGCGCCCGACGTGGCCAAGCGCTCCGTGGCGCTCTTATGGTGACCTGCATGGCCGGTGTCAACCTCAAAGCGCGTCGAATCTGACGGGTCGTGAACAGGCCTTCCCTGTGCTATGGCGCTACCGTCACCAAGCGAGATCTAAACAGCATGAGCGACCGTCCCTTCCAGTCCCGCAAGCCGAGATTCCAGCGCCCCCACGGCAAATCCGGTCGCCGCGACGCCCACGCCAGACGCCCGAATTTCGAGATCGACACGACCATCCTCTATGGCTGGCATCCCGTGGCCGAGGCGCTTCGCAACGGCCGGCGGACGATTCGCCGCCTCCTGGCGACGGAAAACTCCGCCCGCCGCCTCAGCGAGGAGCTGGACGCCCCTCTGCCCATCGAACCCGAGATCGTCCGCCCGGACGAGATCAACCGCCTGCTGGAACCGGACGCGGTGCATCAGGGCCTTTACGCCGAGGCTGATCCCCTGCCCTCGCCAAAGGTCGATACCCTGAGCGGCGCGCGCGTCGTGCTCGCCCTCGACCAGATCACCGATCCTCATAATGTGGGCGCCATCGTCCGCACGGCCGCCGCCTTCGACGTCGAGGCCATCATCACGACGGCCCGCCACAGCCCCGCGGCGACGGGCGTTCTGGCCAAATCGGCCTCGGGAGGCCTCGAGCACGTCCCCTTCATGATCGTGCGCAACCTCGGCGACACGCTCAATGCCCTCGGCGAACGGGGCTTTCAGCGAATCGGGCTCGATTCGTCCGGCGATGCCAGTCTCGACGAGATCGAGATCAGACTGCCTGTCGTGCTCGTGTTGGGATCTGAGGGCAAGGGATTGCGCCAGAGGACGCGCGACTGCTGCGACGTCATCGGCCGGCTCGACATGCCCGGAGCTATCAAGAGCCTGAATGTTTCCAATGCCGCGGCGATCAGCCTTTACGCCGTGGTCAAGGGGGCCGCCAGAAGCACTGGCAAGTGACGGCTCGCGTGCCTTCTGAATATCGGCCGAGACTAAGAAATCGTTCTTCTTCGACAGCATCTTAGACGGAAGTCGCAAATACCAATTGTGAATTGTGGAAAGGCGCCTTGGAGGTAGCCTTCCATTCGTTGGATTCTTGGTTGCCGAGCGCAGCCACGACGCCGCGGCCCAGGCCTGCACCGCATGGCTTGCGGCTCAAAACCCGGAAAACCGGGAACGAATGGAAGGGAACCCTATGGCAACAGCAGCTACCACGCCTCATGCGGCTGCCGCAGCGCGGCCGATGACGCGGGAGGAAAAGAAGGTCATTCTGGCCTCCTCCCTCGGTACCGTCTTCGAATGGTACGATTTCTATCTCTACGGCTCTCTGGCCACGATCATCGGCGCGCAGTTCTTCTCCGCCTTCGACGTGACGACCCGTAACGTCTTCGCCCTCCTGGCCTTCGCGGCCGGCTTCCTGGTGCGGCCGTTCGGCGCCCTCGTCTTCGGCCGGATCGGCGACCTCGTCGGCCGGAAATACACCTTCCTGATCACCATCCTGATCATGGGCTGCTCGACCTTCCTGGTCGGCCTGCTTCCCAGCTACAACCAGATCGGCTGGGTCGCCCCGGTGGTTCTGATTGCCCTGCGCATGCTCCAGGGCCTGGCGCTCGGCGGCGAGTATGGCGGCGCCGCGGTCTACGTGGCGGAGCACGCTCCCGTGGGCCGTCGCGGCTTCTACACCAGCTTCATTCAGATCACGGCCACCGTCGGCCTGCTGCTCTCGCTGGTCGTGATTCTGGTGCTGCGCACCTGGATGGGCGAACAGGGCTTCCAGACCGGTGAAGGCTGGCCGATCGCCGGCTGGCGCATTCCGTTCCTGCTCTCCGTCGTCCTCCTCGGCATCTCGGTCTGGATCCGTCTCCAGATGCAGGAATCGCCGGCCTTCAAGAAGATGAAGGAAGAGGGCACGCAGTCGAAGGCTCCCCTGAAGGAGGCGTTCGGCCATTGGAGCAACCTCAAGATGGTGCTCATCGCCCTGATCGGCCTCGCCATTGGCCAGGCTGTGGTGTGGTACACGGGCCAGTTCTACGCCCTGTTCTTCATCCAGAGCATCCTGAAGGTCGACCTGCTCACCTCGAACGTGCTGATCGCATGGTCGCTGATCCTCGGCACCGGCGGCTTCGTGTTCTTCGGCGCGCTGTCCGACAAGATCGGCCGCAAGCCGGTGATTCTCGGCGGCTGCCTGATCGCGGCGATCACCTACTTCCCGCTCTTCGGCGCGCTCACGAACGTGGCCAGCCCGCGGCTCGCTCAGGCGCTCGAGACCGCCAAGGTCCAGGTGGCGGCCGATCCGGCTTCTTGCGGCTCGGTGTTCGATCCGGTGGGCATCCGCACCTTCACGGCGAAATGCGACGTCGCACGCGTGGCCCTGGCCCGCTCCGCCGTCAAGTACGAGCTCGTTCCGGCTGCCGCCGGCACCGATCCGAAGGTGACCTTCAACGGCAAGGAAGTCCCGATCGCCGATGCCATTCCTGCCAACATCACAGCCTTCACGGCAGCAGCGGCGGAAGCAGGCTACCCGAAGGCGGGCGATCCGAGCATCGTGAAGGTCAGCGGCTTCTTTGGGGCTCTCGGCAATGCGCAGGCTCTGAAGGCCATCGGCATCCTGACGCTCTTCGTGATCTACGTCACGATGGTGTACGGCCCGATCGCGGCAGCCCTGGTGGAGTTCTTCCCCACCCGTATCCGCTACACCGCGATGTCGCTGCCCTACCACATCGCCAACGGCTGGTTCGGCGGCCTCCTGCCTCCGACGGCTTTCGCGATGGTGGCGGCCACGGGCGACATCTATTACGGCCTCTGGTACCCGATCGTGATCGCGCTGGTGACCTTCGTGGTCGGCCTGCTCTTCGTGCCGGAAACCAAGGACCGGGATATCATGACCTTCGACGGCCTCAGCGCGAAGCGCTAAACGTCGAGATCCTGATCCAAAAGGAAAACCCCGCCGTGAGGCGGGGTTTTTCATTTCGCGTCCCGGTAAGGGCCGTTCAGTAACAGGTGGTCACGCGACGGACGATCCAGCCCTCGCCTTCCACGAAAAGCCGCTTGCGGGAAATGCTGCACGCGTTGTCGCTTGGAGATTTCATCTCGATGGAAGACGTGGTCTCCACATCCGTCGCGGCAACCTTCGCCGCCGCCTGCTTCTCGGGCTTGGCCGCCGCGCCGTGTCCCGCGTGACTGGCCTGCGCTTGGTCAGCAGCGATACCGAAACCCAAAGCCACCGTCAGGACGGCAAGAGCCTTAACAGAACCAAAGCGCGGGATCGTTTTCCCAGAAGAAGCCCCTAAGACCTTCATAGCACCAACTCCATGACCATGTTTTCCTGACAATTCCATAGTCCGGCCATAGTTTCGGTGCGCCAGGGCACTAAATATTTACGTTTGTGTGGAACTTGCGTCGGGCCTCACGGACTGCTACCTCAGCACCGTGACATCGGCCGGTGTAGCACAGCGGTAGTGCAGCGGTTTTGTAAACCGAAGGTCGGGAGTTCGATCCTCTCCACCGGCACCACTCCCATCGATTGAGTGGCAAGAGTTGCTTCAGAGACAATGAAATCGTGATTCCGCCCTCCCGCACCAGGGCGCGTGAGGCGTTCGCGGCGGGATCGCTATTCGAACGATTTTGAAGGCCCTAACCCAGGGCGAAGCTCAGATAGACGGCGATGAGCAGGGCCAGGAAGCTCAGCCCGAGGGCAGCCATCAAGGCAAGCCAAAGAGATCTCGTGTCGTCGGCATCCATGACGCGCCCCCCCAATCACAACTTTCTCGGTAAACGATGGAGGAGGCGTCTTATTCCCGTGCGTGAACTAAATCTCCGCCGCCTGGAGTTTCATGAGCAGGTCCCTGTGGGCGAACCAGTCTCCGAGCGTTTCCTGCATCTCGCGCAGCGCCGCCTTGGCGTCGCCTGCGGGGTGAGCCTCCCAGGTCAGCTCCTGAATGAGCGTCACCTGATCGGAGATCCGCCGTTTGAGGTCATTGATGTCCTTCGTGAGCCTTCCCAGTTCGTCCTGCAAATCGAGCAGAGAGCCATTTGCCCTGAGGGCTTGGCCAGGTAGACCATCTTCAAGCTTGAGCATAAGCCCGGCATAGCGCGCCAGCCGCGGCCTGCCAAGCTGCGGACGTCAGCAGAGACCGGGCCCGTTCTAATGGAACGGCTTCGAAGGGCGCCGGCCGCTCCGACCTCCACCGTTCCGCCACCCGAGCCGTTGCCGCCCGTGCTCTCGGTCCTGCCAGGGCTTCCGGTGCCAGGTCCGTCGCTGCTCGAGCGACCGGGTGCCCGGGTCAGCGGCTGGCCGTTTCCGCCGGTTTCCTGCTCGCCCTGCATGCCGATCCGTGTGGCAGAATCCGACGGAGACATCGCGGCACTCTGCTTCATGGTGAGCAAGGATGCGGCGGTCACTCAGATCATTCTATCTCGATCTCCTGAAGCGTCACGTCGATTTACGAACCGGCTACCCAGTCCGCGTATCACGGCGTGTCCGCCGGAGTAGCCCGCCTGCACAGGCGGCGCTTGCAGGAATACCGCTTAGGCTACGCACTCCATATCGTGGCGGAGGCGCAGATGGATGTGCTGTTGCTGAACGTGATGGGCTCGGCAGCCGTCGCCTCTGCCGTCGTCGTCGCCGTTATGGCGAACCGGCTGTCGAAAGCGCTCGCCGGTTTATAGCCCTTGGATCGGCCCGGCAACCACATCCGCGAGTACAGGCCCTCCTGGACATCGGGAGCAGACGCATAGGCGGTGGGTCTCCTACCGAATCCGCTCCTTGCCCCAGTTCTCGTGGGCGGCCTGATCGGACACTTCCTGCTCAACGCGGTTCAGCCTGCGGCGCCGGCTGCCGAAGACGGCCATGAAGATGCCGATCAGCAAGGGCCCACCGATGATCACAAGGGCCCAGACCCAGCCGTCCGCAATATCCCAATCCATATGTCGTCTCCCTACGGAGGACTGCATACGGCAGTCCAAGCTTTCTCACGGTGCTAACAGGAATGCCAAGTCGTTGTTCCCGGTACGGTTGAGCATAGGCAAAGGCACCCGAGCGGATTAGAGAGACACCAAGACGTAAGCCTCTCCAGCCTTCAGAGACCCATGCCGATTCCTGTTTCAGACCCTGACGACCCGCGGATCGAGGCCTATCGGGCCGTTCGAGAGCGCGATCTTCTTGGGCGCGAGCACCGCTTCGTGGCCGAAGGAGAAGTGGTCCTAAGGGTTCTGGCGAAGCAATCCCGGTTCAGGATCGAATCGCTTCTTCTGGCGGAGAGCCGGCTCGAAACCCTCGGCGATGTCCTGGACGCGCTTTCCCCCGAAATCCCGGTCTATACGGCGAACCGGGCCGTGATGGATGCGATCGTGGGCTTTCCGATTCACAGAGGCATCCTGGCCGTCGCTCAAAGGGCTCCCCTTCAGCCGGTCGAGGAATTGCTCTCGCAGATGCCCGAGAGGGCGCTGGTCGTCGGACTGGTCGGCCTGGCGAACCATGACAATGTCGGGGGTATCTTCCGCAATGCGGCGGCGTTCGGCGCAGGAGCGGTCCTGCTCGATCGGGAAACCTGCGATCCGCTCTACCGAAAGGCCATTCGCGTTTCGGTCGGGGGAGCGCTGGTGGTGCCCTACACGCGAGTAGCGTCCGCCGATGCCATGGTGGGGGCCCTTCAGGCAGCCTCTTTCGACGTGATGGCCTTGTCCCCCCCGGGGCAGGAGATCCTCTCCCAGGTCCAGCCTTCGCGGCGTACGGCCCTTCTCCTCGGAGCCGAAGGCCCCGGTCTGCCTCCGTCCCTGCTGGCCCGGACCCGCACCGTTTCCATCCCCATGAGCGGCGGGTTCGATTCGCTGAATGTGGCCACCACCAGCGGGATCGCTTTGCACCACTTGGCGAGTGCTGCAGCCCGCCCTGCTCTCTGACTTGTGAAAGTGCCTTCCCTTGTCTCCAAGCCTGGCCGTTCTAGGCTCCCTTTCCCACGTCTGGAGACGCTCATGACAATGACACGCCGTACCGTTCTCGCCAGCACCGCCCTCGCGGCCGCTCCCCTCGCAGGCCCGGCTCTGGCTCAGTCCACTTCGCCCTCCCCTGCCCAGGGGCCCGCTCCCCGGCAAGCTCCCGGCTTCTATCGCTATAAGGTCGGCGACATCGAGGTCACGGCCATCAACGACGGCACCGCGCCGCGTCCTCTCGAGGGGTTCGTCCGCAATGCGGAACTTTCGGCCGTTCAGCAGGCGGCTCGCGACGCATTCCTGCCGCAGGACACCATCCAAAACACCTTCACGACCCTTGTCCTGAACAATGGCGGCCGTCTGACCCTGATCGATACGGGCAACGGCGATTCCGGAGCCCCGACCACTGGCCGCTGGATGACGAATTTCCGAGCCGCCGGGTTCGATTCTGCTCAGGTGAACACCGTCGTCATCAGCCACTTCCATGGTGACCACATCAACGGCCTGCGGCTGAAGGATGGGACGGCCGTGTTCCCGAACGCCGAGATCATGGTGCCGGCGGCCGAATGGGCCTTCTGGATGGACGATGCCCGTATGAACCAGGCTCCGGAAGGTGCAAGGGGCGGGTTCCAAGGCGCCCGGCGCGTCTTCGGTCCCATCGCCAAGGACGTGAAGCAGTATGAGATGGGCAAGGAGGTCGTGCCGGGACTGACGAGCATCGCCGCACCCGGTCACACCCCGGGTCATACGGCCTACATGCTGTCCTCCGGCTCGGGTCGGCTGCTGATCCTGTCGGACACCGCGAACCACCCTGCGCTGTTCGTCCGCAATCCGGACTGGTCGGCGGTATTCGACATGGATGCTGATCAGGCACGCGCCACCCGCCGCAAGATGCTCGACATGGCCATGACCGAGCGGGCACAGGTCGCATTCTACCATGCACCGTTCCCGGCCACGGGCCATATTGCCAAGGAGGGCGACGGTTTCCGCTTCGTGCCCGTGCAGTGGAGCCCGGCCGTCTAAGCCCCGTCCCCGGACGTTTCCCCGTTAAGCCACTCCAGGGTGGCAGCATCCGCGCCGGTCGGCTCGATGAAGAGGATGACCGGCGTGTCGTAGGGATGCCTCTCCTTGAGCGCCCGATGAACCTGATCCTGAAGACCCTTGACGGTCTTCAGGATGGCGACCGCCTCCTGGGCCCGCTCGACGGTTCCCTTCCACGCATAAATGGATTGCATCCCGGGCACCACATTGATGCAGGCGATCAGCCGGTCCCGGACGAGCGTTTCACCCGTCGACAGGGCGATGTCCACATCGGGAAAGGTCGTATAGACGAGAAGTGGGCGATCCATGCTATGCCTGTCCTCCGATCCGATGGGACGCCACGAGGGTAACTGGGCATGGCCCGCCGTTTCAACAATATCGCATTCGTCGCCAGCGACGCGCCCGACGCTCAAAGCGCGCTGAAGACCCTGCAGGGCCTCTATGCCAATGTCGTGCCTGAGGAGGCCGACGTCATCGTGGCCCTCGGCGGCGACGGGCTGATGCTGCAAAGCCTCCACCGCTTCATGGGCACCTCCAAGCCCATCTACGGCATGAACAAGGGCACGGTCGGCTTCCTGATGAACGATTACCGGGAAGAGACTCTGTTCGAACGTTTGGAGGAAGCCGAGCGCAGCGTCGTGCACCCTCTGCTGATGGTGGCCTGGGACGTGCACGGGGTGGCTCATACCGCTCGGGCCATCAACGAAGTCGCCATGTTCCGGCAAACCTATCAGGCGGGAAAGCTGCGCATCAGCGTCGATTCCCATGTCCGGATCGCCGAACTGATCGCCGACGGGATCCTGGTCGCGACGCCGGCCGGCTCGACCGCCTACAATCTCTCGGTCGGCGGAACGATCCTGCCGCTCAATGCACCACTCCTGGCCCTGACGCCGATCTCAGCCTTTCGGCCCCGGCGCTGGCGCGGGGCGCTGCTGCCGGACTACGCCAAGATTCAGATTGAGGTTCTGGAGGCCGAAAACCGCCCCGTCAGCGCGGTGGCCGACCACACGGAATTCCGGAATGTTTCCCATGTGCACGTTTCTATGGACCGCAGCGTCGATCTGGTGATGCTGCACGATCCCGGCCACAGCTTGGATGAACGGATCCTGCGGGAGCAATTCGGCTATTGATGCAGCAAAGGCATGGGATCCAACTTGCCGGTCAAATCGATGAGGTCATGTCATGAGCGATGAGAGCAGGCACCCGAGGGGCGGCCTTTATTTCGAAGATTTCGTCGTCGGAACGACCATCACACACCGTCTCACGCGAACGGTGACGCAGATGGACAACATGCTGTTCTCCAACATGACCCTGAACCCTCAGCCGCTCCACATCGACGCGCATTTCTGCGCCACCGAGACGGAATGGGGCAAGCCGCTCATGAATTCCCTGTTCACACTCGGCCTCATGATCGGTATCTCGGTCAATGACACTACAGTCGGGACGACCATCGCCAATCTCGGCATGACGGACGTGAAGTTCCCCGCGCCGCTCTTCGAAGGCGACACGGTCAACGCGACGACGGAGATCGTCGCCAAACGCGAGTCGAAATCGCGACCGGACGCAGGCATCGTCGATTTCATCCACCGTGCTTACAAGCAGGACGGCACGCTCGTGGCCGAATGTCGCCGACAGGCCTTCATGCGCAAGAGGAGCGCGTGATGCGCTCCTTGCTTTTCGTGCCGGGCGACAGCCGGAAGAAGCTCGAGAAAGGCCTGAACTCGGGAGCTGATGCGCTCCTCATCGACCTGGAGGATTCGGTTGCGCTCGACGCCAAGGAAGAGGCCCGGCGCATCACGACGGCCTTTCTTGCCGAGCAGCGTCAGGAAGTTCAGCGTCCCCGCCTCTTCGTGCGCGTCAACGGATTGACGACCGGCCTCATCGACGCCGATCTCGATTCCGTCATGCGCTCTTCCCCCGATGGGATCGTGCTGCCCAAGACGGTTGGAGGCACCGACGTCGCGCATCTCGGAGCCAAGCTGGCGGTGCGGGAAGCGGAATTCGGCCTGGAGGACGGAGGCACCCGCATCCTCGCCATCGCTACGGAGAACGCCGCCGGCGTGTTCGCTCTCGGCACTTTCGCCGGCGCGAGTCACCGCCTCATGGGCCTGACCTGGGGCGGCGAGGACCTGTCGGCGGACCTGGGCGCCGAAGCCAACCGTACGGAGGACGGCGCTTATACGGCCCCGTACCGGCTCGCCCGATCCCTCACCCTGTTCGGAGCTGCGGCGGCCGGAATCGATGCCATCGATTCCGTCTTCACCAATTTCCGCGACCTGGCCGGTCTTGAAGCCGAATGCAGCGCCGCCCGGCGCGACGGCTTCGTCGCCAAGATGGCGATCCATCCGGCTCAGGTGCCGGTGATCAACGAGACGTTCACCCCTTCCGCCGAGTCCATCGAGCGAGCCCAGGCCGTGATCGAGGCGTTCAAGGCCCATCCGGGAGCGGGTGTCGTCGGCGTCAACGGCGAGATGCTCGACCGTCCTCATCTTTTGCGTGCCGAGCGCCTCCTGAGGCGTGCGGGTCGGTTTGTCGAACGACCTGCCTAGAATTCCTTCCACTCGCGTAGATTCGTCTCTCTTTCTGATCGGCAGCACTTTTCGAAGGGAGAGACGGATCCACTTCGCTGAAGAATGCTCAGAGTTCCGTTGAGCTTTCCGATAGACGCGCGTGTTAATTGAAGCTGTATCGAACGCCCAACCGCATCTCATGGGCACCGATCGATTCCATGTCCACTCCAATGCCGGTGTCGTAGGAACGGGTTTTCACGGCGCCGAGACTGGCGTAGCGGTATCCAAGATCGAGAGTGAAGTTCGACGATAGCTGGTAGCCGACACCGGCCATCAGCGCCCAGGCGAGACTGAAGTCGTCCCCGCCGGCAAGATGCACGGAGGTCCCGATCCCGGTCGCCAGAACCTGGCGAGAGAAAATGTTCTGCGCGATGCCGATACCCGCGCCAATGTAGGGCGTGAAGCCCATCACTGGCCTGAAATCGAGATAGCCGTTGACCATGAATGTCGAGGACTGGAACTGGGCCTGGTCCGTTATGGATACCGCTGTAAGCGAGGCTGGAACGACGACACCCTTGAAGCGCGCGTCGAAGGTGTGGTCCAACGTCACGTCAGCACGGACATTGGCATTGAACCGGTAGCCAAGGCCGGCGCCGACGATGGCCGTATTGTTCAAGCTCTCACGACTGAGATTGCTCGTGGAGGGCTGATCGGCGAAGTCCGCCTCGGGGCGCTTGTAATCGACGTAGCCGACTGTGCCCCTGAGATACAGGCCGCGTGAGCTTTCCCTATAGTCACGCCCCATAGAAGACGAAGATACGAAGACGCGAGAAAGGTCAGCCGCGAGGGCAACCGAGCTTGTTGCTGCGAAAAGGCCGGTCAGGGCCGCAATTCTGATCGTTTTCATCGAAGCTCTTCTTTACTCACCGGAACACACGCACTGCCACGTTATTTCTGCAGTATTGATATGATATTCCGTACCGTTAAAGAATGCGTTAAGCTTAAGTTTTAATGCTGTTCCTTCATCACCTCAGACCTTTGGCACTTGAAAAGACGCCTCACCCCTCGGGCATTCCCAGGAAGCGGGCTATAGAGAGTATCTTCGACGTGACTTCACGCCGGAGAACGAGCAGACTTCCGACGACACAATGCTCCGCTCACCCATGGATGGATTGGTATTTTGAGCGCGCTTTGGGGGCTCGCAGCCTCCTCCGACGGTTTGAGCTCCTTACGCCCGCAACACGTCCTCGACGATCGGCAGCCGGATTCAGCAGCGCCGGCTTTCATCTATCGCGAAGCCAACCGATACACACAGGCTACCGCCCGCGCCTGTTGATCATCATCCTCTTGCATATCGGCAATATCTGGAATGCACCATTGCAAAGTCACCGCGCATGTCTCGCAACGTAACTCGCAAATATGCACGCTGCCGGACAGCAGCCGCGAAAGTCGATCGCTTTAAGCTAAGCCTTTGAAAAGACGGAACTTATGCAGAGTGGTCCGTGTACCGAAACTGAAAACCGGCGACCGGCATGCGAGACTGGAACACGCGTTACATAATGCTACGGCAATGTACGGGCTCCGCACTGGCTGTCATGTCCCCAAACCCAACGACATTTGGGCTTTGATAGACTCAATAATTAACACTATATCATTATCAATATATGGAGTGGTCATGGAATCGGGCCAACCTCGCCTCCCGTGATCACGCCCGCATTAACGATTGAACCGCGATTGCAACGAGGCGCAAGAATTGGAGAAGGCCATGCGTATAGGTCTTATGCCCCTTCTTTGGGCACGCCGCGAAAGACCTGCGGAAGACATGAAGACGT
Organism: Microvirga sp. Mcv34; assembly: GCF_024519725.1. GTDB lineage: Bacteria > Pseudomonadota > Alphaproteobacteria > Rhizobiales > Beijerinckiaceae > Microvirga. Next base: position 13,072 of record NZ_JALJRK010000069.1, on the reverse strand, counting down.
CAACAGGGGATCAGTACCCGCCATGTTACTAGGATGTTGTCTTACACGCCGGTTAAGGCCACCCAGACTTCTGGTCGCTCTTGCATTAGGCGTATCCATTTCTCTGCATGGCGGATTTGTGCCTCGAGCGCAGGCTGAGGATCGATTTCTCAGCTTCGGAGCCGGCATGCCGGAGGAAATTCGTGTGGCGCAAGGCAAGTTCGTAAATGCAACCACGAGCGTCAATGTCAGCCGCCTGGTGGTTGGTGATCCTAAGATCGCGACAGCCGTTCCACTCACCGATAAGACCTTCTATATCCTGGGCAAGGGCGAAGGCCGCACCAATGTTGCGGTTTACGGTGCAAAGGATACGCTCCTGGGATTGGTCGATGTCGAAGTCGGTGCGGACGTACTGGACCTTCAGCAAACGATCCAGAATGCCGTTCCCCAAGCGAAGGTTAAAGTCGACACGATCAACGGGCGCATTCGGCTTAGTGGCGCAGCTCCTGATGGAATCGCCCAGCGCAAGATAATTGAAATCGCTGAGCAGTATAGTTCGTCGCCTGTTATCAACGCTATGAACGTAACCGGAGGCCAGCAGGTTCTGCTCGAGGTGCGCGTGGTTGAAGCAAACCGCAACGCGGGGAGAGAACTCGGTATCAGTTGGTTCGGGAAAAAGAACGGCGGCCCCAGCTTCTCATCAGGTCCGGCTGCTGTTCAGGGCGGAATAAATATCAATGCGAACCTCCCAAGCGGCAATACGCCGTTCGGCACGATGGTCGCGCAGATCCTTGGTGGAGGCTTCACGGCTGACATCCTTATACAGGCTCTGGAGGAAAAAGGCCTCGGACGCCGTCTGGCGGAACCGAACCTCACGGCCCTATCGGGTGAGAAAGCGAGCTTCCTGGCAGGCGGTGAAATCCCGATCCCAGTCGCGGATAATGATGGCAAGATCCAGCTTCAGTTCAAGGAATACGGCGTTCGGCTCAATTTTACTCCGACCGTTCTGGACAATGGCACGATCAATTTGAAGCTTGAGCCGGAGGTCAGCCAAGTCGACGAAAACACGATCATCCGCACAGCTAACACTGCCATTCCGGCTTTCGTTACTCGCCGCGCCAGCACGACAATCGAGGTGCGAGATGGACAGAGTTTCGCCATGGCCGGGCTGCTCCAAAGCATTCAGACCAGAAACCAGGATCAACTCCCGTGGCTTGGACAACTGCCTGTCCTTGGCGTTCTGTTCAGGTCCTCATCCTTCCAGGAGCAGGAGACAGACCTTGTCATCATCGTCACCCCGCATCTGGTCCGCCCCGCGAAGCCAGGACAGCCGCTGCGCACACCTCTCGATGTGTCAAAGCCCAGCAATGATGCAGAGTTCTTCCTGCTCGGAAACTTGGAAGTCAGCAGCGACATGCAACGCCGCTTCGCCGAGGGGACGGGCGTCGTTGGGCCTTATGGGCATATTGTCAACTTGAAGCCGGAGAAGACCAATGCCCGCAAGAAAATCGCCAAGCCTTAAGATGGCACTCGTGACCTGCACAGCGCTTGCCCCGATGCTCGCCCTCGGGGCATGCGCGGATTACGTGAAGCACAGCGATACGATCACGGCGTCGGCCGGGGACGCGGTTGCGCACAACAAGGTCGTGCATATCGACGACCCATGGCCCCGCGCCTCGGCGAATACCCACATTACGGGCAACGGCCAAAGGGTTGATAAAGCGACGAAGCGCTACCTCAATGGCGCCGCAGCTTCCCCGGAGGCCGCCGTATCAGTCTCGCCCTCTCCACAAGGCTCACCCCCAGCGCAATAAGGCATGCAAGCTCAACTTCAAGGACGGCTCTGTCCGTCCTTGAGAAGTGATGACGTCGAAACAGCTCTTGCTCAATCGGGTTCGTAACGTGAGGACCTCGCCTAGCTCAGAGATCTCGTTCCAGCCACCCCTGGCCCGTCGGATCAGAACGATTACTCATGCTCGTTTGAGACCCGTAGAGAGAAACCCTTGTCAGGTCGGCGCCTGTTCCTTGGAAGGCACCTGCGACTGACTGCTGACATCACCGGGGTCCTCTCGCCGCGGCAGATGGCTGCCGCTCACCCAGCGCACGATGTCGAGCATGACGACCGAGAGAGACTCGTCGAGGGCACGGGCGGCATTCGGAGCGTCGATGGCGCTGGCCGGGACCCTGGCGCGGAAGATGCGACCGTTGACGATGCGGCCGTTCTGGTCGGCAACGATCTTCACGGAGATCTCGGCCACGGCCTCGTTCTCGGGCGTCGCGATTTCGAACCGGCGCAGCTCCGAGATGAGCTGCACGTCGGCCACGGCGCCGCTGCTTGGGCGTGACACGCCCCGGAGCTGGGAGGCGTTCTCAAACGTGTTGATCAGGCGCGTCTGGATCAGGCGCGGCAGGTTGTCGGCCCACTGCCCTCCCCCGATGAACGACACCGAGCCGCTCGCGTCCTTCACCAGGATCTGCTGGGTCGAGAGTGACTGGAGAGCCGCGGGCTCATTCACCAGCACCTGAACGCCGGCCGCTCCCCGAATCCGTGAGGTCGGAGCCGAGAGGTCAAAGGTCGCCGGTGCGGGACCTGACGAGCAGGCGCCGGTCAAGGCAGCCAATACCAGGACCGGGGCAAGGCCCCGGAGCAGGCCGGCTCGTTCAGTCTGGAGAAATGCCACTGAGGATCCACGCATGAAGGTTACTTAACGGCGACCATTGTATTGGGGGAGATTGGAACTGCCACCGAAAATAAACTGCTGTGGATTACGTTCGATGCTGCGGACGGCCCGGCTGATGTCGCCCAGCGTCTTGCGCCCTTCGACCGCCAGAGCCTCGTATTCCCGCAGGCCCGATTCCGTGAACCGGTTGACCCCGCCGAGAATGCCCTGAATGCCCTCGGTCCGGGTATTGAGATCATTGGCGAGCTCGCGTACGGCCACGGCCGCCGCGCGGATCTCGTCGAAGGCTCCCTTGCCGGCTTCGCCGGAGGCCGAGCCAAGGAACTTCTCGGCGCCCGCCAGCACGCTGTCGATCTTGTCGGCCGACCGATTGAGCTTCTCCGTGATGGAACGCGCCTCCTGGATGGCCTTGTCGATGTCCGGGCTGCGACGGCTCAGGGTCTGGGTGAAGGTGTCCACGTTGTCGACCGTACGGCCGATCTTGGCGGGGTCGATGGCCTTGGTGACCGCCGCGATCTCGGCCACTGCCGAATCGAGCTTCGGCGCCGTCTCGTTCAAGCGCCCGATCAGGCTTGCCGCATCCTTGAGCGCATCACTCACGACCTGCCGGTTCTCACCGAGCGCCGTGGTGAAGTTGTCGACATTCTCGACGATGCGGGCAACCCGCTGGCGATCGACCGACCGTACGATCTCGTCGACGTTCGTCGCCAGGGTCTCAAGCTTCTCGGCCAAGGGCCCCACCTTCTCGGCCGCCTGACCGACTTGAGCCAGGAAGCGATCGATGCCCTCCGCATTCTCGCCCAGAGCCTGGGAGAAGCGCTCCACGTTCTGAACCGTGCGGTTGATGGATCCCTCGTTGTCGGCAATGACGCGGCCGACCCGTTCGAGCACGTCGTCGGCCCGACGGGCAATGTTGCGCGCGGTTTCGATGAGATCCTGGAAGTCGGACCGGTCGGCAAAGATCGTCGGCATGGGCTGGCCCGGACCGGCCACGAGCGGGGGAGCGCCCGCTTCGCCGCCCGAGAGGCCGACATTGGCCACGCCGGTCAGCCCCTGGTACTCCAGGCGCGCGCGCGTGTCAGACCGGATCGGCGTGTTGCTGTTGACGGTGGCGATGGCCACAACGCGGCGGGGGTCCTCCGGCAGAAGGTCGAGGCTCGTCACCTCGCCGACCCGCAGGCCGTTGAAGGACACGCTCGACCCCTGGGACAGGCCCGAAACCGAACCGGAGAACACGATGCGGATGTTCTGGCGCGCCTGTCCCCGCTCGCCGCCGGAGAACCAGTAGACGAAGCCGAAGGCGGCTGCGATCACCGCCAGGGTGAAGAGGCCGATCAAGGCGTAGTTTGCACGCGTTTCCATCGTTACCCTTACGCGCCGCCGGCCATGACCGCGCGTGCCCGTTTTCCATGAAAATAAGAGCGAAGCCACGGGTGATCCGATTCCAGCATCACCTCGATGGGACCCTCCGCGAGAATTTTTCCCTCGCCCAGAGCCGCTATGCGGTCGCAGACCGAATAGAGGCTGTCCAGGTCATGGGTTACCATGAATACGGTCAGGCCCAAAGTCCGCTGTAACGTCGCAATGAGGTCGTCGAACTCGCCCGCGCCGATGGGGTCGAGGCCCGAGGTCGGCTCGTCGAGGAAAACGATCTCAGGGTCGAGGGCGAGCGCCCTCGCCAGGGCGGCGCGCTTGATCATGCCGCCGGAGAGCTCCGAGGGCAGCTTGTCGGCCGCGTCGGGATTGAGGCCTACCATCTCGATCTTGAGCATGGCCAACTCATCGATCAGGCGGTCGGACAGATGCAGGTATTCCCGCATAGGAACCTGGATGTTCTGCTTCACGGTCAGAGCAGAGAACAGGGCGCCCTGCTGGAACAGCACGCCCCAGTGCCGCTCCAGCTGGCGGCGCCCCTCGGCGGAGAGTTCATCGAGATTCTGGCCCAGCACCTCGATGGTGCCCGCCCTCTTGGGCACGAGCCCGAGGATGGCCCGGGTCAGGACCGACTTGCCCTGCCCTGAACCACCGACGAAGCCGAGGATCTCTCCGCGGTAGACGTCGAGATCGAGCCCCTTCAGGATCGTCCTCTCTCCGAAGCCGACTTCGACGCCGCGGACGCGGATGATCACGTCGCGGTTCTCCAGTTGTTCGGGGTGGCGCCGTTCGAGCATCATGTCAGTAATTTATCGCTGCAAAGAACATGGCAAAGAGGCCATCGAGCACGATGACCATGAAGATGGCCTTCACCACCGAGGATGTGACATGGCGGCCCAGGGATTCGGCGGACCCCTCGACAGCCAGACCCTCGAGGGTGGCGATGATGCCGATCACCAGGGCCATGAACGGGGCCTTGATCATCCCGACCAGGAAGGTGTTCATCCCCACGGCCGCCCTGAGGCGGTTCAGGAAGATGTCCGGGCTGATATCGCCATAGACCCAGGTCGTGAGGCCGCCTCCGACGAGCGCCGCGATGGACGCGATGAAGGTCAGCAGCGGCAGGCCGATGACCAGCGCCATGATTCGCGGGACGATGAGCACCTCGATGGGATCGAGGCCCATGACCCGAAGGGCGTCGATCTCTTCCCGCATCTTCATCGAGCCGATTTCGGCCGTGAAGGCCGAGCCCGAGCGGCCCGCCACCATGATGGAGGTCAGCAGCACGCCCAGCTCGCGCAGGACGAGGATGCCGATCAGGTCGATGACGAAGGGCGTCGCGCCGAACTTCACGAGCTGGAAGATGCCCTGCTGCGACACGATGCAGCCGACGAGGAACGAGATCAGGACGATGATCGGGACGCCGCGATAGGCGATCTGCTCCAGCTGGTTGATCACCGCCGTCGCCCGGAAGCGGCGGGGATGAAGAACCACGCGGATCATCGCCGATACGAGTTCGCCCAGGAAGCCGACGCCACCGACCATGTCCTTGCCGGCACCCGCCACGCTTCGGCCCACGTCGACGAGGAAGTCCACGAAACGGGAGTGTCGCGGCTTCGGCTCACCCTGAAAGTCGCGGTAGGAGGCTTCGTCCAGGAGAATCGTCTGCTCGGGTGAGGCGTTGACGAAATCCACCTGCCCCTTGGCGGAAAGCTCATGCCGGGCCCGGTTGAGCGTCCAGGCGCCGAGGGTGTCGAGACGCTCGATCTCGCTCAGATCGAAGACGAGGGGAAAGCTCTCGGCCTCGGCGGCGATCTCACCGGCCAGGGCTTCGACCTTCTGGGCATGAGGCGCCGTCCAGGGACCGGCGAGCCGGACTGTCATCGGCCTACTGGCCTGGTCGATTGTGACTTCCGGCTCTCGAGCCAAGGTGCTCTGCGCCACGATCATCCCTTCGGCGTTGATTCCGCTTGGTGATAGCGTGTCATTGCGCCACAAGTCGAGACGAAGTTAAGAAGAGACCTGAGAGAATGCGTAAGCTCACCGTTTCCATCGACCGTTTTCCCATTGCAGGCAAATTCACGATCGCCAGGGGCTCCCGGACCGAGGCGGTGGTCGTAACGGCGACGATCTCCGAGGGCGAAGCCGTCGGACATGGAGAATGCGTGCCCTATCCCCGTTACGGCGAGACGGTCGAAGGGGTCGCTGCTGCCATCGAGGCCATACGGCCGCAGATCGAGGCGGGACTGACCTGCGAGGCGCTGCAAAACCTCATGCCTGCGGGAGCGGCCCGGAACGCGGTCGATTGCGCCCTCTGGGACCTGGACGCAAAGCGCTCGGGCATCCGCGCCCACCTGACCGCCGGCCTCACCCGCTGGACGCCCGTCACCACCGCCTACACGATCAGCCTCGGCACGCCCGAGGAGATGGCGGAAGCGGCCGCCAAGGCGGCGGAGCGGCCGATCCTCAAGGTGAAGTTCGGCGCTCCCGACGGGGATATCGACCGGATCAGGGCCGTCCGCCGCGCCGCCCCCCAGGCGACCCTGATCGCCGACGCCAACGAGGGCTGGACGGAGGAGAACCTGGAACGGAACCTCGCAGCTTGTGCCGACGAGGGTTATGCCCTGGTAGAGCAGCCTTTGCCTGCCAAGGCCGACAGCTACCTGAGACAGATCGCGAGTCCGGTCCCGATTCTCGCGGACGAGAGCGTGCACGACCGGGCAAGTCTCGACCGGCTGATCGGCCTCTACGACGTCGTCAACATCAAGCTCGACAAGACTGGCGGCCTGACGGAGGCGCTGGCCTTGGCGGACGAGGCGGAAGCCAAGGGCTTCTCGCTCATGATCGGCTGCATGGTCGGCACGTCGCTCGCCATGGCGCCGGCCCTGGTGCTCGCGCCCCGGGCCCGTTTCGTGGACCTCGACGGGCCGCTCCTCCTCGCCAGGGACCGGGAACCGGGCCTGCGCTACGAGGGCAGCATCGTTTACCCGCCGGAGCCTGCTCTCTGGGGCTGATTCCTCTGCATGCGGGCGACGATCAGCATCAGGACGAACCCGATGGCTCCCAGGGGAGCCATCGCGGCGAAGACGCCGGCTCCTGTCTCGCTGTAGATCATGCCGCTGGCGACCGTCGAGGCCGCAGTCGTCAAGGCAGCCAGCGAACCGTAGATGCCCTGCGCCCGTCCCCTCGCCTTCATGGGGGCCAGCGCGGTCAAGGCCGCCATCGTGCCGATATGGGTGGCCGCGAAGGACAGGCTGTGCATGGTCTGCAGCACGAACATCACCTCTGTCCCCGGCTGCAGGGACATGATCATGAAGCGGATGGCCGCCGCGGCTGATCCGAGCATGATCAGGCCGATGCCCGACTTCCGGCCCACATGCCGTCCGAGATAGATGAAGACCAGGATTTCGGCGATCACCCCGGCCGCCCAGAAATAACCGATCACCGCATCGGAGAAGCCGATGGAACGCCAATAGATGCTGCCGAAAGCGTTGAGCGCGCCGTGGCTGCCCTGCGTCACCGCCCCGGCGATCAGGACCAGCCAGAGGACCCGGGAAAGCGTGGCAGGAGCAGCGTCCTTCGCCTCGCCTTGGTTTGAAGCTTCGGGTGTCTCGTGCGGAACGGCCACCAGGGTGGCGGTGATCCCCAGGATCGGAATGACCGTCAGGGCGACGATCACGACGTCCGGCCCGAACGCCCCGACCAGATATCCGCCCACGATGTTGGTGATGAAGAACGACACGGAGCCCGAGCCCCGGATCCGCCCGTAATTCAGGCCTGGATGTTTCTGCACCGCGTTTGTGGAGACGAGATCGTTGCCCGGAATGATGCAGGATTGCGCGACCGCGACGAGCGCCACAAGGGCCATGATGGCCCAGGTGGCATCGACCAAAAGAAAGAGCGGGAAGCCGATCAGCTGACCGAAATGGCTGGCGAGAAGCAGCCGTCGCGCTCCGAAAGACCGGTCCGCGAGGCTCATGAGCGGCGCCGTCGCCAGGATCCGCACGACGATGGGAATGGCGACCACGAAGCCGATCACGGTCGGCGACAGGGCCTTGCTCTGAAGCCAAAGCGGGAAGAATGGGAGGTACATCCCGTGGCTGGTGAAACTGGCGGCCTGCAACGCACCCAGGCGAATTTCGAGTGCTTTGTACGGATGCATCGGGGCTCTGATCTTCTGGGATGGAAAAACGGGACCGGTCAAAGAACACGGTGCAAGACTATCTCTGAAAGCCTTACAGGGGTTGAGCTTGCAGATACTTTGCACACATCTGTTTGAGACAGGAATCAACCCCGGCAAAGATGGATTGTGTTACCATGCCCGATGAAGACATGCACGTCACGTTCGGCGATCTGGATTTCAACACCATTGAAGAGGCCGTCATGGAGACGGCTCGTGGCCGCTGGTTCCTGAAGGAATATGCCCGGCGCAACCGCAATGCGGATACGCAGGCCGTGCTCGAGGCCGTCGAGCGCCTGAAGGCGTTGCCCCGCGACGCCGGGACGGTCGAGCCCGTCAGGGCTTGCCTGGAGAGAATGGCTGCCTCGATCCGGCAGACGAAGGAAGAGGTCCGCTCCTTTCCGGCTTTGGACGCCGGCGATCCGCTGAATGCCCTCTCGGAGGCGGAGCTTCAGCAAGCGGCCGAGCAGCGCATCCGGCTTTTGGTGTCGACGCTCCACAACCTGGAAAGCGAGATCCAGGGCATGATCGATCTCACCCGGGTGGAAATCGAGCGGACCGATGTATCGGTTGAGACCGGCCCTTTCGCGGGTGAGAAGGCTCAGCATTCCCACCCGCGTCCCGCCTTCCTGATGTAGGCAGGCTAGGCCCTGGAATGGGCTTTCTCGATATTGGTGAAGAATTGCCGGGCACTTTCGTGCCAGGTGAAGGTTTCGCCATAGGCGCGGCAGCGCTCCTTCGGAATGGCGAGGGCGGCCAGCGCGGCCTCGCGCAGATCGGCGTTGAGGACGCCGCAGCCCGAGGAGCCGATCACGTCCAGCGGCCCCGTCACCGGAAAGGCCGCAATCGGCAGGCCGGACGCCAAGGCCTCGATCAGCACGATGCCGAAGGTGTCGGTGAGGCTCGGAAAGACGAACACGTCCGAAGAGGCATAGACTCGCGCCAAATCTTCGCCCGTGAGAGAACCGAGGAAGCGGACCGCAGGATATCGCCGCTCGAGGTCCGCGCGGGAGGGCCCGTCGCCGGCGACCACCTTCGTGCCGGGCAGATCGAGGCTTAGGAAGGCCTCCAGGTTCTTCTCGACGGCCACTCGTCCGACATAGAGGAAGACGGGTGCGGAAGCGTTCAGGATCCGCTCGCCCCTGGGTCGGAACAGACCGGTGTCCACGCCCCGGGTCCAGCGCATGATGTTCCGGAAGCCGCGCCCCGTCAGCTCCCGCTCCAGGGAGGGCGTGCTCACCATCATGGCGCGGGCCGCCCGGTGGAACCGCAGGAGGGCTCCATAGGACCACGCCGCGGGGATCCCGGTTCGTGCCGCCACGTATTCCGGAAAGCGCGTGTGGTAGCTCGTGGTGAAGGCGCGCTCCTGGCGGATGCAGGCGATCCGCGTCGCCAGCCCTATGGGTCCTTCCGTGGCGATGTGGACATGGGTCGGCCGGATCTCGCCGAGGATGTCCGCGAGAGCACCGGGCCCGGCCAGGGACAGGCGGATCTCCGGATACGTCGGCATCGGAATGGACCGGAACCGCTCGGGCGTGAGGAACACGACCTCCGCGCCGAAGCGCGGCGCCTCCGCCGCCATGTATTCCAGCGAACGCACCACGCCGTTGATCTGGGGATGCCATGCGTCGGTCGCGATCAGAAGGCGCATCAGGCGGCTTTCTCGCTGAGATTCACCTCGGGAAGGCTTCGGTCGCGGGCTGCCTCGCGCTGGAGATCGGTCCACCGGATCAGCTCGAAGGAGCCGTCGTAATGCTCGACCACCGCTGTGCAGGATTCGACCCAGTCGCCGGTGTTCACATAGGCCACGCCGAACTGATCATGCATGATCGCGTGGTGGATATGGCCGCAGATGACGCCGTCGGCGTCCTGGCGCCGGGCCTCTGCCGCGAGAAGCTCCTCGAAGCGGCTGATGTAGTTCACCGCATTCTTCACCTTCAGCTTCGCCCAGGACGAAAGTGACCAATAGGTGAGGCCGAGCCGCCGTCGCACGATGTTGAGATGGGTGTTGACGAAAAGAGCCGCCGCATAGGCCCCGTCTCCAAGGAGCGCGATCCAGCGGGCATGCCGGACCACCAGGTCGAACTGGTCGCCGTGGATCACGAGGTAGCGCTTGCCATCCGCCGTCTCGTGCAGGGCGTAATCCGCCAGCTCGATGCCCCCGAGATTGACCCCGATATAATCGCGCAGGAACTCGTCATGGTTGCCGGGAAGGTAGACGAGGCGGGCGCCCTTCCGAACCTTGCGCATGAGCTTCTGCACGACGTCGTTGTGGGTCTGCGGCCAGTACCAACCGGATCTCAGGCGCCAGCCGTCGACGATGTCGCCGACGAGATAGATCGTGTCGGCATCGTAGGCTTTGAGGAATTCGAGCAGCGCCCCGACCTGGCACCCCTTCGTGCCCAGGTGGAGATCGGACAGGAACAGGGTCCGGACGCGCAGAGCATTCACTTCCTGAGCCATGGGCTCCTCCGGTGGGCTTGCCGATCAAGAGCCAAACCGGATTCGCATCTCGTCCCCGTGACGGTTTTCCTGCAGATTTGTGACGGCGGGGACGTCCCATGCGCCCGGCGCAGGGGTTTCTCACCGATTTGGGGTTCACGAAGGGCCGCGTCCGTGGTTGGTTGCAACCTTCAAGCGACGCCATCCGTGAAAATCCTCCTCTCGTGAAACCTCTTCTGGGGATCTCCCTCAAAGTCATCTCCGCCGTTGTCTTCACGATGATGTCGGCGACCCTCAAGACCCTCGCCGCCCGCTATCCTGTCGGAGAGATCGTCTTCTTCCGCTCGGCCTTCGCGCTTCTGCCGCTGCTGCTGTGGCTGAAATGGCAGGGGGACCTCATCAATGCGGTGCGGACGAAGAATGTCGTCGGGCATTTCAAGCGCGGTTTCATCGGCACGGGAGCGATGTATCTCGGCTTCGCCGCCCTCTCCTACCTGCCCCTCCACGACGCCATCGCCATCGGGTATGCCTCGCCTCTGATCGCCGTGATCCTGGCGGCGCTCCTGTTGAAGGAGACGGTGCGCGCCTACCGCTGGACCGCCGTCGGCATCGGCTTCATCGGCGTGCTGATCATGCTGTCACCGTATCTGAAGGTCGGCACCTTCGGCGGGGACTTGAATGCGGGCCCGACCCTCGGGGCGATGCTGGCCTTCACCGGAGCCTTCTGCTCGGCCGGCGCCATGATCCAGGTCCGCCGGCTAACCCAGACGGAGAAGACCGGCGCCATCGTGTTCTATTTCTTCATCATGGCGTCGGGCCTTTCGCTCTGCACCAGCATCCTCGGCTGGCGCATGCCGGATTCCATGGACCTCGCCCTGTTCGTGCTCATCGGCATCCTGGGCGGCGTCGGGCAGATCCTGGTGACGCAATCCTACCGCTATGCGGATACGTCCGTGATCGCGCCGTTCGAATACACGACCATGATCTGGGCGCTCCTGTTCGGCTGGTTCATGTTCGGCGACCTGCCGACCTTCACGGTGCTCACCGGAGCGATCATCGTGGCCGCGACCGGCGTGTTCATCGTCTGGCGCGAGCACCGGCTCGGGCTCCTGCGAACGAAAGAACTGCAGGCCACGCCACAGAGGCCGGGCGTCTGAACCGAAAAGAAAACGTCATGGCGCCGCAGGCGCTTGACCCGTCCCGTCGATTCCCCCACAACCGATTTGAGGAACGAACGTTCTCTTTTTCGGAACAGAGGCAGTCATGGGCGTCGAGGGCAAAGAGCGGAACCGGGAGTTGGAAACAGGCGCACAGGTTCTGTCCGGCAACATGGGAAAGACCATCCAGCGGTTGCGCAAGGCCTACAACCTGTCCCTATCGGAACTCGCCGAGCAGTCCGGCGTCGCGAAGTCGATCATCAGCCAGATCGAGCGCAACGAGACCAACCCGACGCTCGCCACCATCTGGCGGCTGAGCCAGGCCCTGGACGTGTCGATCGAGCGTGTTCTCGCCTCTGGCGACGAGGAGCCCTTCATCGGGAAGTCCTCCAAGGCCGACACCCCAATCCTCGTCTCGGAAGACGGCAAGATGCGCCTCGCCATCATCGGCTGGCTCAAAACCATCGAGTGGCTGCAATGGTACGACGTGCAGTCCGAGCCCGGCGGCGTGCTCGATTCCGACAGCCACCAGCGCGGCTCGGTGGAATGCCTCTCGGTTCTGGAGGGAGAATTCGAAGTCGAAGTCGGCGGCGTGACCCAGCAGGCGAAGGCCGGCGAGAGCCTGCGTTACCGCTGCGACCGCCCCCATTCGGTCCGCTGCATCGGCACCGCGCCCGGCCGCGCCACCATGGTGTGCATCCTCAAGGCCGCTGTCATGGATTGAGGCCCGGATACGGCCCGGTCACCGGAAACGACGTTATTCATTTCATGTCAAAGAGCCAGCACCTGTGGGCCCGCAGCTTGCGCTGCGAGCCTCATCGGGGGTCGAGGGTGGCGCGTCGGGCAGCCCGGCTCGATCTCTAGTGGTGAAGGTGAGAGCCGAACTGCTCGTCACGCACGGTTCTTTTAGGCGTTTAAACTTGGAATCAGCACAAGGCTGCCAAGGGCCTCCTGCCGTCGGCTGCGTGACCGGCGGACAGGACCGTGTCCGATCCCACAACTTGCGACGCCTCGCGAAGCGCGCCCCTCGTCGGATCAGGCTGTGCAATGATATAGCCAAGGCTGATCCCGCTGTCAAGAACAAAGTAAGAACATAACGCTGACTGACCATCCTGAGCCCTCATCCTGAGGAGCGGAGCGTCTCGAAGGACGAGGGCGCCTCCTGTGCGCACTGGACGGTCCTTCGAGATGCAGCTGCGCTGCTCCTCAGCGACTGTGTTTTTCGTCAAGCGTTTTGCCACGGGGTCTGATCGCGTAGG
>NZ_JALJRK010000068.1 GCF_024519725.1 Microvirga sp. Mcv34 | reverse complement strand
CGATCGCCCTCGCGCCGCTCGCGCCGCTGATTGCGCAGGTCTTCGATGCGGACCCGCGACGGATCGAGCGGCTCGGCGCGGCCCGGCCCGGACTGAAACGATCCCGGACGGCCGGGCGCCTGCTGGAACTGCCCGCCGGGCCCGGGAGGCACCGGCTGCTGGGCGCGGGGCGCGGGAGCAGGGGCCGCAGGAGCCGGAGCAGGAGCCGGAGCTGGCGGCGGCGGAGCCGGTGCCCGGCTCGGAGCGGGCGGAGCCGGTTGAGGGGCCGGAGGCGCAGGCGGCGTGTTCGGCTGTTCCGGGCGCTGGCCGCGGGTGCGGTCGGGATTCTCCGTGTTGTCCGAACGGCCCGGACGCTGGCGTTCAGCCGGGGCGGCGTTGGGCGCCGGCTGTGGGGCCGGAGGTGCGACCTGCTGCGGAGCTGGCGCCGGCGCAGCCGGGCGGTTCTGGCCTGCAGGGGGCTGCGGACGAGGGCGCTCGGCCGGTGCCTGCTCACGCTCCTGGGGAGCTGGCCGCGGCGGCCTTGCCGGGGTCTCGGCGGGGGCAGGAGGTTTCGCGGCTGGAGCTGGGGGGCGCTCGGCCGGAGCAGCCGGCCTCTCGGCCGGAGGAGCAGGCCTCTCGGCGGGAGGCTGCGCCGGGCGGGGCGGGGCCGCTTCCGCAGGCGGGGCTGGCCGTTCGCCCGGCGGGCCGGGCTCGCGACGGGGCCGCTGAGCGCCCGGTTCCTCGCCTGGACGCTGTCCGCCCGGGGCCGCGCCACGGGGCGGCCGCTGGCCGCGCTCCTCGGAGGCGCCGGGGCCTCCCTGATCCTGTCCACCCTGCCGGCGCTCCTGGCCGGGGCCTCCACGACGCTCCCCGTCCGGTCTCTGGCGCCTCTGCCGTGCACCGGGTGGCAGCTCTTCATCGGTGTCGGGCCCGGCCTGGGCCAGGACGAGGGGCTTTACGGGTTCCGATGGGAGTGCCGAGACATGGACCGGCAGCAGCAGGAGGGGAAGGGCGGTACTCGCAAGAAACAGACGGGAAAGCTTCATGGTCCTCAATTCATCATTTGGCAGAGTGAAGTCATCGACAATGTCACGCTGCTGGTTTGGTTCCGAAAAAAGGCAGGATTCCGGTTCTGAAACAGAATTTTAGAAGTTCGCCGATATCGTTGAAAAACATGGATGAATGCCGCCTGAATGCTTACATCGGGAGTTCAGGAAGCACTCTCGCCGAAGGCAGCCGCGCGGATGCAATGGACTGATGAAGGCGTCGTTCTCGGCGTTCGCAAACATGGTGAGACGAGCGTCATCCTCGAGCTGATGACCCGTGGGCACGGCCGGCATCTCGGCCTCGTGCATGGCGGCCGCTCAAAGACCCTTCGGGCAGTCCTCCAGCCGGGCAACACCGTGCAGGCGACCTGGCGGGCCAGGCTCGACGACAATCTCGGGGCCTATCAGGTCGAGGGGCTGAACCTGCGCGCTGCAAGGCTCATGGATTCCTCCATGGCGCTCTATGGCCTCGCCACCTTGGCCCACCTGATGCGCTACTTTCCCGAGCGCGACCCGCATTTTGCCCTCTACGAGACCATGACCGTCCTGGTCGATCACCTGGACGATCCCGATCTCGCGCCGCCGCTCTTCGTTCGGTTCGAGCTCGCCATGCTGACCGAGCTCGGCTTTGGCCTGGACCTGACGTCCTGTGCGGCAACAGGTTCCGAGAGGGATCTGGTCTATGTCTCGCCCCGAAGCGGACGGGCGGTCAGCGCCGAGGCCGGCGAGCCCTACAAGGACAGGCTCCTGAAGCTGCCGGGCTTCCTGATCGGCCAATCCAGGTCCAACCGGCCAGACGAGGAGGAGATCCGGGCGGGATTTGCCCTCACGGATTTCTTCCTGCATCAGAACGTCTTCGAGCCACATGGGCGGAAGGCCCCCGAGGAGCGGGCGCGTTTCGTCGCACTGGCCACGGCTGGGGACGATTGAGGTTTGTTTCTGTTATGTTCTCTTTCGAAGTGATAAAGAAGCGATTCGCAATTGAGGATTTCGAGTAATGGGTAAGCCGGTCAATCCGCCGTCAGGGGGCGAGATCGAGAACATCAATCTCAAGGACGCTCTGGAGGAGCGCTATCTCGCCTATGCGCTCTCCACCATCATGCACCGGGCGCTGCCCGACGCGCGCGACGGCCTGAAGCCGGTCCACCGCCGCATCCTGCACGCCATGCGCCTCCTGCGCCTCGACCCCAAGTCGGCGCCCAAGAAATGCGCCCGTATCGTCGGCGACGTGATGGGTCAGTTCCACCCGCACGGCGACCAGTCGATCTACGACGCCCTGGTGCGCATGGCGCAGGATTTCGCCCAGCGTTACCCGCTGGCGGACGGGCAGGGGAATTTCGGCAATATCGACGGCGATAACGCCGCCGCCATGCGCTACACCGAGGCGCGCATGACGGAAGTGGCGCGCCTGCTGCTAGAGGGCATTGACGAGGACGCGGTCGATTTCCGCGAAACCTACGACCAGACCAACGAGGAGCCGGTGGTTCTCCCGGCGGCCTTCCCGAACCTGCTCGCCAACGGCTCGCAGGGCATCGCGGTCGGCATGGCGACGTCGATCCCGCCGCACAACGCCGCCGAACTCTGCGACGCGGCGCTTCATCTGATCTCGAAGCCGAACGCCACTTCCGAACAGCTGATGCAGTTCGTGCCGGGGCCGGACCTGCCGACCGGGGGCATCATCGTCGATACGCCGACCGCCATGGCCGAGACCTACCGGACGGGCCGCGGCTCGTTCCGGGTGCGCGCCCGCTGGGCCAAGGAGGATCTCGGCCGCGGCAACTGGCAGATCGTCGTCACCGAGATTCCTTATTCGGTGCCGAAGTCCCGCCTGATCGAGAAGATCGCCGAGCTGCTGCAGGAGAAGAAGCTGCCGCTGCTCGCCGATGTGCGCGATGAATCGGCCGAGGACATTCGCGTCGTTCTGGAGCCGCGCGCCAAGACGGTCGATCCGATCATCCTGATGGAGTCGCTCTTCAAGCTCACGGAGCTGGAGAGCCGCATCCCGATGAACGTGAACGTGCTCGCCGGCGGCAAGGTGCCGAAGGTGCTCGGGCTCGTGGAATGCCTGCGCGAATGGCTCGACCATCGCCGCGAGGTGCTGATCCGCCGCTCGGGCTTCCGGCTGGCGGCCATTGACCGGCGCTTGGAGATCCTCGGTGGCCTCCTCATCGTTTATCTCGACCTCGACCGGGTGATTAAAATCATCCGCGAGGAGGACGAGCCGAAGCAGGAGCTGATGCGCGTCTTCAAGCTCACCGAGGTCCAGGCGAACGCCATCCTCGACACGCGCCTGCGGAGCCTGCGCAAGCTCGAGGAGATGGAGCTCAAGCGCGAGCAGAAGAACCTGCAGGACGAGAAGGCGAAAATCGAGGAGCTGCTCGGCTCCGAGAAGGTGCAGTGGAAGACCATTTCCGCCGAGATCAAGGAGGTCCGCAAGACCTTCGGGCCGGATACTCCGCTCGGAAAGCGCCGCACTACCTTCGCCGAGGCGCCCGACACCTCCGACATCGACTTCGCGGAAGCGATGATCGAGCGCGAGCCGATCACCGTCATCGTGTCCGAGAAGGGCTGGATCCGCGCCATGAAGGGCCATCAGGCCGATCTCTCGGGCGTGCAGTTCAAGGGCGACGATGCGTTGAAGACCGCGTTCTTCGCCGAGACCACGTCCAAGATCGTCGTGGTGGCGGATAACGGGCGCTTCTTCACCCTTGACGCCTCGAAGCTCCCGGGCGGGCGCGGCTTCGGCGATCCGATCCGCCTCATGGTCGACCTGGAGGAGGGCGCCGACTTCATCGCGGCCTTCCCGTATCGGGCCGGTTCGAAGCTGCTCGTGGTCGCCACCGACGGACGCGGCTTCGTGGTGCCCACCGACGAGATCACGGCGAACACCCGCAAGGGCAAGCAGATCCTCAACCTCGACGCGCCGGCCAAGATGGTGGTCTGCGCCGAGGCCGAGGGCGATCACGTGGCGATCATCGGCGAGAACCGCAAGCTCCTCGTCTTCCCGATGAAGCAGGTGCCGGAGATGACCCGCGGCAAGGGCGTGCGCCTCCAGCGCTACAAGGACGGCGGCGTCTCCGACGCCAAGGTCTTCACCCTCAAGGAGGGCCTGACCTGGAAGGACACCTCCGGCCGCACCTGGACGGTTGCCAAGGAAGACCTCCGCGACTGGATGGGCGACCGCACCGAAGCTGGCCGCCTGCCGCCGAAGGGCTTCCCGAAGTCGAACAAGTTCGAGTAGGTTAGATCTCACTTAGCAACAGGTAGCTCATGTCAGCACGCCAACAATTGAGAAAATTCTGATGAATGATGGTGTGCTGGCAGCAATAAAATGGTATTTTGAATGCAAACAATACGCTCGGGCAAAGCTCCTCTGCTTCAAGCCCCCAGCCGATGTGTTCGAGCTGAGGTTTTTTCACACTCTGTATTTTGTCAATTTGCTCTCAGCAATTGAGTACGTTCAGGAATTTCTAGATAAGGATTTCAAGACGACGCTTAAGGCAAGGTTCGTTCTTCCCGGAAACCCCGATGGCAAAAACAATCTCCGCTATATTTCTGCGTTGCGTAACGCTTTGGTTCATAGGGGCGAGGATATAACCAAACGAGGATCAGTCGTTGATGGGCTCATTGTGGTTCACGCTCCGGAGATGATGCTTGATATAGAAAACAAGAAAGAAATAATGAGAAATTCTTTTGGCTATTATATCTTGGATATTATTGCTCTTTGCGAATCCCAAGTCGGGCCAACGATTCTAGAGTTTCTAAACAAGCATAATTTATTTGACTCGATCAATGATGACGCTAGTGAGAGATCAAATTATTTAGATCGTGTCGCAACCCCTGACATGCCTCATTTTGCCAAAAACCTAGCTAAAAGCGCATTTAAGTACAAATTCCACCTTGAAGCCTCACATCATCTGCACCTTTCTCTCAAAGAGATGCTGTCTGATACTCAAATATCTTGGCCTCGAACCAACGTATAAGCGTGTAGTCACCCACTCAACCCGCCGTGCCGCCCGTCGTCTCGGTCGGGTTGTCCATGTCCGGCGGGACCGGGCCGCGCTCTCCCGCGCCGCGTTCGAGGCGGGTTGCGATCTCGGCCACGTGGCGGCCTTGGAAGCGGGCGCCGCCGAGTTCGTTCTCGCTCGGCTGACGCGAGCCGTCGCCGCCGGCGAGTGTCGTCGCCCCGTAGGGCGTGCCACCCGAGACTTCGTCCATCTTGGTCTGTCCCGGATAGGAATAGGGCAGGCCGACAATGATCATGCCATGGTGGAGCAGCGTGGTGTGGAACGACGTGATGGTCGTCTCCTGCCCGCCGTGCTGCGTGGCCGTGGAGGCGAACACGCTCCCGACTTTGCCGACCAGGGCTCCCTTCACCCATAGGCTGCCGGTCTGGTCGAGGAAGTTGCGCATCTGCGCGGCCATGTTGCCGTAGCGGGTCGGCGTGCCGAAGATGATCGCGTCGTAGTCGCCCAGTTCATTCGGGTTCGCGACGGGCGCATCCTGGTCGAACTTCATGCCCGATTTGCGCGCGATCTCCTCCGGCACGAGTTCCGGCACGCGCTTGACGACGACCTCGGCCCCCGCGACCGAGCGGGCACCTTCCGCGATGGCCCGAGCCATCGTCTCGATATGACCATAGGACGAGTAATAGAGGACCAGGATCTTCGCCATGGAGCACCTTCGTTCGCGCGAGAGTTACGCAACGAACAAGGGACGGGGCGGGTTGTTCCTGAGGCGATGAAGGTGCGGGTCAATCCACCCGCGCCCAACCATGAGCGAGCAGGCGCTCCTGGGGCTTGAAGCGGGCTTTGTAGCCCATCTTCTTGGAGCCTTCGACCCAGTAGCCGAGATAGAGATAGGGCAGGCCCATCGCCTTCGCGCGGCGGATATGGTCGAGAATCATGAAGGTGCCGATGCTGCGATCCAGCATGTCCGGGTCATAGAACGAGTAGACCATCGAAAGCCCGTCGCTCATCTCGTCGGTCAGGCACACGGCGATCAGGTCGCCCGAACCTTTGCCCGTGATGCCGCTGTCGATCCCGCGCCGGCGATATTCGATCACCTTCGTATCAACATGGCTGTCCTCGACCATCATGGAATAGTCGAGCACCGTCATGTCGGCCATGCCGCCATCGGCGTGGCGTGTGTCCACGTACCGGCGGAAGAGCGAATACTGTTCCGAGGTGGGGCGGTTGGGCAGCGGGTTGCCGATCAGGTCGGCATTGTCCTTCAGGACGCGTCGCAGGTTGCCGGAGGGCTCGAACTCGTTCACGAGGACGCGCACGGACACGCAGGCTCGGCACGCGTCGCAGGCGGGCCGGTAGGCGATGGTCTGAGAGCGCCGGAAGCCGCCCTGCGTGAGGATCTCGTTCAACTCCCGGCCGCGCCGTCCCACGATGTGCGTGAAAACCTTTCGCTCCTCCTTGCCCGGCAGGTACGGGCATGCGGACGGGGAGGTGAGGTAGAATTGCGGGGCGTCGCGGGGCTGGCTCGTCAATCGGGAAAGCCTCGTGGAGAAACCTTGAGCGCTACGTCAACGCTCAAGGATAACATTGGTGTCCGGAACGTCCAGGAAAAGTGGGCGAATGTCACAGGGGTTTGTAGTCGAGCGGGGTACTACGCTGTCATTCCGGGGCCGCGCAGCGGAACCCGGAACCCATAGCCGCTGAGGATGCGAGAAGGGGAACGACGCTGCCTGCTCATCCCTGATGGGTGGCGGCTATGGGTTCCGGGTTCGGCTCTGAGGAGCCGCCCCGGAATGACGGGAGGTGACGACTGTCGTGCCGGACCCGCAAGTCCAAACCCTAAGCCCTCACCACCATCATGCCCGTGAGCAGGTCGCGGATGAAGCGGCGGTCGTCGCGGACGAAGCCGACGAGCACGTCGCAGGCCCAGAGCAGGAAGGTCGAGATGGCCACGTAGAAGAAGAGCGCGTGCACGGCCGCGGCGAGGGGCGAGGGGCCTCGTCCCGTGTTCGGGTCGATGACGCGCAGGCCCATGTAGCGCATGCCCACTGTCGCCTGGGAGGCGCCGCCGATGGTGACCGCGTTGTAGACGATGAAGATCAGGGCCGTGAGCGGCAGGGCGAAGAACAGGCCCCAGCCGAGGCCGAGCGTGATGATGCCGAGGAAGAAGATCCCGATGGAGACCAGGACGACCCAGAGGGCGATCACGACCAGATCGATCATGTAAGCCCAGAAGCGCCGGGAGATGACGCCCTCCGTCAACCGGGTGTCCGGCCCGTAGGACGGGTAGTTCAGGGTCGGCGGATAGGGCTGATTGACCATCGGTCACTCCTCAGAAGGCGGTCTCGGGCAGGCTGCGGGATACGATCCGCTGCGGCGCGAGGCCCTCCGCTGCCAGGGCCTCGAACACCTCTAATGTATGTGCTCGATCCCGCGTTTCGATAGTGATGTCGATGGAAACGCCTTTTGCCGGCACGTCGAGGAACAGGCGGCCGTGCGAGACCTCGAGGATATTGGCTCCGAGGTTGCCGAGAAGGCTCGCCACCCGCCCGAGCAGGCCCGGCCTGTCGTTGGAGGTGATGCGGAACGACGTGATCCGGTCGTCCCGCTCGAGCTCGCGCACCATGACTGAGGCGAGGATGCGGGCGTCGATGTTGCCGCCGCAGAGCACCAGGCCGACCCGTTTGCCCTGGAAGCGCTCGGGCTGGGCCAGCATGGCCGCGAGCCCCGCCGCGCCGGCGCCTTCCGCCATGGTCCTCTGCAGGGTGGCATACGCATTGACCGCGCGCTCGATCAGGGGCTCCTCCACGGCGATGATGTCGGACACGAGATCACGGACGATAGGCAGGGGAAGCTGGCCCACGGTCTTGACCGCGATGCCTTCCGCGAGCGTCGCGCCGCCGATGGGGCGGTTCTCACCGAGGATGGCATTGCGGAAGGACGGGTAGAGGGCCGCTTCCACGCCGACGATCTCGATGGACGGCTTCAGGGCCTTCGCCGCGACGGCGATGCCGGAGATCAGCCCGCCGCCGCCGATAGGCACGACGATCTGGTCGAGATCGGGCGCGTCGGCCAGCATTTCGAGCGCGATGGTGCCTTGTCCGGCCATCACCTTCGGGTCGTCGTAGGGATGGACGAGGACGAGCCCCTCGGCCTCGGCGATCTCGCGGGCCCGGGCGGCGGATTCGTAGAGGGTCTCGCCCTCCAGGATGACCCGCGCGCCGTAGGAGCGGGTGTTCTCCGCCTTCACCATCGGGGTTCCGACAGGCATCACGATGGTTGCCGGGATACCGAGTCGTCGCGCGTGATAGGCGACTGCCTGGGCGTGGTTTCCGGCCGACATGGCGATGACGCCGCGCTGGCGTTCGGCCGCCGTGAGGCTCTCCAGCTTGGTGGTGGCGCCGCGTTCCTTGAAGGAGCCGGTCGGCTGCATGTTCTCGTGCTTGACGCACACGGTCGCGCCGGTGAGTTGCGACAGGCGCGGGGACGGCACGAGGGGCGTCCGCAGGACCTGCCCCTGGATCGTCTCCGCCGCGCGCTTCACATCCTCGATGGTAATGGCGTAATCGGCCACAGCGTCCTCCAAAACATCATTATACGCCATTAAACGGTTCTCGGTGTCGGATCCCTGAAGCCCAGCAGGCCGCCGGGCCGGAAGATCAGAAACACCACGAGGGTCACGTAAAGCGCCATGTCGCGTATCTCGATGGGGAGATACGCCGACCACAGCGTTTCGAACAGCCCCACGGCGAAACCTCCTAACATTGCTCCGGGGATGGAGCCAATGCCTCCGATCACGGCGGCGATCAGCGCCTTGAGGCCGTACTGGAAGCCTCCGGCGAATCCCAGGCCGCCGTATTGCGCCACGATCAGCATGCCGGAGAGCCCGGCCATGGCGCCGGCCAGGGCGAGGGTCTGGACCAGGAGGCGCATTCCGTCGACGCCCATGAGCGCCGCCGCCTTCGCGTCGTCCGCATAGGCTCGCCAGGCCCGCCCGAAGCCCGTCGCCTGGACGAGCCACAGGAGGCCGAGTGCCGCCGCGAGACCGATTCCCGCCGTGATGACGGTGATCGGCGTCAGGCTGACGAGGAAATCCTCCGCCCGGGCGAGGGACCAGGCCTCGGACCAGATCGGCGGCAGCCAGACCGTCACGGGGCTCTGCACGAGGCGCAGGTACTCCATCAGGAAGAGGCCCATGCCGACCGTCGCGATCAGGCTCGGCTGCGAACTCGGCCCGGCGATGCGCCCGATGGTGAAATAGCCGCCGGCCGCGCTGTGAATCGCTCCCGCGAACAGGGAAGCCGCCAAGCCGACCGCGAGGCCGAGGACGGGCGAACTCGTGCCGGAGATGAGCAGGATCGAGGCTCCCGCGATGGTGGCCGCCGAGCCGACCGCCGCGAGTTCCCCGAAGGCCAGGTTGATCCGCCCGGTCAGGCCGAAGACCAGCGCATAGGCGACCGACAACAGGGCATAGATCGCCGTTCGGGGCAGGCTCACCAGGATCTGCTGGAGCCAGTAGGCGAGCCCTTTGGGAATCTCGAGCGCATCGGCGGATGGCCGGCTTCCCGGATCGCCGGCCATCCCTTCCGGCGTTTCGAGATAATAGCGCTTGAGCAGGTAGAGGCTGGCGCCGGAGAGCGGGCCCTCCTCGGTGGCGAGGCCCTCCAGTTCGGCCTTGTTGGGAGAAAGCCCCTCGGCCATGAACTGGCAGATCGCGAAGCGCTGGAGGATCGGCCGGTCCGGGTACTCCGCCAGATATTCGACCCTCAGGCTCCGCGGTACTGGACCGGCCTGGATGCGCTCGACGGTGATCCTGGCATTCGGGTTGAGAGCGGGAAGGGCGGAGCGGCAGACCCGCGCCTGGCCCGCGTCGATCGTGAGCCCGCAGGCGGCGAGGAAGCCGAGCCCACACAGGAGCGCGGCGAAGCGTGGGAGCTTTCGAGAGAGGCTTGGGAGGGCCGACGCCGGTTTCCTCCCTGTCTCTTGCGGGGTGACGAAGCGGGAGAGCCGGGTGCAACCCTCCGTCATGGCCGGGCTTGTCCTGGCCATCCCGATGCTGTGAAGCGGGGCGCTTTCCGAATCGGGATCACCGGCACAAGGCCGGTGATGACATCGTGAGCGGCAACGCCAGGAATGGTCAGCCCCGGTTCTTCAGCTTCTGCGCGACCTGAGGGGCGAAATAGGTGAGGATGCCGTCCGCGCCGGCGCGCTTGAAGGCCAGGAGGCTTTCCATCATCGCCCGCTCCCCGTCGATCCAGCCGTTCCCGGCCGCGGCCTGGATCATGGCATACTCGCCGGAGACTTGGTAGGCGAAGGTCGGGACCGCGAAGGTCTCCTTCACCCGGCGGACGATGTCGAGATAGGGCATGCCGGGCTTGACCATGATCATGTCGGCGCCCTCCTCCAGGTCGAGGGCGACCTCGCGCAGGGCTTCGTCGGAATTGGCCGGGTCCATCTGGTAGGTGCGCTTGTCGCCGACCAGGGTGGCGCTGGTGCCGATGGCGTCGCGGAACGGGCCGTAGAAGGCGGACGCGTATTTAGCCGCGTAGGCCATGATCTGCACGTCCAGGAACCCGGCCGCGTCGAGGCCTTCGCGAATGGCGGCCACGCGCCCGTCCATCATGTCCGACGGGGCGATGATGTCGGCGCCGGCTTCCGCCTGAAGCACGGCCTGGCGCACCAGCAGGGCGACCGTCTCGTCGTTGAGGATGCGCTCGCCGTCCATCACGCCGTCATGACCGTGACTGGTATAGGGATCGAGGGCCACGTCGCAGACGATGCCGATATTCGGCACGGCCTTCTTGATCTCGCGCGCCGCGCGGCAGACCAGGTTGCGGTGGTTGAGGGACTCGGATCCGGTCGGGTCGCGCAGAGCCGGATCGGTATAGGGGAAAAGAGCGATGGCCGGGATGTCGAGCGAGGCGGCCCGCTCGGCCTCGCGCACGGCCTCGGCGATGGTCAGGCGATCGACGCCCGGCATCGAAGCCACCGGCGTCCGGCCGCTGGCGCCCTCCACGACGAAGATCGGCCAGATCAGGTCGTTGGCCGTCAGCACATTCTCCTGCACCAGCCGCCGCGACCACTCGGCCTTGCGGTTGCGTCGCAGGCGGTGAGAGAGGTTCAGGGATGCGGCGGGAGTTTCATCCGAGGAGCGGCGGGGGAGCGGCGACAGTTTCGACATGATCCTCACACGGCGCCGGCTTCGATGCGCCGGCGAAGGACTCGAGGGTTAGCACATTTAAATTGCTCTAAAAAAGGGTCCGAGGTCGCAGTTCGGCCCGATCCGTGTGAAATTGCCCTCAACCCAGCCATGCAGCCGGGACAGGGGGCGCGCTATGCCTCGGACGTGATCCTCGGCACGAGGCCGGAGAGGACGTCGAGGGTGCCCTTACGGCAACGACATCGTGTCCATTGACGGGCGGGCGGGGCCTTGTTCTAAGCCGAACCGAAGCGAAGGAGTGTTCCATGGACGAGAGCGTTGAAGTTCTCTGCGAGAAGCAGGGCGAGGCGGGCCTCATCACGCTCAACCGTCCGAAGGCGCTCAACGCCCTGACGCTCGGCATGGTCCGCGAGATGCGCCGGGCGCTCGATTCCTGGGAGCATGATCCCACGGTGACGCGGATCGTCGTCCAGGGCGCGGGCGAGAAGGCGTTCTGCGCCGGGGGCGACATCCGCCAGCTCACGGAAGACCTGAAGGCCGGACGGCGCGAGGAGGCGCTCGCCTTCTGGCGCGAGGAGTATCAGCTCAATATCGCGATCAAGCGCTATCCAAAGCCGTATATCGCCCTCATCGACGGAATCGTCATGGGCGGTGGCGTCGGTGTGTCCCTGCACGGCACCCACCGGGTCGCGGGTGACCGCTATCTCTTCGCGATGCCGGAGGTCGGTATCGGCTTCTTCCCCGATGTCGGCGCGACCTATGCGCTGCCGCGCCTGCCGGGGCGGACCGGCACGTATCTCGCGCTCACCGGCGAACGGGTGAAGCGGGCCGACGCCATGATGCTCGGGCTCGCAAGCCATGCGGTGCCGAGTGGGAACATCCCGGGTCTCCGGGACGCGCTGATCGGCGGCGATGCCGTCGAGGCGGCCCTGGCCCGCGTCGCGACCGATCCGGGCGCCGGGCCCCTGGAGGACCAGCGGGACCTCATCGATTCCTGCTTCTCGGCCGGGAGCGTGATCGACGTCCTGGCGCGTCTCGACGCTGCGGCCGAGAAGGGCTCCGAGTTCGCCGCGAAGACCGCCGCGGGCATGGGGACGAAGTCGCCGACGAGCCTGTGCCTTGCCTTCGAGCAGGTGCGCCGGGGGGCGACGATGGACTTCGAGGAGGCTATGAAGACCGAGTTCCGCATTGTCTCCCGCATCGGCGACGGCCACGACTTCTACGAGGGCGTGAGGGCGGTGCTGATCGATAAGGACAACAACCCCGGCTGGCGGCCCGCCTCCCTTGAGGGGGTGGAGAAAGCCGCCATCGAACGCCACTTCGCCCATCTGGGCGACCGGGAACTGGAGGTCGCCTGATGTTCCGCAACAGCCAACAGAGCGCATCCGCCCAGGCGGCCCGGGAATACCTCTCCGACCGGATCGAGGAGCGGCCCGTCGCCACCTCCATCATGCGCTGGAGCTTCGTTCTCACCTGGTTCATGCGGGTCCTGGCGATCCTGTGGATCATGAAAGGCCTGAGCGCCTGGGCGGTGATCCTCGGAATCTGGACCCCGGTCGGGCATTTCGAGAGCCGCTCGATGGGCTACCAGGCCACAATCATCTATTTCGCGCTGATTGACCTGATCGCGGCGGTCGGCCTCTGGATGGCCAGCACCTGGGGCGGGATCATGTGGCTGCTCGCCATCATGAGCCACCTGATTCTGGCGGCGTTCTTCCCGGGCATCGTGTCCGGCGGAGTGATGACTGTGGCGTTCTTCCTGACCCTGATCGCCGTCTATCTCGGCATCTCCTGGCTGGCCGCGCAGGAGAATCGCTGAAGCGTCCAGGAGCCCCGCTCCTCACGGAGAAGTGTATCCTCAAGAGCACAGTTCAAAGTTACATGGGTGCAGAAGGCGGTTCGAAAGCCCGGGGAGCGGCGGGGCGGCCGGTTTGCCATAAAACGGCCCCGATGTTCCTGGTTTTCGATACCGTTCTTTAATCCTATCCCGGCACTTATGCTGGGAACGCAGGCAGATGCGGGCTCGTCCGCCATCGCCATTGTCGACCACTCCTAACCGGGAAGAGCTTGCGCTCATGTTCTCTCGCCGTACCCTCCTGACCGGATCGCTCGCCCTGATCTTCACGCCCGCGACCGCTG
Organism: Microvirga sp. Mcv34; assembly: GCF_024519725.1. Lineage (GTDB taxonomy): Bacteria > Pseudomonadota > Alphaproteobacteria > Rhizobiales > Beijerinckiaceae > Microvirga. Next base: position 12,627 of record NZ_JALJRK010000068.1, on the reverse strand, counting down.
CACTGGCCCAGAGCCAGGCCGAGTGGTCGCAGAACTACGAGGCGGTGTCCCGTACCCGCGTCCAGCGCACCTCGACCCCCATGATGTCGCAGGAATCGCTGGCCGCGACCGAGCAGATGATCGAGTATTACCGCAACATCGCGGCCCGCGGCGGCTGGATGCCCGTTCAGGGCGTCCAGGGCCTGCGCGTCGGCTCCAAGAGCCCGGCGGTCGTGGCCCTGCGCCAGCGCCTCATCATCACGGGCGACCTCGACCAGGCGGCCGGCGAATCGCCAATCTACGATTCCTACGTCGAGGCCGGTGTGCGCCGCTTCCAGGCCCGCCACGGCATCAGTTCCACCGGCACCATGACGGCCCCGACCGTGGCCGCCATGAACGTGCCCGTTGACGTGCGCATCCGCCAGCTCGAGATCAACGTGTCCCGCCTGCGTACCCTCGTGGCCGGCGGCCTGCCCAACCGCTACGTGGTGGCCAACATCCCGGCCGCCCTGGTCGAGACGGTGGAGGGCGGCGTCGTCCACACCCGCCATGCCGCCGGCGTCGGCAAGAGCGACCGTCAGTCGCCGCTCCTGAACACCAAGGTGGTGGAGGTCAACTTCAACCCGTTCTGGACCGTGCCCGCTTCGATCATCAAGAAGGACCTGATCCCGAAGATGCAGAAGGAGCCGAACTACCTGACGGACAACAAGATTCGTATCTTCAACGGCAACACCGAGATCGCGCCCTCGCAGGTGAACTGGTTCTCCGACGAGGCGACCCGCTATCGCTTCCGCCAGGATCCGGGCGGCGAACTCAACTCCATGGGCTTCGTGCGCATCAACATCCCGAACAAGGATGGCGTCTACATGCACGATACCCCGTCCAAGGGCATCTTCGGCGACGATTTCCGCTTCGTGTCCTCGGGCTGCATCCGCGTGCAGAACGTGCGCGACTACATCGAGTGGCTCCTGAAGGACACGCCCGGCTGGAGCCGCGAGCAGATCGACGCTGTCTTCAAGTCGGGCGACCGCATCGACGCCCGCCTGGCGCAGCCGGTTCCGATCCACTGGATCTACATGACCGCCTGGGCGACCCCGGACGGCCTCGTGCAGTTCCGCGACGACATCTACAACAAGGACGGCCTCGGCAGCGCGATCCCCGTCGCCAGCCGCACCCCGACCGAGCCGGACGAAGAGATGTTCCTGCAGAACTGACGTTACGGGACAGCTTTCGATTTCCACGTCATCACCGGCCTCGCGCCGGTGATTTCGTTTTTGGGCGCTGGTTTCCTGGTGGATGCTGGGACGCCTGCCTGGATGGTCCTCGCCATGACATCGGGGGCGCGAGCATCCCCGGCTGCCCGTTGCATTTCCGCGGCCGCACAGACATCTCTCCAGAACAGGTTGGCTCCCCTGTGGCAGCCATGATAAAGGCCTGGGCGATTTCGGATCGAGCGGCCGGTTCTAGCCGGGCTCACAGGAAGGCGAGGGTATCCCATGAGCGCGAGTGAAGCGGCACACAGCCATCTCTCCAACAGCTTTTTCTCGGCGAGCCTTGCCGACAGCGACCCTGAGATCGCTCGCGCCATCGGGCTCGAACTCGGCCGCCAGCGCGATGAGATCGAGCTGATCGCCTCCGAAAACATCGTCTCCCGCGCCGTCCTGGAAGCCCAGGGCTCGGTGATGACCAACAAGTACGCGGAAGGCTATCCGGGCCGCCGCTATTACGGCGGCTGCCAGTTCGTCGACATGGCCGAGGAACTCGCCATCGAGCGCGCCAAGCGCCTGTTCGACTGCAAGTTCGCGAATGTTCAGGCCAATTCCGGCTCCCAGGCCAACCAGGCCGTGTTCATGGCCCTGATGAAGCCGGGCGACACCTTCATGGGCCTCGATCTCGCCTGCGGTGGCCACCTGACCCACGGTTCCCCGGTCAACATGTCCGGCAAGTGGTTCAACGTGGTGAGCTACAAGGTGCGCGAGAGCGACCAGATCATCGACATGGACGAGGTGGCTGAACTCGCCCGCACCCATAAGCCGAAGGTGATCGTCGCCGGCGGCTCGGCCTATTCCCGCTTCTGGGACTTCGCCCGCTTCCGCGAGATCGCCGACGAGGTCGGGGCGTTCTTCATGGTCGACATCGCCCATTTCGCCGGGCTCGTTGCCGGCGGGGCCCATCCGTCTCCGTTCCCGCACGCCCATGTGGTCACCACCACGACCCACAAGACCCTGCGCGGCCCGCGCGGCGGCATGATCCTCACCAATGACGAGGACATCGCCAAGAAGGTCAATTCCGCGATCTTCCCCGGCCTCCAGGGCGGTCCGCTCATGCACGTCATCGCAGCGAAGGCCGTCGCCTTCGGCGAGGCCCTGCGCCCCGAGTTCAAGCTTTATGCCCGCTCGGTGGTCGAGAACGCCAAGGTCCTGGCCGACACCATGCTGGCCAATGGTTATGCCATCGTGGCGGGCGGAACGGACAACCACCTGATGCTGGTGGATCTGCGCCCGAAGAAGCTCACCGGCAAGGCGGCGGAAGCGGCCCTCGGCCGCGCCCACATCACCTGCAACAAGAACGGCGTGCCCTTCGATCCGGAAAAGCCGATGGTCACCTCGGGCATCCGCCTCGGCACCCCGGCCGCCACCTCGCGCGGCTTCGGCGTGGCCGAGTTCAAGCGGGTGGGCGAGCTGATCGTCGAAACCCTCGACGGACTTTCGAAGCACGGTGACGAGGCCAATGCGTCCGTCGAGGAATCGGTGAAGCACCGCGTCCACGAGCTGACCCGCCGCTTCCCGATCTACGCCTGAGGTTTAGGCTGATCCATGCGTTGCCCCTATTGCGGGAGCCTGGACACCCAGGTGAAGGATTCCCGCCCGACGGACGATTCCTCGTCAATCCGCCGTCGCCGCATCTGCCCGGATTGCGGCGGCCGCTTCACGACTTTCGAGCGCGTGCAACTGCGTGAGCTGACGGTCCTGAAGCGCTCGGGCCGGCGGGTGCCGTTCGACCGCGACAAGCTTCAGCAATCGGTGGAGGTCGCGCTCCGCAAGCGACCAGTCGATCCCGAGCGTGTGGAGCGCATGATCAACGGCATCGTGCGCCAGCTCGAGAGCATGAGCGACGGCGAGGTGCCGAGTGAGACCGTCGGCGAACTCGTCATGGAAGGGCTCAAGGGCCTCGATGACGTCGCCTATGTGCGGTTCGCTTCCGTGTACAAGAACTTCCGTGAAGCCAAGGACTTCGAGGAGATTCTTGGCAAGCTGGCTGAAGGCGAGGACGAGCTTCCGCCGCCGCCCAAGAAGAAGCGCGCGCCGAGCGAGCCATGAGCGAGCCGGGAGGAACTGGGCAGCACTCTGATCGGGATGAGCGCTTCATGCGCCTGGCCATCGCCCTCGGCGAGCGCCATCTCGGCCTGACTTGGCCCAACCCGTCCGTGGGCGCCGTCATCGTGGACGAGAGCGGCGACGCTCCGGTCATCATCGCTCAGGGTACTACCCAGCCGGGTGGCCGTCCCCATGCGGAGCGCGTGGCTTTGGCCGCCGCGGGTGAGCGTGCGCGGGGCGCCGCTCTCTACGTGTCGCTCGAACCCTGCGCCACCCGCAGCAGCCAGGATCATGGTCCCTCCTGCACGGACTTGATCGTGGCCGCCGGAATCGGCCGCTTGGTGGTCAGCGTCGCCGATCCGAGCCCGCATGCGGCCGGTCAGGGACCGGAGCGCTTCGCCCGTGCAGGCATTCCGATGAGCGTCGGTTGCCTCGCCGAGGAAGGCGCACGGCTTCATCGTGGGCATGTCACCCGCGTGACGAAGATGCGGCCTGCCATCGCCGTGAAGCTCGCCCGGAGCACGGAAGGCTTTGCGGGATCGCGCCAGGGGCCGCGCCTGATGCTCACGGGCGAGATCGCCAACGGCAAGGTCCATCTGATGCGGGCCCATGCGGATGCCATCATGGTCGGGGTCGGAACGGTCCTCGCGGACGATCCGCTGCTCAATGTGCGCCTTCCGGGACTGGAGGACCGTTCGCCGGTCCGCATCGTCGTCGATTCTCATCTGAGAACGCCGGTCACGTCGCGTCTGGTCATGGGAGCGCGGGAGATCCCGACCTGGATCCTGACGACGGTCGGGGCGCCGACGGACGCCGAGCGGGCGCTGACCGCACTCGGCGTCGAGGTCATGCGGGTGTCCGCGGATGTGTCCGGCCATGTGGATCTGGAGGAGGCCATGCGGCTCCTCGGCACGCGCGGGCTCACCCAGGTCTTCTGCGAGGGCGGTCCCGGGCTGGCGGATGCGCTGGCCGCGGCCGACCTCGTCGACGAGCTGGTCCTGATCACCGGCCGTTCGGCCAGGGGGCAGGGCGATGTGCCCGCTCTCGGCCTCGGGCTGCAGGACCGGATGGATTTTCTCGATTTGCGGGCCGAGGAACAGATCGGCCCCGATCTTTTCATGTTCTGGGAGAGACCCTGATGTTCACGGGTATCGTCACCGATGTCGGTGAGGTCGCAACCGCTGAGGGGGCTCAGGGGACCCTGAAGCGCCTGCGCATTCATTCATCCTTCGACCCCGCCACCATTGCGCTCGGCGCCTCCATCGCCTGCGGCGGGCCGTGCCTGACGGTCGTCGCGGTCGGCCCGCGCGAGGGCGGCTGCTGGTTCGACGTGGATGCGGCGGCCGAGACCCTGGACCGCACCACTGTGGGCGAGTGGCAGGCCGGTACCAAAATCAACCTAGAACGGTCCCTGAAGATCGGCGACGAGCTCGGCGGCCATATCGTGACCGGGCACGTGGACGGAATCGCCACCATCGTGGCCAAGGAGGCGATCACCGCCGGCGACGATCCCTGGGGGCCGACCGCCCGCTTCACCATCAAGGCGCCGCATGCGCTCGCGCCGTTCATCGCCGAGAAGGGCTCAGTCTGTCTCGATGGGACCTCGCTGACGGTGAATTCCGTCAACGACGACATGTTCTCCGTCCTCATCATCCCGCACACGCTCGCGGTCACCACCTGGGGCGACCGGCAGGTCGGCGACAAGCTCAACCTCGAAGTCGATCTCATGGCCCGCTATGCCGCGCGGCTTGCGGATGCGCGCCGGGCGGAGTAGGGACGTTTAACTTTCCTCGACATAGCCCTCACCCTGAGGAGGCCGGCAGGCCGTCTCGGCGGACGAGGGCGTATCCAGTGCTCTCTGGACCCTCCTTCGAGGGGGAGCCTTCGTCTGCTCCTCAGAATGAGGGCTGAGATTCTATTGGAATTCTGAACGGATTTCTCATGGTCGCGCCTTCCGATAAGCCGAAAAGTCCCCGTCCGCCGGTTCCCGGCACCCGCATCCTGGTCGTGGAGGCCCGCTTCTACGACGATATCGCCGACGAGCTGCTGCGCGGCGCCAGGGGCGCCGTCGAAGAGGCGCAGGCCAGCATGGACGTCCTGACCCTGGACGGCGCGCTCGAGATTCCGGCCACCATCGCGATCGCGCTCGACGCGGCCGAGAAGGCGGGGCGCCCCTATGACGCCGTCGTGGCCCTGGGCTGCGTCATTCGCGGTGAGACCGGACATTACGACATCGTCGCCGGCGAGAGCGCCCGTGCCCTGATGGACCTGTCCGTCGCCCGCAAGATCCCCCTGGCCAACGGCATCCTCACCGTCGAGAATGATCAGCAGGCCTGGACCCGCGCGAGCGTGAACGAATTGAATAAGGGCGGGGGAGCGGTGGAAGCGGCTCTGGCCGTGCTGCGCATCAAACAGAAACTGGAGGCCTGATCATGACGAAGCCAGCAGAGCGCTCGGCCGCTCGCCTCGCTGCCGTCCAGGCCCTGTACCAAATGGACGTGTCGGGCAAGACCGTGCTCGACGCGCTCGCCGAGTTCGAGACCTTCTGGATCGGCCGCGAGGTCGAGGGAATCGAGTTCCAGCCTTCCGACAACACCTTCTTCCGCGACATTCTCTCGGGCGTGGTCAAGAACCAGCGCGAGATCGACGTGAAGATCGACAGCGCGCTCGCCACCGACTGGCCGCTGAAGCGCATCGAGGCCGTGCTGCGCGCCATCCTGCGCGCGGGCGGCTATGAGCTCATGTTCCGCAAGGACGTGCCGGCCCGCGTCGTGATCACTGAATATGTGGACGTGACCCACGGCTTCTACGGCGACGATGAGCCCGGCCTCGTGAACGCCGTCCTGGACAAGCTCGCTCGCGAAGTCCGTCCGGGCGAACTCGAGAAGAAGGCGACCGGGCAGGGCAAGCGGTAAGCATCATGCGGGCGAGGGCGGTTGGCCGATGAGTTCGAGAGAACGCCCCGGCGAGGATAGCCTCATCGCCCGCTTCTTCGCCCCCATCGCCGGCGCGGGAGGCCTCGGCCTCGCGGATGACGCGGCCTGCCTCACCCCCAAGCCGGGCCACGACCTCGTCCTCACGGTCGATGCCCTGGTCGAGCGCGTTCACTTCCTGCCGGAGGATGCTGCCGGTTCCATCGCCCGCAAGGCCCTCGGCGTGAACGTCTCGGATCTCGCGGCCAAGGGGGCCGAACCGACCGGGTTCCTGCTCAGCCTCGCCCTGCCGGAGAACTGGACCGAGGACTGGCTCGCCGCGTTCGCCGCGGGTCTCGGGGAGGCGTCGCGGGATTTCGCCTGTCCGCTCCTCGGCGGTGACACGGTGAAGACCAGCGGCCCCCTGACCCTGTCGGTCACGGCCGTCGGCGAGGTGCCATCAGGCCGCATGGTCCGGCGCACGACCGCCCATGTGGGTGACCTGATCTGCGTCTCCGGCACCATCGGCGACGCGGCCCTGGGCCTGAAGCTCCGCTCCACCCCGGCCTGGGCCGCAAATCTATCCCCGGACGAACAGGCGCATCTCGCCGATCGCTATCTCCACCCCCACCCCCGCCATGCCCTGGCTGCCGCCCTCCGCGACCATGCCGGCGCCGCCATGGACGTCTCGGACGGCCTGGCGGGCGACCTCGCCAAGATGATGCGGGTCAGCGGAGCAAGCGCCTTCATCGAGGTTGATCGGGTGCCGCTTTCGACAGCGGCCGAAAAGGCGATCCAGGCTTCGCCGGATCTGCTCGATCTCGCCCTGACCGGCGGGGACGATTACGAAATTCTCTGCACTGTGCCGGAAATGAATCTCGACAGTTTCCGGAAAGAGGCCGATAGGGTCGGGATTGCCCTCTCCGTGATCGGCCGAGTCGTCTCAGGACATGACCTGCCCGTCTTTCGGATGAATGGTCTCGAAAGACGCTACGATGTCGGCTCCTACCAGCATTTCTGATACCTCCTTCCACACGTCTGCCAGCGATGCCGTCGCCAAGCGCAACGCCGTCGTGCTTGCCGTCGCCATGGCGCTCGGCGGCTCGAGCCCGGCCATCGTCGTGTCCCTCGGCGGCCTCGTCGGACAGGCGCTCGCCTCGAACAAGGAGCTGGCGACGCTCCCCATCAGCCTGCTGAATCTGGGCCTCGCCCTCGGGACCGTCCCGGCCGCCATGCTGATGCGCAAGGCCGGGCGGCGCCTGGGCTACATGGTCGGTGCAGGCATCGGCCTCGCCGGCGGCTGCTTGGCTGCCTTCGGCATCGCGGCGTTCAGTTTCCCTCTGTTCTGCCTCGGAACCCTGATCATCGGGAGCTACGGTTCCTTCAACCAGAGCTACCGCTTCGCCGCGACCGATGCCGCCTCTGAATCCTTCAAGCCCAAGGCGATTTCCTGGGTCATGACCGGAGGTCTCGTGGCCGGTGTGATCGGACCGCAAACCGTGATCTGGACCAGGGATGCGGTCGAGGCCGCCCCCTTCGCGGGGGCCTTCCTGGGGCAGGCAACCCTGGCGATGCTCTCGATGATCGCCGTATCGTACCTGCGCCCCGCTCCCGTCGGCCTCACGGCTGCGAAAACGGGCGGGAGGCCGCTTCTCGAGATCATACGCCAGCCCCGTTTCATCGTGGCCGCCGTGAGCGGTCTCGTCTCCTATAGTCTCATGACCTTCATGATGACGGCGGCGCCGCTCGCGATGATCGGCTGCGGCCACCCGATCGGCGCGGCGGCACTCGGCATCCAATGGCATATCCTGGCGATGTTCGGGCCGAGCTTCTTCACCGGCCGGCTGATCACCCGGTTCGGCAAGGGACCGGTGACGGCCGCAGGCCTTGTGCTGATCGCGCTTGCCGCGATCATTGGCCTCTCCGGCCTCGGAATCGCGCATTTCTGGACGGCTCTGATTCTGCTCGGACTCGGCTGGAATCTGGGCTTCATCGGGGCGACGGCCCTCGTGACCGACTGCTACCGGCTTGAGGAGCGGGCCAAGGTCCAGGCCGCCAACGACTTCCTCATCTTCGGCTCGGTCGCCATCGCGTCCTTCTCGTCGGGCAAGCTCCTGAGCGCAGGCGGCTGGGAAAGCGTGAACTGGCTGGTCTTCCCCCCGGTCGTCGTCGCGCTACTTCTTCTAGCTTGGCAGCAGAAGACGAAGCTGATCGCACCCGCTTAAAGTATTAAGGCCTTCCTGTGGGTTGCGCCGGTAGGATTGTTGCGTACTGCCTAGTTTTTTGCCACCAAATATAAAGTTCGCTGGGGGTAGGGGCCAATCGAGGCCGACAAACGGGCCTTGAGGAGCGGCTTACTGCTTTCCCATAACAAGGATGGCATGATGGCACTCACCCTAATTATCGTGGGCGGCGTTCTCTCGATTGTCTATGGCTTCTGGGCCATTGGCGATGTGATGAAGCGGGACGCCGGTTCTCAGCGCATGCAGGAAATCGCTGGTGCGATCGCCGAGGGGGCGAAGGCCTATCTCCGCAGGCAATACGCCACGATCGCCATCGTGGGCGTCGTCCTGTTCGCCGTGATCGCCTATTTCCTCGGCATTCGGGTCGCTATCGGCTTCGCTATCGGCGCCATTCTCTCCGGAGCTGCGGGCTTCATCGGCATGAACGTGTCGGTCCGGGCCAATGTCCGCACGGCCCAGGCCGCCACCCAGTCCCTCGGCGGCGGCCTGGACGTCGCCTTCAAGGCGGGCGCCGTCACCGGCATGCTGGTTGCGGGTCTCGCCCTTCTCGGCGTCGCGCTCTACTACGGCTACCTCACCAGGGTTTCCGGCCTTAACCCCTCCGACCGCGTGGTCATCGACAGCCTTGTGGCCCTCGGCTTCGGAGCCTCGCTGATCTCGATCTTCGCCCGTCTCGGCGGCGGAATCTTCACCAAGGGCGCCGACGTGGGCGGCGACCTCGTGGGCAAGGTCGAAGCGGGTATTCCTGAGGACGATCCGCGCAATCCGGCCACCATCGCCGACAATGTGGGCGATAATGTCGGCGACTGCGCAGGCATGGCGGCGGACCTGTTCGAGACCTACGCGGTGACCGTGGTCGCCACCATGGTGCTCGCGGCGATCTTCTTCGCCGGCCAGGCGACTCTCGACACCATGCTGATGTACCCGCTCGCCATCGGAGCGGCCTGTATCGTGACATCGATCATCGGCACCTTCTTCGTTAAACTCGGGCAGAACGAGTCCATCATGGGCGCGCTCTACAAGGGCCTCATCGCGACCGGTGTCCTGTCGGCCGCAGCGATTGCCCTGGTCACCTGGCAGATGCTTGGTTTCGGGCCGGTTGCCGGCGCCGAGTTCACCGGTCAGGCCCTGTTCTGGTGCGCCGTCATCGGTCTGGGCGTGACGGCGCTGATCGTGGTCATCACCGAGTACTACACCGGTGTGGGCTTCCGGCCCGTAAGGTCCATCGCGCAATCCTCCGTCACCGGTCACGGGACGAACGTGATCCAGGGTCTCGCGGTCTCCCTGGAAGCCACGGCGCTGCCGACCATCGTCATCATCGCGGGCATCATCGTGGCCTTCAAGCTTGCCGGCCTGTTCGGCATCGCGATCGCCGTGACGGCCATGCTGGCCCTCGCCGGCATGATCGTGGCCCTTGATGCGTTCGGTCCGGTGACCGACAATGCTGGCGGCATCGCCGAAATGGCCGGCCTGCCGAAGGAAGTCCGCAAGTCGACGGATGCCCTCGACGCGGTCGGGAACACAACTAAGGCGGTGACGAAGGGCTATGCCATTGGTTCCGCGGGCCTAGGTGCCCTGGTGCTGTTCGCCGCCTATACCTCGGACCTGAACTACTTCACTCAGAACGCCGCTCAGTATCCCTACTTCCAGGGCGTCGCGCCGAACTTCTCCCTGACCAATCCGTATGTGGTGGTCGGCTTGCTGTTCGGTGGCCTCATCCCGTTCCTGTTTAGCGGCATCGCCATGACGGCGGTCGGCCGGGCGGCGGGAGCCGTGGTGGAGGAGGTGCGCCGTCAGTTCCGGGAGAGGCCGGGCATCATGGCTGGGACCGACCGTCCCGATTACGGGCGCGCGGTCGACATGCTGACCCGTGCGGCGATCAAGGAAATGATCGTGCCGTCGCTGCTGCCGGTGCTGGCGCCTATCGTGACCTACTTCGTGGTCTACTGGGTGGCGGGCAAGTCCGAGGCTTTCTCCGCCGTGGGTGCGATGCTGCTCGGCGTGATCGTGACGGGGCTTTTCGTCGCCATCTCCATGACGTCCGGCGGCGGCGCCTGGGACAACGCCAAGAAGTCCTTCGAAGACGGGTTCACCGATGCCTCCGGCACGACGCATCACAAGGGCTCGGAAGCCCACAAGGCCTCCGTCACGGGCGACACCGTCGGCGACCCCTACAAGGATACGGCAGGCCCCGCCGTGAACCCGGCGATCAAGATCACCAACATCATCGCCCTGCTGCTTCTTGCGATCCTTGCGCATTCGTAACGATTTCAGGCTCCAATGATCCTCAGACCCGCGGCGAGAGCCGCGGGTTTTCTTTTTTGCTTACACCCAACGAAAATGGCCGGGACGAAGCCCGGCCATACGGAATTCTTTGACTGACAGCGGATCAGCTGAACGGGTTGAAGCTGGTCATGCCCTTGAAGATCTGGCCCAGGAAGCTTGCCTCTTCGCCGCCGGCCGGGGTGGTGCGGCTGATGAAGTCGAAGACCCTGCCGTCCTGGAGGCCGTAAAGAGCGACGCGCTCGACCCTCAGGCCCTTGTCGAAATAGACGGCGGTGACCTGCTGGTCCACGACCTGCTCGCCCATGAACTGAAGAGTCCTGCGGGACTTCTGGCTGATATAATACCAGTTGCGATTGCCGACGGTGGACACGGTGGAGGGCGTACCGAGGGTCTGGAGGACCTGATCGGCGCTCATGCCCTTCTTCACTTGAGCAAGCGCACGCTCATCCACGACATAGCCGCGTTGGAATTCCTCCCCCACGCCGTTGCAGGCAGCTAGGGAAGAGGCGAGAACGGTAGCAGTAGCCAAGCGCACCAAAAGGGTATGATATCGACGCATCGTACGGTTCTTCCAGAAATGCGGCGCGGATAAGCTTGCGCCTACGGATGGTGATGGCGTAACCCGAGGCTAGGAATTTGACAAGCTTGGAAGGGCAGAGCCGTGATCTTCAGTCTCTTCCGCAAAGACCCCCGGCGAACCGCCATTGCGTCGCTCTATAAGAGAATCGCGACGGCCTCGCGTGCTCCCGGGCTCTATGCGGCACTTGGCATCCCGGACACCTTGGAAGGGCGCTTCGAAGCCCTGTCGCTGCATATGGTGCTGGCCCTGCGCACTCTCCGCCAGCTCGCGCACCCGGCAGACGAAGTGGCCAAGGATCTGACGGACGCCTTCTTCCGGGACATGGACGCCTCCCTGAGGGAAATGGGCGTCGGCGACACCGTCGTGCCAAAAAGGATGAAGAAGGTGGCGGAATCCTTCTACGGGCGGGCCCATGCCTATGATGCCCCCCTGAACGGCGACGACGAGGCAGGTCTGGCGCTCGCTCTCGGTCGCAACGTCTATGGCAGCGAGGCACCGGCCGCCGCCCTGGCGCGTTATGCTTTTGCAGCCGATCGGGGACTCAAGGCGGTCAATCTGGACACGCTTTTGGAGACGGGGCCCGTTTTTCCTGAACCTGAGACCTTTGCTTAAGGAGGCCACCTGATGACACCTGAAACCGTGGGACCCTTGTCGCGGCTGATCGACGTCATGAAGATTCCGCCTCGCGGGCAGGAGGTTCATGTCGAAGCAACGCCTGAGGAATGCGCCGCGCTGGCGCAGGATTTCGGCCTGCGGGGGATCCAGGCTCTCTCGGGCGACTACCAGCTCAAGGCCTCGGCCAAGGGCATTCATGTGACGGGTGTCGTCAAGGCCTCGATCACGCAGGTCTGCGTGACGACCCTCGATCCCTTCGATTCCAGGCTCGAAGAAGAGGTTGAAGTGGATTTCGCAGAGCCCTCCGGCATGCCGGCCGAGTCGCCCACCGATATTAACGAATATGAACCGCCGGATGAGATCGTGAACGGGCAGATCGATCTCGGTGCACTCACGGCCGAGTTCCTGGCGCTCGGCTTAGATCCCTATCCGCGCAAGCCTGGTGTTGATTTCAGCTATCAGGACCCCGGGGATGCAAAGGATTCCCCTTTCGCAGCCTTGAACAGGCTCAAGGGGGGCGAATAGGGGCTGGCGGCATTGGTCCTCAACACATATCTGCACGTTACGTAAGGTGGCCGCAGCCCCGAGAATTCAGTTGCGGAGCACCTGCAAACCGCTATTTTCCGCCCCCTGTTGAATGACTTAAAAGAAAGAACAATCGTTCATGCCGAAGCCGGTGCGTATTTCGCTTGATG
>NZ_JALJRK010000067.1 GCF_024519725.1 Microvirga sp. Mcv34 | reverse complement strand
GCGAGCCGACGTAATCGTCACCCGCGCCGCCATGGATCGTGTCGTCGTCCGCGCCCATGACGATGCGCTGGCTGGCGGCGTCGCCCACGATGAACTGGGCACCGTTTCCGCCATAAATCTCGGCGTTTCCCTTCAGCGCGATGAAGCCCACATCGTTGATCTCGACCCTGCGCTGGACGCCGTCCTGCGAAGCGTTCAGGACCATCAGGTTGCTGGACGCCGATGATCCGGTGAGAATGGTGTCGCGGGACGGCAGGCCCGCGAGGTCGATACCCACGACATTGCTCTGGATTCCCATCGCGGCCGCCGACGCGATGTAGGCCGATGCCCACTCGCCTGTGACATCCGAGAAGGTCGAGCCGCTCACCCCGCCCGTTTCGACATTGAAGGCCCGCAGGAGAACGGACATCAGTTCGGCCCGCGTGATCCTCGCATCCAGGCCCGAACCGTCGCCGAGTTGCGCAAGGAGCGCCTCCACCCGGTCGAGCCCCGCGATCGGAATATCGGCATAGGCCGACGGGCCGCTCTGATCGACGCGGCCCGGCTGGACGAAACCCGTCTGGATGACATGGGTCCGGCTGCCGTCCGGATTGGTGATCACGGAGCTGAGCACATCGACCCCATCGACCAGCTTGCTTCCGGTGATGTTGTGAACGCGGGCATCGGTGAAGGATGCGGCATCGTTGCCTGCAACGTCCTGAATCGCATCGGCATCGTCGGCCGGGGTCGGATCCCGGTAGCTGACCGAGACCGATTGTCCCTTGATGACCGGTGCCGCGAGGGTGAGGACGATCGACTTGCCGTCCGATCCGAAGGCGCGGCCGGCGATCGCGACGTCCTGCCCGTCGACCTTGACGATGAAGCCGGAAGCGAGCGCGTTCGCCCCGGCCGCGGCATCCAGGGCCTCGCTGTAGGTGACGACGATCCGGTTATCCATGACGGACGCGGCGGCAACGACGGGCTTCACCGTGTCGATCGAGCCGTTGCCCTGCGTTACCGTCGCCGTGTAGCCGAGGCTCTGGTTGTCCGCGCTGCCCTTGACGGTGAGGCTCACGGGGATGTCCTGCCCCCGCGCGAAGCTCTGGCCACCTTCGGTGACGGTGAACACCGCCGTGTAGGTGGTGTCGTCGACCTTGGTGAGGCCCGACAGTTCATAGCCGCCGATGCGGCCGGTCACGAGGGTATAGACGTCCACATCGGCCGCCACGGTGATCGTGGCCGTGACCTGCTCCCCGACGGCGAAGTCCCCATCGGCGATCGACACGCCCTCGATGACGGGGGTCGGGGGGGCAGGCGTCTGGTTGTCGGCGAGGTGGTGGGTCACATCCTGGGCGGCGTTGCCGACCGTATCCTGAATCCTGCCGCCCTGGCTGATGTAGTTGACCAGCACCGACTGCGCATGCTTGACCGGCTCGGCCAGCGTGATGACGACCTTGTTGGCGACGGTGGCGATGGTCCGGATGTCGGCGAAGTATCCCTCAACCAGGACCTTGAAGGACCCGGTCCAGTCCGCGCCGGCCCCTTGAATCACTTCCGAATATGAAACGGTGACTTGATCTCCGTTCACCGTCACCTGCGTGACCGCCGGGGCTGCGCCATCGACGACGATGGCCTTGTTCCCGCTGAGCGATGCGGATGTGCCGGCGGCCGGAAGCTTCAGGGATGCATCGTTCCGGTAGATGTCCTTGATGGTGCCGCCGTTGAGGCTGAGGGCATCGGCGTTGAGGTAATCGAGGTCGGAAGAGAGGTCGCCGGCCTGGACCGTGTAGCTGAAGGTCAGCGTTCTGCCGCCCGACCCCGACACGTAGGTCGCGACCCTGTCGACGCTCCCCGTTTCGAGCATGAGCGTCGGCGCTCCCGTTACGTTCACGATCGAATCGTACGTCACGGTGATCATGACGACATCGCCGACCTTGTAGCTTCCGTTGGCCGTCGAAGCGGATACGCCGGTCACCACGGGCGGGGTCGGGACGGGCTCGATGTCCAGGTTGTCCAGCGCGATGGTGGCGAAATCGCCGCCCTGCCCGCGGATCCGTATGGTGTCGATATTGCCCCAGCCGGCCGCCGGGTCGAAGGTGATCCGCCCCCCGGCGATCATGTACGGGTTTGCCGTCTGCAGGGTGTAGGTGATGCCGCCACCGGAGGCGCTCATTCGAGCGTCGATCTGGGCCGTCGCCACCACGGCCCCGTCGGACAGGCTCTCGATGACGAAGGAACTCGCGCCCTCCCGACCCGAGATGACGATGCCGCGCAGCTGCGTGGACAGATCAAGGGACGAGATCCCGAAATTCGATCCGTCGAGAGACGAGATCGTGAAGACGTCGACGCCCGCCTCCTCGAAGGAATTGAAGAGCGCGTACTTCCCGGACATGCCCATGTCGCGGGTATAGACGTCTGCGACCTGGGTGCCGGGGAACTGGCCGTATTCCTGCCCGTAGACCAGCCCGTCGAGCGGGAGGAGCATCGCGCCGGAACCGGCGACGGTGGCAGACTCGAAGTCCTGATCCGGTATAGTCGTGGCGGACAGGGACGAGGTGGAGGATTGGCTGGTCATCGTGCCCCCGAGGCGAATGGGACGCGGCCGCCCCGAATATGGTCCTACGCGTACGGACCTTCTCTCATAAGGGAACGATCCTGGACCGCAAAGGGAAAATTTCCCTTACGTTATGCAACTTCCGATGGGTTCGTGCGCGCCCCTCGAACAACCGGATCGGATCAATATCAGCTGCTGGACGACAGGCATCGGAGTCCGGCCCCGTTCATGCCGAGTGGAGACGGGGAACCAAGGTCCTGCTTAGCCTTTGAAGTCGCGTTCACATCCATCTCGGACGTCCGGCAGATCCTTCCATCCGACCGGCAAATCACGTATCAACCCGCGACGATGAGGAACGCGACGCATCCATGACAGAAGCGCAGGACAGACACCCGTTCCTGCTGTCGACTGCAAGGCCGAGCCATCGCCAACGGCGACTGGCGGCGGCCGTCCTGGCCGCCCTGATCGCAGCGATGCTCGTTGTCGCTCCCTTCGCGCACCATCGCCTTTCAGGGACCGAGATCCTGATCCCCGCCTACGCGGCCGCTGTCTTCCTCGTCGAGTTGCTCACAGCAACCCTCCTCTTCGCGCTGTTCTCCGTCGACCGTTCGCGGTCCGTCCTCCTTCTGGCAACCGGCTACCTGTTCTCCGGGCTGCTGGTCATCCCGTGGGCTCTGACCTTTCCCGGGGTATTCACCGCGCTTGGACTGCACCCGGACCTGCAGGTCACAGCCGCGATCGCCGCCATCCGGCGTCTCGGCTTCGCCGTCTTCGTTCTCGGCTATGCCCTCAGCAAGGACCGGAAGCCGCGGGAGCGCATCCGCGGCTCGCTCGGGAAGGTCATCATGGGCCGCACGGCCCTGGTGGCCGGCGTCGTGTCGGCCTTGGTCGTCGCCGCTTTCCTGCGCGCGGATGTTCTTCCGCCCTTCATGCGCGATGCGAGGGAGGTGGCGCCGCTCTGGCACTATGTCCCGGCCGCGTCGGCAGCTCTCTATCTGGCGGGCCTCGCGGCGCTGCGGACCCGAATGCGCTCGACCCTCGATCTCTGGCTGATCGTGGTGCTCGGCACGCTGCTGATCGAGATCATCCTGATTTCGTATCTCGGCGGAGGCACGCGCCTGAGCGTGGGCTGGTGGGCCGGACGGGTCTTCGGACTCGCCTCCACCAGCCTCGTCCTGCTCGTCCTGCTGTCCGAGACCACGACCCTGCAGGTTCGGCTCGCCCGCTCGGTCCGGTCCGAGCGCCTGGCCCGGGAAAGCCGGCTGACGGCCATGGAGGCCCTGTCGGCGTCGGTCGCCCACGAAATCAACCAGCCGCTGGCCAGCATGATCACCAATGCCAGTGCCGGCCTGCGGTGGCTCGACAACGACGTGCCGCGGTTCGGCGAGGCGCGCTCCGCTCTTGAACGCGTGGTCCGCGACGGCCACCGCGCCCGCGATGTGGTCGACGGCGTCCGGAACCTCTTCAAGAAAAACAACCGCGAGCGCGTGCCGCTCGACATGAATCGCCTCATCGCGCGGGTTCTGCACAGGATCGAGGAGGAGACACAGCTGGGTCGGGTTTCCCTCAAGGTCGACCTGGAGGTGGGACCGCTTCCGGTCACGGCCAATCCGATGCAGATGGAACAGGTCGTCTCGAATCTGATGGCGAACGCCGTCGATGCCTTGAGTTCGGTTACGGAGCGCTCCCGCATCATCCGGGTCATGTCCCGCTCGCTGGAAGGAGAGATTCTGGTCACGGTGGAGGATACGGGCCCGGGCATCGCTCCCGGCGACCGTCACCGGATCTTTGATCCGTTCTTCAGCACGAAGCCGGAGGGAATGGGAATGGGGCTGATGTTCAGCCGATCGATCGTCGAAGACCATGGCGGCCGGCTCTGGGTCAGCGACAACGCTCCTTACGGCGCGGTCTTCCATCTCACGCTGCCCAGCAGCATTCTACCCGGCATGCCCCATCCAGGATCGGATCGATGAGCAGAGACGGATCCGTAGTCTTCGTGATCGATGATGACTTCTATGTTCGCGAGTCGATCGAGGACCTGCTGCGATCGGTCGGGCATGAGGTGCGTGCCTACGATTCGGTCGGGTCCTTCCTTCATGACGCTCGGGTCGATCTCCCCGCCTGCCTCGTGCTCGACGTGAGGCTCCCCGACACCAGCGGGCTCGAATTCCAACGCTGGCAGGCGTCGACCGGCAGCAGCCTCCCGATCGTGTTCATCACAGGACACGGCGACATCCCGATGTCGGTGGCGGCCATGAAGGCGGGAGCCATCGAGTTTCTCACCAAGCCCTTCCGGGACCAGGACCTCCTCGACGCGGTCCATGCCGGCATCGCGCTCGACCGCCGCCGCCGGGCCGACGAGGCGGACCTCGCGGCTGTGCGTGACAGATATGCCTCGCTGACGCCGCGGGAGCAGGAGACGATGGCCCTTGTCGTCTCAGGCCTCATGAACAAACAGATCGCGGCGTCGTTGGGATTGAGCGAGATGACCGTGAAGGTTCATCGCGCCCAGGTGATGCGCAAGATGAACGCCACCTCCCTGCCCGAACTCGTCAGGCTCGCCGACAGCCTGTCCGCCCCTACCACAAAGGCGTAGATACCCGACACCACCGGTCAATTGAACCTATCGACCTTCCGTTGCGATAGTCACGGCGGCGTTGGAGCTGCCGCGCCGCCAGCCCGGACCGAGGTCGCAAGACCCGCCGGGACTTCGGAAGGTTTCCGGATGACGGGCGAGTTGCTGATCGCGATCGTGGATGACGACGATTCCGCCCGCGAGGCCGCCGTCGATCTGGTGAGGGCATTGGGGTTTGCGGCCGTGGGCTTCTCCTCGGGGACCGCGCTCCTGAATTCGGAGGATCTGCGCACGATGGATTGCCTGATCGCAGATGTGCGGATGCCCGACATGGGCGGGTTCGAACTCCATCTCGCCCTGGCCGGATCCGACGCGCGGATTCCGACCATTCTCATGACAGCCTATCCCGACGAGCGCATCCGCAAGCGCGCTCTGGCGGCGGGCGTCAGGTGCTTCATCGAGAAGCCCCTGGAGGCGGACCATCTTCTCGCGTGCATCAGGTCGGCCGTCGCCGGTCCGGGAGCATCCGAACATCGCGGACCGCCAGGATCGTAGACCGCCCCGTCGGGCGAGGAACGGACAGCGTAGCAATCGACCAGAGTATCCGGCGGCCTGTCGGAACAGTGCTCGACGCGTGGAAACTTCGTCCTGTCGCATCCCGCGATGCCGCAGACACAGAATTCAACCAAGGAGAAGACGATGACTATCAAAGCCACGCCGACCCCGGGCGCTCAGCTCGTCGCGCCGAGCGACCACACATTGATCATGATCGATTTCCAGTCGCAGATGTCTTTCGCGACCAAGTCGATCGATGCGGTCATGCTGCGCAACAACGCGGCCCTCGTGGCCCATGCTGCGGCGGGCTTCGGCGTGTCGACCATCCTGACGACGGTTGCCGAGAAGAGCTTCTCGGGCCCGATGTTCTCCGAGATTACCGATGCCTTCCCGGGTCAGGCGCTGCTCGACCGCACGTCGATGAACACGTGGGAAGATGCCGCCGTGATCGAGCGCATCAACGAGATCGGCAAGAACCGAATCGTGCTGTCGGGCCTGTGGACCTCCGTCTGCATCGTCGGACCGGCCCTGTCGGCCCTCGATCAGGGCTTCGAGGTCTACGTGATCGCCGATGCCTGCGGCGACGTCTCGGAGGAAGCGCACGAGCGTGCCATGGAGCGGATGACCCAAGCCGGCGCGCGACCGATGACATCCCTGCAGTACCTGCTCGAATTGCAGCGCGACTGGGCCCGTGCCGAAACCTACGACATGACCACCGGCATCGCCAAGAAGTACGGCGGCGCCTACGGGCTCGGCATCATCTACGCCAAGACGATGTTCGGAGCGAGCGAAGGCGATCACAAGGCGTCTCCCGCCGTCGCCGCCGAATAGCTCGATCCAGCCGAGAACCGGCCGCATGGAAGTGGCGACGCGTCTTCATCGGCGCGTCGCCCCTCCTGATGCATACGCCAGGGAAACCGCGATGAAAGTCTATCTCATGTCGCTCGGCGCCGGTCTCCTGGTCGGCGTCATCTACAGCATGCTCAACGTGCGCTCCCCGGCCCCGCCCGTGATCGCGTTGGTGGGCCTGTTCGGCATCCTGGTCGGTGAGCAGATCCCGCCACTCATCAAGAGCATCTGGCAGAAGGAAGCCCCGGCGCAATCCTGGCTGCATCAGGTGCGTCCCCACGTTTTCGGCCATCTGCCGCAGGGAGCAAGTGCCTCCGGGCAACCGGCCGAGGCCCACGACAAAGCATCATGACCACACGCCGTACTTTTCTCGGTGCCGCAGCGGGCTTCGCCCTCCACGGGCCACACATGCCCGCCGACGCGTCCGACGCAATCCAATCCTCGATGGGAGCTCCCCCCATGAACGCCGACCTGATCCTGTTCAACGGCAAGATCACAACGCTCGATCGCCAGAATCCCGAAGCGACGGCCGCCGCCATCCGCGACGGACGCTTCATGGCCGTCGGAAGCGAGCAGGACGTGATGCCGCTCGCTGGACCCTCTGCGCGGCATATCGATCTCAAGGGACGGCGCGTCATCCCGGGCCTGATCGACAGCCACATGCACATCATCCGCGGCGGGCTCAACTACAACATGGAGCTGCGCTGGGACGGCGTCCGGTCCCTGGCCGATGCCATGCGCATGCTCAAGGAGCAGGTCGACCGCACGCCGGCCCCGCAATGGGTTCGCGTGGTTGGCGGCTTCACCGCGCATCAGTTCGCCGAGAAGCGCCTGCCCACCCTCGACGAGATCAATGCGGTGGCGCCGGACACACCCGTGTTCATCCTGCACCTCTACGACCGCGCCCTGTTGAATGCGGCGGCCCTGCGGGCCGTCGGCTACACCAACGACACGCCGAACCCGCCCGGCGGCGAGATCCAGCGCGATGCCAACGGCAATCCCACCGGCGTGCTCATCGCCAGGCCCAACGCCACGATCCTCTATGCGACCCTTGCCAAGGGACCCAAGCTGCCGCCCGAGTACCAGAAGAACTCGACGCGCCACTTCATGCGCGAGGTGAACCGGCTCGGCGTCACCGGCGTCATCGACGCTGGCGGCGGGTTTCAGAACTACCCTGACGATTATGCGATCATCGAGGAGCTGCACCGCGACGGCCAGCTCACCGTGCGCCTGGCCTACAACCTCTTCACCCAGAAGCCGAAGGAAGAGCTGAAGGACTTCGATACCTGGGCCAAGCAGGTCAAGCCGGGCCAGGGCGACGACCTCTACCGCCACAACGGCGCGGGCGAGATGCTGGTCTACACGGCGGCGGATTTCGAGGACTTCAAGGTCGAGCGGCCCGACTTGCCGCCCTCCATGGAGAGCGACCTCGAGCCGGTCGTGCGCCTGCTCGCCGAGAACCGCTGGCCCTGGCGGCTGCATGCCACCTACAACGAGACCATCACCCGCGCCCTCGATGTCTTCGAGAAGGTCAACCGGGATGTTCCTCTGCAAGGGCTCAACTGGTTCATCGACCATGCGGAAACCATCGACGACCGCAACATCGACCGCATCGCGGCGCTCGGCGGCGGCATCGCGGTCCAGCACCGCATGGCCTTCCAGGGTGAGGACTTCGTCACGCGCTACGGCAGCAAGGCGGCGGAACGCACTCCGCCGGTTCGGCGCATGATGGAGGCGGGCGTTCCGGTGGGCGCGGGCACCGACGCCACCCGCGTCGCCTCCTATAATCCCTGGGTGTCGCTGTCCTGGCTCGTGACGGGCAAGACTCTCGGTGGCCTCACCCTCTATCCGGCCGAGAACCGTCTCGA
This sequence comes from Microvirga sp. Mcv34, assembly GCF_024519725.1. Lineage (GTDB taxonomy): Bacteria > Pseudomonadota > Alphaproteobacteria > Rhizobiales > Beijerinckiaceae > Microvirga. The sequence goes on along the minus strand of NZ_JALJRK010000067.1, from coordinate 18,415 downwards.
CCGCGAGACCGCCCTGCGGCTCTGGACCGAAGCCAACACCTGGTTCTCGACCGAAGAAGGCAAGAAGGGGCAGATCAAGGCGGGACAGCTCGCCGATCTCGCGGTTCTGTCGGACGATTATTTCTCGGTTCCCGAAGACGCGATTCAGGACATCGCGTCGGTTCTGACGCTCCTCGGCGGGCGGCCGGTTCACGGCGACGCCGAGTTCAAGGATCTCGCGCCGGCCCTGCCGCCGCCGACGCCGGACTGGTCGCCCGTGGCGCGCTTCGGCGGATACCAGCAGCGGACTGAGAACGACGCCCAGATCCGATACGCGCTCGCGGCGGCCTGCGGCTGCGCCAACACCTGCGGCGTTCATGGCCACGCCCATGCGGGCGCCTGGGCCCGCAATGTTCCGGCCTCCGATTCACGCTCGTTCTGGGGCGCGCTCGGGTGCTCCTGCTGGGCCTTCTGAGGGAGATGCGCCATGCATGACGTCACGATCCCCCGCCCTATCGCCCAGGTCCTGGCCGTGCCCGGCGCCGACCTCGTCGCCCGGCTGGCGCTGGCCTCGCCGTTCCTGATCAGCGGAATCGTCAAGCTGGTCGATTTCGCGGGCGCGACCGGCGAGGTCGCGGGGCTTGGTCTGCAGCCGGCCGCTCTCGTCGCAGGCGCCGTCATCGCCACGCAGCTCGGCGGCTCGGTCCTGTTCCTGACCCGCCGCTACTGCTGGCTCGGAGCCGGCATTCTGGCCGTGTTCACGGCCCTGGCGACGCTCTTGGCGCATCCGTTCTGGGCCTTCGACGGGCCGGAGCGCGGACACCAGACCGCCACGTTCTTCGAGCATGTTGCCATCGTCGGCGGGCTGGCCGTGTCGGCCCTGTTCGTCAACGGCGCGGGAGCGCGCCGATGAGCGGAACCGGAACCACCATGGCCAATGGCGCCGCCCCTCCTCCCGGCACCTTCGCACCACTGCACCACCGCCTGTTCGCGGTGATCTGGGCCGCCACCGTGCTCGGCAACATCGGCACCTTCATGCGCGATGTCTCATCCTCCTGGCTCGTTACCGACCTGTCGGCCTCGCCTGCCGCCGTGGCGATGATCCAGGCCGCCGGGACGCTGCCGATCTTCCTCTTCGCCATTCCCGCCGGTGTCCTGTCGGACATCCTCGACCGCCGCCGCTTCCTGATCATGATCCAGATCGGCCTCGGCCTCGTCAGCTCCACCCTCGCCTTCCAGGCCTGGACCGGCAACGTCACGGTGGAGAGCCTGGTCCTGCTCACTTTCCTCGGCGGTACCGGGGCCGCCCTGGCGACGCCGGCCTGGCAGGCGATCACGCCTGAGCTCGTGCCGAAGGCCGAGATCAAGGGCGCGGTCGCGCTCAATTCGCTGGGCATCAACATCGCCCGCTCCATTGGCCCGGCGCTGGGCGGGTTCATCCTGGCGGGACTCGGGGCGGCGGCGGTCTACGGCGTCGATGTGCTCACCTATGTGATCGTCAGCGCCGCCCTGCTGTGGTGGCGCCGGGAGGCCGACGCCGATACCGGCCTGCGCGAGCATTTCGGCGGGGCGCTGCGGGCGGGCTTTCGCTATGCCCGAGCCAGCCGCAGCCTTCACCGGATCCTTTGGCGCACGGTCCTGTTCTTCGGCTGCGCCAGCGCGGTGTGGGCGCTGCTGCCTCTCGTGGCCCGCCAGGAGATCGGCGGCGGACCGGGCTTCTATGGCCTCCTGCTCGGCAGCGTCGGCGCCGGCGCGATCTGCGGCGCCCTGGTGATGCCCGCGCCCGGGCAAGCCTGGGTCAGGACGGGCTCGTTCTGGCCGCGACCTTCGTCACCGCCGGCGCAACCGTTCTCCTCGCGCTGACGAATATCGAAGTGGTCGCTCTGATCGCCACCTTCGTGCTCGGGACCGCCTGGATCACGATGCTGACCACCCTCAATGGCACCATGCAGGCCATCCTGCCGAACTGGATCCGCGGCCGGGGCCTGGCGATCTACCTCACGGCCTTCAACGGCGCCATGGCGGCGGGCAGTCTGGGCTGGGGTCTCGTGGCGCAGGAGATCGGCACCGACGCGACCCTGATCGTCGCTGGCTCCATTCTTGCACTGAGCGGGCTCTTGGCCCATCGGGCGCCGCTGCCGAAGGGCGAAAGCGACCTGACGCCGTCCCTGCACTGGCCGGAGCCCGCCATCGCGGAGCCGGTCGCGCATGATCGTGGGCCAGTGCTCATCATGATCACCTACCGGGTCCTGCCGCAGGACCGCCCGTCCTTCCTCGCCGCCCTCTACCGACTCTCCGAGGAGCGGCACCGGGACGGCGCCTATGCCTGGGGCATCTCGGAGGATGCGGCCGATCCCGAGCGGCTGGTGGAGTGGTTCTTCGTCGAGTCCTGGGCCGAGCACCTGCGCCAGCACAGGCGGGTCTCGAAGACCGACGCCGACATCCAGTCCCAGGCGCGCCGCTTCCACCAGGGACCGGACGAGCCTCTGGTCCAGCATTTCCTCGGCGTCGAGAAGCCGCCCGGGAAAACCCCATCAGCGTGACGAAGGAGAAGCCCCGATGTCCGCACCTCCGCGTACTCCCGTCACCCTGACCCGCCGCGACACCCTGGCGGCGGCGGCGGCCCTTACCGCCTCCCTCGCCCTGCCGGGCTCCCCGGAAGCGGCCACACCTTCCACCCCAGCGAAAGGAACTCCCCCCATGGCAACGGTCACCACCAAGGACGGTACGGAAATCTTCTACAAGGATTGGGGGCCGAAGGATGCCCAGCCGATCATGTTCCACCACGGCTGGCCTCTCAGCTCCGACGATTGGGATGCGCAGATGCTGTTCTTCCTGCAGCACGGCTACCGCGTCGTCGCCCATGACCGGCGCGGACACGGCCGCTCGGCCCAGGTCAGCGAAGGCCACGACATGGACCATTACGCTGCCGACGCCTTCGCGGTGGTCGAGGCGCTCGACCTGAAGAACGCCGTTCATATCGGCCACTCGACCGGCGGCGGCGAGGTCGCTCGCTACGTGGCCCGCCACGGCGAGCCTGCGGGCCGTGTCGCCAAGGCGGTGCTGGTGAGCGCGGTTCCGCCTTTGATGCTCAAGACCGAGAGTAACCCGGAAGGCCTGCCGATGGAGGTGTTCGACGGCTTCCGAAAAGGCGTCGCCGACAACCGGGCCCAGCTCTTCCTCGACGTGGCATCGGGCCCGTTCTACGGCTTCAACCGCGAAGGCGCGAAGGTCTATCAAGGCGTGATCCAGAACTGGTGGCGCCAGGGCATGATCGGTTCCGCCAAGGCGCATTACGAGGGCATCAAGGCCTTCTCGGAAACCGACCAGACGGAAGACCTCAAGGCCATCTCGGTGCCGACGCTCGTCATGCATGGCGACGACGACCAGATCGTCCCGATTGTCGCTTCCGCGCCCAAGTCCGTGAAGCTGCTCAGGAACGGCACGCTCAAGGTCTACAAGGGCTACCCGCACGGGATGCTCACGACCCATGCCGACGTGCTCAATCCGGACCTGCTCGCCTTCGTGAAAGGCTAAGCGGCCTGATGGATCGTGCGGCATGCCACGTCGCGTGCCGCACGATGCTCAAGCCGAGAACAATCATCCGAAATGGCCAGTCGCATGTCGCTTTCGTCGATGCGGTGGCCGCGACCGGACGGGCGTGAGAGCTGCGGTAAAAGGCAATTGGGCGATCCGCGTCCCCGGCTCCTCGCCGAACATACGGAAGATGGACCATGAAACCACTTGAGACGGCTGAACGCTCATCGCCCGGCATCGCCCGTTCGGTCATCTACATCATGGCCGCCGCGGCCGGAACCGCGGTCGCCAACATCTACTACAACCAGCCCATGCTCGGCCTGATCGAGGCCGACCTGCCCGGCCCTCTCTCCCCACTGGTCCCGACCGCCACGCAATTGGGTTATGCACTCGGCCTGCTCCTGCTGGTGCCTCTCGGGGATATCCTCGAGCGCCGACGGCTGATCGTGCTTCAGTTTGGAGTCCTGGCCCTGGCTTTGGTGCTGGCCGCCGTCGCGCCGAACGCGGCATCGCTCCTGGCGGCATCGCTCGTTCTCGGCATCGCCTCGACGGTCGCGCAGCAGATCGTGCCGCTCGCGGCCTATCTCGCCGCCCCCGAACGCCGCGGCGCGACGGTCGGCACGATCCTGGCCGGCATCCTCACCGGTATACTTCTCAGCCGTACGCTCGCCGGCTTCGTCGCCACCCATGGCGGATGGCGCACCATGTTCTGGCTCGGCGTACCCATGGCCCTCTTCGCGGGCGGCCTGATGATGGCCGTGCTGCCGCACAGCCCACCCGCCTCGCGGCTCGGCTATGGCCGCCTGCTCCACTCCATCGTTCACCTGTGGCGGGAGTTTCCCGCTCTGCGACTTGCGGCGGCGACGCAATCGCTGATCTTCGCCGCTTTCACGGCCTTCTGGACCATTCTCGCCTTCCGACTGCAGGAGCCGCCTTTCGGGCTTGGAGCCGACGTGGCGGGCCTGTTCGGCATCGTCGGGGCCGTCGGCATCTTCGCCGCCCCGCTTGCCGGCCGCTTCGCCGATATCCGGGGACCGGCCCCGGTGGTCGCATTCGGCGCCGCGCTCACCTTCGTGTCGTGGCTCGTATTCGGCCTGTGGACCTCCCTGGCGGGTCTCGTCGTGGGCGTCGTCATCCTCGACTTCGCCATGCAGGCCGCCCTGGTGTCGAACCAGCACATCGTCTTCGCGCTGCGGCCCGAGGCGCAGGCGCGCCTCAACACCGTGCTGATGAGCTTCATGTTCGTCGGCGGCGCCATCGGATCGGCAACGGCGACCCTCGCCTGGGAGAAGGCCGGGTGGACGGGAGTGGTCGCCCTGGGCGCCGCCTTCGGTGCTTTGGCGGCTGCGATTCAGTTGCTCAACCTTGCACGGACGCGGCGCGCGGTCGCCAACGCCGATGGAGCCGGCTCATGAAACGGACGCGCGAGCCCATCGAGGCCGACGCGGCTGTCAGGATCGTATGCCCCTGATGGGGGCTCCAGGGCTGCGACCGCGCAGCTTCGTGGGCGCCGGGCCATACGACTTTTGAGTTTTTGACGGTTGCCCCTCAAGGATGCAGGCTGGCGCTTTCGCGGGAGGTGCAACGATGCCGGTGGATCGAAATTCCCTAAGGCTGGCCTTGAATGAACTCGTCAGGCTGAGAAGGAGCGCGGAGGACCCGAGGCGCTTCCGAGCCCAGCTCTATGGCTCCGCACTGGCAGAATGGGCGGGACGGCTCGGCGTCGATCAACCCAAGCTCGACAGGATCGTCCACGTCAGGGAATCCGTGTCGGGGCGCTAGCGCGTCGGCGAGGAGGGCGTCGGTGCTCTTACGCCCAACGATGCGCCACTGAAGGGCCGGTTCGATGGTCTAGGATCTGGAAGCGGCGAAGCACGCTTCCATCCGACCTTGGTTCGCCGGCTGTGAGGCACAGGCCTTGAAACCCTGGGCAATTCCCACCGTCTACACGATCGTCAGCCTGCTGGCCGCCCTCGTCCTGCCGCGCCTCGAGCACCACTTCCTGCCCGGCTCGACGCATGCCATGTCGGCGGCCGCCGCCATCGCGTTCCTGTCGGCGACGGCATCCGGGATCATCGCTTTCACGGCGATCGTCTTCTCCGTCGCCTTCGTCATGGTGCAGTTCAGCGCCGTCGCCTACTCGCCCCGGCTGGTGGTGTGGTTCGCCGGCCGGCACGAACTCCACCATGCGCTCGGGATCTTCGTGGCCACGTTCACCTACGCCATGGCCACGCTCCTGTGGACCGATCGCGGCGGCAGCGGCGAGGTTCCGGCGCTGTCGACGTTGCTGGTCCTGGTCCTGCTCGTCGCCAGCCTGCTGGTGTTTTCACGCCTGGTGCAGAACCTGGCCAAGATCCAGATCACTGAGGTCCTGGTGCTGGTCGGCGACGAGGGCCGACGGGTGATCGACGCGCAGGCACACCTGTTCGACGCCTGCACGATCGCGTGGGCGGGGGACGATCAAGCCGAGACTTATCGACTGGCGACGCCGGTCGAGACCATCGTCCATCGCGGTCCGCCGGGCTGCGTGACGAGCATCGACTTCCGCGCGCTCGTGTCCCGTGCCGAAGCCGCCGGAACGGTTGTCGAACTCGCGATCGCGGTCGGCGACACGCTGGTGGAAGGCGATGCCGTGCTCCGTGTCGCTGCCACGGCGAGCCCGCTGCCGGCCGACGATTGGCTCCGGTGCATCCACACCGGCCGCGAACGCACCTTCGAGCAAGACCCCAAATACGCCCTGCGCCTGCTCGTGGACATCGCCATCAAGGCCCTGTCGCCGGCCATCAACGATCCGACCACGGCCGTGCAGGCTCTAGACCAGATTGACGATCTCCTGCGCCGCCTGAGTCCCCAACCGCTCGGCAACCTGTGGATCAAGGACGGGGCCGGCATCGCGCGCCTGTTCGTTCCCATGCCCGTATGGGAGGACTACCTGGCCCTCGCCTTCGACGAGATCCGCCAGTATGGCCTCACGTCGGTCCAGGTCATGCGGCGGCTGCACGCCGCTCTCGCCGGGCTCGCCGGATCGGACGACACGACGCGGCGGATCGCGGTACGGCGTTATCTCAGCCATTTGGACACGGCGATCCGGCATTCAGGGCTCGACCCGCAGGACCGCACCGCCGCGCGCGAGGAGGATCCGCAGGGGCTCGGCTTTGCCCGCAGCGAACGCATGGATGACCCCACGGCGGCACAGCGCAAGTGAAGGGGCGCTGCAGGCGCGCCGGCATTCCCAGGCACTCACGCAACAGGCGCCGTCAGGGCTGCGTGAGCTTGCGCGCGAGGGCCACGGCCGCGCCGTCGACAGAATTCCCCGTCGCCGTCGGCATGAGGTGGCCGGCCTTGAGCGTCAGCTCGGTCATGACGTTCAGGATCCGCTGGTCCGTTTCCGCGATGCCCGCCTTGTCGAAATCGCTGCGGATCCTGCTGAACACGTCGCTATGCGCCGGATCGGTCGCGGCTCTGGCGAGAGCGTCCGCGTAGGCCTGCGCATCCTGGCCCGTCAGACCCAGCTTCTCGGCGGCCCACCGGCCGAGGAGCTTGTTGCGGAGCATCGTCTTTCCCAGATCGTCGGCGCCGGTCATCGAAGCTCCCCGATTGCCTACAAAAGGATCGTCGGCCCGGATGCCCGCAGGATTTAACCCTTGGATAGGCCGGGCTCGCGTCGTCTCACCATACTCTGACCCACCCTGCGCCTGTCGACGGCCGCTGGCAAGTTGGCTTGGTCCCGTGGTGCGCCCGCATTGGACTTGGCGGCGTTGGAAGCACCTCATTGTATATGTCGGCGATAGCGCTTCCAAAGGACAGCGAGGATCAGCGGAAGCTGCGGCAACAACAACCTCTACGAAAATAGGGTACCCCCCTATATAAAACTTGTCTTCGTGAGATGGGGGTCGCATGTCGCACACGATCAAGGAGAAGACGAAGCTTTTCGCTCGCGTCCGTCGCATCAAGGGCCAAGTCGAGGCCATCGAGCGAGCGCTCGAGGCGGAGCTCGACTGCGCGGACGTGCTGATGCTGGTCGCATCCGTCCGCGGCGCCGTGAACGGGCTAACCGTTGAGCTGATGGAGGATCACATCCGCAATCACGTGGTCGACCCGGCGCATGAACCGGACCCGGACCGAGCCAAAGGTGCCGCCGAGCTCATCGACGTCGTTCGCACCTACCTGAAGTGACCTGATCCCGGCGGCTGGGAGAACGATGGTCGCCGCGAGACATTGATGGAACACCGATGCCCGATATTGCTCAAATCCTTCAGTCCGGCGGCAACGGCTGGCTGTACCTGCCCATCGCCGTGCTGCTCGGCGCGCTGCACGGGCTGGAGCCCGGCCACTCCAAGACCATGATGGCCGCCTACATCGTGGCGATCCGCGGCACGATCGGACAGGCAGTGCTGCTGGGCGTCTGCGCCGCTCTCTCGCACTCGCTCGTGGTCTGGATCGTGGCCATGCTCGGCCTCTCGCTCGGGCGCGACATTCTGAACTCGCACTTCGAAGCCTGGTTGCTGATCGCGTCCGGCGTGATCATCCTGGGAATCGCTGCCTGGATGATCTGGCGCACGGGCCGGAGCCTTGGGTGGTTCCGGCGGGATCATCATGGCCATCACCATGATCTTCACGATCACCACCACGGCGAGATCCGGACCATCGACACAGGACATGGTGTCGTGGAGCTGTCGATCTTCGAGGGCGGCGTGCCGCCCCGCTGGCGCCTGCGGTCGTTGAGCGGCAGCGCGTGGAGGGCAGCCGACGTTCTGGTTGAGACCGACCGCCGCGATGGCTCGGGCGAGAGGTTCCGCTTCGTCGAGCGGGACGGCTATCTCGAATCCACGGGCGAGATTCCCGAGTCCCACGCTTTCACGGCCCGCCTGCGGCTGTCGCACGGTGACCACGCGCACACCTACACGGCCACGTTCGCCGAACACGACCATGGGCACCATCACCGTGCCGTGCATGACGAGGACGCGCATGAGCGTGAGCACGCCGACCAGATTGCGCGTCAGCTCGCCGCCAATGGCGGCAACGTCACCACGGCCCAGATCGCATTGTTCGGCATCACCGGCGGCCTGATCCCCTGCCCGGCCTCGATCACGGTGCTGCTGATCTGCCTTCAGCTCGGCCAATTCACCCTTGGCGCCGCAACCGTTGCCGCTTTCAGCCTCGGCCTCGCGATCACCATGGTGTCAGTCGGCGTCGCTGCTGCCTGGGGCGTGCAGCATGCCTCGAAGCGGATCAACTTCTCCGACCGCCTGCTCCGGCGCCTGCCACTGGCCTCAGCCTGCCTTGTGGGCGTCCTCGGCACGGTCATGCTGGTGCAGGGGGTCGTCGATCTCGTGGCACCCGTGACGCCTCTCTCATAGGACAGGATGAGCAGGCCCTCCGGCTCGGCCGTGAGAGCTCTACAAGCCCATGCTGCTCCTTGAGAAACCGCTGCCGCCGCTCAGGGATCGCTGGAGAATCCGCGAAGGATGGACGTCGCACGTGCGGCCACCTCGCGCGACGCACGGCTGAGCGGCTTCTGCTGCCCGGTCACCAACACGACGTAACGGTTGATGGTCGGATTCCGTATGACGGCACTGGCAAAGATGCCGTCCTGCTTTTCGCTCGCGATGGTGTGCGAAGCTTTGATCATGTAGCATCCGCAATTGAGCGTCATTTCCTTCTGGGCCAGGATCGAGTCAGCCTCAGCGATCACCTTTAGGTTGACCTTCATGCGCTTGGCCGCGGCATCCACGGCCATGCGGAGGCCATTCGTGAGCGCCGGAAGAACGAGCGGAAAACTCGCGATCTGTTCAAAGTCGATCTCCTCCGGAAGCTCCCAATCGGCGGCAGCGCCTGCCAGGATGAGCTGAGAGGTGAACATCAGGCCGCCGCCGTCGAGCGTGCCTTCCTTGTATTTGCTGTAGATGCCCACATCCACGACCCCTGCGGCGAGCCAATGCTCGATCTGCTCGCTGAAACCTTCGTAGATCCGCAACCGTATTCCCGGACGCTCGCTTCGCAACTGATTGAGCAGTTTGGGAATGACGTAGGAAATCAACGAAGGCGGCAGCCCGATCGATACATGTCCGGTGGGAAGGTGATTGAAGGCTCGCAGATCTTCCGAGATCTGATCAACATCGCGCAACACGGATTGGGCCCGAACGAGAGCCTCCTGTCCGAGCTCCGACAGGGCCACCCCGCGTCCCGTGCGGTAGAAGAGCGCCCCCTCCCACTCCGCTTCGAGCTCGCTGATGATGCGGCTGACGGTCGGCTGAGCCAAACCGAGCGAGATGGCCGCCTTTGTAAAACTTCCCAGTTCGGCGGCGCGAGAGAAAGTGCGCAGATGCTCGAGGTTCATCGTCTAGCCATCCATATTCTGGATATCCGATATTAATAACATGCACTAGACGCATCAAAAACAATAGGTAGCTTACTCGCAATAAGAAAACTTCTGGCACCTCTTCGAGCACAGCCAAGAAGACACAAAATAACACATGGAGGAACGCATGGGACGCTACCGCGCGCGCGTCAGCGCAGGACTTGTCAGCTCTATAGCATTGGCCCTCGTCTCGACATCGGCTTTCGCGCAGACCAAGGTCGTGCGCTTTCTGCACAATGAGACGGATCCGCCGAGCATCGAATTCTACAACAAGGCCATCAAGGATTTCGAGGCCGCGAACCCGGACATCAAAATCGAGATGGAGGCCGTCAGCACCGATGGACGTCTCCAGAAAGTGTTGGCCTCCATCAACACGAAGACGATGCCGGAAGTCTTCAAGCTCCTTCCCGAAGAGCGTTTCGAGTTCGCACGCAAGGGCTATCTCGTTGCCGTCGACGATGTGATCAACGAGATCGGCGCGGCGGAATATGTCCCCGGCTCGCTCGTGCCTGTCGAGGGCAAGACCTACGACATTCCCTACACGCTGGGCAATTACGGCGTTCTCTGGCAGCGCGACGACCTGCTGAAGGCGAAGGGAGTGGAGACACCCAAGAACTGGGATGAACTGAAGGCCGCCGCGAAAACTCTCACGGACGGTGACAACTTCGGCTTCATTTTTCCGGCCGGCAAGAACCGGATGGCGAGCATCTATCTGTCGGCGATGATCTGGAATGCCGGCGGAACCTATTTCGACAAGGATCTGAACGTCACCTTCGACAATCCCGGCACGGTCAAGGCGCTCACGTTCCTGAAGGAAATGGCGGCATATTCCCCCTCCGGAATCGGCTCCTATTCCTACGGCGACATGATCAACGTGTATCTGACCGGCAAGATCGGTCTGGATATCTACGCACCGCGCCTTGCAGCCAATGCGGCGGCGAACACGCCCGATATCTTCAAGAACACGAGCGCAAAGCCCATGCCCATGGGGCCCAGCGGCGTGGCCGTGAAATTCGTGAATGCCAACAGCTTCGCCCTCGCGTCCCCCGCCGTCGGCTCCAAGAACATCGATGCCGCCCGCAAATTCCTGAAGTTCATCGTCACGGGTGAACGCCTCGAGCAGTTCTCGCTCACAGCCTATCCGCACCTCATCCCACCCCTGAAGAGCGTCCAGGAGAAGGTGATCAAGGAGGGCGCGGCACAGGTGCTGAACGGGCGTGAGGATATCGGACGCCTTTCCTTCGATACGTCCAACGCCCTGGACTTCGAGTCCGAAGCGGGCGCGGTGTTCAAGGACGGCAAAGTGATCCGCTCCGGTGTGGTGAATCCGTATATCGGATCGATCGTCGCCCGCGGCATTCCCGCCGAGGTCGTCCAGCGCGTCGTTCTGCAGGGCGAGGATCCTGCCAAGGCAGCCGCATGGGGCCAAGAGCGCATGAAGCGCATCGTCGACGACCTTAAGAAGTAATCGTCGCGCTCAAAACCCAGTGTCCGCGTCACCGGCGCGGACCTTTTCCTCGGAGAAATTTTATGGCCCAGGATCAGGCGGCTCCGCCGGTCGTGTCTTTGCGCGAACGCGTCAAATCCCCTCCCGCGGAGACCATGGTCGATTCCTATTTCGCTCCGGCGATTGCAGCCGGCATCCGGTTTCAATTCGAGCCTGAGATGAAAATTCACCTGGCTCACGCCCTCATGCTGGCAGAGCGCGGGATCGTCGACCGCTCGGATATAGCGCAGATCGTTGCGCTGCTTCTGGAATTGCGTGAGGCCGGCGCATCCGCGCTGACCATCGACTACCGGCAAGAGGATCTCTTTTCCTACACCGAACGGTTCATTGTGGAGCACCTCGGCCCCGCCACGGGCGGCCGTCTCCATACGGGCCGCAGCCGCAACGACATGCACACCACCTCGTGGCGCCTTGCTTTGAGAACCCGCCTTCTGGACCTGATGAGAGTCGTGCTGCGCCTGCGCCACACATTGCTCGACCTGGCGGAGCGGCACGTCGAGACGGTGATGCCCGGCTATACGCATACGCAGCATGCGCAGCCCATCTCGTTCGGCTACTATCTTCTCTCCGCCGCCGACCTGGTCGAGCGGGATTTTCGACGGCTTGCGGGAGCTCTATCCCGCGTGGACAGGAGTCCGCTTGGCTCGGGGGCTCTCTCCACGACCGGCTTTCCCATCGACCGGGACATGACGCGCAGGCTGCTGGGCTTCTCCGACCTCGTCGAAATCGGCTATGACGGCGTCGCCATCCGAGACGACGTGCACGAAACCATGGCAGCCGTCGCAATCCTCATGACCGGCATCTCGCGCGCCGCCACGGACCTTCAGACCTGGAACACGATGGAATACGGGTTCATCGAACTCGACGATGCCTATTCCAGCGTCAGCAGCATCATGCCGCAGAAGAAGAACCCGCAGGCGCTGGAGCATGAGAAGGCGGTTGCGGGCATCCCCACCGGCGCTCTGAACACCGTCCTGGCCTGCAGCAAGAATACACCTCTGGCCGATGTCAATGACGGCGTTTCCGCCCCCAATGCTCCCGCCCTCGAGGCCGTCGAGCGGGTCATCCGCTCGCTCCTGGTGTTCGAAGGCACCCTGTCGACGCTGAAGGTGCGCGCCGAGGCGATGCGCCACTCGGCGGAAATCGGCTTCGGAACCGCGACCGAGCTTGCGGATGTCATCGTTCGTGAAACCGGAATGTCCTTCCGCATGGCCCACAATGTGGTCGGACGGGTCGTCCGCGAGACCATCGAGGCTGGGCGTATCGCGACCGACATCACCGCAGCGGATCTCGACAAGGCTTCGCAGACCCTGTTCGGGCACGATCTCGGGGTTTCCCAGGAGAAGGTCAAGATCGCGCTCGATCCAGCCGAGAACCTCAAGACCCGAACGGTGACGGGCGGTCCGGCTCCGGAACGGATGGCCGATATGCTCGCCCGCCGGAAGACGGATCTCGACCGCGACGTCGTCGAGATCGATCAGGTCGTTCGCAGGATCGCGGAAGCCGATGCGCAGCTCGAAGCCCAGGCCCGGCAACTGATTGCGGAAGCGGGCCTGCCAGTTCAATCCCACATCGCGAGATAACCTCATGGCGCGCCTCGAAATTCGACAGGTCAGTAAGGTTTTTACCGATCACACTGCCGTTTCAGACGTCAGCCTCGCCGTGAACGACGGCGAATTCCTGGTGCTGCTCGGCCCGTCCGGCTGCGGGAAGAGCACATTGCTCCGCATGATCGCGGGGCTCGAGCTGCCGACCTATGGCGAGATCCTCATCGGCGACCGGGTTGCGACCAGGCTTCAGCCGAAGGATCGCAACATCGCGATGGTGTTCCAGAATTACGCCCTCTATCCTCATCTCACGGTCTACGAGAACATCGCCTTTCCGTTGCGCGTTCGCGGAGCCGACTCGAAGCTCGTCGAGGATAAGGTGAAATGGGCTGCCGGACTCGTGGGGCTCGGCCATCTGCTGAAGCGGAAGCCCCGCCAGATGTCGGGCGGCGAACGGCAGCGCACGGCGCTGGCGCGTTCGCTGGTCCGCGATCCGGATGTGTTCCTCCTGGACGAACCGCTGTCGAACCTCGATGCGAAGTTGCGCCATTCCGCCCGTGAGGAGCTGCGGCAGTTCCAGGACCGCGTCGGCGTCACGTCCGTCTACGTCACCCATGACCAGGTGGAGGCCATGGGTCTCGGAGACCGCATCGTCGTGATGCAGGCCGGAACGGTCCGACAGATCGGCACGCCTGAGGAAATCTATCAGTACCCGGCCGACACCTTCGTTGCCACCTTCATGGGCTCGCCTCCCATGAACCTCGTTTCCCAGGGAGATATCACCTTGGGATTCCGTCCCGAAAACTTCCTGCCTGAGAGCAATTATGCGCAAGGCAGCGACATCACGCGGATCGCCTTCCGCGTCCATCGCGTCGAGTATCTCGGCGGCGACCGCCTTCTCTACGGCCATGTCTGCGGGAACCTGCCCGAGACGCCCGCGATCGCCAGAATCCCGTCGAGCGTCGCTTATTCGCCGACCCTTGGCTCGGAGACGGCCTTCGCCGTCGCCACCGGCGATCTGCGCCGCTTCGACGCGACCAGCGGCAAGGCGCTGGCCGTCGCCGGGATGAAGTTGGAACGGAGGCTCGCTCATGGCTGAAGCTCGCGCCGCACTTCGCGGTGACCGCACGCTGGCTTACGCGACGCTCGCCCCGAGCGTCTTCCTTCTCCTGCTCCTGGCAGGCGTGCCGACGATCACCGTATTCTCCACGGCCATGCAGGACATCGGCATGGGCGACATGTCCGGGCCCTATGTGGGTTTCGAGAACTTCGCCTGGGCCCTCACCAGCGAAGCCTTCTACACGGCGCTGCGGAACACCTTCGTCTGGGTGTTCGGCAGCGTCGCGCTCGAGATGGCGCTCGGCCTTGGTCTCGCGCTTCTTCTCAACAAGACATTCATGTTCCGTGGCGTCGCCCGGGCCATCATCCTGGCGCCCTATCTCGTGCCGACCGTGGTAGCGGTGCTCGTCTGGCGCTACATGTTCCACGACATCGTCGGCATCATCAATGCGGGCCTCCTGTCCATCGGCATCATCGACAAGCCTCTGCTCTGGCTCAACAGCCAATCGCTGGCGATGCTGTCCGTGATCCTGGTCGGCGTCTGGAAGTTCTTTCCCTTCGTGGTGATCGCCCTCCTGGGCATTCTTCAGTCCATCCCGCAGGAACAATACGAAGCGGCTAAGATCGACGGGGCGAGCAGTTTCCAGCAGTTCTGGCGCATCACGCTTCCTTACGTGATGCCGGTCTTCCTGCTGACGGCGCTTCTGCGAACCATCTGGAGCTTCCACAAGTTCGAGATCATCTACCTCATGACCGGAGGTGGCCCTCTCGATGCAACGACGACGCTGCCGATCCTCGTCTACCTCAAAGCCTTCACCGACTTCGAGTTCGGGCGAGGCGCCGCCGTGGCGATCCTCACCTTCGCCATCCTCGTCATCTTCCTTGGGCTCTACTTCGCCCTGATCAAGCGCGCGGAGGATCGCCAATGACATCCGCTACCCTCACCGTTGCATCCGCTCCGGATCGCCCGCGCCGCAATTACGAGTTGGCGGATGTGCACCATCTCGCTTCGCGGATGATGCTCTATCTTCTGGCATTCACGGCCGTGTCCGTCGTGGGCTTTCCGCTGTTCTGGATGGTGCTGTGCTCGTTCAAGCCCGGCGGGGAGCTTTATGCGACCCCGCCCAGCTTCCTGCCCCGGGAATGGACCCTGCAGAACTATCGCGACCTGTTCGTGCAGACCAATTTCCCGACCTACTTCGCGAACAGCCTCATTGTGGCCGGTGGGGCGACGCTTCTGTCCCTGGTGATCGGCGGCCTGGGTGCCTACAGCCTCAGCCGGTTCAAGTTCTTCGGCATCGCGGCATTCTCGAACGCGGCTCTGATCTGTTACATGCTGCCGGAAGTCCTCATCGTTCTTCCGCTCTACATCTATGTCGTGAAGCTCGGCCTTGCCGACACGCTGTTCGCCCTCATCATCGCCAACACCGCCTTCACCCTGCCGCTCGCGCTCTGGTTCATGCGGTCGTACTTCAATGCGATCCCCGTCAGCCTGGAGGAAAGCGCCATGATCGACGGGTGCACGCGTCTGCAGGCCATGCGCCGGGTCACCGTGCCCCTGGCTCTTCCCGGCATCATCTCGGTCGGCGTCTTCGCCTTCAACCATGCCTGGAACGAGTTCCTGTTCGCCCTCGTGTTCACCTCCTCCGAGCGCAACAAGACCCTGCCGCTCGGTCTCGCCACCTGGATCGGACAGGACAACATCTATTCCTGGGGCATGCTTCTGGCCGGCGCGGTTCTCGTCACCATCCCGGTCGTCCTCTTCTACCTGCTCGTTCAGCGCAAGCTGGTCGTCGGCCTCTCCGAGGGCGGCACCAAGGGCGAATAGTTTCTCCCAGCAACATCTTCCAAGTTCCGAGGTCAGCATGAAGATCAAGAACGTGGCGGTCATCGCCGTCGAAATCCCCCTCACGAAGAACTTCGGCGGCAGCCGCTACAATGTCACCAAAAGGTGCACGATCATCACCCGCATGGAAACCGATACGGGCCTGATCAGCGAGGTCTATAACGGCGACAACCGGGACCACATGCGCGAGGTTGTCGAGATCATCGAGAAGGAGCTCGCACCGCTCGTGATCGGCGAGGACATCTTCGCCGTGGAACGCATCTGGCAGAAGCTCTTCAAGCAGGCGGAGTGGAACCGGGACCGCAAGCTGGTCATGGAGGCGATTGCCTGCATCGACAGCGCCATCTGGGATCTCATGGGCAAGGCTGCGGGTGTCAATGTCTGCCGTCTTCTCGGCGGGTATCGTCAGGAACTGCCTATCATCTGCATCGGTGGCTATTACGAGGAGGGCAAGACGCTCTCGGATCTCGGAAAGGAGATGGAGCGCCTGAAGGATGCGGGCCTCGCCGGCTGCAAGGTGAAGGTCGGCGGGTTGTCGGCCGAGAAGGATGCCGAGCGTGTCGAGGCCGCCCGCAAGGGCGCGGGCCCGGATTTCATGATCGCCGTCGACGCCAATCGCGGCTGGCCGGTTTCGGAGGCGGTGCGGTTCGCGCGCCTGATCGAGAAGTACGACATCGCCTGGTTCGAGGAGCCGTGCCACTGGTATGACGATGCCCGCATGATGGCGCAGGTGCGACGCTCCACGAGCATTCCCATCGACGCGGGTCAGAGCGAAGCCACGAGCGCGGGCGTTCGCCGCCTCCTGGCCGAAGGCGCGGTGGACATCGTGAACTTCGACGCCTCGGAAGCCGGAGGCATCACCGAATGGCGGCGGGCAGCAGCCCTGTGCCTCCTGCACGATGTGCGCGTGGGGCATCATGAAGAGGCACAGATCGCCATGCACATGATCGCGGCCATTCCCAACGGTGTTTGCGTGGAATGCTTCGAGCCGACACGCGATCCCATCTGGGCCGAGATGATCGCCAATCGCCCCAATCCACAGAATGGCATCATCCAAGTGCCGCAGGGGCCCGGTTTCGGTCTTGAGCTCAACTGGGACATGGTTCGGCGCTTCCAGGTTCATTGAGCCTGGATGTGACGGCGCTCGATCAAGGATTGCCGGCAGGCTTGAAGACGCGCAGCCGACGGATACGCCTGGCAAAGACCATCCGTCTGGCGACGGCCTTCATCCTGATGGCCATTTCCGGCCTCATCTGGACCTCGTTCAGCCTCTTCCTTGTCGCCATCGAAGGGGAGTTCCACTGGTCGAGGGCGGAAATCTCGGGAGCGTTCAGCGTCTTCGCCCTCACCAGCGCCTTGACGGCTCCGGCCTTCGGCTACGCGCTGGGACGATGGGACAGCCGACGCCTCCTTGGGGCGGCGTCGCTCGTCCTGGGCCTCGCCTTGTGCGGCACGACCCTGGTCGAAACGCCAGCGGCATACTGGATCGTCTTCGGCGTGATCGGCGGAATCGGAAGCCATTGCACGAGCTCGTACGCCGTCTTCGCCGTTCTGGCAGGACGGTTCCGCGAGCGCCCGGCGACGGCGATGGCGATGGCGGACGCGGGGTCGAGCTTCGCCACCTTTCTCGGCCTTCCCCTGATCCATTGGATCATCGTGGATGCCGGGTGGCGGGCCGCCTATCTTTTCCTTGGATGCACGGCGGCTCTCGTGGGAGGCGCCCTGCACCTGCTGGTGATGGATCCTGTTCGACGAACGCCGCCGTCACAACAGGGGTCCGGACCATTCTCGGCGAAGTTGCCTCTGGCGCTTCTGCTCGCGCTTGCCGCCGCCTACTTCTGCGGCTCGGCTGTCTACCAGGGACTCATCACTCAGCAGATCGCGCTTCTGGATTATTACGGTGTCGCCGAGAGCCTTGCCGTGTGGGTCGTTGCTGCCGCGGGCCTGCTCCTGTTCATCTGGCGACTTGGCTCCGGCTATCTCTGCGACCTTTGGGGACCGGGAAAGGTAATGACGATCGCAGCCATCGGCATCGTCACGACCTTCGCGTCCATCGCGATCGGCGCAACATTCTCGGCCCCGGCAGCGCTGCTCGTCTTCCCCCTGGCCGTGGGAATCGCATTTGGCGGACAGCAGGTTCTGCTCGCTGCAACCGTGCGGCTCATGACCCATCCGACGGCTTTCGCAAGCATCCTTGGAATCTGCCGCCTGGCGTCAGGAATAGGAATGGCCGTCGGTCCGCTCGCCGCGGGCTATGCCTATGACTCGAGCGGTGGATATGAGATACCGCTCATCCTATTCGCCACCATGTCCGTAGGTCACATCGTAGCCTATATGACAGCCGCCAGCTTCGGACGGAAGTCATAGATCCTGTCGGACACCACGCCCGCAGGCGCACCGTCCCATCATGGTGCAGGCGCGCGGGCATGGCCGGCACTGCCTCTCACTCTGCTGCAGCGGTCCTGCGCCTCAGAAGCGGACGTTCACGCCGATGCGGCTGATCCAGCCGTCGTTCCGGAAGCGGTAGCTGGCCTGATCGCCGGCGCGGGCCAGTGTCAGCGTCTCGTCCCGCAGCCGGT
>NZ_JALJRK010000066.1 GCF_024519725.1 Microvirga sp. Mcv34 | reverse complement strand
CTGCTCCCACAACTTGCGACGCCTCGCGAAGCGCGCCCCTCGTCGGATCAGGCTGTGCAATGATATAGCTAAGGTTGCACCAGATGTCAAGAACAAAGTAAGAACATAACGCTGCGCCGCCTATCCCCCGACGTCATGGCCGCACCTGTTGCGGCCACCCACGTCTTTGCAGCGATGCGGCTCCTAAGCGTGGATGGCCGGGTCAAGCCCGGCCATGACGGGAAGTGCGTCGTCCCGGTTGTAACGTGAGCGGGTGTCGTCTCCGGCGAGGGAGGGTGATCCACGATCAAAGGGCTAAAGTGGATTCCCTTCACCTCCGCTGACACGTCCTTCCGGGAATGACGCCGGGGGCACTCTTCCAAGCGCGTCGGCGAAAGGGCCTCGCTAACCCTCGGCCCGCTTCTCCGCCGTGCCCACTGCCAGCGCCATCGCCAGCGCGAATGAAGCGGAGAGCGACCGGAAGGCGCCGAAATCGGCCTCCGCGACTTCGAGCCAGACATCGGCATTCGTCACCAGGGGGCTGAAGGCCGAATCGGTGATGGCTACAACCGGAACGTCGCGTTGCGCAGCCGCCGCCGCGAGGTCGGCCGTCACGGGCGCGTAGGGCGTGAAGCTGATGGCCAGCACCGCGTCGCGCTTGGACGCGATGGCGAGCTGCTCGGGGCCGAGCTGGCCCACATGGTCGATGAGGATGGCGCGCACGCCGAGCTTGCCGAAGGCATAGGCGCAATAGGCGATGACCGGGAAGACCCGGCGGGCGCCGAGGAGATAGATGGTGTCGGCCTTGGCCAGCGTCTCGATGGCGCGGGACAATTCCTCGGGTCTCACCGAAGCCTGCATCCGCTCCAGGGAAATGGCCGCCGCATGGGTGAAGCCCTCGAGCAGGGATGCCGCATGAACGTGATGCCCCTCCGAGTCGCGCAGGCCGCGCAGGCGCTCGCGGTAATCCGGGAAGCGCTCCCGCAGGCGGTCGCGGAAAATCTGCTGCAGGTGGGAGAAGCCGTCATAGCCAAGGCTCTTGGCGAAGCGCACGAGAGTCGAGGGCTGGACTCCGGCATGCTCGGCGATTCCCGCCACCGTGCCGAACGCCATGTCCTCGGGATGCTCGAGCGCGAAGGCTGCGATCTGCTTCAACCGCTTCGGCATCGCCTCGCGGCGGCTGAGCAGGAGCGTGCGGAGGCCGTCGAAGTCCTCGGGAATGTCCGTCGCGACCGCTTCCGCGCTGCCCATGCTGTCCTCTGTCTCCACTGCCGGCCTCAGACATCAGATCGGCCTTGACCCGATCCTACAAAAATGGAATAAAAATTCCAATATAGAAACAAAAAGGTTCTGACGTTCCGTTTAGTAAGGCGGACGATCGGATCGGCAGAGGGAACGCTGTACGGACGGTGATTCGCCCTTCGGCTCATTTGTTTTCTCTCTGCCCTTTGAGGCAAGCGGCAAGGCCGCGGCGTCCGCCGCAGCGCACAGGCGTTGCGACGCGCGCAGGAGAATCATCTGGGAGGAAGAGCATGAAAGCGTTTGTTACCGGTCTGGCCGCAGCAGCGGCCCTGACCCTTGCCACCGCCGCTCCGGTCTCGGCGCAGCAGAATACCCGCATCATCGTCGTCAGCCACGGGCAGGCCAACGATCCGTTCTGGTCGGTGGTCAAGAACGGCGTGGCGGCAGGCGGCCAGGACATGAAGGTCCAGGTCGATTACCGGGCGCCCGAAACCTTCGACATGGTCGCCATGAGCCAGCTCATCGACGCGGCTGTGAACCAGAAGCCGGCCGGCCTGATCGTTTCGATCCCCGATGCCTCGGCGCTCGGCCCGTCGATCCAGAAGGCGGTGGCCGCCGGCATTCCTGTGATCTCCATGAATTCCGGCTCGGACGTGTCGAAGAAGCTCGGAGCGCTGCTCCATGTGGGCCAGGACGAAGTGGAGGCCGGGCGCATCGCCGGCGCCAAGCTCAAGGAAATGGGCGGCAAGGTCGGCCTGTGCGTGAACCAGGAGGTCGGTAACGTGTCGCTCGACCTGCGCTGCAAGGGCTTCACGGAAGGCTTCGGCGGCAAGGTGACGGTGCTGCCGGTCACGAATGATCCGGCGGACGTGCGCGCCAAGGTGAAGGCCGCCGTAGCGGCGGATGCCTCTGTCGACACGATCCTGGCGCTCGGTGCCGGCACGGCGGGCGAGCCGACGGTCGCGGCCGTGAAAGATGCGGGCAAGACGGGCGCCGTTCGCGTGGCGACCTTCGATCTGTCGGCCGGCTTCCTTAAAGCCGTGGCTGCCGGCGAGGCGGTCTTCGCCATCGACCAGCAGCAATACCTGCAGGGCTACCTGCCGGTCGTGTTCCTGGCCAACTACGCCAAGTACGGCCTCATGCCGGGCGGCGACGTGGCCTCGGGCCCGAACCTGATCACAAAGGAGAAGGCTGCCCAAGTGATCGATCTGTCCGCCAAGGGCATTCGCTAAGATCGTCATCGAAGCCCGCGGCCGTGCCGGTCGCGGGCTTTCTTTTCATGTATTCATCCGGGGAGGCTCCCATGGTGAACACCACCCAGCCGACCGCAGATCTGTCTCCGGCTCCCGTCGTCGAGAAGATTCAGGACGAGCGCCTGCGGGAGGTCTCCCTCCTCACCAAGATCATGCGGCGTCCGGAGCTCGGGGCTCTCGCCGGGCTCGTCCTCGTGACGATCTTCTTTCTCTCCACCGCCGATGCGTCCATGTTCACGCTGGCGGGCATCATGAACATCCTCTCGCCCGCGGCCCAGCTCGGCGTTCTCGCCATCGCGGCGGCCCTGCTGATGATCGGCGGCGAGTTCGATCTCTCCATCGGCTCCATGGTGGCCTTCACGGGCCTGGTCTTCGGCGCCTTCATCACGATCAGCGGCTGGCCGCTGCTGCTCGCCATCGCCGGGACCTTCGTCGTGGCGGCGGTGCTCGGCGGGCTGAACGGCCAGATGGTGATCCGCACACGGCTGCCGTCGTTCATCGTCACGCTCGCCTTCCTGTTCATCCTGCGCGGTCTCTCGCTCGTCGGGCTGAAATGGGCCACCGGCGGCTCGACGCAGATGCGCGGCATCGGCGATCAGGCGGGCGAGAGCCTCGTGCGCGAGCTCTTCTCAGGGGTAGCTTTCGAGGGCGTGTTCTCGTGGCTCGCGGCGCACGACGTCATCGCCAAATTCCCGAACGGTACGCCGACCGTGACGGGCATGCCGGTCTCGATCGTGTGGTTCATCCTCTTCGCGCTCGTCGCCACATGGCTTCTCCTGCGCACGCGCGCCGGCAACTGGATCTTCGCGGCGGGCGGCGACGCCAACGCGGCGCGCAATTCCGGCGTACCGGTGGATCGGGTGAAGACCGGGCTGTTCATGCTCACCGCCTGCGCGGCGGCGCTGGTGGCCATCCTGACGGTGCTCGATGCGGGCTCGACCGATGCGCGGCGCGGCTTCCAGAAGGAATTCGAGGCCATCATCGCGGCGGTGATCGGCGGCTGCCTGCTCACCGGCGGCTACGGCTCGGCCATCGGGGCGTTCTTCGGCGCCATCATCTTCGGCATGGTGTCCATCGGGCTCACCTACACGCGGTTCGACTCCGACTGGTTCCAGGTCTTCCTGGGCGCCATGCTGCTGCTCGCCGTGCTGTTCAACAACTTCATCCGGCGCAAGGTGACGGGAGAACGCTGATGGACAACGAAACGCCGCTCATCGACATCCGCAACCTCGTCAAGCATTTCGGCTCGGTCATCGCGCTCTCCGGCGTCTCGCTCACGGTCCGTCGCGGTGAGGTCATGTGCCTGCTCGGGGACAACGGTGCCGGCAAATCGACGCTGATCAAGACGCTGGCCGGCGTGCACCGGCCGACTTCGGGCGAATTCTTCGTCGAGGGCCAGTCGGTGGCCTTCGCGAGCCCGCGCGACGCGCTCGATGCGGGCATCGCGACCGTGTACCAGGATCTCGCGATGATCCCGCTCATGTCGGTCACGCGCAACTTCTTCATGGGCCGCGAGCCCGTGAAGGGCATCTGGCCCTTCCGCAACGTGGATTTCGCCCATTGCGACGAGGTCACGCGGGAGGAGATGCACAGGATCGGCATCGACGTGCGCGATCCGCATCAGGCGGTCGGCACGCTCTCCGGCGGCGAGCGGCAATGCGTGGCGATCGCCCGCGCGGTCTATTTCGGCGCCAAGGTGCTGATCCTCGACGAGCCGACCTCCGCGCTCGGCGTGGCGCAGACCTCCATGGTGCTGAAATACATCCACCAGGTCCGGCAGAAGGGTCTCGGCGTGATCTTCATCACGCACAATGTGCGCCACGCCTACGCGGTGGGCGACCGCTTCACGGTGCTCAACCGTGGCAAGACGTTGGGCACCTATGCCAAGTTGGAGATCCAGATCGAGGAGCTGCAGAACCTCATGGCCGGCGGCAAGGAACTGCAGGCGGTCTCGGAGGAACTCGGCGGGATGGTGTGAAGCGCAGCACCTCAAGCAATCGAGATCACCGGCACAAGGCCGGCGATGACGTGGTGAGAGCTGGATGAAGTCTGAGCGATTGACCCAATGAAGGTGTTTCTACGCATAGCGGAGATCGCTTCCCTCTTGTGGTGGCTGTTCGCTTTAGGAGTGACGAATCTATTCACGCGCTCCTTGCCTTATATGACATGGAGAGCGGACTACCAGGGCTGCGTTCGAATGGCCGATATGATTTCCTATGTCGAGTGTGGGCACTCCTGGTTCGGGCAATTTCTGGGCAACCTTCTGACATGGGCCACGATTTGGACGGAAGCCGCATATGTGATCATGGACATTCTATCGATCCCGGTCCTGTTACCTTTGGTGTTTGTCTGGGGAGCATCCGTCATTCTCGCTTTGGCTTGTCTGTCCCGCATGATGCTGAGTCTGGCCAGAGCCTATAAGCGCGTGAATGTATGAAGTTTCGATGGCGAAGTAGTCGCTCTTAGAGCAGTGCAGCACCAAACACAGACCTGCGAGGAGAACGGGATGCAGTCTCTCGGCATCGGCCTCATCGGCACAGGCTATATGGGCAAGTGCCACGCGCTCGCCTGGAACGCCGTTGCTGCCGTCTTCGGTGACGTTCCGCGCCCACGCTTGGCCGTTCTGGCCGAAGCGTCGCAGGAACTCGCGGAGCGCAAAGCCCAGGAACTCGGCTTTGCCCGCGCGACCGGCGACTGGCGCTCCCTCGTGACGGATCCGTCAATCGACGTGGTGTCGATCACCACGCCCAACGCTTTCCATCCCGAGATGGCGATTGCGGCCCTCGAAGCGGGCAAGCATGTCTGGTGCGAGAAGCCGATGGCGACGAGGCTGCCCGATGCGGAGCGGATGCTCGTTGCCGCCCGTGCCTCGGGCAAGGTCGCGGCGCTCGGCTACAATTATATCCAGAACCCGGTCATGCGCCTGATCCGCCGCATCCTGGACGAGGGGCAGATCGGTGATGTCAATCATCTGCGTGTCGAGATGGACGAGGACTTCATGGCCGACCCGGATGAGCTTTTCTACTGGAAAAGCGAAGCCTCTTCGGGACATGGCGCTCTCGACGATTTCGCCGTCCATCCTTTGAGTCTGCTCTGGACGCTCGTGGGCGGCGTGCGGCGGGTGTGCGGCCACATGGCGAAGCCTTATGCCGACCGCCCGGTGCAGGGCGGTGGTCGCCGCGCGGTGGAGACCTATGACATTGCAACGGTCCTGATGGAGCTGGAGAGCGGTGCGTCGGGATTGCTAGCCGTCAATCGCTCCGCCTGGGGCCGCAAGGGGCGCATCTTCGTGCAGATTTTCGGCTCCAAGGGCACCATCGTCTTCGACCAGGAGCGCATGAACGAGGTGCAGCTCTACACGGTGGGTGGATCGCGGGATTGCCAAGGCTTCCGCACCATCCTCGCCGGGCCGCAGCATCCACCTTACGACAAGTTCATTCCCGCGCCCGGCCACGGTCTCGGCTTCAACGACCTGAAGATCATCGAGTGCCGCGAGTTACTGCGGCGCATTGCCGGCGAGCGGGCGCATCTGATCGAGTTCGAGGACGGCATCCGCATCGAACGCACGGTGGACGCCATGGCGACAAGCGCTCATGAGGGACGCTGGATCGAGGTTCCGGCTCAAGGGGCCCTTAGGGACGGAAAATAATCGACGGCTTCGGGTGTCAGGAAATCCCGGAAATCACGAAGGGGGGCTTCGAGGAACGCCCCCTGGCAGACTCCGCTGATGGCGTGGGGTAATCCATTAAGAGCAAAGACAGCTTGGTCGCCCTGCTTGAACGAGACCTCCAGATGATCCTTGATCACGTCCCCGAGTTCGCACTCACCGGGAAGGTCGTTTCCCTTTTCCTTCGCGCGCTTGAGCAGGAAGGCTCTGAACTCATTGTCCGGCCCCCAGCTGTAGGCGTTGGGGTTGGCGCGGGCCTGAGCAAGATCGACTCTTTTGTTGTCGCCAATGGAGCTTGGCACCCAGCTGCGGAAGATCCGGCTGACATCGAACCGTTCCCCGCGCTTTACATCGAGCGTAACCGCGTTTGCAATATGGCTTGGATGGGCGCCGCCGCAGAAGATGCTGCCGGTCTCCGACCAGCTCATGATGGCGGGCGAGAGATATTCAACCTGGATTGTTAGTTCGTCGATACCGCCCAGATCCGGGCCGCTCTCCGCCGGGTATATGTTGGTCCACCCCAGGCCTGCATATTGCTTCGCCTTGCAGGACAGGGCGTCCAGGTTCCAACGCCAATGTTGGCTTTGTAGATACAGGTTTGCCGGGTGATCGGTATCGATCGGTGATTCCAGCCGCGTGATCCGCGGAAAGGCGACTTTCGTGCGGGGGTCCACTACGAAGCGAAATGCCACGTCCCCCCACATCGTTTCCGGTCCTTCCTGAAGCCTCACCTGCATCTTCAGGATGTCATAGGGCGAAACGGCCGGGTCCAGGGGCTTGTCGTCCGTGTGAAGCAGCGTGATGAGGATGTCGGCCAATCCTTCGGGCGTTGCTGAGAAAAGCTCCCCCTTGGCGCGGGTCGCAATTCTATCAAGCCTGATGGGAAGGGGTGAGGCTCCCTTGCGTTGCCAGGACCCCTCGAGCGCGCCATTCGGAGCGGCGGTGAGATGCCAGCGTGCTTCAACGGGAGCCTTGGTCTTTTCCTCTCCTCCCGGATACGTGCAGATCTTGCGATTGCAGGCTTTTTCCTCATCCAGAACGGCTTTGCCCGAGTTCGTGGAAACGGGATCGAGCGGTATGTCCACCCCTTGCGCGGGATAGAAGTAGCGGCCGGCCACCGGCTCCCCGGCTGAGGTGATGTCGTCGGATAACTCGACGACGATATCGTGCTTGCCGAGCGTGCCCCTGTAGATGGTGGGCTCGGCGAGAGCCACGGAACTTATGCAGGTGACCAGCGGCAAGAAAGCGCAGATCCGGCGTGCCATCGACTTCCTCCGTCGGCGACGCAGTAGAGCACAAGCCTCTCGAGAGGCAAGTTTCCCTAAGGGCTGATCTCAAGGATCAAGGTCAGGCGGCGTGCGCCTTCAGCACTGCGAGGAACGCATCCGCGTAGCGGTCGAGCTTGGCCTGCCCCACGCCGTGGACTTCGCCGAAGGCGCGCACGGTGGTCGGGCGCTTGGCCGCCATGTCGATGAGGCTGCGGTCGGAGAAGATCACGTAGGCCGGCACGCCCTCTTCCTTGGCGAGGCGCGTACGCAGGCCCTTCAGGTCGAGGAGCAGCGGATCGTCGGACGGCACCACGGATTCCGCTTCCATCCGGCTGCGCCGGCGGCGGCGCTCGGCGGGCTTCATGAGCACGTCGGAGCGCAGCTCGATCCGCTCCTGGCCCTTGAGAACGGCGACGCCCTTGTCGGTCAGCGTCCAGCGGCCGTATTCCGCCAGCTCCAGGCCCACGAGTCCGGCGGCGTAGATCTGGCGCAGGAGCGAGCGCCATTCGGTCTTCGAGCGGTCGTTGCCCACGCCGAAGGTCTTCAGCTTGTCATGGCCGAAGCGGCGGATGGAATCGGTCTCCTCGCCCACGAGGATGCTGATGAGGTGCTCGGTGCCGAAACGCTCTCCGGTGCGCACGATGGCGGAGAGGAGCTTCTGCGCCTCGATGGTGCCGTCGAAGGACATGACGCCGTCGATGCACAGGTCGCAGTTCCCGCACGGCTCCGCGCTCTCCCCGAAATAGGCCAGCAGGGTCTGGCGGCGGCAGCGCGGCGCCTCGCACAGGGCGACGAGCGCATTGAGCCGCTGGCGCTCCACGCGCTTCTGCTCGTCGGATGCATCGCTCTGTTCGATCTGCAGGCGGCGCAGGCGCATGTCGTCGAGGCCGTAGAGGGTGAGCGTGTCGGCGGGTGCGCCGTCGCGGCCCGCGCGGCCGATCTCCTGGTAATAGGCCTCGATGGATTTCGGCAGGGCCGCGTGGGCGACGAAGCGCACGTCGGGCTTGTCGATGCCCATGCCGAAGGCGACGGTCGCCACCATCACGACCCCGTCCTCCTGCAGGAAGATGTCCTGGTTCTTGGCGCGGTCTCCTTGAGGCATGCCCGCGTGATAGGGCAGGGCGCGATAGCCGGCCTGGCTCAAGGAATCGGCGAGCCGCTCAGTGGCATCGCGGGACGAGCAATAGACGATGCCGCTCTCGTGCCGGTGCTTGTCGAGGAAGGAGAAGAGCTGGCGCCGCGAATGCTCCTTGGCCTGCATGGCCAGGCGCAGGTTCGGCCGATCGAAGCCATGGATGAAGAGGCGTGGCTCCTCCTCGAACAGGCGATGCATGATGTCGCCGCGGGTCGCCACGTCGGCGGTCGCGGTGAGCGCGATGGTCTGCACGTTGCCCAGCCGCTGGCGCACCTCGCCCAGCATGGCGTATTCCGGCCGGAAGTCGTGGCCCCATTGCGAGACGCAATGGGCCTCGTCGATGGCGAGCATGTTCACGCCGGCCCGCGCCAGCCACTCGGTCGTGCCGGTATTCGCCAGCCGCTCCGGCGAGGCGTAAAGGAGGCGCATGCGCCCCTCGCGCACCGCGTCGACCACGCGGCGGTTCTCGTTCTGGTCGTTGGCGGAGTTGAGGCTTCCGGCCTCGACGCCGAAATGGCGGAGCGCCGCCACCTGGTCGCGCATGAGGGCGATGAGGGGCGAGACCACGATGGTCAGACCCTCGCGGGCCAGCGTCGGCAGCTGGTAGCACAGGGACTTGCCCGCGCCGGTCGGCATGACGGCGAGAACGTCCTCGCCGGCCAGAACCGCGCGCACGATCTCCTCCTGTCCTTCGCGGAAGGAGGGGAAGCCGAAAACGTCGTGGAGAATCTTGGCGGGGTCGATCACGAATGCCGTGTGGCCGATGACGGATTCAAGGTCAATGCGTCATCGGGAATCTGCAAGACGGCCAGAACCCCTCTTGCGGCGGCCAAGCCGGTGGCGAAGGTCGCCTGGAGCAGGTATCCGCCGGTGGGCGCTTCCCAGTCGAGCATCTCGCCGGCCACGAAGACACCCGGCATCCGTTTGAGCATCAGGTGGTCGTCCAGTTCCGCGAATGGCACGCCCCCGGCACTGGAGATGGCCCGGTCGAGGGATTTCGTGCCGGTCAGCGTCAGGGGCACGGCCTTGATCAGGCGAGCGAGGGCATCGGGTTCGGAGGGCAGGGAAGGGGACGCCTCCCGGAGCAGGGCGATCCCGACGGGGCTGAGACCGGCGCTCTTGCGCAGGAACGTGGAGGCCGACTGGCCCTTCCGCGGGGCGCCGAGGCGTTTTACCAGGGCGTCCTCGCTGAGGTCGGGCCGCAGGTCCAGGTGCAGAATGGCCCGGCCCGACCGTTCGATGGCGTCGCGGAGCACGGCCGAAAGGGCATAGACCGCGCCCCCTTCGATCCCGTCCGCCGTTACGATGGCCTCGCCCTTCACGGTTCTTCCTTCGAAGGTCAGGGCGATTCGCTTCAGGGGCTCGCCCTCGAAGCGGCTGCGCATGACCTCCGACCAGGGAAGGGTGAAGCCCATATTGGCCGGGCGAAGGGGCGAGACCGCGATGCCGCGCCCGGATAAAAACTCCACCCAGGTTCCATCGGAGCCGAGCCGGGGCCAGCTCGCACCGCCGAGCGCCAGGATGGTGGCATCGGGCTTGCTTCGAACCGGCTGGCCGGCCGGGCCGGTGAAGACCAGGTGGCCGTCCTCGTCCCAGCCGTGCCAGCGATGGCGGAGCGCGAAGCGGATTCCGAGATTCTCGAGCCGGGCCAGCCAGGCCCGCAGGAGGGGAGAGGCCTTGAACGCCTTGGGGAAGACGCGGCCGCTTGATCCCACGAAGGTTTCCTGGCCCAGGCCTTCGCACCAGGCGCGCAGGTCCTCGGGGCGGAAGGCCTCGATGAGAGGGCGCAATCGCGGCTGGGCCTCGGCGTAGCGGGCGAGGAAGCGCTCGAACTCTTCCGAATGGGTGAGGTTCAGGCCGCCCCGTCCCGCCATGAGGAGCTTCCGCCCGACGGACGGCATCCGGTCGTAGACGGTGACCTTGAGGCCCGCGCGGCCGAGAACCTCCGCGGCGATCAGGCCGGCGGGGCCGCCGCCCACGATGGCGACTTCAGGAGAGGAGGGCTTTAAGGACATGCGGTCAGCTGACGCGGGAGGGTGTGGAATCTGGACCCTTGCGCTGCAACATGGCATGCAGCGTCATCGGGGTCATGGTTTCTGCACATGAACGCCACAGGCCCTTTTTGCAAGGGGAGCGGCACCTGAACGCCGCCCGAAGGGGATTTATCGATGCGTGCTCTCATCATCTCGGGCCTCTTGGCCCTGGGGCTGGCCGGCTGCGCGGGCGATCTGGCTCTCACCCCCAAGGATACCGTCCTGGCGAGTTCCACGAGCGATGCCGCCGAGGCCGCCCGGCTGATCTCGGCCTATCGCATGTCGAGGGGCCTGAGCCCGGTGACGGTGGACACGACCCTGAACAAGGCGGCCGAGCATCAGGCCCGGGCGGTGGCGGCGGCGGGCCGGCTCAGCCACGGCAGCTTCGCCAGCCGCATGAACGATTACGGGGTCATCGGCTACTCGGCCGAGAACCTTTCGGCCGGGTCCGACACGGTGGACGGCGCCATCGGGCGCTGGAAGGCCTCGCCCGGCCACGACAGCAATCTCCTGATGCCCCAGGCCCGCAAGATCGGGCTCGCCCGCGCCGATGCGAACAACCGTTATGGCCGCTACTGGGCCCTCGTTCTCGGGCAGTAAGCCGGAGCGTTTCCCCTGAGCGTGGGCGCCGGGTTGAAGGAAAAAATGCGCCTCTCTGTTTTCCCGAGAGTGCGCTCGCTCTCCGGCACCAACGGAGGCTTGACGCGTTAGGATAGACATTCCTTTCCTTCGCGTACCTCATGACCCATCAACAGATGCTCTCCTTCGCCATCGTCGCCGGGATGATGGCGCTCTTCGTTTGGGGCCGCTTCCGCTACGATCTCGTCGCCGTTCTGTCGCTCCTGGTGGCGGTGCTCGTCGGAATCGTCCCGCCCGACAAGGCTTTCGAAGGCTTCAGCGACGACATCGTGGTCATCGTGGCGAGCGCTTTGCTGGTGAGCGCCGCGGTCGCGAGGTCCGGTATCCTAGAAGCCGGGCTCAACCGGGTCGGGCCTTATTTGCGCACCACGCAGATCCAGATCATCGTGCTGGTCGGCGTGGTGACGGTCCTGTCGGCGTTCGTGAAGAACATCGGCGCCCTGGCGATGATGATTCCCGTGGCGTTCCAGATCGCCCGGCGCACGAACACGCCGCCGTCGAGCTTCCTCATGCCGATGGCCTTCGGGTCGCTTCTCGGCGGCATCGTCACCCTCGTCGGTACCTCGCCCAACATCATCGTGTCGCGGATGCGGCAGGAACTTCTGGGCCAGCCTTTCGGCATGTTCGACTTCACGCCGGTCGGAGTCGGCATCGCGCTTGCGGGGGTTGTCTTCCTGGCCTTCGGCTACCGCCTGCTGCCGCAGGGCCGCAAGGGAGCCGCATCCCTCGATGCGGCGCTCGACATCAAGGATTACGTGACCGAGGCGCGCGTCACATTCGAGTCCGACGTGGTTGGGCAGACGGTGGCGGATCTGCACAGGCTCGCCAATGGCGAGGTGAAGGTCGCGGCCATCATCCGCAACGAGACCCGCAGTTCCTCACCCCTTCCGGATGCCAGGATCCAGGAAAACGACGTGCTGATGCTAGCGGGCGAGCCGGATGCGCTCGAGAGCGCCGTCGCGCGCGCCGGCCTGAGGATGAGCCGCGAACACCGGCTGCCCTTGATGGAAGAGGCCACGGACGAGATCGGCGTCATCGAGGCCATCGTCGGGCCGAATTCCGTCGTGAGCGGCCTCTCGGCCGAGCGTCTCGGGCTCTACGAGCGCTTCGGCGTCAATCTCATCGCGGTCAGCCGCAGCGGTGAACGGTTCAAGGAACGGCTGCGCACCATTTCGCTGCGTCCGGGCGACGTCATCGTGCTCCAGGGCAACCTCAAGCGCCTTCCCGACACCCTCCGCGATCTCGGCTGCCTGCCGCTGGCGGAACGGGAGATCCGCCTCGGCAGCGCGCGCAGAAGCCTCCTGCCGGCGGCGATCCTCATCGGCACCATGCTTCTGGTGGCCTTCAACATCCTGCCGGTCGCCATCGCGTTCTTCGGCGCGGGCGTGCTGCTCATGCTGTTCGGATCACTGACCCTGCGCGAGGCCTATGAGACCGTCGAATGGCCCATCATCGTCATGCTCGGGGCGCTGATCCCGGTCAGTGAGTCGATCCGGACCACGGGCGGGACGGACCTGATCGCCGGCTGGCTCTCGTCGACCGCCAGCATGCTGCCGCCGACCGGGGCGCTCGTGCTCATCATGGTGGCCGCCATGGCCGTGACGCCGTTCCTCAACAATGCCGCGACGGTGCTGGTGATGGCCCCCATCGCGGCGAGCTTCGCCACCCAGCTCGGCTTCAAGCCCGATGCCTTCCTCATGGCGGTGGCCATCGGGGCGGCCTGCGATTTCCTCACGCCCATCGGGCACCAGTGCAACACGCTGGTGATGGGGCCGGGCGGCTATCGGTTCGGCGATTACTGGCGGCTGGGCCTGCCGCTCTCGATCCTGGTGGTGGTGGTCGGCGTGCCGCTCATCATGCTGGTCTGGCCGCTGCAATAAGATCGTTCAGCGCAGGATGGCCGTCAGCAGCAGGGTCGTGCCGGCCACCGACGACGACAGGGCGACGATCATGGCCCAGAGATGCAGACGGTCCCGCTCCTCCTGGTTGAGCAGGGGGCGGTAGCGCGAATCCGAGCGGCCGAAGATGAAGCTGGCGGTCCGGGCCGGCCGGGGATCATGGGGCAGCACGGCGAAGCTCGACCGCGCCGTCTGAGAGCGCGCGCTGTAGGTCGGTTCGCGGGAGAGCTGCTGGGTCATGGTTCAAGCGCTACACAGGACTGGATTGCGAGCGCGAGGTTCGCCCCGAAGCCGTGAAGGAGTGGTAAAGGAGAGAAGGCACTTTTCGGCATCGTAAACCAAACCTTTCTCAGCCCGGGATTTTCGCTGTGGATTGTCTGAAAGCGGACAGGTTGCCGTTTCGATTCATGCCCTATCGTCACATTATGACATAACTATGGGTGATGGAGAGCTTGATCGCGAACGGGATAACATTTTTTGAAGATGGTGCCTGCTGTCCCGAAGTAGACGGGACCCTGCTTCCGCCGCGCCGAAGCAAGGGAGAAAGTCGGGCTTGTCCTAGCCGCAGGAATCGGGTCGCGCGACGAACCCGCATGTGC
The DNA here is from genome assembly GCF_024519725.1 of Microvirga sp. Mcv34. Classification (GTDB taxonomy): domain Bacteria; phylum Pseudomonadota; class Alphaproteobacteria; order Rhizobiales; family Beijerinckiaceae; genus Microvirga. The sequence goes on along the minus strand of NZ_JALJRK010000066.1, from coordinate 13,134 downwards.
CATTCCAGTTCGTGGTTTGCGGGAACGGCACGATGGCACAAGCCTCTATCCAGAAGACGATGAATGCATCCGATTGGGCGCTGCTGGCGATGCTCTCCGTCGTCTGGGGCGGCTCGTTCCTGTTCATCGGAGTGGCCGTCCGCGAGCTGCCGCCCTTGACCATCGTGGCCCTGCGGGTCGTCACGGCCGCCGCGGCGCTCCTCCTCGTTCTCAGACTTATGAAGGTGGAGCTGCCGCGCGGACGTCAGGCCTGGGCCGCCTTTCTCGGCATGTCGGTCCTCAACAACGTCATCCCGTTCACGCTCATCGTCTGGAGCCAGGGCCACATCGCCAGCGGCCTGGCGTCCATTCTCAACGCGACCACGCCGCTCTTCACGGTCATCGTGGCGCATTATCTGACGGTCGACGAGCGCCTGACGGGCCAGCGGCTTGCGGGCGTGATCGTCGGGTTCGCCGGCGTCGCCGTGATGATCGGGGCTGCGGCCTTCGTGTCATTGGATGCGGGCATCCTCGCGCAGCTCGCGGTTCTCGGTGCGGCCCTGTCGTACGGATTTGCAGGGGTCTTCGGACGGCGCTTCAAAACCATGGGGATCCCGCCGCTCGCCACGGCGACCGGCCAGGTCACGGTTTCGAGCGCGCTTCTCCTGCCCGCCGCGCTGATCGTCGACCGGCCCTGGACATTGGCGATGCCGAGCACGGGAGCGATCCTGTCCCTCGTGGCCCTCGGTCTGGTCTCGACAGCCTTCGCCTATCTGATGTTCTTCCGTCTGCTCGCGCGGGCGGGCGCCACCAATGTGGGCCTCGTGACCTTTCTCATCCCTGTCAGCGCCATTCTGCTGGGCGTGCTCGTTCTCGGCGAGACCCTGGCGCCCCGGCATATGGCCGGGATGGCCCTGATCGGGGCAGGGCTCATCCTGATCGACGGACGGCTTGTCTCGAGGCTGGGCGCCCGGTTCAGCGCGAGGCGCCCGGCTGCGCACGGAAGCGGTTGAACATCATGTCGGGCGCGCTGGTGTTGTGGCGGGAGGGAACGAGCCGTCCCATCCAGGCATCGGTCGCCTTGCCGCCCTGGAAGGTCATGATCGGCTCCTCGCGCCACGAGCGGGCCTTTTCCTCGCGCACGGCGATGCGCGCCACATCGGCGTTGAACTCGGTCACGTACATGGAGCGAAGCCCCGCGAAGGGCAGCCCGGAGACCGCCTGATCCAAGGAGACGTCGAGGGTCATGCGCTCCTCGTTGAGGGCCTTGACGACGACGCTCGCCTTGCCGCCCTTCGCCAGGGTCAGCGTGAAGGTCATGGACTTCGGGTCGAAGGCGACATCCTTCAGGTTCACCACGGGCCGCTGGTCGAACTCCACCGGGCCGACGAGGAAGGAGGAGCCGTAGGAGGTCCAGTCCAGGTGCTCGGGCGGGAGCGGCTTGATGCGCCAATAGCCGTCGCCGGGATAGATCACGAGCACCTCCGCGGCCTTGTCGCCGCGCTTCTTGAGCAGCTGCAGGAGATGGATCTTCGGTGTGACCTTGTCGCCGATGGTCACCGTGACGTCGCTCGGGCGCCAGAACTCTGTGAAGGACAGGCCCATGATGCGCAGTTCGCCGTCCTCATAGAGGGTCGACATGGTCGGGTGCGGCTTGGCCGAGGTTTCCGCTGAGATGTCCTCGCAGGCCGTCCAGTCCGGCTCCCAGCGATCCTGGCGCAGAGAGCCGAGATAGGCCGGATGCACGGCCTCGATCTGGAAATGTTTCACCTCCGGCGAGGCGAAATTGATCGCCACATTGTCCTTTTCGGCGCAGAGCACCGGCTCGCTCGTATTCGTCACGTCGACGGCCAAGCCATCGAGTGTGGCGGCGGTCGCCGTCGAGGCGAGGCCGAGGAATCCAAGGGCGAAAAGCCGGGACAGGAAATGGGGCATCGTCAATGGTCTTTACGGAAGCTGAAGCGCAGGGAAGCGCCAGAGATAGCGCGCTCCGACTTTGCCGTCGAGCCAAGAGGCCTTTGCAGGCGAGCCTGTTGATTAGGCATGGCTGCCATCGCATCTATGGGATTAGGGATCGTGGGAGGCCTGTGATAGGGTGAAAACCGTCCTGAAGCGTGGCTTCAGGGGCCCTTTGGCCCTGAGGACCTCCGTCTCCCGCCAGATTTGAGGCTGTTTGCCAGAGTATTCGAGAATGCGCCTGACCTTGAGCCTGTCCGACACGCCCGCCACGACCTCCGTCGAGCGGGCGATCATGGAGTTTCGCAGCGCCCGTCCCGTCGTCATCGACGGATCGGAGGCGAGCGCGCTCGCTGTCGGCGTCGAGGATCTGGATGAGGCCCTATGCGCCGCGATCGAGGCGGTGGCCGGCGGTCGCGCCCATCTCGTCCTGCCGGCCGCAAGACTGCGCCGCCTCGGCCTCGAGCGGGAGGTTCCTGGCCGCGTCGCCCTGCCGGTGGTGGAGCGCGGCCGCGTGGAAGCCCTGGCGCTGCGGGTCGATGGCCGCATCGACGCGCCGGTGCGCCCGACCGACGAGCTGGACGGGGAAGCCCTGGAGCTGGCCCGCCTGTCTCTCGTCCTGCCGGCTGTGATCGTCGTGCCGCTGGCGAGGGGCATCGAGATCGATCCCTCCCTCGTGCGCGTGTCCGGCGAGGCCGTTCGGGACTATCGCCGGGCCATGGCGGCCGATCTCAGGATCGTCAGCCGGGCGCCGGTGCCGCTGGAGGGCGCGCCTGCGAGCGAGTTCGTGGTATTCCGCGGCGGCGAGGGCCTGCGCGACCAGGTGGCGATCATCGTCGGCAAGCCGGATGTCGCCAAGCCTGTGACTGTCCGGCTCCATTCCGCGTGCCTGACGGGCGATCTCTTCGGCAGCCTCAAATGCGATTGCGGCGACCAGCTGCGCGAGACGGTACGCTTCATGGCCTCGCACGAGGGAGGCATCCTGCTCTATCTCGACCAGGAGGGGCGCGGGAACGGCCTCGCCAACAAGATCCGCGCCTACAAGCTCCAGTCGCAGGGCTACGACACCTACGACGCCGACGAGATGCTCGGCTTCGAGGCCGATCAGCGCCGCTTCGACTTCGCCGCCGTGATGCTCAAGGAACTGGGCGTCGGCAAGGTTCGCCTCATGACCAACAACCCCGAGAAGATCGGTGCGCTGGCACAGGCCGGGCTCGAGGTTATTTCCGATCACCGCGTCCTCGGCCGCCCGACCGCGGAGAACGTGAGCTATCTCGCGGCCAAGCGGGACCGGGCTGGGCACTACATCGATCTCGACGGCATGCTGGCCTGCTCGCAGAAGGACTGAGCGGCCGGTGGCCGCCCCATACCTCACAAGATCCAACTTTCGGTTCTATTGCCGCGGCAGAACAATATCCTAGCTTCTCCCTGAGGCGGAAAGACCCCTTCGGCCCGACCGCCATGCCATGGGCGCCAGCCAGTGCTGGCGGGTACAGGGGAAAGCTCATGTGGAGCCAAGTCTATAATCCATTCGGCAACGCGACGTTGTCGACCATTGCGGCGGCCATTCCCGTCGTCCTGCTTTTAGCGATGATCGCGTCCGGCAAGGTGAAGGCTCACATCGCCGCCGTCATCGCGCTTCTCGCGGCGATCGCGGTCTCCGTCTTCCTGTTCACGATGCCGGCCGGGCTTGCCACCCGCGCCGCCCTGTTCGGGGTCGCGACCGGCATGTTCCCGATCGGCTGGATCATCCTGAACGTCATCTTCCTTTACCGGCTCACGGTGGAGAGAGGGTGGTTCGCGACGCTTCAGCAATCCGTCGGCGATCTCACGACGGATCGCCGCCTCCAGCTGCTTCTCGTCGCCTTCTCCTTCGGGGCCTTCTTCGAGGGCGCGGGCGGGTTCGGCACGCCTGTCGCCGTGACGGGCGCCATCCTCATCGGGCTTGGGTTCTCGCCCCTCGCGGCCTCCGGTCTCTCGCTCATCGCCAACACGGCCCCGGTGGCCTATGGCGCCCTCGGCGCCCCGATCCAGGGTCTGGCTTCGGTCACCGGCTTCGATCCTTACGTTCTCGGCGCGATGGTCGGGCGTCAGCTGCCCTTCTTCTCGGTCATCGTTCCCTTCTGGCTGATCTGGGTCTTCGCGGGCTTCCGAGGCATGATCCAGGTCTGGCCGGCGATCCTCGTCTGCGCCGTGTCCTTCGCGATCCCGCAATTCCTCATCTCCAACTACATCAATCCCTGGATCGTCGATATCGGGGCATCGCTGATCTCGATGGCCTGCCTCGTCGGCTTCATGCGGATCTGGCGTCCGAGAGAGGTCTGGACCTCCCCGGCGCTTCGCACGCACGACATCTCGGCCAGCACCATGACCCGCCCGGCTCCATTGAGCGCCGGCACGGCCAACGTGACGCCGAAGGCGAGCCGCAACGAGGTCATCCGGGCCTGGGTGCCGTGGATCATCCTGTCGGTGATCGTCGCCATCTGGGGCACCGGCTGGTTCAAGGCCCTCGTCAATCCGATCTTCACCTGGAACTACCCGGTCCCGGGCCTGCACAACATGGTGCAGAAGGTTGCGCCCATCGTGGCCAATCCGACGGCGGAACCCGCCGTCTTCGCCTTCACCTACATGTCCTATACGGGCACGGGCGTGCTGATCGCGGCGATCATCGCGGGCTTCGTCATGGGCTTCTCGCCCCTGCGGCTCGTCACGGCCTGGTTCGAGACGATCTGGGTGCTGCGCTACTCGCTCATCACCATCGCGGCGATGCTCGCCATCGGCACGCTGACGCGCTTCTCGGGCGTCGACGCGACGCTCGGCCTCGCCTTCGCCGGAACCGGGATCCTCTACCCGTTCTTTGGCACCCTGCTCGGCTGGCTGGGCGTGGCGCTGACGGGGTCTGATACCGCATCCAACGTGCTGTTCGGCGGTCTCCAGAAGATCACGTCGGAGCAGCTCGGACTGTCGCCCATCCTCATGGCGGCGGCGAACTCGTCCGGCGGCGTGATGGGCAAGATGATCGACGCGCAATCCATCGTCGTGGCCTCCACGGCCACGAACTGGTTCGGCCATGAGGGCAGCATTCTGCGCTTCGTGTTCTGGCACTCCATCGTGCTCGCCTGCCTGGTCGGCGGACTCGTGATGCTGCAGGCCTATGTCTCGCCGTTCACGAACATGGTCCTGCACTGAGGGGCAGGCAAAACAAAACCGCCGCCGGATCTCTCCGGCGGCGGTTCTCGCTGACTGGATTCAGCGCGCCGGCATGCCGGTTTCGACGATCTTCGCCCAGAGCGAGACGCCGTAGGGGCTCGCCTCGTCGTTGAAGTCGTAGGCCGGGTGGTGGACGCCTGCCGTATCGCCGTTGCCGAGGAAGATGTAGGCGCCCGGGCGCTCCTCCAGCATGTAGGAGAAATCCTCGGCGCCCATGAGCGGGAGCACCGTGGTGTCGACGCCGTTCTCGCCCGCGACGGCACGCGCGACATTCGCCATGAACTCCGTCTTGTCCGGGTCGTTCATGGTCACCGGATAGCCGCGGTCGTACTCGACCGCAGCCTTGGCCCCGAAGGCCGCGCAGACGTTGTCCACGATGGCGCGGATGCGGATCTCGGCAAGGTCGCGCACCTCAGGCGAGAGGGTGCGCACGGTGCCGAGCAGGGTCGCGGTCTGGGGGATCACGTTGAAGGCTTCGCCCGCCTTCACGGTGCAGACGGAAACCACCACCGAATCGAGCGGGTCGGCGCTGCGCGACGCGATGGTCTGCAGGGCCGTGATGATGTGGGCCGAGATGACCACCGGATCGATGCAATCGTGCGGGCGCGCCGCGTGGCCGCCCTTGCCTTCGATCTGGATCGTGAAACGGTCGGCCGCGGCCATCATCGCGCCGGGCCGGATGGCGAACTGGCCCACGGGGATGCCCGGCATGTTGTGCATGCCGTAGACCTCATGCACGCCGAAGCGCTCCAGCAGGCCGTCCTTGAGCATTTCGTTGGCGCCGCCGCCGCCTTCCTCGGCCGGCTGGAAGATCACCACTGCGGTGCCGTCGAAGTTGCGCGTCTCGGACAGGTACTTCGCCGCCCCGAGCAGCATCGCCGTGTGGCCATCATGGCCGCAGGCATGCATCTTGCCCGGCACCTTGGACTTGTGGGGAACGTCGGTCGCCTCCTCGATGGGAAGCGCGTCCATGTCGGCGCGAAGGCCGATCACCCTGCCGGAATTGTTCGTCCGGCCCCGGATCACGCCGACGACCCCGGTCTGTCCGAGGCCGGTCACGACCTCGTCGCAGCCGAAGCTCTTCAGCTTCTCGGCCACGATGCCGGCCGTGCGATGCACGTCGAACAGCAGCTCCGGGTTTTCATGGAAGTCGCGGCGCCAGGCAGTGATTTCATCGGTAAGATCGGCGACGCGGTTGATGATCGGCATGTCGTTCCTCGGGTCAAGAATCCGGAAGCTGCCAGCCAAGCAGAGGCGATGCCCTTCCGTCAATCCTTCCCTAAGAAGAAGACGGTGTCCTTACGTTGTGCGGCGCAAAACGGCCTTGGGGCGGCTCGTGCGGAACTGCCCGCGCTCGATGGCGACGAAGATCAGAACCAGGACCAGGAGCGCCGTGAACCACCAGACCTGCGTGGTGCCGATGCCGAGGCAGCCCAGGGCGTAGGTGCAGGCGAACGCCGCCATGATGCTCGGCGCCACGGTGGCGCGATGGCTCTCCGCCCCGACGACGACCTGATACAGCAGGACGCTGCCGGCCACCGCGCCCACGATGCCGAGCTCGTACCAAACCTCGAACAGCAGGGTGGACGGCGCGTTCGGCGGCAGCAATCCGACGAAGCGTCCGCGCAGGGCCGTCTCCAGGCCGTGCCCGGTCAGAAGCCGCTGCGGCTCCTCGAGAACGATGTGGCGCCACGCCTCGAGGCCGAGCGCCGTCGGCGAGCCCGCCCCGAGGAGACCTGTCGCCAGGGGCTTCAGGAGGAACGGCAGGACGGGCGCGAACAGCAGCAGGCCCGCCATGGCGAACCCGGTCAGGCGGGCGCCGAGGACCGGGTTCCAGGCCGTGACGACGAACACGGCGGCGCCGGCCGCCAGACCATAGAGAGGCAGGCCGTCGCGGGTCAGGAGGGAGCAGACGGCCACGGCGAGCGCGAGACCGAGGGCTTCCAGGTTGCGCCCGCGGGAATGAAGCCAGGCAACGGCGGGCCAGACGAGCAGCACCAGCATGAGCATGCCGCGCTCCAAACTCAGGCCGCCTGGATCGAGGCGGCTGCCGCCGGTCAGCGTCAGGCCGATGGCGATCACGGCCGCGAGGCCGACGCCCACGGGAAGGAGATAAAGGTTGGCCGAGCGCATCCGTTCAGGGATGGCGAGATATCCGCCCAGCCCCATGAGGGCCATGCCGATGATGTTGAGAAGCCGCTCGGATGCCTGAGGCAGGAAGGGCGTCCAGGCCAGGGAAAGCCCGGCCCAGAGGAGCAGTACGAGCCCCGCGATGCCGCCCGGGGAGGCGGTGAGCGCGACCAGCTTGTCCCAGGCGTTCCGGGCACTGCCGTCGAGCACCGAGGCGAGGACGAGGAGAATGACCGCCAGGGGAGCCATGACCACGAGAGCGCGCCGCGTGAACAGGGCCGCCAGGGGAACGGCGAAGAACAGGAGCGCGAAGCCGAGGCGCCGCAGCATGGCGGCGGCATCGGCTGAAGGGTTGGCCGCTTGGGCAACGGGGCGGATCATGCGGACAGGCGATCGACTTTTGAGCATTCAGGAGCGGAAAGCCTAATGGACGGGAAAGCGAAAAGCTGTAGGTGCGATGCAACACACGCCTTCCATTGTCTCTTCCCCAGGAGGGGTATAGCCCTCCTTCGCCGCCGCCTCCGATGCCGGCGCGAGACCGGACATGACGTGGGGGGCGTCCCCGGCGCACGCATGGCGGGAAAGGGATCCTTCAAAGGGATCCATGGCGTTGCGCCCGATCGTGGATCCCCTTCGGCCTTTCCGTCCGTTTCGATCAGTCCCGCTGCCCGCGGATGAAGTTGATGATCCCCGAGAAATCGTCGCCCTCATGCCCGGCATTGTTGAACAGGGCGTAGAGCTGCGCCGCCTCGGCGCCCAGAGGGGTCGAGGCGCCGGACGCGAGGGCGGCCTCCTGGGCGAGCTTCAGGTCCTTGAGCATCAGGGCCGCGGCGAAACCCGGCTTGTAGCCGTTATTCGCCGGGGAGGCCGGCACGGGACCGGGCACCGGGCAATAGGTGGTGAGCGACCAGCACTGCCCCGACGAGGTGGAGGCCACGTCGAAGAGCGCCTGATGCGACAGGCCGAGCTTTTCGCCGAGCACGAAGGCTTCCGCCACGCCGATCATCGAAATGCCGAGAATCATGTTGTTGCAGATCTTCGCCGCCTGGCCCGCGCCGGCCTCGCCGCAATGGACCACCTTCTTGCCCATCCTCGCAAGGATCGGCTCGGCCCGGTCGAAGGCGTCTTTCGCGCCGCCCGCCATGAAGGTGAGCGTGGCGCCCTTGGCGCCGCCGACGCCGCCCGACACCGGAGCGTCGAGGCTCGCCAGGTTGCGCCCCTGCTCGCGGGCCATCACATGGGCCTTGCGGGCACTCTCCACGTCGACGGTCGAGCAGTCGATCAGCAGGGCGCCTTCCTTGACGGAGGAGAGAATGTCCGCCCAGACCGAGAGCACGTGCTTGCCGGCGGGCAGCATGGTGACGACGATCTCCGCATCCCTCACCGCATCGATGGTCGAGGCGGCGATGCTCGCTCCGTCGTGGCGCGCCTGATCGCAGGAGGCGGGCGAGAGGTCGAAGCCGGTGACCTTGTGCCCGGCCCTGACGAGATTGGCCGCCATGGGGCCGCCCATGTTGCCGAGGCCGATGAACGCGATGGTGGTCATGAGAATCCTCCCGTCTTGTTGTGAGATTTTGCGATGAGGCGTGCCCTCACGCGCCGCGCGCTCTCCAGAGCGACCCCGCCAAGGCGAACCCGTAGAACCAGAGCATGAGCGAACCGAAGACCTTGTCGAGCGATGGGTTCAGGCTCGGAAAGAATACGGCGAAATGAGACCCGACGGCCGCCATGATCAGCATCCCGGGCACGGCGACGAGCGCCATGGCGTGCAGCCCGGCTTTCGCCGGCACGCGCAGGATCGCCGGGGCCGACAGGCCGAGCATGAGGCCGAGCGCCCCTCCGAAGGTGAAGTTGAGCTGGAACGGGCGGCGTCCTTCGAGGAAGAACCATGGGCCGGCGACATGGAACAGCGCGAAGATGACGGCAGCCAGACCGAAACCGAGCCCGAGGGATCGTACGATCATCGATTCCCGCGTCCCACCAGATCACGCGCCACGATGAGCCTCATGATCTCGTTGGTGCCCTCAAGAATTTGATGAACGCGCAAGTCCCGCACGATCTTCTCCACGCCGTAATCGGCGAGGTAGCCGTAGCCGCCATGAAGCTGCAGCGCGTCGTTCGCCACCTGGAAGCCGACATCGGTCGCCATGCGCTTGGCCATGGCGCAGAGCTTCGTGGCGTCGAGCGCTTTCGCATCGAGCGCGGAGGCCGCGCGCCAGAGGAAGGTGCGCGCCGCTTCGAGCTCCGTCGCCATGTCGGCGAGCTTGAACTGAAGCGCCTGGAAATCCGCGATGCGCCGGCCGAAGGCCTTGCGGTCGTTCACGTAAGCGAGCGCCTTGTCGAGCGCCGCTTGAGCGCCGCCGAGCGAGCAGGCGCCGATATTGAGGCGCCCGCCGTCGAGGCCCGACATGGCGATCTTGAAACCCTGGCCCTCGTCCGAAAGCCGGTTGGCGACGGGCACGCGTACGTCCTCGAAGATCACGGCGGCGGTGGGCTGCGCGTTCCAGCCCATCTTCTTCTCCTGCGCGCCGAAAGACACGCCCGGCATGTCCTTCTCGATCACGAGGGTCGAGATGCCCGAGGGGCCGTCCTCGCCCGTGCGCACCATGGTCACGTAGATGTCCGAGGTGCCCGCGCCCGAGATGAACTGCTTCACCCCGTTGACGACGTAATGATCGCCGTCGCGCACCGCCCGGGTCTTGAGCGCCGCCGCGTCCGAGCCCGAGCCCGGCTCGGTCAGGCAATAGCTCGCGATCAGCTCCATGGTGACGAGGCGCGGGATGTAGCGCTGGCGCTGCTCTTCCGAGCCGTAGCGGTCGATCATCCAGGTCGCCATGTTGTGGATCGACAGGTACGCCGATACGGCCGGGCAGCCGGTGGCCAGCGCCTCGAAGATGAGCGCCGCGTCGAGCCGCGTCATGCCCGATCCGCCCACATCGTCGCGGGTATAGATCGCCGCCATGCCCAGGGCGGCCGCCTCCCGCATCACGTCCACGGGAAAATGCTTCTTCTCGTCCCATTCGAGGGCATGGGGGGCGAGGTTGTCCGCAGCAAACGCGAGCGCCATGTCGCGGACGGCGATTTGGTCTTCGGTGAGAGAGAACTGGGTCATGCCCCATATCTGGCCCGGCAGTGCCATGCGGGCAAGCCGACTTTCGGCGGGAGGAGGGCTGTGGACTCCCAAGACCGGCTGTCTCGTGCCTCCGATCGTCATGAGATCAGAAGCGGAAGCCCTTGCGTCATTCTCATATTCATGTCACCTATCGTGACATGAATACTAGGCAGCAGACCCGAACCTACGAAAGCGCCATCCGAAGGGAGCAGGTCGATGCCACCCGCCAGCGCATCCTGGCGGCCGTGGGAGCTTTGCTCGACCAGAATCCCGAGCATGCGTTCTCGCTGGACGAGGTTGCGAGTGCGGCTGGCATCAGCCGGCGCACCATCTTTCGCTACTTCGCTACCAAGGAAGAGCTGATCGATGCTTTCTGGCTTCATATCAACGCGTCGTCAGGCGCTGGCTTTCCTCGGAGTGAGGAAGACCTCGTTTGCCGCCCAGTCGAGCTGTTCGAGTCCCTGGAGAGCGTCGCGGGCGTCGTCCGTGCATCACACCTGTCGGCGGCTGGCTATGCCATGCGGCTGCGCGCCGGCGAAGAACGCCGCGCCGCCTTCAGGACGTGCCTTGCGGATGTCACGGCGGGCATGTCCCCAGAGGAGGCCGTCAAGCTCGAAGCTGTAATCCAGCTGCTCTACAGCGCCACAGCCTGGCTGACGTTCAAGGATTATTGGGGGCTCTCCGGGCGCGAAGGCGGCGAAGCGGTCTCCTGGGCGATCAGAACCCTCATCAACGAGGCCAAACGAAAGAAGCACGCCATGGATACGGAATCGACGAAAGGAATTCGATCCTTATGAAGCACATCGATTTCGATATGGCAGACCGCGTCGACCTGAAGCATCGGGTCCCGAACTGGCGCGAGCTCCTGAGGGACGACACGACGCCTGAGGACCCGGCGCTGCCGCCACTGCGAAGCGTCATGCGGTTCCTCTCACAAACGCGGCTCTATAGACTTTTCATTGAACCATTAGCGAAGGGAGACGATTGACAATGACCGATAAACCCCTCCGCCGTGCCGTTCTTCACGGCATTACGCAGGCCCATTCGATCTGGGTGCTGAGCGACCGTGTGTCCATCATTGGGCATCTTGAGGATCAGGATCTCTATATCGTCGATGTCACCGTGCCGCCGGGAAGCGGTACGCCTCCGCACATGCATCCCGCTCCGGAAATTCTGCGCGTTCTCGACGGCACGATTCTTTTTTGGTGCGAGACGGAAAAAGGGCCCCTGGAGGTCAAGGCCAAGTCCGGCGATGTCTTCACAGTGCCAGGGGGTGTGCCGCACGGCTATCGCAATGCGAGCAACGAGGAAGCTCGGATGATGCTCATTGCGGATCGCCGAATGATCGATTTCTTCAAGGATGTCGGCACCCCGGTCGCGCCGCCTCCCGGACCGCCTTCGGAGGAGGATATCGGGCGGGTCATGACGGCCGCCGCCCGACACGGGTTCACCATGCTCGTCTGATTTTACGGGCAGCCGGGGTGCAATCCTCGGCTGTCGCTTCTTGCTGCCTATTGTTGCTTACTTCATCGTCGGAATGGAGAATTCCGCGCCTTCCAGCCGCCGATGGTGTAATAGGCGAGTGGCACCGGGATCGGCACGTTGATGCCGACCATGCCCACATTCACCTTGGAGGCGAAGTCACGGGCGGCGTCGCCGTCGCGGGTGTAGATCGCCGTCATGCCGAGGCCGGCCGCCTCCCGCATCACGTCCACGGGAAAATGCTTCTTCTCGTCCCATTCGAGGGCATGGGGGGGCGAGGTTGTCCGCAGCAAACGTGAGCGCCATGTCGCGGACGGCGATTTGGTCTCCGGTGAGTGAGAACTGGGTCATGACGCGATCTTAGCGCTTATTGGACGGTCCTGTAGTTCGACTCTTTGCTAATCACGGAAGCGAGATCCCAGGAGCCTGGATCAAGGTGGTGGTCTTTTCTTTAGAGCCTCGATCTCGGATCTTAGCGCGTTCCTGAAAAGAACTTCATTGTATTCAGCGCTCGCGCGTGTCGGCAAAATTTCCCTAGCAATCGCGATTGGGGAAGGGTTCCCGCAGAGACGGTTCTCACCGTCCCAACGCCCGCTCCGACCTGCTGCAAGCTCAAAATTCCTGCTCAGTGGCTCCACGAAGAAGATCGCGATCGTTTTATCGCCCTCCAGATTGTGGATTGTCTCTTCAACTGGGCAGTTGTCCACGCAGGGAATGGCTGGATACCAGATGACCTTTGCATAATATCCGCCGTTACCCTTCAACCATTCAGAGACTTCGTACGTGACGACAAAGATGCCGCCTTGCCTTGCCAGGGGAACGTATTCGGCAGAAGTAACGCGGCCGATAAAGATCGATTGCATGTCCGCAACGCGTTCCCGAGCATAATCGGAAGCGAGCTCAGACGCTGGTCTAGAGGCCGGAATGTCTCGCGAATAGGGCGGGAGGGGACATTGAAGCGCCTGCACCGGCCATGCGAAAACCGCCGCTCCCAGGGTGAGAGCGGCGGCGAGAGTTTTTCGCGAAGCGGGGGTCAAGCCGTCCTCACTTCATCGTCGGAATGGAGAATTCCGCGCCTTCCTTGATGCCGGACGGCCAGCGGGACGTGACCGTCTTAGTCTTGGTGTAGAAGCGCACCGCGTCCGGGCCGTGCTGGTTGAGGTCGCCGAAGCCGGAGGCCTTCCAGCCGCCGAAGGTGTAATAGGCGAGCGGCACCGGGATCGGCACGTTGATGCCGACCATGCCCACATTCACCTTGGAGGCGA